>DENB01000098.1 GCA_002359495.1 Enterobacteriaceae bacterium UBA2655
AAATTCAGTAAACCACTACATAACGCCTCCTGGACCGCCGCGCTGGTTAAAAAGGCGCTTTCGCTTAACGTTAACCTTATCGTTATCACGGGCGATGTGATTGACGGCACGCTGAACAACCGACGAGCCGACGTGGAGCCGCTAAGGGGTTTGCATGCACCAGACGGCGTGTTTGCCATCACCGGCAATCACGAATATTTCTTCGAGCAGGAAAGCTGGACCCGCCATCTGGCCTCGCTGGGGCTTAATCCGTTGGACAACAGTCATACGGTCATCAAACGGGGCGAAGCAGAACTGGTGGTTGTCGGCGTGCCGGATATTTCTGCCTCAAGAAGAGGCGCGATCGGCCCGAACCTTGCCAAAGCGCTGGAAAACGCGCCCGTCAACGCGCCGGTGGTATTGCTCGATCATCAGCCGCGCAATGCCCGCCAGAGCGCGGTTCAGGCTATTGATGTGCAGTTATCTGGCCATACCCATGGCGGTCTGATTGCCGGTTTCGACCGGCTGTTCGCCAAACCTAACGGCGGCTTTGTCTCAGGCCTTTATGATGTGGATGGCATGCAGCTTTATGTCAATAACGGGACGGCGCTCTGGCCAGGAATGGCGGTGCGATTAGGACGTCCATCGGAATTAACGCGCATCACGCTGAGGCGGCGAGAGCGCATCCCCGATGCTGAACCATCGGTTGCCGGTGATTTATCGGCAAATAACTTTCAGTGAGGAGAAAGAGAGTGACGAACAAAACGTCATTTTTTTAATGGGACGTTACCTCAGGAGAAACGACAAAAGCCTTATAAAAAGCGGGCCGGAGTAAGGCCGGCCCGAAAAAAGCAAAAATTTACCAACGCTCTTACAAGCGCGGGCAGATTATATTCAGCGTTACAGACGCGAATACCGGAATACTCCTGGATCGCGCGTCAAAAAGACCGGTCCGGTCGGTCTGCTATATAATCTGGCAATGGCCTGCTTGCAGGCATGTTTCCGGATGCTATTCCTTTCAAACATTGCTGCTCCGCTGCGCGGATCCGCAGCCGCCGAAAAAACCAAACGACACTATCATGTCGTAACGGCACAACCAAAAAACGCCGACCTAAACGCCCTTAATATTTATTAAATAGGAATTTAACCTAAAAGATATGCACTGTTTAAATCAGTACACAATCAATATCTACGCATTCAGTGCAAACAGGCCATCCGCCTCTGAAAAACGGAAAGCATGCTTATTATATAAAACGATAATATACATAAAAAAATATGTAATTTTATGAGATATTGTAACGCTTTGAAGGTTTTTTACAGCATTTTTCTTTTTACTTTAAAAATTTTTATTTTAGTCTATCAGGAGGTATAAGTATGAGTCTCATCAGTAGACAGTCGAAAGAATGATTTTTTTGTGCAGTATTTATTTTCTGCGCTAACATTATAGTGTGTGTTAACAACACTAAAATTTTAAAATAGCGTAATTTATTTTAAGGAGAAATTATGGTTAATAAATCTGAGATTCTTGATCATGCACAGGTTGTTGACGTAGATGGCGAACATGTGGGCGTCGTGGATCATCTGGAAGGCGAAGATAAAATCAAGCTGGCCAAAAGCGATCCGAATGCAGAAGGTCATCACCACATTATTCCTTTGGCTTGGGTAAAAGAAGTTAATGACAACAAAGTCATTCTGTCTAAATCCCGCTCCGATGTTGAAGCCAGCTGGCAGGAAAGCTGATTACTGCTATTAGCCTCGTTTCAAAAACCAACTTTATTAAAGCCGGATGTTTAAATTCGGCTTTTTTCATAATAAAAGCCAGCGCTTAATTAAATATTTTATTAGCGGAGCTGACCTGCGCGTATTATCGGATACAACCGTCAGTGAGTAATATCGGTTTGTTTACCTTCTGATTTTCCATTTCTCCAGCTTGCTGCAAATTCAGCCGGCGTCTGGTAATTCAGCGATGAATGAGGTCTGGACTCGTTATAGTCCTGCCGCCAGTCATTAATGATTTTCCGGGCATGAAGAATATCACTGAACCAGTGTTCATTCAGGCATTTATCCCGAAAGCGACCGTTGAAACTCTCAATAAATCCGTTCTGTGTTGGCTTACCTGGCTGGATAAGTCGCAACGCCACACCATGCTCAAAGACCTGTTGATCGAGCGCGCGGCAGGTAAATTCCGGCCCCTGATCGGTTCTTATTGTCGCCGGATAACCACGAAAGAGCGCGATGCTGTCCAGAATACGCGTGACCTGAACGCCTGAAATACCGAAAGCAGCGGTGATCGTCAGACATTCCTTCGTGAAATCATCCGCACAAGTCAGGCACTTAATCCGACGGCCGCTGGCAAGTGCATCCATGACAAAATCCATTGACCATGTCAGGTTCGGCGCATCCGGGCGAAGAAGCGGAAGCCGCTCAGTCGCCAGACCTTTACGACGTTGTCTGCGCTTCACACTCAGGCCGTTAAGGTGGTAAATGCGGTATACCCGCTTGTGGTTGACGTGAAGGCCCTCCCGGCGTAATAACTGCCAGATGCGCCGGTAACCAAAACGCCTTCGTTCGAGCGCCAGTTCTGTGATACGCCCTGATAAATCTGCGTCAGCCGCCGGAAGCTGAGCCTCATAGCGGCAGGTCGGCAGGGACAAATCTGTAAGCCTGCAGGCACGACGTTGCGACAGACCGGTCGCATCACACATAAACTCAACGGCTTCCCGCTTCTGGTCTGTCGTCAGTGCTTTCGCCCCGGAGCCACCTGAAGTGCCTCCTTACCAAGCATGGCTTCGGCAAGCAGCTTCTTGAGCCGGGCGTGCTCTTCTTCAAGCGACTTCAGGCGCTTAACCTCGGGCACCTCCATACCGCCATATTTCTTGCGCCAGCTGTAGAAAGTAGCGTCTGAAATGGCATGCTAACGGAGTTCCCGGGCAGAAACCCCGGCTTCAGCCTCGCGGAGGATACTGATGATCTGTTCGTTGGAAAAACCCTTCTTCATGGGGATGTCCTCATGTGGCTTATGAAGACATGACTAACATCGCGGTGTATTAATCAACGGGGAGCAGGTCAAGGTGAATATCGCCCTGATCAACACCCGACTTTTTCCTCTGAAACAGAACTCCCGGCGCCCTTAATCAGAAAAGCTTAGGGCGCTCTGCCCATAGAAAACAATGCTGAAACAAGTTAAACAGAGCAGCCCGAACCTCCTCGACGACAACTTAACACCCCGCCTGTTTCAAACGCGCCGTTAGGGTAATTAATCATGCATCCGCAATCCCGATCAGCACTTTGATGAAATATTCTTCCCGGCTACAGAGTCGGGGAAACAGGGCCGGGGCTTCGCTGAGTCTAATTTTATGGCTGATTAATGGCTGAACGTTGATCTTCCCGCTGCTGATGCCGTTTACAGAGGTCGTCCACTCACTTCCCGGAAAGGGGGCAGATATGGAATTCCAGGAACCCCGGACGATCAATTCGTTTCTGATGATTTTCTCAAAATGCGTTCTTGGCAGAGCCACATCGCCGTAGGGGATCCCTAAAAGCAGAACCGTTCCTCCCTTCATCGCCAGAGACAAAGAGCTGGCGATCCCGGCCGCGTTTCCGGAGGATTCCACCACCACCTCCGCGCCGCCGTGATCGGTGGCAGCCATATAATCCTGGAAATAATTTTCCTCCGTAACATCAAAAACAAGATCCGCCCCGGTTTGTTTCGCCATTGCCAGTTTTCGCCGATCCGTATCAAATGCGTAAACCTTACTGGCTCCGTACGCTTTCGCCCACTGTAAGGCCAGCAGCCCTATTGTGCCGCAACCCACTATCGCCACACCGAATCCCGGTTTGATCGTTATCTGATTAAATCCGTGAACCACCACACAGGAAGGTTCAACAAAGCTGGCCAGATCGAAATCCATATCATCAGGAAGTTTGACGACGTTCTCTGCCGGTACTTTTATATATTCGGCAAACGCGCCTTTTTTGTGTCCGCCCAGTACTTCCAGGTTTGCGCATTTAGACAAGCTTCCCTTGCGGCAAAATTCACATTCGTGACAGGGAAAACAGGGACAGGCGACTACTCTGTCGCCTCTCTTCACCGCGGAAACGGCTGCACCGCATTCGGTAACGATGCCGGAAAATTCATGTCCCCAGGTGAGGCCGGGATTGTACGACCCGATTTTGCCGAAGCGTGAAATGTCTGACCCGCAAATACCCGCCGTTACCACTTTGATAATGACATCGTCAGCCAGCGCGATTTCAGGCATGACAACGTCCTCATAACGGACATCCTGCTTTTCATAGAGGTTTAAAGCTTTCATGGCTTGCTCCTTACCGTATACGGAAAGAAATGCATCATGTCTTAACCAGACAATCGCTTAGCGGGAAAAAGCCGCCCGTCAGGCGGCAAACGTCATCGCATCGAGGACAGAGAAAAGCGGTTTAACCGTTCCGCCAGGTTATCCCATGCGTCCCGGTAGGTTCTTTCGAAGGTCAACGGCGTAACTGAGATATAACCGCCAGCTACAGCCGCAACTTCGCTCTGCTCAGGTAAATCGGTAATGCCGTGCTCCACGCGTATCCAGAAATAATTTTCACCATGCGGATCTGTCGTTGGCGTAACAAACAACCCTTTCACCTTGCCGATGCCCTGGCGGCTGACGCAGATGCCCCGGATCGCCTCTTCCGGCACATTAGGGAAATTGACGTTCAGGCAGTACTCTGTCGAAAGTCCGTCGCGCAGCAGATGGCTCAACACTGGCTGACAGAATTTTTCCGCGATACGCCAGTCAGGTTGAGCGTCCTGCCATCTATCCTGACTCAAAGCTACTGAAGGAATACCGAGAAGCACGCCGGTCATCGCCGCGCCAACCGTACCGGACAGCACCGTTTCAAACCCGATGTTCGAACCATTATTCACACCTGAGAGCAGCACGTCCGGGAGATCGTTTTTCATCAGATGCCTGATGGCAAGCGCAACGCAGTCTGCGGGCGTGCCGTGTACTGCATAACGGCGCAGGCCGCGCGGCTCCACACGCACCGGTTCCCGCAGGCTGACCGAATTCGCCACCCCGCTTTTATCTGTTGCCGGCGCGACGGTCCAGACTTCATCGGCAAGGCTAGCGGCGATGCGTTCCAGAATGTTAATTCCCGGCGCATCGATGCCGTCATCATTCGTCAGCAAAATCTTTCGACAGATTTTTTGATTCACAGGCGGTTCCCCTTTATTCGGACGTGCAGCGTCCTGGAGCTGTCGCTTCAATTAAAAATATTAATCAGGAAAAAGATTATTCTTTTTCGCCGAATCCGCTGGCGAATAATCCTTTTAATTCACTCATGGCATCCTGTTCGTCAACGCCTTCGCAGATAATTTCAATATTGGAGTGTCCTTTTACGCCTGCGCCTAATACGCTCATTAATCCTTTTATAACGACGCGCTTTTCACCATTAACCAGCGTAACAGAGGATTCATATTTTTTAACTGCTTTCACCAGCGTCGTTGCAGGGCGCGCGTGGAGGCCCGTGCTGTTCACAACACGTATATTTTCGCGGATCATTTTTTTATCCTGTTTGCAGGTAAATAATTTTTTAAATTATCAGGAAGCGCGGTTCATCATCTGGATTTTACTGAAAACATCCGCCTCCACGGCGGCTTTAGCGCGGGTCATCACGCGCGCCAGATTGGCCTCATTGTTATTTTCCGTCCACGCTTTTCCCACCGATGTAATAAAGGCTTTGCGTAAATCGCTGGCAATATTCACTTTCACCACGTTGTATTTGACGAAGCTGCGAATAATTTCTGCGTCAATTCCTGAACCGCCGTGGATAACCAACGGAATCGGACAAAGGCCGGCAATTTCTTTCAGCAGAGGAATATCGATACGTGGAATATCTTCCAGGCCGTGAACATTGCCGACGGAGACGGCAAGCATGCTGCAGCCGGTCTCCTGCACAAAGCGCAAAACCTGTTTGGGATCGGTTTTACAATCAGCTTCGCTGACATGGTCGTCCTCTTTACCGAGGATGGCTCCCAGTTCAGCTTCAACCGGCACGCCGAAGGATTTACAAAAATCGACTGCTGCTTTCGTAAAGGCGATATTCTCTTCAAACGGCAATTCGGCGCCATCGATCATTACCGACGTGAACCCTGCCCGCACCGCTTTTTTCACATCATCCAGTTCCTTACCGTGATCAAGATGCAGACTGACCGGAACGTCCATCGTGGCTGCGCGCTTTCTGACAATCTCATAGATGTAATCGTAGCCGGAGAGTTTGGCGTTAGTCGGCGCGATCTGAATAAAGTTCGGCAGGCCCGAACGCTCGATAGCGTCAAGAATGGAAATAGTGGTTTCCAGGTTGGTGGTGTTGAACGCGCCGGCCAGCACGCCTTTTTCCTGGATGCGGTCCAGCAGAATATTACCGTTTACTAATGGCATGAGTTTTACCTCTCTCTTCGTTGAAGTACTGTACCCAAATAATATTTATCCGATTTCAGCCAGACATTACCGAATTCAACAGGCATGTCCTGCTGGAAAAACACCAGTTGCTCCAGATGAAGAACAGGCGCGTCTTCATTAACTTCCAGGTAGTGCCCCCGCTCAGCGCCGATGATTTTTGCGGCGTAGCGGCTTTCAGAAAAACTGATCTTTTTTCCTGATAGCTGTTCAATGGTCGGGAACAGGTTGTTCTTGCTGAAATCCACCTCTGCGATCCCCGGGCAGTGAGCGACGTTAATGCGGTTTTCAATCAGCATGACTTTTTCGCCTTCAACGCTACGCACACGTTCCAGATAGAGAATGGGCGCGCCGACCTGAATGCCCAGCTTCGACGCCACCAGTTTTGACGCCGTCTCCAGGCGGGAGGTGATCACCGCGGTTTCAAAGCGCAGGTGCTGGCTTTCCAGCGACTCGGCGAAAGAGAGCAAGCCTTCGCCAAGGGAGTACGAAATATTCTCGCTTTTGACGAAGGTGCCTTTCCCCTGCACCTGAACCAACAGACCTTCATTGACCAGCAGCGTGACCGCTTTTTTAACCGTGCCGCGGCTGACGCCCAGCATCTCCATAATCTGGTTTTCAGACGGCACGCGATCGCCGGTAGTCAGGTCTCCCTTATAAATGTTTTCGCGAATCCACTCTGAGACCTGAAGATAAAGCGGCACTTCAGAATCTTTCAAAACGGTGTTCATTTCACGCTCCCTCTGTTGTTAAGATCGTCTATGTACGACTATGCACAAGTGTCGCCCGAACATAACCTGATTTCCCGGTATTCACAAACGATCTGCTTCACAAATCCTTGCCCGCTGAGCGATGAGACGCGGCGGCGGATAAAGGGATAACGTAAAAAAGCGAGGCCTGCATTTTCTGTTACTCGCCCATTTGCATAATGACTTTCAACACGTCGTTTTGCGGATTTGAAGCATATTCAATGGCCTCGCCCAGCTGCGACAGCGGCCAGGTATGGGTGATCATCTCACCCACGTTAATACGGTTTTTACGGATGATTTCGACCGCCTCCGGCATCTCATAGGAGGAGAGCGAATAGGTGCCGATTACGGAGATCTCATCACGGAAGAAATGCGCCGCATCGATGCTGACCATATTGTTATGGTCAAAAGGAGAGAAGACGACGACGCGTCCTCCGCGTCGCAGCAGGTTAATGGCTTGCGGCAGAAGCGAAGATACGCCCGCTGCAATGACCACCACATCAACCCCAAACCCTTCGGTAATATCGCTAATGCGCGCTTCCAGGTTTTCCTGAGCCGGATTGATCGCATGGTCGATTCCCAGCTGAAGCGCAAGGTTCAGCTTAAAAGGCGAGAGATCGGAAACGATGACGTTGGACGCGCCCATCATGGCGGAAAGCTGGGCGCTGAGCAGGCCGATCGTGCCTGAGCCCATCACCAGAACGCTGCAGCCCGGGGTAATCGCCGCCCGCTTCAGGCCATGCAGGCAGCACCCGATCGGTTCCACCATGACGGCTTTTTCCCAGGAGACCCCCTCAGGAATTTTGTGTGTCAGATGTTTGACATGCAGTTCCGGCAGGCGGATATATTCGGCAAAACCGCCCGGCTCGATATGGGTCGGCTTGAACTGTTCGCACAGGGTAAAATGCCCGCGATCGCAGTAGTGGCAGCTAAAACACGGCACATGGATGGCGGTCACCACGCGATCGCCCGGACGGAAACGGGTAACGCGCTTACCGACTTTCACCACTTCCGCCGCCACTTCATGGCCCAGCACCACCGGACCGGTAACGGTCTGGTGCTGCGCTTTATGGATATCGGTCCCGCATAAGCCGCAGCTTTTCATTTTTACCAGAATGTCGCCCTCCTCAATCTCGGGAACGGGCAGATCTTCATAACGGATATCGTTCTTACCGTAATAAACGCTGGCTTTCATAGTGGTGTCCTGCTCATCTGATTTTCGATTTGAATTTTTGTTTCGTAGAGATGTTTGTATATCTGCTCGTAGACGACGCTGAATCGCTGCGCCGACTTTTCGTCTGGCTGATAGCGAGTAAAAGCATTCTCGGGCAGGCTGCAGTTTTGCGGCTCGAAACCCGCGCCCCGCGCCCCGAGCAGCGCCGCGCCGCGGCTGACGGCTTCAGGGATGCCGCAGGCGACAATCTCGCGATTCAGGATGGTCGATTTCAACTGCAGCCAGTACGGGTTTTGACAGGCTGCGCCAATCACCATCACCGACGTCCAGTGGCTGCCCGTCAGCGACTCATAGGTTTCCAGCAGGTGTCTGAGCTCATAACAGAGCCCCTGAAACACCGCCTTCAGGAACTCTTCCGCATCGGTTTGATCTTTTACGCCGTAAACCAGTCCTCTCGCATAGATGGTTCTTCGCGGCGGCCCGCTGCCCCGCAGATGTGGGATCAGAAAGCTGTCCGACGGCATTTCCGCCGCGCCCTTATTCATCAACCAGTGCGTCATGCAGTTAAAATCAGCCGGTTTCAGGTTGAACAGCTTGCAGAACCACTCAATGGCGTAACCCGCTGAGGGAAGCGAGGCATAAAGCGTCCAGGCGTCGCGCAGTACATGATGCCCATTAGAGACCCGGGAATGGTAATACGACTCTGTCGCCGACGGCTTGTTACGCACCACCAGCAGACCTTCCGTGGTACCCGTCGAATTGAGTATCTGATCTTCCTGCGTAATACCGACGGCCACCGAACCAACCATATGATCGTGCCCGGCGACAGAAATCTTTGCGCAACGGGGAATGCCGGTCGCGGCGCTTAATTCTGCAAGCAGCGTTCCTGTAGGCTCGCCGGCGGCCACCAGCGGGCTAAACAGGCTAACGGGGATATCCATGGCGGAACAAATTTCTTCCGACCACCCGTTTTGCGTAATATCGAAAGCCAGCGTACGAGAGGCAAGCGAGTACTCCGCGCGTTTTACGCCGCACAGGCGAAACGCGATATATTCCGCCAGGCAGAGCCAGCTTGCCGGCCTTGTGTCATCAGCATGTTCCGTCAGCCAAAGAATTTTGTTCAGGCTGTAATTGCTATGCGCGGGAATCCCGGTAATGTCATACAGACGGCTCTCGCCGATACGGCTGATAACGCGCTCCGACTGCGGCTGCGTACGGGTGTCGTACCACGTCATTACCGGGCCGATAATAATATCGTCCGCATCCAGCAGAACGCCCGCTTCGCCTACGCTGGCGACGGAAATAGTGGCGATATTTTCTGGATCGCTAACCGAGTCGGCTACGCTGTTCAGACCTACGATAATGCCTTTCCACAGTTCAGTAATCTCAAAATCGCTTCCATATTCCGTCAGCTTTTTTGGCGTAATAAAACTGTGCTTTTTCATCAATGCGAAATCTGCGATTCGATATAAACAGACCTTGCAGTTTGTAGTCCCTACATCAATGCCAATTGCGTACATGTCTCTCCCCTCTGCAAGGGAATAACGTCATTTATCAGAAATGAAGGGAAATATGTCTCAGCCTTTCCCTTTAAACGTCTCTTATTACATCATTTAGAAACAATAACCTGCGCGGCGCTATTTTCTTCTGACTCTTCCCGTTTCAACTGTCTGGAAGTCATGCGGTAAAGCAGCAAACAAGTGACGAAAATAATCGGAATCAGCGCCAGGGCGATCAAATTCCCTTCAAAGATTTTCACCATCCAGAAGCGGAATGGATTGCCGCCGTCGAGCAGGCTGGAAATTTCGCTGTCGGTATTGATCGGGAAATGAATACTTTTCGCGACGGCAGTCAGAATCGGCGCGGCGGCGGAAGCAACATACAGATTGACTGTCAGCAGTGGAATGCCAAGGATAAAGGCTCGCGCGATATTGCCGCGACATGCCAGCACTACCATAGAGATCGGCACCCAGATATTGGCCAGATCGCCCAGCGGTAGCAGTCGGTTGCCCGGCAGAATCACAGCCAGCAGCACACCGACCGGAATCAGCAGCAGCGCAGTAGAGAGCACAGAGGGATGCCCTACGGCGACGGCGATGTCCAGACCGATATAGAGATCGTCGCGATCCGGGTACTTCTTGCGCAGGAACTTTTTGACCGCGTCAGAGAGCGGCAGCAAGCCTTCCATCAACAGCTTAACCATGCGCGGCATAATCAGCATCACGGCGCCTAGACTCATCGCCAGCGTCAGTACGCCTTTAAAGTCGTAGCGCGCCAGAAGACCAATCCCCGCTCCGAGAATAACGCCCAGCATCATCGGCTCGCCAAAGATGCCAAAACGTTTTTGAATGGCGTCCGCGTCAGCATTCAGCTTGTTAATCCCCGGAATTTTGTCCAGCAGCAGGTTGCCGAGCAAACCGAACGGGAAGAAAATCGCCGAAGAGAGGGTCGGCAATGAAATTCCCGGCAGGTTGAAGTATTTCTGGATCATCGGCGCGCACCAGTCGGCCAGCAGTAGCGTAATAATCGAAGTGACGCCGGCGATCAGCAGACCAAACAGAAAGCTGCCCGTGACGTTATAGACCATCGCGCCGACCATAGAAAAATGCCAGAAGTTCCAGACATCAATGTTCACGGTACGCGTCCATTTAAGCGTCAGCATCAGCACATTGATGCCGATGGTGAGCGGAACCACAAAGGGCGCGACCTGAGAAGCCCAGGCGATTGCCGCCAGCGGCGTCCATCCCAAATCCACAACCGGCAGGTTAATCCCGGTGTGCTTAACCATATCTTTCGCGGCGGGCCCGAGGTTATCCAGCAGTAATCCGAAGACCAGGAAAATACCGATAAAGCCCATGCCGATGGTCAGCGCGGAACGCAAAGATTTATTAAATCCTGCACCCAGACACAACCCCATGATAAAGATGATGATAGGCAACATGATGGTGGGGCCGAGCCCCAGCAAATACTGAATTCCGCCATAGAGTGTTTCAAGCATCTGCCTGTCCTCTGTTATTTTTTCAGGATAGAGACGATTTTCTCGAGGAGATCCTCTTCACCGAAACCGGTCAGCAATGGCAGGCCGTTCAGCACCGGCGTTTGCAGCGTGGTTTTAACGGCGGAAGTAACAATGATCAGATCGGCCATGCCATCCTGAGAGGCGATAGTGCCGATGTTGGACTGAATCGGCTCAACGTTGATCCCCTGCTCTTTGCAGTAGTTAACGACTTTCTCGGTTGCTACTGCAGAAGTGGCGATACCGCTAGTACAGGCGAAAATAATTTTTTTATTCATTTCAGACTCCGTTATGGGTAATCGGGATGGCAAAGCACTGGGGTACAGTTGTTCAGTCGAGATGCGTCGCCAGAATCCTCATCACTTCCTCAGTTGAGGTAGCGTTAAGCAGCGCATTCATCTCATTGGTCTTCTGAAACAGAGAAATCAACTTCATCAAAAATTCGAGGTGGGCATCTTTTTCCTTCAGCAGAAGGAAAAAAATCACATTCACGTCCATGGTCAGATCGGGATCTTCCGCCTGATTGAACTCAATGCCTTCGGGGCATGTCACGACGACAAGCCGCTCTTCACGAACATGTTCAATGTCAACATGAGGGATCGCGACGCCCATGGTTTCCAGCTGCATGGCGGTCGGATGGTCCTGTTCACGCAGGATCAGCGCCTCAGGGTAACTCTCTTCAACAATGCCTTTAGCAAGCAGTTCGCCAGCGATTTTGCTGAACAACGCATTGCGATCCTGTCGCGCCAGGCGCAGATGAATGAGTTCGCTATCAAGGGATGTGTTCAATGGCATCGTCTACCTCTGTCCTTCCAGTTTTAACGCGTTACCTAATACAACGTGATCAATGTCAGGCATGGTTGTCTATGTACAACTATGTTCAACCTGAATGAACCCTACTCCTGTCCTGCTCAACTCAGCAATGCACAGGCGACGGATTTGTGCTTTTGCTCACACAAAAAAATCGCCCGACAAATAAAGCTGTCATGAAAAAGTTTAATTACTTGAAAATGAAGGACTAATTTCGAAAGGGAGAGATGAGGCTAAATTTTACGTTTCGATTCTGGTGTTTACCACGCAACGGATAACCGCACGCTTCTTGCAGGATGCCAATTATTGGCACCTTCTTATTTCAGCGAAGAAGGGCCAGAACGGCTGGGAAAGTTAACCCTGCTAGCCCGTTTCTGCCGAAAGCAGAAACATCAGCCAGTCAGGTAAATAAGCGAATTTTCGATAAAGGCAGCGCTGGCTTCTAAGATTATTTACTTTACCGGCAACCGGACGGAGAAATGTATGAACAATAAGCATGTACTGCTGGTCGGCGCTACCGGCGTAGTCGGCTTCGCCGCGCATGACGCTTTTCATCAGGCGGGCTGGCAAATCACCACGCTCGGACGTTCGCCGCGCAGCCCGCACGCGTCGCCTCATCTCAGCGCAGACCTGACCTCTGCGGACGACCTCAGCAAACATCGCGACGCCTTTGCGTCCGTCACCCATATCTTTTACGCCGCCCTGCGCCAGGATCCCGACCCGGGCGTGGAGGCTGACATCAATGCCTTAATGTTCGAAAACCTGATTGCCGCGGTTCGATCCTCCGCTTCCGCGCTGAAACATATAATCTTTATTCAGGGTGGAAAGGTATACGGCGCGCATCTGGGCGTTTACCGTACGCCGGCGCGGGAAGAAGACAGCCGACATTTTCCGCCAAACCTCTATTTCCGGCACGAGGACTATGCGAGAAAAATTGGCGATGAAGGCATCGGCTGGACCGCGCTGCGCCCGGATATCGTCATCGGCCACTCGTTTGGCTCGCCGATGAACCTCGGCAATCTGATCGGCGTCTACGGCACGATCTGCCGCGAGACCGGCACCGCCCTGCACTTTCCCGGCCCGGATGAGGCTTACCGCAATATGCTGGTTAACATTACCGACAGCCGTATCCTGGGTCAAAGCGCTATCTGGGCGGCCGAAAATGAAAAATTCGGCGCGTTCAATATCACTAACGGCGACGTGTTTCGCTGGTGTCACGTCTGGCCAAAACTGGCTGACTGGTTTGGCGTACCTGTGGGCGAGGCGCAGCCTGTCTCGCTTGACGAACGTCTCAGCGCGCTTAAGCCGCTCTGGACATCAATCGCAGAAAAGGCGCAGCTGAAGGAGAAAGAGATCGACAAGCTGGCGCTGGGCGGCTTTGGCGACTTTATCTTTCATGTAGAAAAAGATGCGATTTTCGACGTAACCAAAGCGCGCCGGGAAGGATTTAACGCCATGGTTGCGCGTTCCGACGAGGTGCTTATCGCGCATTTGGACGCCATGCGCGGCAGTAAGCTGATCCCCTGACGAGACGCAGCCCGTCAGATGATGGGCTGCTTCCCTGCTGGAAACTACTCATTACCGTATCGGGCGACGGTACTGGCGGCGCCCAGATTGTGCCCTTTAAGTTTATCAAGCAGCTCAGCGTGGGAGAGGCCCGGAGTCAGCGCGGTCGGCGCGAGATCGGTGGCGATCAGCACGAAGTTATAGTGATGCAGGCCGCTGCCTGCTGGCGGGCAGGGACCAAAATAACTGTCGGTGCCCGGCGTATTTTTCCCACCGGTGTAATTTTTGCTTTCCGACAGCTCGCCCTGGGCGTATGCGGTTTTCTCAGCCGATATGTTATAGGCCACCATATGGGTAACGCCCAATCCCTTACCGCCTACCGGATCGACGATAAGCAACGCGAAGCTTTTGGTGCCGGCTGGGGCATGGCTCCAGCGGAGCGCGGGAGAGATATTTTCGCCGGTACAGCCCGGATTTTGTTTCGCGTTGCCGGCAAATTTCGCAGCCAGAACGCCGTTATCTGCGAAATCAGGCGATTCGAGGGTAAAGACCGGCGCGGCCATCGCGGTAGCCGGCAACAAGGCGAGTAAAAGCGTGCATCTTAGTTTAGCCATTTCATTTCCTTATCAGGTTTTAGCAGGCGTCGCGTCTGCCTGCTGGATAAAAGTGAAATTTTGCTTTTAATGCTCTTTTAAAAATGTATTTTTGCTTTTTCTGAAATATTGGTTTCTGTCGATCCCGATTTTATTTCCTGAAAATTTTCCGGTTGCGTCTATGCTATTTACTTATCAGCTTAACTTACAGGGAAAAGGTCGCCGATGAAAAAGAAAATGCTTCCGGTTATTGCACTAATGCTTATGACTGGCGTAACGGCCCTTACAGGCTGTTCTTCCAATCAGGTTATGACGACAAACGATGGACGCTCTATCATTACTGACGGTAAGCCGCAGATCGACGAAGAAACAGGTCTTATTTCTTATACAGACGCTCAGACGGGTTTAACAGAACAGATTAATCGCAGTCAGATTAAAAATATGAGTGAACTGAATCTTTAAACCTCAAAGGAGTAAGGTATGAAAAAAAGTATGTTATTACCTCTGGTCGCTTTACTAGGCATGGCTGCGCTGACTGGTTGTACACGCACCAGTTATGCTATTCATACCAATGATGGTCGCACTATCGTCAGCGACGGAAAGCCGACTGAGACAGACGCGGGATTAATGGGTTATACCGATGCTAACGGTGTAAAACTGCAAATCAATAAAACCGATGTTAAATCCGTTTCGGAAATTCCGGACTGATCTCACAGCCGCCTCGGGCGGCTGAATTTAACTCACAGGCTTTAATAATAACGCCGCATGCCAGCATTTATGACGCGCGACGTTATTAAAGCCCGCCGCCGCGTAGAAAATCCCCTCGCTTTACAGCAAATCCCCGGTTAAATAAACGCGCAGGAATCAGGTCGAGCCAGCAAGCCTGGACGCTAAAGTACCCGCGCCAAAAGCGCGCGGGTCGTTGCGGATCAAACGTAATTTTGTGAACTCAATATTGATAGCCAGGCTTTTTAACCAGCTTTGTAAGGCCGGGCTTAATCACCGGATCGTAAACGTCGGCTTTCCAGCGATCCGGCGCGACTTCATTTAAGGCGACGGAAAGTGAATCTTCTGATGCGCCCAAGTGTTTTTTAAGTACGTCGCATATGTCGTCTGAAATAGCCTTTAGCTGCTCGTCAGAGAGGTTTCGTGGAAAATATTTAATATCAACGTGCGGCATATCATTACCCTCGTAAAGTCTTTACAGATTGCCATCATAACCCGATCGGGCTCTTCCTTGCGGCTTTTATCATGGATAAAAGCCCGGCGCTTTTCAGTTTCTGATGTGCGCTTTTTGCTTTTCTTTCGCATCCGGCATGACATATTAAGCCGCGAAACATTAATGGTTCGATGCGACACGCCGGGCGACAGAATTTACAGTGCGCCATAGCTCGGCAGGCCAGGCGCCGTTTGACTACCTTTCAGCAGGCGGAACGGTCAGCGCGAGTTGTTCCTCGTCCTCATCATCCTCCGCCTTTTTCCCGCCGAAGCGACGACGCACCACCACAAAAAAGACCGGTACAAAGAAAATAGCCAGCAGCGTCGCCGCGACCATTCCGCCGATCACGCCGGTGCCTACCGCGTTCTGCGCGCCCGACCCGGCGCCGGTGCCAATCGCCAGCGGCAGCACGCCAAGGATAAACGCCAGCGACGTCATCAGGATGGGGCGCAGACGCATCCGCGCCGCATCCAGCGTCGCTTCGATAATCCCCTTCCCTTCCAGCTCAATTTGGTCTTTGGCGAATTCCACGATGAGAATGGCATTCTTCGCCGACAGGCCGATGGTGGTCAGCAACCCCACCACGAAGTAAACATCATTGTTCAGCCCGCGCAGCGTGGTGGCGACCAGCGCCCCCAGGACGCCCAGCGGCACCACCAGCATCACAGAGAACGGCACGGACCAACTTTCATAAAGCGCCGCCAGGCAGAGAAACACCACAATCAGAGAGAGCGCATAGAGCGCAGGCGCCTGGTCGCCGGTCATGCGTTCCTGATAAGACATGCCGGTCCAGTCATAGCCGATCCCCTCGGGAAGCTGCGCCGCAAGCTGCTCCATCAGCGCCATGGCTTCGCCGGAGCTTTTACCCGGCGCAGGCTGCCCGAGGATCTCCACCGAGGCGAGGCCGTTGTAGCGCTCCAGCCGGGGCGAGCCATAAGTCCACTGCGCCGTGGAGAAGCTGGCGAAAGGCACCATCTTGCCGTTGTCCGCGCGTACGAACCAGTTATCCAGATCCTGCGGCATCATGCGGTATGGCGCATCGCTCATGACATAGACTTTTTTCACCCGACCATGATCGACGAAATCGTTAACGTAGCTGCCGCCCCAGGCGGCGCTCAGCGTAGTGTTGATATCATCCAGCGAGACGCCAAGCGCGGTCGCCTTCTCCTGATCGATGTTAATTTTGTATTGCGGATTATCCTCCATGCCGTTGGGACGTACGGCGGTCAGCACATCCGGGTGCTGGCGCGCCAGATCGAGCAGTTTGTTTCTGGCTTCGATGAGTTTTTCATGGCCCCGCCCCGCCCGGTCAATCAGCTCGAAGTCAAAGCCGGTCGCATTGCCCAGCGCGATGATAGGCGGCAGGTTAAACGCCACCACCTGACCGTCGATGATATGCGAAAATGCCTGCGAAGCGCGGCTGACAATAGCATCGACTTTGTCAGCCAGTCCCGGTCGCTCCTCCCAGTCTTTTAACCCGATAAACGCGATACCGACGTTCTGTCCGCGTCCCGCAAAGCCAAAGCCGTTTACGGTCAGCACATTGGCGACATTCTGCTTTTCATCGCTGAGGTAGTAATCGTTGATTTGATCGAGCACCTTCTGGGTGCGCTCCTGCGTCGCGCCGGCAGGCAAAATCGCCTGAGTCGCCAGCACGCCCTGATCCTCGCCCGGCAGGAACGAGGTCGGCAGCTGCATAAACAGCACGGCCATTCCCGCCACAATAAGGCCGTAAATCAGCAGATAACGGCCGGTGCCGTTCAGCATGCGCGCCACCACCGCAGTGTAATGATGCGAACTCTGATCGAATTTCCGGTTGAACCAGCCGAAAAATCCGCGCTGGCTGCCGTGCTGGCCGGGTTTTACCGGTTTCAGGATGGTGACGCACAGCGCCGGAGTGAGAATCAGCGCCACCAGAACAGAGATCGCCATGGCGGAGACGATGGTAATGGAGAACTGGCGGTAGATCACGCCGGTACTGCCGCCGAAAAACGCCATCGGCACGAAAACGGCGGACAGCACCAGCGCAATGCCGACCAGCGCCCCTTGGATCTGCTCCATTGATTTGCGGGTCGCCGCTTTGGGTTTCAGTCCTTCTTCCGCCATGACGCGCTCGACGTTTTCCACCACCACGATGGCGTCGTCCACCAGCAGCCCGATCGCCAGCACCATGCCGAACATGGTCAGGGTGTTGATGGAATAGCCGAACGCGCTGAGAATGCCGAAGGTTCCCAGCAGCACCACCGGCACGGCGATGGTCGGGATCAGGGTGGCCCGGAAGCTTTGCAGAAACAGGTACATCACCAGAAAGACCAGGATGATGGCTTCCGCCAGGGTTTTCACCACCTCATGAATAGAGATGTTGATAAAGGGCGTGGTGTCGTAGGGATAGACCACTTTCAGCCCCGGCGGGAAAAAAGGCGCCAGCTCCGCGATTTCCGTCCGGATCGCCTTTGCCGTATCCAGCGCGTTGGCGCCGCTCGCCAGTTGGATGCCCAGCGCCGAGGCCGGTTTTCCGTTGACCTTGACCACAAAGTTATAGTTTTCCCCGCCGCGCTCGATGCGCGCCACATCATGCAGACGCACCTGCGAGCCGTCCCCGTTCACTTTCAGCAGGATGTTGCCAAATTCCTCCGGTGACGTCAGACGCGTCTGCGCGATGATCGAGGCGTTTAGCTGCTGCCCCGGCACCGGCGGCGCGCCGCCCAGCTGCCCGGCCGCAATCTGCGCGTTCTGCGTCTCGATCATATTTATCACGTCAACCGGCGTGAGTTGGTAGTTGTTGAGCTTGTTCGGATCCAGCCAGACGCGCATGGCGTACTGCGAGCCGAACAGCGTGGTATCGCCGACGCCGCTGATGCGGCTGAGCGGATCTTTGATATTCGAACCGACATAGTCCGCGATATCTTCCATGCTCATGCGGCCGGTTTCATCCACAAAGGCGGGCACCAGAAAGAAGACGCTGGAGGACTTGCGCACCGTAATGCCCTGCTGCTGCACCTCCTGCGGCAACAGCGGCGTGGCCAGCTGGAGTTTGTTCTGCACCTGAACCTGAGCGATATCGGGATCGGTGCCGTTTTCAAAGGAGAGCTTAAGCTCCAGCGTGCCGGATGAATCGCTGGTCGAGGACATATACATCAGCCCGTCGAGGCCGCTCATGTTCTGCTCGATAACCTGGGTAACGGTATTTTGCAGCGTGGTGGCGTCGGCGCCGGGATAGGTGACGCGAATGGAGACCGCCGTGGGGGCGACATCCGGATATTGCGCGACGGGCAGCCGGAAGACGGCGATGGCTCCCGCCAGCATGATAATAATCGCCAGCACCCAGGCGAAAATGGGCCGGTTGATAAAAAACTTCGACATCGGGCAGGCATTCCTGTCAGTGATTAAGATTCAGGTCGGGCAGGCGTCGACGACGACGCGGTTGCGGAAGGCGCGGCGGAAATCTCCGAGGGCGAGACGGTCATGCCCGGCTGCGCGCGCTGAAGGCCGGAAACGATAATGCGCTCGCCGGGCTGCAGCCCGGCGGAGACCCGCCACTTATCGCCTTCAGCCTGCGTGACCCGGATGGCGCGCGTTTCAACCTTATTGTCGCTGCCGACCACCAGCGCGGTGGCGTCGCCGCGCGGCGTGCGGGTGACGGCCTGCTGCGGGATGAGCATCGCCTGCGGATCCACGCCCTCATCCAGACGGGCGCGCACGAACATGCCCGGTAGCAGCTTATGCTCAGGATTAGGCACGATGGCGCGCAGGGTAATGGCGCCGGTGGTGTGATCGACGGTCACGTCAGAAAAGGCCAGGGCGCCGGTGAACGGATAATGCGTGCCGTCCTGCAACAGAACCTGCACCTCAGCTTTGCCCGCTTTTTGCTTCAGCTCTCCGGCGGCGAATGCCTGTTGCAGACGCAGGTAAGCGTCGGCTGACTGCGTCACGTCAACGTAGATCGGATCGAGTTGCTGGACGCGGGTCAGCGCGTCGCTTTGCCCCTCCTGAACCAGCGCGCCTTCCGTCACGGTTGAAAGGCCGGTGCGACCGCTGATCGGCGATATCACCCGACTCCAGGCCAGGTTGATCCGGGCCGTTTCCAGCGCGGCTTTTGCCGACTCGACGGTGGCACGCGCCTGCTCAGCGGTAGAAGTGGCCTCATCGTAATCCTGCTGGCTGACGTAGCGGGTAGCGATCAGCGACTGATAGCGTTTAAGCGTCGCCTGCGCGATGCGGGCATTCGCCTGCGCCTGCGCGACGGCCGCCTGCGCCCGGGCGAACGCCGCGCGAAACGGCGCAGGATCGATCTGATAGAGCGGTTGACCGGCCTTTACGTCGCTGCCTTCAGTGAAGCTGCGTTTCAGGATGATGCCGGAAACCTGCGGCCGCACCTCCGCAATACGGAAGGCGGCAGTCCGGCCGGGCAAATCGGCAGTGATCTGCAAAGATTCCGTTTTCACGGTAAAAACCTTCACCTGCGGGCTTTGCTGTTTTTCCGCCACCTGTGCGGATTTATCATCACAGGCGGTCAACGCCAGGGTAAAACCAAACGCGCACGACAACGCCAGAGGCCTGAAGGCCGCTGTTTTCCTCATTATTATTTTCTCCTGCTGACGCTAAGCGTAGTCAGCTACTGCATATATCCCGAGCAGGGATAAAAGGTGTGGCGATTAATACGGCGAAAGGTCGCCGGCGGCACACGGTATTTTTTAACAAAAGTTCGGGTAAAGGATTGCTGTGATTCATAGCCATATTTTACCGAGATGGTAATAACGCTATCCTTTCCCTCAATCAGATCCTGTGCGGCTAAATAAAGTTTTTTATTGCGAATATAATTTCCCAGACTGACGTGCATGACGCGGTGAAACATTCTCTGGAGATGCCATTTAGAATATCCCGCTCTTTCTGCGACATCTTCAATCCGCAGCGGCCGGTTGATATTCTTTCCTATCCACTCAGACAGTTCATGGATGATATGTTCATGCCTTTCCATAAAGATAACCTCATCGGGATACGATTAAAGGGTCAAAAACGGGATGCATCGCAGAATAGCGGCAGCAGAAAGGAACTCAGAAATTAACAGGACTCAGCGCGATCCTGCCTGAAAAAATATTCGTGCCAGTCAACCAGTAAATAGCGACGATCCCGGGTCAGAAAAAAATCATTTATATATTTCCGCTACGCCATGCATTTTATTGTTGCCGGTAGTAGAGATAATTTTAAATGACGATGCGCCTTCTTCATCTGCTTTATCAGACAACTTATCGGCTAAACCATCCAGTGAATAAGCGCCGTCGACGCTGATCACGCCGATTTTTTGTTTTCCTGAAGTGTCCTCTGTATGCTCCGCAGCAACCGCTGCGTTGATAACCGTCAAGCTCATCATTGCCGCCAGGGCAAATTTAAGGAGTTTCATCGTAAACCTCGGCTTTAGCATGAATAACAAGGCGGGAGTAGAACAGCCCGCCGGGGATGTGACGGTTAAAGGTTAACACTCAGGACCGGGTTTTATTAGGCAGGCGATCCCGCAAAACGCTATGAGCAAAACTCATGAATAATGCTTCAAAATGTTAATCGCCCGGCTTTTTTTGTGCCACAGTGTTGATGCCAGTCACAAGCGGCCGATCAGCAGCGCTCTATTGTTGATTTTTTTGCATATATTTCAGACGAAGCAACGCCGTTTCAGGCGGGCGAACCATGACAAAGGAAGCGTAATGCTGAAAGATAATTTCAACGAACTCTATTATTTAATTGTCATTGCCCGCGAGAGGAGCTTTACCCGGGCGGCGGCAAAGCTTGGCGTTTCGCAGTCTGCGCTGAGCCATGCCATACGCGGACTGGAAGAACGGCTGGGCATCAGATTGCTGACCCGCACCACGCGCAGCGTCGCGCCCACCGAAGCCGGCGAGCTGCTGATCAATAACCTCAGCCCAAAGTTTGACGAGATTGAAAACGATCTGGTTTCACTGATGGAGATGCGTGACGCCATTGCCGGAAATATCCGTATTACGGCGGGCGAACATGCGATGGAATCAACCGTCTGGCCGCTGCTGAAACCCTTTCTGGCGGCTTATCCTGACGTGCGGATTGAGTTAACCATCGATAATACCCTGACGGATATCGTCAGCAGCCGTTTTGACGCCGGGATCCGCTTAGGCGAGCAGGTTGCGAAAGATATGATCGCGGTGCGTATCGGGCCGGACTGGCGCATGGTCGTGGTCGGTTCGCCCGCCTATTTTGAAAAATACGGGAAGCCGCAAACGCCTCACGATCTGCAAAATCATAACTGCATCAATATGCGTCTGCCGACTATGGGCGGCGTCTACACCTGGGAATTTTCACAACATGGCCGGGAAGTGAAGGTAAAAGTCGAGGGACAACTGATCTTCAATAATCTACCTTCGCGCATCGATGCCGCGATTTCCGGCTTCGGTCTGGCTCTGGTGCCTGAAGATGCCGCCGAAAAAGCGGTTGCCGCCGGCAAGCTTGAAAAGGTGCTGGAAAACTGGAGCGAACCTTTCCCGGGATATTATCTTTACTATCCGAGCCGCAAGCAGCATACCGCCGCGTTTGCCCGCTTAATCGATGCGCTGCGCTATAAAGGCTGAGCGGCCTGCCCTGTCATATTTCCCCTTGCCGTCATAAAACAACGATAAAAAGTCCCGGTTAATGAGTCAGATTCATAACCTCATACCGTCCGGGCTGGATTATCGCTGACGATTTGGTCTTTATACTGCATCGGTAACCCTAATGACTTTGACAGTCGGACTTTTTCCTTAACCGATGGGGCGCTCTCTTATGCAAAAACGTTTACTTGGCCGTTCCGGGCTGGAAGTCTCGATGCTTGGGCTGGGCTGTATGGGCCTGAGCTACGGCTACGGTCCTGCGACAGAGACGAAGCAGGCCATTGAACTGATCCGGGCGGCGGTCGATCGCGGCGTCACTTTTTTCGATACGGCGGAAGTGTACGGCCCCTATCTTAACGAAGAAGTGGTGGGTGAAGCGCTAAAGCCCTACCGCGACCAGGTTGTGATTGCCACCAAATTCGGCTTTACCTTTGGCGATGATAATAAACAGCAAATCTTAAACAGCCGTCCGGAACATATTCGTGAAGCGGTAGAAGGTTCGCTGCGCCGCCTGAAAACCGATGTGATTGATCTGCTTTATCAGCATCGCGTCGATCCGGAGGTTCCGATTGAAGAAGTGGCCGGCACCGTCGGCGATCTGATTTCAGAAGGCAAAGTGAAACATTTCGGCCTCTCCGAAGCGGGCGCGCAGACGATTCGGCGGGCGCACGCGGTGCAGCCCGTCGCGGCCTTACAGAGCGAGTACTCGCTCTGGTGGCGCGAGCCGGAAAAAGAGATCCTGCCCGTATTGGAAGAGCTGGGTATCGGCTTTGTTCCCTTCAGCCCGCTGGGCAAAGGTTTTCTGACGGGGGCGATCGCGTCGGGTTCTGTGTTTAGCAGCGATGATTTCAGAAGCCAGGTTCCGCGTTTTTCGCCTGAAGCGATTGAAGCGAATCAGAAGCTGGTGACGTTGCTGAATCAGATAGCCGCCAGTAAGAATGCGACGCCTGCTCAAATCGCGCTGGCGTGGCTGCTGGCGCAGAAGCCATGGATTGCGCCGATTCCGGGGACAACGAAACTTCACCGCCTGGAGGAGAATCTCGGCGCAGCTGAAGTTTCGCTGAATGGTGAGGATCTTAAGCGCATCGCGACCGCGCTGGAAAGCGTGCGCGTTCAGGGCGAGCGTTACTCGCCGGAGCATCAGGCCCGCACGGGTCGGTAATCGTCGCCTTTGGCATATAAGCGATCCGTGATGCGGTTCGGGCGACTTTTCGTTAATCGGCGGCACCTCTGTCGCCGGTTGGCGGATCGGGCGGGACTACAGGAATTGCTTCAGATCGCCCAACAATTCAAGCTTCATTCATCTGCTTATACAAGCGATTAAGATAATCAGGCGCGCTTCCACCCTGCCCTCTTCGGTCATTTTTCCCGGCCAGCCATACCCTCCGCCTCTGCCGATATCGCCGTTACGCCAGCAGGTTGTTGATAACGCGCAGCTAAATAGCAACGGCTATAGAACATAGCAATTGCTATAAACCAGGCTATAACTACCTTGTAGGCTGCGAGGCGCGCGACTTTTACCGGATCGGTACAGGCTACGGCGATCCAGTCATCCTTAACCCGAAATTTCTCCGGACATAAACATCATGAGTCACAGAAGCGACGGTTGGCTACGAAACCGGCAGGGCGTTTCTCTGCTGGATGTATACCGCACGGTGCCTGTTAAAGCAGAAGCATCAACGTTCAGGCGCGCGCTGGCGTTTCTCGGCCCCGGCTATATGGTCGCGGTAGGCTATATGGATCCCGGCAACTGGGCGACATCGCTGGCAGGCGGATCGAAATTTGGCTATACGCTGCTGATTGTGGCGCTGGTCTCGAACATCATGGCGATTGTGTTGCAGTCATTATGCGCTCGCCTGGCGATCGCCTCCGGCAGGGATCTGGCCAGCGCTTGTCGCGATGCGTTTTCCCGGCCTGTTTCTTTTTTTCTCTGGCTGCTGGCTGAGATTGCCATTATTGCGACCGACATTGCGGAAGTGGTAGGAACCGCCATCGGTCTGAATTTAATTTTCAGCATTCCTCTGGAGCTGGGGATTGTTATCACCGCCCTGGACGTCTTTCTGATCCTCTGGCTGCAAAAGCTCGGCTTTCGCTGGCTGGAAGCCTTTGTGATCGGCATGCTGGGCATTATTACCCTCTGCTTCGCTGTACAAATCGCGATGGCCAACCCGGACTGGCATGCGGTGATCCTCGGCTTTGCGCCCACCACGGAAATTATCAAAAACCCGGATATGCTTTATCTGGCGCTCGGCATTCTCGGCGCGACGGTGATGCCGCATAACCTTTATCTGCACTCGGGGATTGTACAGACTCGCGCTTACGGTAACAGCCTGCCGGAAAAACAGGAGGCGCTGAAGTTCGCTACCCTGGACTCGACTATTGCGCTGATGCTCGCCCTGCTGATTAACGCATCGATTCTGATCCTGGCGGCAGCGACTTTTCATGCTGGCGGAAAAACGGAGATTGCGGAACTGGGCGAAGCGCACAGCCTGCTTTCGCCGATTCTGGGATTTGCGATTGCGCCGCTGCTGTTTGGCGTCGCCCTGCTCTGCTGCGGCCTTAACTCTACCGTGACGGCGACGCTTGCCGGGCAAATTGTGATGGAAGGATTTCTGCATATCCGCCTCGCCCCCTGGCTGCGACGGCTTATCACTCGCGCCATCGCTATCATTCCGGCAGCAGGCGTAACCTTATATTACGGCGACAGCGGCACGGCGCAGCTATTGATCCTGACGCAGGTTATACTCAGTTTGCAGCTATCCTTTGCTGTTTTTCCGCTGGTGATGTTTACGGCAGATAAAAATAAAATGGGCGAGATGGTTTCGCCACGCTGGCTGACCGCGCTCGCAGCAACGATTGCCTTTATCATCGCGGTGCTGAACGTGAAGTTGCTTCTCGACTTTTTTTTCTGAAAACCCGACATACTCTCTTGTTGTCAGAGGCAGCCGCATAATTTTTTTGTGCATACCGATTAGCGATTTATTCATAAAAAAGCGGGCCGGCGAGACTCTTCCTGCCGACCCGCTTTTTATTCTTTACAGTGAAACACGGTATACCCGCGCCTCGTAAGGCTGTAAAACCCGATGCTCCGTGACCAGGGCATAATTCGACAGCAGCGGCATTTGCTCTTTGGCCGGTATCACCTCTGCGTCGCAGAGACTCTTTTCTCCGCTCAGATTGCACAGGATCAGCAACTGTACTTTATCCAGCGTACGGGTATAGGCGTAGATCTGCGGATGTGTCGCCATAAGCAATTGATAGCGACCGTAAACCAGCGTCGGTTCGCTTTTGCGCAGACGAATAAGCGCACGATAGAAATTCAGGATTGAATCGGGCTCCTGCTGTTGGCGCGCGACATTAATCTCTTTGTAGTTTGGATTTACTTTCAGCCACGGCGTCGCATTGCTGAACCCTGCGTATTCGCCGTCATTCCACTGCATCGGCGTACGGGAGTTATCCCGCCCGATGCTGCTCAGAAAAGCGAGAATATCCGCTTCCGCCATGCCCTGTTGTCGCAGCTCTGCAGCATAATTATGCGCGGAGACATCATTAAAATCGTTGAGGCTGGCGAAGCGGGTGTTGGTCATGCCAATCTCCTGTCCCTGGTAGATGAAGGGCGTGCCCTGCATCAAAAAGTACATGGCGGCGATGGCGGTGGCGCTTTCACACCAGTAGCGGCCAGTATCGCCCCATTTAGAGATCACGCGCGGCACATCGTGATTTTCTACATACAGCGCGTTCCAGCCCCGGTTTTCCAGAGCGGTTTGCCAGCGGGAAAAAATTTTTCTCAGTGCGTCGAGATCGAGCTTATCCGGACTGGTGGTTTCCCACAGTCGGACGTGTTCGAACTGAAAAATCATATTCAGGCGCTCACGCTGTTCGCCAACCCACTCTTCAGCTTTTTCCGGCGCCGCCCCGTTGACCTCGCCGACGGTCATAATGTCGTAATGGTTGAAAACCTTCCGACAGATCTCATCCACATAGTCAAACAGACCGTCGTAGTTAAGATGACTGACGAAAGAGGGCGCGTAGCGTAACCCCAGGGGATTAGGGACATCCGCCAGGGTCGGTTCTTTTTTCATATGGCAGATAGCGTCGATGCGAAACCCGTCGATGCCTTTGTCCAGCCACCAGCGCATCATTTCATAGACGGCGTTGCGCATCTGTGGATTGTCCCAGTTGAGATCGGGCTGGCGGGCAGAGAACAGATGCAGAAAATATTGTCCGGTCAGCGCATCTTTTTTCCAGGCCGAACCTTTAAAAATACTTTCCCAGTTGTTTGGCTCCGCACCGTTTTTACCCTCCCGCCAGATGTACCAGTCGCGTTTAGGATTTTCTATTGAGGCGCGCGATTCGATAAACCAGGGATGCTCATCTGACGTATGGTTAATGACCAGATCGATGATCAGGCGCATTCCGCGCTTATGCACTTCCTGCAGTAAACGATCGAAATCGGCCATGGTGCCGAACTCTGTCATGATCTCCTGATAGTCACTAATGTCATACCCGTTATCGTCATTCGGCGATTTATACATCGGGCAGATCCAGATGACGTCGATGCCCAGTTCCTGCAGGTAGTTGAGCTTTTGCGTAATGCCGTTCAGATCGCCAATACCGTCTCCGTTACTGTCCATAAAGCTGCGCGGGTAAATTTGATAGGCTACGGCTTCTTTCCACCACTTCTTTTGCTGCGGGTAAGCAACATCTGTCTTCATGTTTTTCCTTATCAGACGAAACAGCATCAGGGTACAGAAAGGTTATCGCGGCACCATCGGGGTTGTATCCGGCTTTATCCCGACAGCCTGCGTTGTTCAGAGACGTTCCGGCATCAGCATAAAGGCTTCCCGGGAATGCAGCGACAGCTTTTCTTTCAGGCTGTTACGCAGCGCATAGTTTGCAATCAGACATTTGCCTGACACATGTCGCAGTCCCTCGGGAAGCGTCAGTTCTGCCGGCTCGCCGGAAAAATTGGCGATCACAATCAGGCGACAATCGTGCAGAAAACGTTGATAAGAGAAAACCTGCAGGTGTTCCGCCAGCAGCATTTGATATTCGCCCCAGACCAGAACATCGTGTTCTTTGCGTAGCTGGATTAAACGTTGGTAATGGTAAAAAAGCGAATCGGGATCGCGCAGCGCACGCTCCACATTGATATTGAGATAATTGGGATTAACCGCTATTCAGGGTTCGCCACAGGTAAAACTGGCGTGCGGCTGCGCATTCCACTGCACAGGCGTTCGGGCATTATCCCGACCGTTGGCGCAAATGCCAGCCATCATTTCTTCGGGCGACAGGCCGGTGGAAATATACTGCTCATAGTGGTTAAGGCTTTCGATATTACGACAGGCTTCAATTCCATCGAAGTGCATATTCGTTATACCTGTCTCTTCCCCCTGATAGATGTAGGGGGTGCCCTTGAGTCCGTGCAGCAGGTTAGCCAGCAACTTGGCGGATTCAATTCGATAACGATGCGGATCGCCAAATTTAGAAACGGCCCGCGGCAAGTCGTGATTACTCCAGAACAGAGAATTCCAGCCGGTTTTCGCCAGTCCGTTTTGCCATTTATTAATGTCCTTTTTAAAAGCCATCAGGTTAAAAGGTTTGCTGCGCCATTTGCCGTATTCAGCGTCCCAGGTCTGGGTGATATGTTCAAACTGGAAAACCATCGACAGCTCTTCCCGCGCCGGATCGGAACAAAGGCGTGCGGTTTCAGGCGTCGCGCTCCAAGTCACGCCAGCCAAAAATAGCATGATTTATTTCCTGTAGCAGTGAATGAAGCATTGACCCGTTGACCATGATCTGTTTATCGACCTTTTTTCCGATCAGATCAATGACATCCATACGGAAACCCCGATGCCTTTATCCAGCCATCGGTTCATCTTTTGATAAATTTCCTGTCTTACGGCAGGGTTTTTCCAGTTAAAATCGGGCTGCCGACGGGAAAACTGATGCAGATAATACTCGCCTGTAGCTATATCATATTCCCAGCCGCTACCGCCAAAACAGGAGCAAAAGTTATTCGGCGGTCCTTCGTCATCGGCAGGGCGACGCCATACATAATAATCCCGGTATGGATTCTCTTTGTATTTTCTCGCTGCGATAAACCAGGGATGTTCACTTGAAGTATGGTTAGCCACCAGGTCTAGCAAAATGCGTATGTTTCGGCGTGCCGCTTCGGCAATCAACTGCTCCATTTCATTCAGGGTACCAAACTCGGGCGCGATATCTTCGTAATCGGAGATATCGTAGCCGTTATCTTCCATAGGAGAGCGAAATACCGGAGATAACCAAATCACGTTTATCCCCAATGTCTGCAGATAATTCAATTTGCTGATGATGCCTGCTAAATCGCCGATGCCGTCGCCGTTGCTATCCATAAAGCTGCGTGGATAGATTTGATAGACTACTGCGTTATGCCACCATCTTTTTTCGTTAACCGGGTACATGGCAAAGTTCCGTTATCTACAGATCGAGGCGGGAATTTCAAACTGAAATTTTTTATAAAAAAACTTATTTAACAAAAAGTTATATGTGAATATGATCCGGGAATTTTAATCTGAAAGTCTGGATTCGATATCCGATACCAATCGCTTTATTAGCAGGATTGGTTTTCATCTAGCTCTATACGAATGCTCACTTCAGGTCAATATCTGTTCAGGAGTCTGTACTTCAATTTATCAGATGCGTTAGGCATCTTTTTATCAGCCAGTACGGGGAATATGCGACCAACACTGTGAGTTTAGAAGTATGCAGATTATTGCTACGTTGCGCTGCAGTTATCGGCGAGTTTTCCACATTATTCACAGGATAGATCCAGTAGTAAGATCTCAATACGATCCCTTATCGATCCTAAAAACCCAAAACGATCCCCGATCTTCCGCAGGCCTTGGCACATCAGGCTTTAACCCTGATCGGGGTTATCGCTCGTATGCAAAAAGTTTTCAGTCATATGCAAAGTGGTTTTTACTGATATGCTTTGGGTTATCAGTCATATGCGCTTTGATTTCCGCTTATATGCTGATAAGGTTATCGGTTATATGCAGAGGCGAATTTACCTGTTGATAAACGGATCTTGCTTATGAGCAAAAAAGTCAGTGACTTAGACAACATGACTGATGAGGTGAACAAAAATACCGGCGAAGTTGTTCACTTAAATCCCACAGCAAATGCAACCGTCCAGCCTGTCGCGCTTATGCGTCTCGGCCTCTTTGTTCCCAATACCGATCATGCAAAATCTAAAAATTCGGTTAATACCGTGAAATCAACGGTTGACGCGACTGAAGATCTTTATCATCTGGCCGTGGTTAAGAGGGAAGGGTACAAAGATATTTCCATCCGCTCTGAACGTCTTGATATGGCGACTGACTTCAGGGTCTGGCTCGGTATCATACGTTCCATCTACGACAACGGCAGTTTTGTTGGAAAGCTGAAACTTCCATTCACAAAATTT
The DNA here is from genome assembly GCA_002359495.1 of Enterobacteriaceae bacterium UBA2655. Classification (GTDB taxonomy): domain Bacteria; phylum Pseudomonadota; class Gammaproteobacteria; order Enterobacterales; family Enterobacteriaceae; genus Pantoea; species Pantoea superficialis. The sequence continues at coordinate 29,554 of DENB01000098.1, forward strand.
TTACAGAATTGTGGTTTCGATTCAAAGCGTTCTAATAAAGAAATGAAGAGACGTATTGATGAATCGCTGATGCGTCTGCGCGGCGTGACGATACAGTTTTGCAATGATACAGGATCTCTGACGACCGGCCTGGTAAACAGCGCCCATTACAGTCTTACCAAAAACGAAGTTGAAATCGAGGGCGATCCAAGGCTCTCCGATCTCTATCAGATGGATTACAAGGTTTATCTACGTCTTAAAGCCATTGATCATCTTCCCCGTAAAGAGTCTGCACAGGCGCTTTATACCTTCATAGAAAGTCTGCCCAAGAACCCGGCTCCGGTTTCCATGAAACGTCTGCGCGAACGGCTGAGGCTGAAGTCGCGTATCGCCTATCAGAACCACATTGTGCGTAAGGCGCTTTCAGAGCTTAAAGAGATTAATTATCTGGAATACAGTGAGTTTAAACGCGGCCGGTCTGTCTATTTTAATATTACCAGGAGAAACCCCAGCCTGGTGCCTGATAAAACGCTTAAGTTTAAAAGCGATGAGAGCGCGGAACCGCAGGTTGTTGATGAGCAAATGATTTCTAAAATCAGCAAGCTTAAGGATTCGGGTTTTACCGAAGAAGAGATTGCCAAGATATTGATCAGTCTGGATTCAGACTAGCCTGAAGAACCGCACCGCACCACAGCATACGAGCGCTAACTTCCTTAAAATCATCAGCCTGTTCAAAGAGTTATGAACGGGCTTTTTTTATATCGACTGTAATAAAAAAGGATCCCCGCTCGGATCTTCCATCCTCTTTATGCTTTTTAGCATATAACTGATAACTTTCACTGCCCTCGCTTCTGCTGTCTGCATACGACTGATAACCTTCGCCGCCATCCAAAACAGGTCAGAGCAAGGTTTGTATACGACCGGAAACCTTTTTGACGCTGAATTCGAGCGCTCCGGACAAAAATTTCCAGATATCGTGCTGATTAAAAAGTAAAAATAGAAGACGATTGATCAGAAGCGCGATGCAGAAAACAGACCTGACCTGAAAATGGAATCTGGGCTGAAACATAGCAGCGATGGCTGCCTGGCATACGACTGGAAACCCGGTGAGCTTAATCTTCAACGCCCCTGCCGGCATAACCGCACTTTTCAGACTTTCAAGCGCGACTGAATTTGTGAAGTGCAAGCCAAAACCCTGGAAAAGCTGAAGCGGCTACGCTAGTCGATCTGCCTGCAAGCGTTTTCTGGCGCAGACAAGCCTGAAATCTGCATATGACTGATAATCGTAGCATACAACCGATAACCTGATTTGTCTGGTCTTCATCTCTCCGGTTAGCGACAGAGCAGGGAACTGCGCGCTTTCGAAGCATATGACCGAAAACTTTTCAGCATATGACTGATAACTTCTTTTGCATGAGATAAAACAGCAGCAGAGTTTGGTTCCGCAACGGACAAACGTACAGACAATAACTCTCAGCATACGACCGATAACTTTTGCAATTATTTTAAGCCAGAATTCCCTGTCGCCAGCCGAACATGCGTATAAAAACAACTGATCAACACATCCTCTGCAATATAACGCGCATGTTTTGAACAAACCGCCTGCTTTTGCATACGACTGATAACCTCTCCGCCAGCGATTCAGCAAAACGGCATATGACTGATAACTTTTCCGGTAAAGCGATCCCGTTGCCTGGGGCTATTCCGCCAACTCGTTAAATCGGCAGCAATTTTTATGGTGTACAACTTTTTTATGAAAAACGAAAATTGTTGCACGTAGCAAAAGTCTGTGTACACTTGGCGAAAGTTGACCGGAGGGAGGAGCGGGATGAAGAGCAATTATGGCGGCGTAGACGAAACGGCTCGCAGGGCGAATGCGATGCTGCGCAGTATGAGTGACGATATTATCGATAAGCGCCACGAGTTTGGTCTTAACCGTTACTATCAAACCTTTACACGCAACTCCGTCGCGAATATGCCTAAGCTCAGCCGCCGTGCGGTTGAGCAGGCGATTGAAGAGATGGAGGCGAACGGCCACGAGTTTGGCAAAAAGGATGCCGGCAACACCCGTCACTATGCGCTAACCGTACAGGATGTCGTTGATATCTATGCTCATCGCAAGGTGCCTAAATACCGCGACCTGCACAAAGGCGAAGGGCCTTTCGTCATCTTTGTGGTGAATCTGAAAGGTGGCGTCTCGAAGACCGTCAGCACCGTCACCCTTGCTCATGGTCTGCGGGTTCATCCTGACCTGCTGCAATATGATCTGCGCAACCTGGTCATCGATCTCGATCCTCAGGCTTCAAGCACCATGTTTCTGAATCATACCAACAGCATCGGTTCAATCATGGAGACGGCGGCGCAGGCGATGCTGAACGATCTGGATGCGGAGCAGCTGCATAAAGAGATTATTCAGCCAACCATTATTCCTGGCGTTGATATCATTCCTGCTTCGATCGATGACGGCTTCGTCGCCAGCCAGTGGAACGAGCTGGTTCGCGAGAACCTGCCCGGCGTCCTGCCTTCGGAAGTGCTGCGTCGCAATATCATTGACCGCGTAGGTAACGATTACGATTTTATTTTCGTGGATACCGGCCCTCATCTCGATGCTTTCATGCTGAACGCCATTGCCGCCAGCGATTTGCTGCTGACGCCGACACCGCCGGCGCAGGTCGACTTCCATTCAACCCTGAAATACCTGACCCGACTGCCGGAAATGCTTGAGCAGCTGGAAGAAGAAGGGATTAACCCGCGCATCAAAGGCAACATCGGTTTTATGTCGAAAATGACGACCAAGCGCGATCATGAGATGACGCACGGGCTGGCTCGCGACGTCTTCACCTCCTACATTCTGGATGCGGCGCTGCCGCGTCTCGATGGCTTTGAACGATGCGGAGAGACCTTCGATACCATTGTCAGCGCCGATCCGCAGTCCTATCCGGGCAGCGCCGAAGCGCTTAAAAACGCCAAACGGGAAGCGGAACGTTTTACCCAGGCGGTGTTTAAAAGGATTGAGTTTGTAAGGGGGATTAAATGACCAAAGTTATGAAAAAGATGGGCCGCACGCTGGGTAATTCCAATTTCTCCAAAATGCTCAGCGAGAGCGAAGGTGCGCGCGTCTTTGTCCTTAAATCGGGTAAAGAAGCCCGTTTCGTGCTGACCAAAATTTTACATGATGACATTGAAGCGCAAACTTACATCAACGCATCGGTCAATGGTCGCGACCAGTCATTGCTTACGCCTGAAGCCGTCAGCGATATTGCGCGCACCATAAAATTGCAGCAGTTTTTTCCCGCCATCGGACGTGAGGTCAACGGGCGCATTGAGATTCTGGATGGGTCCCGCCGTCGCGCAGCCTGCCTCTATAACGGCACGCCGTTTGAAGTATTGGTGACCAAAGAAAACCTCGATCTGGCCGACGCTCGCCAGCTGGCCGTTGATATTCAGACCGCCAAAGAACATACGCTGCGTGAGCTGGGAAAACGCCTTGAGCTTATGTACGCAAACGGCATGAATCAGGCCGAGATCGCGAAAGCGGAAGGCATTTCTCCGGCGAAAATCACTCGTGCCTTTCAGGCCGCCGCCGTCCCCGACGAGATGATTGCCGTTTTCCCTTCGGTCAGCGATCTGGCGATCGCGGATTATCAGCTGTTGCTGGAAATAGCCGATAAGGCGAAAACGAAAAACGTCGGGCTTGATGACATCGTCGCAGGCGTACGCGAGCGAATCGGGAAGGAGGCTTTGTCCGATGCGGACGATCCTCTGACCAAAATGAAAATCGTGGGCTTTTTCCGTACCGTCAGCAACAGCCTGAAGGCAGCGAAGCCGGTGAAAAAAGCCGTAACCGAAAAGCTTTGTGATTTCAGCGACAACAAACAGTTCGCGCGTAAAAAAAGCGATGCGGAGAAACGGCTGGTGTCCTATGAGTTCTCCCGTATTCCAGCCGCTTATCAGGCCGAGCTGGATGCCGCCATCAAAGCCGTGATCGAGAGAATGAAAGCGGAAGGCACGGCGCAGTAATCCATCGCGTCAGCGGCGAGGCGGGGCGATCAAGCCGCGCCTGGTAACAGTATGCAACCTGGCGCGACCTCCGCTGTGAATGTCAGTCATGGTGAAAAAAGTGTCAATCCGCGAGAGATCAAATCATCGGCCAGGATCACAAAACGGACGGGCAACAGGCCGGGTTTAAGATTTCGCCGCGATCCGAACGGCTTCGCGCCCGGGATGCAAGGCGCAAACGGCAGCTTTACGGAGCTGACTCTTTGCTGTGACGTTTTACCGGCAGACATCACGGTTATCCCGCCAGCGTCGCGTATCATCACCCTTCAGTTTTTTGATTTGTTGAATTTAACGCCATTCATCCATGTCGTTTCGATCCCGCATCGCTCTCCTGATGCCCGATCATCTCAACGAGGATAAACAATGAAAACTGCGCTTCGTAGTTATCTGTTTGCCGTATCGACGCTGCTGTTCGCTCTGCATGCTCCGCTGACGTTAGCGGCAGGAGAGGAGGAGGACGAGAATAAAACGCCGGACTGCCCGAAAGGTCAGGTCTACGACAGCAAGACGAAAAAATGCGTACCTGAAAAAAACAGCATGCTTAGCGACGAAGATAAAACTCGCTACGCATACCATTTGGCGAAAAAGGGTGACTATCAGGCGGCGCTTAATCTGCTGGATACGCTGAAAAACCCGAACACGCGTGAAGCCTGGAACTACCGCGGTTATGCGACGCGCAAGCTTGGACGCACGGATGAGGGGATCGGCTATTATCAGCGCGCGATTGCGATCGATCCCCGCTACGCTAAAGTGCGCGAATACCTTGGCGAAGCCTGGATGATCAAAGGCCGACCGGATCTGGCGAAGGAGCAGCTCGTGACGATTAAAACATTGTGCGGCATGGATTGCGAAGAGTACCGGGATTTGCAGGCGGCGATCGAAGGCCATCCTGAACCCTGACGCGTCAGGGATAAGAAAACCTGCGACGGCGGCCGCCACAAATCCGCACGATATTTTTTTATTTTGAGCGAAACTTTCTGCGCCTTCACAGCGAACTGTCAGTGAACGCTAAATTCAGGTTAACTCTCATTTGCTGGAGCCGAAGATGAAAGAGATCAAAAAATTCGCACGTACGCTGACGCTGGCGGCTGCCATCGCCGCCTCTTTGACCGCGCTGACTGCTCAGGCAGCGCTTCCGGTCGGCGCCAAAGCGCCCGATTTTGAACTGCAGGGCGCGTTAGGCGGCAAGCCGCTGACCTTCTCACTGCAAAAAGCGTTGCAGAAAGGTCCGGTGGTGCTCTATTTTTTCCCGGCCGCCTTCAGCGCAGGCTGTACCATCGAAGCGCATGATTTTGCCGAAGCCAGCGACAGCTTTAACAAGCTGGGCGCGACGGTGGTCGGCGTGACGGCAGGAAATACCGATCAGGTAAGCGACTTTTCTAAACTGGAGTGCCGCGATAAGTTTGCGGTTGCCGCCGATCCTGGCGCCAAAGTCGCCGCTGAGTATAAAACCCTGATGGAAATGAAAGGCAAAACGCTCTCTGACCGGACTTCTTACGTGATTGCGCCGGACGGCGATATTTTGTTGAGCTATACCGATCGCAACCCGGAAACCCATATTCAGAAAACCCTCGACACGGTTAAGACCTGGAGCGAGTCACATCCGCACGCTGCGGCGGCCAATTAACCGTTACTGCTGCGAGGCTGCTTATGTTAACTGCCATGTTGGCCGCCTTTGTCGGCGGCATAATCCTTAATCTCATGCCCTGCGTCTTTCCGGTTATCTCGCTGAAAGCGTTCGGCCTGCTGCGCCATCAGGGCGACAAGCGCGGCGCGCGCAGCGAAGGGCTGGCCTTTATGCTCGGCGTGATTCTCGCCATGATGGCGCTGGCGGGGGTGCTTCTGGCGGCGCGCGCTGGCGGCGCGGCTATCGGTTGGGGATTTCAGCTTCAGTCGCCGCTGGTGATTGCCGTTCTCTCGCTGGTGATTTTAGGCGCCGCCCTCAACCTGCTGGGCGTGTTTGAGGTCGGGTTGTCGGTGCAGCGGGTAGGGGAGCTTTCCATCGGGCGCGGCGCCTTTGTTCGCTCGTCGCTGACCGGCGTGCTGGCGATCGTCGTCGCAACCCCGTGCTCCGCGCCTTTTATGGCCGGCGCCGTAGGGTATGCGCTGGTTCAGCCGCCCGCTGTTGCCCTGGCGATATTCTTCGCGCTGGCGCTGGGTTTTGCCGCGCCCTTTACGCTGCTTTCGCTGTTTCCCGCGCTGGCTAAGATCCTGCCCAGGCCCGGCGCCTGGATGGATGTGCTGAAGCGCGGCCTGGCGTTTCCGATGCTGGGCGCTTATGCCTGGCTGGTTTGGGTGCTGTCGCAGCAGGCGGGAACGGCGGCGCTGGGCACGCTGCTGGCCTGTTCCGTGGCGTTGGGCTTCGCCGCCTGGCTTTACGGCATGGGGCAGCGTCGCCGCTATGCGGGCAAAGGGCACCGGATGCTGTTCGCGGCGACGGCGGCGCTGGCCGTCGCCATCATTGCGCCGCTGCCGGGCGTAATGAAACCTTCCTCCACGCTCTCTGTCGACCCGCAAACCGTCAGCGCGGCGCCGATCGTCTGGACGCCGCAAACGGTGAGCGACCGCCGCGGGCAGGGTAAGCCGATTTTTGTCAATTTCACCGCCTCCTGGTGTATAACCTGCCAGGTGAATGACCGGACATCGCTTTCAACTCAGGCGGTTAAACAGGCGATGGCGAAAACCGGCACCTATTATATGGTGGCGGACTCCACTAAATTTAATCCCGACGTTGATGACGCGCTGAGTCAGTTTGGGCAGGGGGGATTGCCGCTCTATGTGGTTTATCCGGCCGACGGCGGCTCGCCTGTGGTTTTGCCTCAAGTATTAACGCCTGACATCGTCGTTAACGCCTTAAACAAGGCGACGGGCAAGAAAACGTGACCCGCCTGGCGACATGCGGACAAAACGTCTTCATAGCTACAGGGTGAAATATGGATAAGTGCAACGCCATTACGCGCGAGATGTGGCCCGGCCTGATGGCGCGCGCCCAGGCTGGCGATCAGCGGGCCTACACGCAGCTGCTGAAATCGCTGGTGCCGGTGATCCGTTCGCTGGCGTCGAAACAGATTGCGGACGAGGCGCTGGCGGAAGATGTCGTACAGGATGTCCTGCTCACTCTGCATCGCGTGCGGCACACCTATGATCCCGACTATCCTTTTTTGCCCTGGCTGATGGCGATCGTGTCGGCGCGCGCGGTGGATGCGTTGCGCCGTCGCGGGCGCCATCAGCGATGGGAAGTTGACGACGCGACGATCCCGTTATCCGCAGTTGATAACGCCGCCGCGGTAAACGGCGCGCGTCAGGAGACTCACGACAGGCTGGCGCATTTTTTAGGTCAGCTTCCCGTACGTCAGCGGGAAATCGTGGAGCATGTGCATTTGCGGGAGATGAGTCTCTCTGAAGCCGCAGCGCAACACAACCTGAGCGTGGCGGCGGTGAAATCCTTATTGCATCGCGCATTGAAAAATTTACGGCGGTTCGGAGCCAACGATGAAAGATCATGACCTGTTAATTGAACGGCTGAGCCAGTCCGCGCGACCGGTGAAGCGGCCCCTGCCGCCCGGCTGGCGCGTGCTTGTCTGGGCGTTGCTGGCGCTGCCCTGCGGCGCTGTCGCCGGTTTGCTGGCGCGGCGCGCGCTGACCGACTGGTCGCAATCCGGCGCGCTCTGGACCGGAATACAGCTGGCGTTATCTCTGCTGATAAGCGTGCTGGCGGTGCGCTCGGCTTTTACCATGAGTATCGCCGGACGGCACGGCACAGGCTGGAAAGCCTTTCTGCCCTTAACGGCGATCTGGCTGACGGTCAGCCTCGCCAACATGCCGACAGACAAACTCTCAACCAGCATTGCGGAAGGAAGCGGCTGTTACCTTTTTCTGGTTATGGTCAGCGCGCCGATGGCGGCGATTATGATCGCGATTATGCGTCGGACGCTGTCGTTATATCCCGTACGCAGCCTGGCGATGGCGGGATTCGGCGTTTCGTGGATGGCGATGAGCCTGCTCGCTTTCTGCCATCCGGTGCATTTCCACCTGCACGATCTCGTTATGCACCTGGCGGCAAGCGTTACTACCGTGGCGCTGACCGTCGTCGCCGGACGACGCTGGGTTGCGATCCGACCGGTTCCCTGAGTAAAGGCCGCGTTTTCAGAGCCGAAGGGCAGGGGTATTGGCCCATCATCCGGCAAGTGCAGCTGGTTATTTTTCCGGCGCGCATTCAGTCATAACACTAATGGTTTCTTTCTGAAATATTAAATTATGGTAATTGAATCAGCAACATATGCTGTGACGAACCTCTTTCTTTAACAAAAATGAAATGCAGAGCGAGGGTAAGGCGTGATTTGTCGTCGCTGACAATACGCATTCCGAAAGAACTTAAGGAAAGAGTGAAAGCCTGTACTAAAGAGAACGACGACAATCTTAACCTCGATGAGTTTTCAACCTTGTCAGTCTGGCTGAAGAGCCACGGGCTTAGATAGTGCGCGAACCCGACGGATTTTTCCTGCTGCGCGAATAGCAGATATCGCTAATTGTGCGCTGATATTGGCGCAAAGGCCGTAAACAAGCCATAGTTGAGAAGCTTCTGACTAATAGATTAATGGATGGCGTTGCAGGAAAAGCGATCGGCAACCTGTAAAACAAACAGCGAATTTTGCTTAACTGATTGATATGGAAGTGATTATCATTCAGTATATATGGCGTTGGAAATGAGACCCCGGTATACGCAGGGCTGAATGGTATGGCTTCATCATTGTCGAGGTAAATTTTTTTAATCTGATATGAGGAATTTCTCATGTGTCAGGACGGACAGGGCACCCCGACCGGAGGTGACATTGCCCGCTATTTCGGCAACGCCGATCGGCCTTCTCAGCAGGAAACGCTGGGACAAGTAGTTATAGAGATCCTGCGCGAAGGAAAAAGTCTTAACCGCACCACCCTTTGCGCCAGGCTGCTTTTTCATCTTGACGCTGCTGACAGTCCGGAGCAGGAAAAGCATTATCATGAACTTATTCGACTGTTGTTTATGCGAGGCGCCTCATAAAGTGTGACGGGTAGTACAGCCGCCGGGTTATGTTGCGGTTTCGCCGTACGCTTTCGGATAACAAACTTTGATAACTGCCGGGACTTTTAAACGAAGATATTCAGGCAGGCAACCGAATTAACTGATGCTGATATGAACAGAAATGACGACGAAAAACTGACTGATATTCTGATGGGCGAAGCTTTTCTGGCGCTTTTACACGCGGGCGGTCCCTTATCGGCAGGCAGGCTTATTGCAAAGCTGCGAGCGATAGCGATGCTGGAAAAAAGCGAAACCCGCAAGCAGGCCTGTGAACGCGCTATCGCAGAAGTACGCAGCAGCCTGAGTTACCAACGCGATCAAAGCAGGTCCGGGGTTCACAGCCTCGATAACAATCGATTTTTGTTCGGCAACGACTATCCGACTGACGACACGCGCATTCATTAAGATATAACAGGTCATTTCGTCGCCGGATTATCGGCACGCTGAAGATGTCGCAACGCAGACAGGCAACAGCGACGACGCGTCATTTTATTTTTTCTGCAATCAAGCGCACCGCATGATCGTAGTCGATCTTGAGCGCCCAGTCAGTGGTCTGCTCTGCGTGTTGTTTCAGCAGGGCGGTAATCCTGTGCGCCTGCATAGGCTCGCCGGATTTAAGTAATAGCGATGCCATATAGCCTATCGCTGCGTGGACGTTTTCCAGATCTTCCGCTTCTTTGCTCTTCAAAACGTCTATCTCCGTTCTGCTCATTCCGTCCGCATAGCCGGTAAAACAGCCTTGATTCAAGGCCCGGCTTTCCGGCCCGTCCTGAAGATGCCGACAGCGCTCCCGCCTGGTCACGCCGCTACGGGATAGCCTTAATCAGCTTCTGCCGCAGCGCCGCGACTCTTACCGTAAGATCGGACAGTTCCTCAATCGGCGTATCCATCACTGAAATCATATCTGCCGGCACGCCGGCGGCCCGGACCTTAAGTTCCTGCCCCTGCCCGGTCAGCGAAATCAGTACTTTCCGCTCGTCGTTGCCCACGTCCCGCCTTCTGCTGATCAGGCCGGACTGCTCAAGCCTTTTAAGCAGCTGGCTGAGGGTGCCCGAATCGAGCTGCACGCGCGCGCCCACTTCAGAGACGGTCACATCGTCTTTTTCCCACAGTGCCAGCAGCACCAGATACTGCGGATAGGTCAAGCCCAGCGGTTTCAGGCGCGACTGGTAGAGTTTGGTCATCGCCAGAGAGGCTGAATAAAGCGCGAAGCAGAGAAACTGGTCAACCGTAACGGGCGCCTGATTTTCAGGCGCGGCGCCGCATGCCGTAAGATTTTCTTGTGTCATAGTATCGCTGTTTTTTAAACGGGGACGGAATCGCTGAAAGCGCGTTCTGACGTTCCCGGGCGGCGTAACGGACCTGCCGCGTTTTTATAAGACCCTCATAATATTGATCTAAATTGAATTGATGTCAATGTAATGCAAGGTGGAAATTGTACAACCCCGTCAATCGTCGTACAGTTTTACAAGCTGACCCTTTCCCCGACGGCAGGCCGGGGAAAGAAATATCAGAAACTGTAAGAGAGGCTGACCGAGACATTTCGCGGCTCGCCGTAAACGGCGGAATCGCTCAGGTAGGAGTAGTACTCCCGATCGAACAGATTGCTGACGTTCGCCTGCACCGCCAGCTGTTTGTTAATCTGATAGCGGACGAAGAGATCCACCAGCGGATAGCTGCCCTGGTAAAGGCGCTGTGTTTCGCCATCCGGCCCGGTGGCGTCTTTATACACCCGGTTTTGCCAGTTTACGCCGCCGCCCAGCGTCAGTTCCGGCAGCATCGGCAAACGGTAGCGGGTAAACAGCTTGAGCTGGGTCTGCGGCATAAAGCTGTTGTAGCGGCCTTCGCTGTCGCGCGCAACGAAGCGGGTGGCGCCGAAAGTCAACTGAAGGTTATCGGTAATCGCGCCGTTCACTTCAAATTCCGCGCCTTTGCTGACGGCGCCCTTCGTCGCGCGGTACGCCTGTTCGCTGGAGCCGTTAACGAAAACATTATCAATCGCCTCGCCCACGTTATCCTGTTCGATACGGAAAATGGCGAAGTTGGTGGTCACGCGGCCATCCATCCAGTCGGCTTTCAGGCCGGTTTCATAGTTTTTACCCGTGATCGGCGACAGCCAGGCGCCACTTTCACTGCGTTTGGTTTGCGGCGAAAAGATCGAGGTGTAGCTGGCGTACGCCGACAGGCTCTCGGTAATGTCGTAAACCAGGCCGCCATAAGGGGTGATGTTGTTTTTACGCATTTCGCCGCTGCTGCCCGACGTGCTGTATTGGGTATAGCGCGCTCCCACAATCAGCGACAGCGGATCGGCCAGCGAAAGCCGCGTGGCGGTATAAGCTGACTTTTGGCGAACAACGTCATCCGAGTTTTGATACCAATCGCCCCATGCCGGATCGATGATGTCGCCGTTCCAGTTGCTGCGGAACGCGCCGAGCTGTTCGCTGGTCAGCGGGCCATCTGAGCTGTCAGTGGCATTGTGCTGGCGGCTATAGCTGACGCCGGCCATCAGCTGATGCTGCCGGCCGAACAGTTCATAAGGGCCGCTGGCGTAAGAGTCGAATGAATCAAGGGTACGTTTGCCGCGATCTTTGCTGCCGAAACCGCTGTCCATCAGGCCGGTGGAGATATCGGGATAGCCCATCGGATACAGCAGTTTGTCGTTAAACGTCTGCTCGCCGTGCGTGCCGTTGAAGCGGAACGTCCAGCCGTTATCCCAGTTATGCGTGACGTTGGCGAACACTTTGCGCGACTCGACGGCATAGCGCGCCCAGTCGGCGGCGGTGCTGGTGTTGCGGGTGTAGTGGGTGCGTACGCCATTGCTGTACCAGGTCGGCAGGCCGCCCCAGGTCGGATTGCCGGTGTTGTTCTGCTGATAATCCCAGCCCAGCGAAACCGTTGTATTGTCGGTGACATCCGCATCCACGACGCCATAAAAAAACTTTTTGCTTTTATGGTAGCGATCCAGCCAGCTGTCCTGATCCTGATAACCCGCCACCACGCGGCCCCGCACGCTGCCGGTTTCGTTGAGCGGGCCGGAAACGTCCGCGACATAACGCTGTTTGTTCCAGCTGCCGTAGCTGGCGCTAAGGCTGCCGGTGAAGGTTTTGCTGTCGGCATGTTTGCGCACCATATTGATGGTTGCGCCGGGATCGCCTGCGCCGGTCATCAGCCCGGTGGCGCCCCGCACCACTTCAATACGGTCGTAAATCGCCGTATCTTCCGCCGCGTCGCCGTAGTTCCAGGCATCGCCGACCGCGGTGGGGATATCATCGTAAGAGAAGTCGGTCACCTGAAAACCGCGCGCATAATATTGAGAGCGCTCGCTGTCGATCTGTTCTGCCGCGATGCCGGTGGTGTTGTTCAGCACGTCGTCCAGCGATTGCAGATCCTGATCCTGCATGCGCTGTTTGGTGATAATTGAGACCGATTGCGGCACGTCGCGCGGCGTAAGCAGCATTTTGGTGCCGGCGCGCGTGGTTTTTGCCGCGTAATCCTGCTGCTCATCCGTCGCGTCGTTTTCGCTGGCTGCGTCAACGACCATATCCTGCTGAGCGCTCGCCGCCTCGCTGTCGCTGTTTCCTGCCGCCTGCGCAAAGGCGGGCCAGACCAGCGCATGCACGGCCAGCGCCAGTAATGAAAGGCTAAAAGGTTTGTTTAATGCTGATGCGCGCACCGCGCGCGTTTCCCTGCCGCTGAAAGACATAATGATTCCGTCTGAATGAGGATTATGGTTGCTGCCGCTTCGTTTTTCGCAGGCAAAGCTGCGCCTCTGGCGCGGTTCAGGCGCCGGGAAAAAAGAGCGGCATATAATGAGAATCGTAATGATAATTATTTTCTTTTGAATTTCGGTAAATAAAAGGTTACAAAATGTAAAGCAGAGTTTTATAGATTAATTTCTTGAGTTATCAACGCTTATCTGTATGGAAAAGCCTGTTGTCAGCAGATAATAAGTGTCAGAGGCGTTAGGGCGCGGCCTTTGCGCTGATTCGCTCGTAAATTCATCGCGTCGCGGTTTTGTCAGATTCAATAAGACGTTTACTGGTTGAACCTTAATGCGTATGATTCGCATTCTTTTTAATTCCTTCCCGCTGCGGTTTCGTCCTGACGGGATCGGTTCATCTGTTAATGGAGTAGAGAATGAAATCGTTATTCAGTATGCGTAAAGCCGCGCTTGCCGCCGCGGTGACGGTGGCATTTAGCCTGACGGCCTGTCAGGCGCCAGCCGGCAAGGTTGCATCGCCGGTTGTCGCGGCTGCGCCAAAACCGGTTAATGCACCGCTGACGCAACGGGAATTAGGCGACGGTCTCTACGAGATGGCGGCGCCGACCGCGACGAAAGCGCTGTTTGTCGCCAGCGCGCAGGGGTTTAAGGAGGTGAACGGCGGGATGATCTATCGTCTCGATCCCACCACCCTGGCCATTAAAGGCGAAACCCATACCGATCTGAAAAACTTTGCGATGGCTGAAGATGATAACGGCGAGGTGATTTACACCACCAATACCCTGGACGGCGGCGTATCAAAAATCGACGCGCAGAGCGGCAAAGTGCTGCAGCGCATCGCGTTTAAAGGAAAAGACAAGGATGGCGATCCGGTCGGCGCGCGTGAAATCCTGTTCCATAACGGTCTGCTCTATGTCGGCGGCGTGGCCGATCCCGGCTTTATTTCCGTGGTAGATGCGAAAACCATGAAGTTAAAAACCCGCATCAATAATGCCGGCAAATGGGTGACCGGGCTTATTTACTCCCCGCTAACCGATCGTGTTTATGCAGCTAACGGCGGCGGCGAAGTGCTGGTGATTAACCCGCACACTAATAAAATTGAAAAACGCCTGACGGCGAACGACGGCAAAGCTTACCTGTTTCTGAATCTGGCGGAGGATCCGGCTACCGGCCGTCTGTTCGTCACGGACGATTCCAAAGCAAAAGCGACGCTGGTATTTGACGAACGCAGCGGCAGGGTGATCAAGCGCATCGAAGGGGACGCGCTGGGCATTAAGTTCAACGTGAAGCGCAACGAGATTTACATTAGCCAGCGTGAATCGAAAAAAGTGTTACAGCTGGACGGCACGACCTACGCCGTGAAAAACAGCTGGTCGTTCGCCACTCATCCGAACAGCCTGCTTGTCTCGGCAGACGGCGAAACGCTTTACGTCACCCTGAAGCAGGACTTTAACAAGGATAACTCCACCAAAGGCCCGGACAGCGTGGCGCGTATCGCGCTGAAGTAAGGAAGTGAGATAAGCCTCCCCTGTTTACGACGATCGTATTCGGGGGGAGGGAGGAGGAGTTAAACCAGCGCCCAGGCCAGCCAGGTCAGCACAAAGCCGCTCAGGCCCATCACCGTGGTCAGCACCGTCCAGGTTTTCAGACCATCCGCGACGGAGAGACCGAGATAACGCGTCACCACCCAGAATCCCGCATCGTTAACGTGCGACAGCCCCAGTCCGCCGAAACAGGCGGCCAGCGTGACCAGCACGCGCTCCATATCGCTGATGCCGGTTACCGCCGAAGTCAGCAGGCCGCTGGTGGTCAGAATGGCCACGGTCGCGGAACCCTGCGAGGCGCGCAGCGCCAGCGACAGGATAAAGGCGGCGGGCACCAGCGGCAGATGCAGAGTTTCCAGCGTTAACGCCAGCGCCTTGCCGACGCCCGACTCCACCAGCACCTTGCCAAATGCGCCGCCGGCGCCGGCGACCAGGATCACGCTCGCCGATCCCGGAATAGCCCGGCCGGTCAATACTTCCAGCTTATCTTTGCTCCAGCCGCGACGGATGCCCAGCAGCCAGGCGGCCAGACCCAGCGCGACCAGCAGCGCAATTGGCGGCGTGCCGATCACCATCATAACCTTGCGCAGCGTACTGCCTTCCGCCAGCAATGAATGCGACAGCGTGCCCAGCACGATCAGTACGATCGGCACCAGAATCAATCCGGTAATGGTCAGCGCGCCCGGCGGGGCCGGTTCGTTCTTTTTCTCCGCGCCTTCCGGCTTCGCCATCTGCAGCTGTTCCAGCACCTCTACCGACAGGTGATAGTGTTTACGGTTCATCAGCTTCGCCGCGTAGTAACCGACAATGCCGACCGGAACCGAAATGGCGATGCCCAGCATCATCAGCCAGCCCATATCGGTTTGCAGGATGCCCGCCGCAGCGGCCGGACCCGGGTGCGTCGGCAGCGCGACATGCACCGTCAGCATCACGCCCGCCATCGGCAGGCCGAACTTCAGCGGCGATACCCGCGCCACCTTGGTAAAGCCATAAATCAGCGGGATGACGATAATAAAGCCGACTTCGAAAAACACCGGAATGCCGAGCACGAAGGCCGCCATGGTCAGCGCCGCGACGGTGCGTTTCAGGCCGAGGGTTTTACTGAAGCGTTGGGCCAGCGACTCCGCGCCGCCCGAGGCTTCAATCACGGCGCCAAGCATCGCCCCCAGCACGATGATAATCGTGATGTGACCCAGCAGGCCGCCCATGCCGCTGATAATGGTTTCCATGATCTTTTCCGCCGGAATGCCGGTGGCGATGGCTACCAGCAGACTGACGATCAACAGGGCCACAAAGGGATGAACTTTGGCTTTAATGACCAGCAACAGCAGTATAACGACGCTGGCGGTCGCAATCGCTAAAAGCAATGCGGTGGACATGGTAATCCTCTGATGTATTTATCTTTTTAACGTCAATCGGGTACAGCGAAGCCTGGCGTAAACGCAACCAGGAGACGACCTGAACAGCACCGGCGCATTAACGCCGGTGAAAACGCAGGGTTAAGTCAGGATTTTTTGGCCCAGGGCGCGAACCAGCCGAGTCCGTCCAGCGTCGTGCCGCGCGGGATATATTCGCAACCTATCCAGCCGTCGTAGCCCACTTCATCAAGCAGGTTGAACAGCCACGGATAGTTGATTTCGCCCTCGTCCGGCTCATGACGATCCGGCGCGGAGGCGATCTGGATGTGCCGATAGCGGCCCGCATAGTTGCGGATCAGGCCGCTGAGGTTGCCGTCCACCAGCTGCGCATGAAAAAGGTCGAGCTGGGTAAAAACATTCGGGCGGTCGATGCGCTCCTGCATCTCCAGCGTCTGATACTGGCTGGAATAGAGGTAGTTCGGCTTGGTTTTCGGATTCAGCGCTTCCAGCAGCAGGTTGATGCCGTGCGGCGCAAAACGATCCGCGGCATAATGCATGTTGCTGATAAAGGTACTGACGTAGGTTTCCCGATCCGCGCCCGGCGGCACGGTGGCGGCCATGATATGTACCTGCGGACAGCCGAGCGCCAGCGCATACTCCAGCGCGCGGTCGATATCGGCGCGCGCTTCCGCTTCGCGTCCCGGGATCCCCGCGACGCCCCATTCGCCGGCGGCCACGTCGCCCGGCGCGGTATTAAACAGCGCCAGCTTTAGCTGGTTCTCTTCCAGCAGCTGCTTAAGCTGCGCCGCCGGGTAATCATAGGGGAACAGAAACTCTACCGCTTCAAACCCTGCGCCTGCCGCCGCGGCGAAACGCGCGGGAAAAGGCACTTCATTGAACTGCGTGGAAAGGTTGGCTGCGAACTTCGGCATTATCGGCTCCTTAATTCCGCGACTTCGTCATCGCTCAGATAGCGGATCGCGCGGTCGCCCAGGGTAAAGATCAGGCGCGCCGTCTCTTCCAGCTCTTCGGTGTTGTCCGCCGCCTCTCGCAGCGACTTGCCGACCACTACCGAGCCGTGGTTCGCCAGCAGGAAGGCGCGATAGCGGCCCGCCAGCTGCGATAAATCCTCGGCCAGACGCTGGTCGCCCGGCTTGTAGTAAGGCACCACCGGCACGTCGCCGACGCGCATCACTACATAAGGCGTAAAGGGACGAATGCAGTTTTGCGCATCCAGCCCTTCCAGGCAGGAGAGGGCGGTCAGATAGTGGCTGTGCAGATGAACCACCGCTTTGCAGTTTTCATCATTCAGATAGAGCGCGCGATGGAAGGCGATCTCTTTGGAAGGCTTGTCGCCGGAGATCCACTCTCCCTGCGGCGTCACTTTCGACAGGCGCTCGGGGTCCAGCTCGCCCAGGCAGGAACCGGTCGGCGTCGCCAGCAGGTTGCCATCTTCCAGCAGCATTGAGAGATTGCCGGCGGAGCCTGTGGCGTAACCGCGTTGAAAAAAGGAGGCGCCAAGCTGCACCATTTCCTGACGGGCTTGTTGTTCGGTCATTGTGAAAACTCCGTTTGCGCACGGCGGAAAAATTGCTCATCGCCAAAATTGCCTGACTTCAGCGCCAGCGACAGGGGTTGCTGGATGTCGCGCACCCAGGGCACGCCGGGTGAAATCGCCGGGCCGATATGAAAGGCGGTGACGCCAAGGCTCTGCGCCACCACGCCGGAGGTCTCGCCGCCCGCCACGATAAACCGCTGCCAGCCGCGCGCTTTCAGCCCGCGCGTCACGGCGGCGAACAGCTGCTCCACCGCCTCGCTGCTGCGCTGCGCGCCGTACTGTTGCTGGATCGCCCGTAGCTGCTGCGCATCGGCGGTAGCATAAAGCAGCGGCGCCAGCGGCTGGCTGCTGTTGGCTTCCACCCAGTCGCACAGCGTCTGCGCGTATTGCTCCAGCTGTTCCAGACAGCGTTCGACCTCGACTTCCTGCGCCGGCGCCTGCTGGCGATAGGCGTTAACCTGACGGTTGGTCATCTGCGAACAGGAGCCGGAGATCACCACCGCGCGCTCGCCCTGCGGACGGCCCGCCGCTTCGGCGTTTTCACGGCCGCTCTCCGCCGTCGTCCACTGGCGCGCCAGGCCGATCGCCAGCCCGGATCCGCCGGTCACCAGACGCATATCGCGCAGCGCGGCCCCTTGGGTCAGCAGATGCTGCTCGCTCAACGTATCCAGCACCACATAGTTCACGCCCTGGGTGGCCAGTTCCGCCAGCTTCGCGCGCACCGCTTCGGCGCCCTGATCGAGCACCGGCGCGGCGATCAGGCCCGCTTTACCGTGCGACTGACGCTCCATCAGACGCAGCAGGTTGCTGTCGGTCATCGGCGTGACGGGATGATGGCGCATGCCGGAGTCGCTCAGCAGCTGCTCGCCGACGAACAGATGCCCCTGATAAACGGTGCGGCCGTTCACCGGCAGCGCCGGGCAGATCGCGGTCTGGGTTTCTCCCAGCGCGGCCAGCAGCGCATCGGTTACCGGGCCGATATTGCCCTTTTCGGTGCTGTCGAAGGTGGAGCAGTATTTAAAATAAAAGCGTTCGCAGCCCTGTTCCTTCAGCCAGCGCAGCGCCGCCAGCGACTGCTCTACCGCCTGCTCAACCGGACAGGAGCGGGATTTCAGGCTGATCACGATCGCCTGCGCGTCCAGCGCGTCGTGCGTCTGCGGCACGCCGTTATACTGGATTGTCGGCAGGCCGTTCTGCGCCAGAAAGCTGGCGATATCGGTAGCGCCGGTAAAGTCGTCGGCGATTACGCCTAAACGCATCATGCTTTCTCCTCGCCCTGCGGCAGGGTAATGCCGCTGAAAATCTTAATCACCGCGCTGTCATCTTCACGACCGTAACCGGCGTTGCTGGCTTCGGTGAACATATTGAGCGCGGTAGAAGCCAGCGGCAGCGGGAAATGCAGTGATTTGGCGGTATCCGCCACCAGGTTCAAATCCTTAACGAAGATATCGACGGCGGATTTCGGGCTGTAGTCGCCGTCAACCACGTGACGCATGCGGT
The DNA here is from genome assembly GCA_002359495.1 of Enterobacteriaceae bacterium UBA2655. GTDB lineage: Bacteria > Pseudomonadota > Gammaproteobacteria > Enterobacterales > Enterobacteriaceae > Pantoea > Pantoea superficialis. The sequence continues at coordinate 48,335 of DENB01000098.1, forward strand.
TCTCGAACATCCAGGAGTTGCCTGCCGCGTTGGTCACGACGTCGTACATGGTATCGAGCGGGATGCCGGCGCGCGCCGCCAGCGCCATCGCCTCTGCGCCCACGGCGATATGCACGCCCGCCAGCAGCTGGTGAATGATTTTCACCGTCGAGCCGAGACCGATTTCGCTGCCGACGCGGTACACTTTGCCGGCCACCGCATCCAGCACCGGCTGCAGTCGCTCAAAGGCGGCGTCGCTGCCGGATGCCATTACTGTCATTTCGCCCTGCGCCGCTTTCGCCGCTCCGCCGGAAACCGGCGCGTCCAGCATCACTAACTGGTGCTCCGCCAGTTGTTGCTCGATCTGCTGCGCATCCTGCGCTGAAATGGTGGAGGAGACCATAACCACTGTGCCGGGCTTCAGTTTTGCCGCCAGGCCGTTATCGCCGAACAAAATGCCTTTTACCTGCGCGGCATTAACCACCAGCAGCAGCACGGCTTCCAGCTGGTCGACGAAGCCGTCGGCGGAGCTTTGCGCGTCGCGCGCGCCTGCCTGACGCAGGGTTTCCAGCGCGGCGGGATTGAGATCCACGCCCCAGGTATTCAGCCCGGCGCGGATACAGGACTGCGCGGCACCCATGCCCATTGAACCTAATCCGATAACGCAAACATTTGAGAGTGGCACCGTGGGCCTCCAGTGTTAAATAAAGTGATTATTTGTTGATTACTGTTAATCTTGGCAGCTTGCTTGTTGAATAAATGTGTTGTTCATCACAAAAAATAACTTCCTTTCTGTGATTAAATCATTTTTTTACAGCGTTATTGCAGCGCAAGGCGGTGCTGTGAAGCGATTTCCCCTGATTTAATAAAGGGTTATTTTCTGTTAGCCTATATTGCCGTTTTATTACGGCTGTGAAAAATTGATAATCTTCAGGAGCGGATGTGATCCCAGTCGAGCGGCATCAACAAATTCTGGCATTAGTGGCGGAGCGCGGCGTAGTCAGCTTTGCCGAGTTGACCGAGCGGCTTGGCGTCTCTCACATGACGATTCGGCGCGACGTGCAGAAGCTGGAAGAGCAGGGCGCCTTGCTGTCGGTTTCCGGCGGGGTTTGCGCTGCCGATCGGCTGGCGGCTGAACCCTCTCATCTTACCAAAACCACACTTTATAACGCGGAAAAGAGCGCGATTGGCCGCTACGCGGCGCGCCATATCCCGCGCAACAGCTGTATCTATCTTGACGCCGGCACCACCACGCTGGCGCTGGCGCGTGAACTGGTGGAGCGCAACGATCTGCTGGTGGTGACCAACGACTTTATGGTGGCGAATTTGCTGATGGAAGCCAGCGAATGCCGGGTCATACACACCGGCGGAACCGTATGCCGCGAGAATCGTTCCTGCGTAGGGGAGGGGGCGGCGCGAAGCCTGCGCCATCTGGCTATCGATATCGCCTTTATTTCCGCCTCCTGCTGGGGGCCGCGCGGCCTGTTTACGCCCGATGAGGACAAAGTCACCGTGAAGCAGACGGTGAGCGAGGTGAGCAGCAAGCGCGTGCTGCTGAGCGACAGCTCCAAATACAACAAAATCGCCACCTTTATGGCGCTGCCGCTGACGACCTTCGACAGCATCGTGACTGACGCGCAGCTAAGCAACGCAGCGCGCAGCGCGTTGGGCGCCGGCCCCTGGGAGCTGGTGCTGGCGCAATAAGCGATGCGTTACTCAACGCGCGTCGTCGCGTCACGATCCTGTTGGTATCGCCGTTGGAGCGGAAACGGCGGCAGCCAGGATTCACGGCGAATAATCCAGCTTTCGTAAGTCGGCATCAGCTGATCGAACGCATCCAGCGAACCGAGGTTAACTTCGATTTCATCCCCGGTGCGCGAGAAGACGGACGAGCCGCAGCGGGGGCAGAAATGTCGTCCGGCATAACTGCGCGTCTCGCCATGAAGGGTGACCGCCTGCTGAGGAAATATCGCCGAAGCGTGAAATAGCGCCCCGTGATGTTTACGGCAGTCAAGACAGTGGCACAGGCCAACCCGCCAGGGAAGGCCTGTCGCCTCAATGCGAACGTCGCCGCACAGGCAACCGCCGGTAAATTGCTGCATACTGCGCCTCCTTTGCATCTCGTTAACCCTGCTTATTATCGGCGCGTGACGCGCGCCTCGCCGCTGAATTTGTCGCAAAGCGCGCAGAAAAGCCATCAACACCCTCTTTAAACTGGCCGGAGCGGTCAGATGCGCTGACCGCACTGTTAACTGCGGAGGAGCTGTTATGTCGTATGTTGATGGATTTATCGTCGCGGTGCCGATGGAAAACAAAGAGGCCTACCGCGCCATGGCGGAAAAGGCCGCGCCGCTGTTCAAGGAGTTTGGCGCAACGCGCATCGTGGAGTGCTGGGCCGATGATGTCAAAGAGGGCAAGCTCACCGATTTTCGCATGTCGGTTAAGGCTGAAGAGAATGAGGAGGTGGTGTTTAGCTGGATTGAATACCCTTCTAAAGAAGTGCGCGACGCCGCCAATGAAAAAATGATGTCCGACCCGCGCATGAAAGAGATGGGCGAGCAGATGCCGTTTGACGGCAAACGTATGATTTACGGTGGTTTCACTACGCTGTTGGATCAATAACTAAGGTGAAGGGCTGTGCTGACGATCTGAATCGCGGTTTACCGGCTGTTTTATTGAAAAAAGTCGCCGTTATTCAGATCGTCGCTGTTCGGGTCAGGCTGCACAGATCAGGTTCGGCCCGGCACAATTATCTGATTACCGGTAAATAGAGATCGATATCCCAGATGCCGGTTGACGACCCATCGTTGCGGTAATGTTCGAAACAGGGGCGTTCATCGATGCGCCAGCCGCTGGCAGGCAACCACTCCTGAAACAGCGCCAGCCAGGGTTTGGCAAAATTTCCGTCTACCACCTTCACGCTTGATAATGCGTACTGACCGCCTTCCAGCGTGCCCAGACGCAGCGAGGCGACGCTATCCTCAAGCTGGAAACCGTCAGCGACGCTCAGCACCGTTTCAATGCCGAGTTCATAGGCGGGGGTTTTATTGGGATTGCCGTGATAAATGGCCATCCATTCACCCTGCATATTATTCCGCTCAACCCACTTGCTAAGCCGGCCGAATCCCTCCGGCGCGGTTTCATGCCAGGGGCCCGTCAGATGAAAACCTACCCAGCAGGTAGGTTCACGATCAATAATTTTCACGTTCATTTTATCATTGCCCGTTGCGAGGAAAGAAAGACCAGCTAGCCACGATTTCAGGCACATGCGCTGTGCGCTGGCCCGCAAAACTTGAGCCGGACGGCCGAACAAAACCACCGACCGGCGGCAGGGCATTGCGCAGGCAGAGCGTAAACGCGCCTGCGCAGAGGATCAAAACGGGTCAGCGCCGGTATGCGCATGGCGATACCGGCGTGAGATAAGCGGATTATTGCGCGGTCGGCTGCCAGGTACCGACATCCTGCGCATCAACGCGTTTCGGTAACAGTTTCGCATCAAAGAACGCATCGGCGATTTTTTGTTGCTCCGCCAGCTCGCTTTTTTTCACCGGCTCAATCTGATAGCTGCGCTGGGTGTTTGCCTGTTCCACGATTGATACCGGCAATCTGCCCCAGAGCGGCGACAAAATTTTAGCGGCATCGGCCGGATTGGCTTTCAGCCATGCGGCTTCCTGATTCAACGCGTTATAGACGGTATTCAGCACCTGCGGGTGCGCATTAGCGTAAGGCGTCGAGGCCAGATAATAGCGCTGATAGCTTGCCAGGCCTTTTCCGCTGGCCAGCACCCGCGCCTGCTGTTCGACCTTCGCGCTGGTCACGTACGGCTCCCAGGTAACCCAGGCGGCGACGCTGCCGTTTTCCAGCGCTGCGCGGCCATCGGCGGGCGTCAGCCAAGCGGGCGTAACGTCGCTTAATTTCAGTCCGGCTTTTTGCAGCGCGGCGATAAGCAGGTAGTGGCTGCCAGCCGCTTTGGTGACGGCGATCTTTTTCCCTTTCAGATCCTGCAGGGTTTTGATCGGCGAATCGGCCGGCACCAGTATAGCCTGCGCATCCGGCGACGGCGTTTCACGCGCATAGTAAGTCAGGTTGGCGCCCGCCGCCTGGGCGAACACCGGCACGGTGTCGGCGACGTCGGCGGAGAGGTCGATATTATTTAAATTAAGCGCCTCCAGCAGCGGCAGCCCGCTGGAGAATTCGTGCCAGCTTACCTTTACGCCCTGAGCGGCCAGCGTCTTGTCCAGCTCGCCACGCTGCTTAATCAGCGTCAGCAGCGTGGATGATTTTTGGTAGCCGATGCGTAAGGTTTCCTCTGCGGCGGGCGTCGTAAAAGAGAAAAGGGCGGTGAGCAGCAGCGCGCCACCCAGCAATGGACGTAAGGTTTTCATGGACGTTCCTTTTCGGGTTTATCATCAGACGATGATAAAAGCGTGCCGAAAGTCTGCTAAGCACCGTTTTCTTATAAGCTTTGCCGCCCTTTGGCAAAGGCGATAAATTCGCTAGTAGTTACATCATACATACGGAGGGGATCGCACTTTATTTTCGCTAACGTCGGTTGCCGCTGCGGGAACTAAAAACACGGCAGAGCGAAAACGGGTTCTGATGAACCCGCCGCTGATATCACAGATGTGTTTTGAACCATTCAGTCTGGACGCGAATCACTTGCTTAAAGTATTCACCGGTATAGATGTCGTAATGGCGGGCATCGTTCTCTTCATACAGCCTTTTTTCTTTTGCCCCGACGGCGTTAAACAGCGCCTGTCCCTGCTCGGGAGGATTAACCCTGTCTTTACCGGCAATAACAATCAGCGTAGGGCAGGTGACCTGCGACGCATTCAAGGCAGGTTTGTATTGCAGGGTTTCCCTAACGGTAAGAAAAGGAATTTTGATATCCATTTTTGGATACTGCGCTCTGTTTTCTTCGAAAAATGTTTTCGATTCGGCATCGCTTAATACCCGCGTTACGCCGACGAACATTTCTTTACCGGTGCTCTGCTGTTTTTGCGCCATTTTGTCCAGCGTGGCGAGAAAGGCGTTTTTCTCCTTATCGCTCATCTGCCCGGTGACAATGGCCTCGCCATCGGCAAAAGCGAGCTGACTGACGATGCATTTAATATCTGGCTCTTTGGTCGCGGCGCCAAAAACATGGCATCCGCCGAAAGAGGTGCCCCAAAGGCCGATACGTTGCGCCTCCAGGCCCGGCTGCTCTTTTGCCCAGCGAACAACTGAGAGGATATCGTCAATCTGCATCGCGGGAACCAGACGGCCGCGCTCGCCGTCGCTGTCTCCGAAGCCACGATAATCGAATGTGATAGTTGAAAACCCGGCCTGCGTGAACGCCTCCGCAAAATCAGGCAGCAGAATTTCTCTGATGCCGCAAAAGCCATGGCATAAGATGATAACCGGTTTTTTGCTGTCGCCTGCGGCGCTACGAAGTGTAAGAACGATGCCGTCAGAAAGTTTGTGCGTCGACATTTCCATCTAAATAATATCCTTATATTTATCTGATGTTAAAGACAAAGACTATTTTTGTCAGGCTGGTCCTGGATGCGCTCATCTTCAGAACGGCTTTATAACCACGAGGCACATCCTGAATGCCGGGCCTTAACCATACGATTGATCATCATTCCACATTCAGCACGATGTGGCAAGCCTTTGAATCAAGAGGATTTAAGAGGAAAAGCAGCTTTTTACAGATAATTTATTGTTGCTGGATCCAGCTCAATAAAATTAAAGATTGCCGTTCAGCACTGGCTTATAGTCTGTAGACGTGAAAGCGCCTCCTTTTGTTTTGCGTGACAAGCTACCGAATAGATACCTTATCTATTCGCAAGAAGAAAATGTGGTTTCAGTCTATATTATGATGTAACTAACATGAGTTTAGATCTTTATTTTTCGTTATCAGCCAGCAATATCGATTCGGCGGGGGGATTGCTTTTATGAATGGCGCCGTCCTCCTCTTATCGCGTTAAAAGACAAGAAAAAGGCTGCCTTATGTAAGGCTTGTGTAATTAGTTTTTACTTAGAATTTAAGATTACGGTAATTATACCGATAAAGGATGTAAGAACTTATTACAAGGGAAAAGGAATGGCATCAATATCAACGTTAGGCATCGGGTCAGGATTGAAACTGGATGAAATTCTCACCAGTTTAACGGCTGCGGAAAAGCAGGTCCTGACGCCGATCTCAAAACAGCAGTCCGCCGCCACAGCAAAACTTTCGGCATATGGCACGCTTAAAACGGCGGTACAGGCGTTTCAGACCGCCAACGCAAAGCTTAAGGACGCCACTCTCTACACGCAAACGACCGCGACCAGCAGCGCTACCACCTTTAGCGCGGATTCCAGCGGCAGCGCGCATCCCGGAAAATACGCGATCAATATTGAGCAGCTGGCGCAATCGCAGACGCTGACCAGCGCGACAAAAAGCGATGTTAAGTCACCGATCGGCAGCGACGCTGCCAGCAGGACATTGAAGATCCTGACGGAAGACGGGAAAGAAAACAGCATTACCCTGAGCAAAGACCAAACTTCACTTTCAGCGCTGTGCGACGCCATTAATAAGGCGAACGCGGGCGTTAGCGCGAGTCTGATTCGCGTTTCGGATAAAAATTATCGTCTTTCGTTAACCACCAGCGAAACCGGAACCGGTCATGCGGTAAAATCGATTGAAATCGCCGGAGATGATGACCTGCAGGCGTTTATCGGCTACGGCCCGGCAGCGCAGAGCGGCGGCATGGAGCAGAACGTGACGGCGCAAAACGCCATCCTGACCATTAACAACGTCAATATTGAGAACAGCAGCAACGTTATCAGCGATGCGGTGGAAGGCGTTACCCTGAGGCTTAACGATCAAACCACAGGCAACCAAACCCTTACCGTAGCCAGCGATACGGGCAAGGCAAAAACCGCTATCACCGAATGGGTTAACGCCTATAACGCGTTGCAGGACACAATGAGCAACCTGACCAAATATACGCCGGTGGATGCAGGCGCGGATCAGGACAGTAAAAATGGCGCGTTGCTGGGCGACGGGACCTTACGCGTGATTCAGACGCAGCTGAAAAACATTCTTGCCAACGGCTCCGGATCTGACGTCTATAAATCCTTAACCCATATGGGCATTACGACCGATCCGACCAATGGTAAGCTTAAGCTGGATACTGACAAGTTGAGCAATGTGCTTTCGGTTAATGCCGAAGCGGTGCGCGACGTTTTCGCTGGAGACGGCAAGAAAACCGGTATCGCGACCGGTCTGGCGGCCAGCTTCTCTTCAATCCTGGACAATAAGGGGGTGTTGCAGGGAGCGACCGACAGCATCAGTAAAAAACTTAACGCGCTGACTGAACAATACAATAACGCCAGTAAAAAAATCGACGCGACCATAGCCCGCTATAAAAGCCAGTTTACCCACCTCGATACGATGCTGAGTTCGCTGAACAACACCAGTACGTATCTTACCCAGCAGTTTGAAAGCCTGTCTGACAGTAAAAAATAGCGGGCACGCTCTCCGGTATGCTACGTAAAAGTACCGGATAGCGGTTGGCGGAAAGGGAAAAGCTGGCCGAAGCCAGCGTACTTCTGCTGCTTTATTTTTATTCCCGGCCTAATACTAAAGCTATCAGGCTGTGGTAGTGCCGTTCCATCTCGGCCCCTGGTGCCAGCTCAAGTTTCGCCAGCAATTTCGTACAAATGGCTTTACGGTTTACCGTCTTACCGGCGCGCAAAAGCTCCGCCACTATCTGCCCCAGCGTTTCCTGCTGTGTGGGCATATAACCGTCATAAGAATGAAAATAGTGAGAAATCTCATGCGCTGTTACAGGTGTCCGTTGTTGCTGAGGCATTATCAAGTCCCTCGAAATCAGGTTAAAAAGCAAACGCCGCTTTGCTGAGGTGTAAGTTATACAAGATCATGAAACTTGTACAGCTATTTACAGACAATTCTTGCTTATTTTTTGGCAGGGACGATAAAAAAAGCGTTTATTGTCATGAACTCCCCCCAGTCCGATACCCTTTGCGCTTTGACCGGCGCGCATCATGCAAACCTGCGACGCTGGCTGGGGTACGAATTTATTTCTTCCGAAACTGGCAAGGCTGGAGCAATGCTCAGCTTAATGAAACTGACAACCTCAGACATTAACTGCCGGAAGCGCGCCGGTGATGACCGAATGCTTTTCTTACGGTGGAGGGCATACGCTATATTGCCGACGTCGGATTCGGCGGCGTCAGCATGACAGCGCCTCTACGGCTGAAAGAGGGTATTCAGCAGCACGTCATGTCCCGCCTTCGGGTAAAAGAAGGAATGCGGATTAGCGCGTAAAACATACGCGCCAGCTTCGTGGAGCGTCAGGGCAGGCCATTTATGATAAAACCAAAGCCATACTTGCCTGTCGTGCATTTGCACACTATTTGAACGCAAGCATTATTACGCGAGCTGAGCTTTTGTTTCTGCCTTACCCTTTGAATGTGCAAATGTTCATTGCCTGCTTCAGCGCTGCGATATGGATCACACTCTCTGCCTGAATTATTACTTAGCACACTAATTGTGACTGACATCACGATTTAAGAGCAAAAAACAAGCGATAAAAATAACAAATGAACACCACATGTTCATTTACTCAACATCCAGTGTAAGAATCTGTCATCGTCGCAATCAATTTAACGGAGCGAGTATGTCAGTCATAACAACGTAGCATCGGTACTGCAGTGAACAGCCATTTTGAAGGTAATGCCCGTTGTCGGATGCCCGTTAACGGACGCTTCGCCTTATTGTAATAGCGCATTTCTGACCTACATCGCAAAAGGTTACCCTATGAAAAACAGATTCAGTACGCGAGTGCTGGCGCTTTTCTGCGCCCTGTCGTTTCTGATGTATGTCGACCGCGTCAACCTTTCCACTGCGGCCGGACTGATCAAATCGGAATTAGGTTTAAACAATACCGACCTGGGGCTGATATTCTCCGCCTTCGCTTACACCTATCTTGTGTTCCAGATTATTGGCGGCTGGTTCGTTGACCGATTCGGCGCGCGCAAAACCATCATTATTTGCGGCAGCATCTGGGTGATCGCCACCATCTGCACAGGCTTTGCCGGCGGTTTCGTTTCGCTGTTTCTGTCCCGGCTTTTGCTGGGCGTGGGCGAAGGCGCCGCGCTGCCTTCACAGGCGCGCGCCATGACATTCTGGTTCGCCCGTGAAAAACGCGGCTTCGTACAGGGCATTACGCACTCTTTCTCCCGTTTCGGCAATGCGGTAACGCCATCGCTTGTGGCCTTGCTGGTCTTACTGCACTCATGGCGTTTTTCATTTATTGCGCTGGGCGTCATCACCGCCGTCTGGCTGGCGTTCTGGATCGCCGGCTTTCGCGATAATCCCCATCAGATTGCCGACATGAGCGAAGAAGAGCGAAAAACCTTGCCCCAGCTTGATGCCGGCGTAACGGATAAAGTTAAAGCGCCGACGCCCTGGAAAGCATTGCTGAAACGTATAGCGCCGACCATGGGCGTTTATTTTTGCTATGGCTGGACCGGCTGGTTATTTTTCACCTGGCTACCCACTTTTTTCATGAACGGTCGCGGTATGGATCTGAAGTCCTCAGCCCTGTTTACTTCCGCCGTGTTCCTGTCCGGCGTGGTGGGCAATACGGTGGGCGGCGTGGTCAGCGACATGATTCTGAAACGCACCGGCAACGTTGTGAAAGCGCGCCGCAACGTCATTATCTTCAGCTTTTTCAGCGCAATGTTGCTGCTTATTCCGGTCATTAACTCGACCGATATGACGGTGATCACCGCCTGCCTCGGCCTGGCGTTCTTCTGTCTCGAACTCACCATTGGGCCAATCTGGGCGGTGCCGATGGAGATCACGCCTAAATATGTCGGCGTCGCCAGCGGCCTGGTGAATGCAGGTTCAGCGGTAGCGGGGATCATTTCGCCGATCTTGTTCGGCATCATTATCGACAAAACCGGTAACTGGAGCCTGCCCTTTTACGGCTCGGTCGTGCTGCTGATGGTGGGGATAGTGCTTACTTTCTTTACGCGCCCGGATATTCCGCTGTCTGACGATTCGACTTCGCACGGCGACATGCAGACCGCACACAACGTTTATCACTAAGGAAACGATGATGAAAAAACCTTCTGTTGCATTGGTATTGGGCGATCCGGCAGGTATTGGCCCGGAACTGGTCGCGAAAGTTTTGTCGCAGCCCGCGCTGCGCGAACTGGCGAATATTATTCTTATCGCCGATCGCAACGAGTTGGAAAAAGGCATGGAGATCGCCGGCCAGCGCTTTCCGTATCGGGAAATCTCAGACGCGAAGGCTGCTACGTTTACCCCGGGCGAGCCGTTGTTGCTTAACCATGACTGGACGCAACGTACGCCGTTTGAGTATGGTAACGCGACCGAGCAAAGCGGCGTCTATATTCTGGAGACGCTGGCGCGCGCGGTAGAGCTGACGCAACAGGGAATTACGCAGGGCGTCTGCTTTGCGCCGCTGAATAAACAGGCCATGCATATGGGCGGGTTGCAGCACCGCGATGAACTGCACTGGTTCGCTGAGCTTTTGAATTTTAAAGATTTTTGCTGTGAAGTGAATGTCGTTGAAGATCTCTGGGCCGGACGCGCCACCTCACATATTCCGTTCCGCGATATTGTCAGCAACCTTAACGTTGATGGCGTGGTGGATACCATCGCATTAATGGATCGCACACTGCGCCAGGCGGGCGTTGCGCAGCCGAAGATCGCCGTTCAGGCATTGAATCCGCACGGTGGAGAAAATGGCCTGTTCGGCGATGAGGAACAAACCATTATTAAACCCGCCATGGCAAAAGCGAAAGAGCAGGGCATTGACGTCTATGGGCCTTATCCGGCAGATACGACGTATAAAGCCGTCGAGACGCAAAAACTGGATGCGGTGGTATCGATGTATCACGATCAGTTCGCCACCGCGTTGAAAATGCTGGGTTTTGAGCGCGGCATTACCGTTCAGGGCGGATTGCCTGTTCCCATCGCTACCGCCAACCACGGCACTGCCTACAACCTTTACGGGCAAAATCTGGCCTCCTCTTCAGCCTTCGAAAATGCTTTCCGGCTGTTAGTCCGCATGGCATCTAATGTCTCTTAATTTTAAGCGGGCCTCCCGGCGTCTTGCCGGGGGCCGCAAACGCCCAAGTCGGAATGTTACGTTTGATGCTTCCGGTTCCTGCTTCGCACAAAAAGGAGAATGCCCGCTATGTCTCATCCGCTTAAGCTTGGCGTAAATACATCCATTTTCGACGGTCACGATATGGATATCGCTTTTAACCTGATTAAACAGACCGGCTATGAATATGTGGAACTGGCTTATAATCAGGGCTACGTCGGCGATCTGGATGACAGCCTGTTCAGCCCTGACAACGCGGAACGCGTTCGCAAGCTGCTGGATAAGCATCAGCTCAAAACAGTGGCTTTAGGTTGCACCTTCAATCTGGCGCGAGCAGAGGCCGTTTCCTGGCTGCAGACGCGCATTGAGTTCGCACAACGGATCGGCGTGAATTTACTCAATACTTGTACGGCGAACCGGCGCGACTATGCGGCCCTGGTGAAAAACCTGCAGCAGATTGCGCCCGTGCTTCAGCAGGCAGGCTGTCAGTTACTTATTGAAAACGGCGGCGATCATAATTACGACGCTTTTGCCTTAACTCACGAGGGCGAGCAATTGCTGCGTGACGTTGATGCGTCGTCAATCGCTTTTAATGGCGATGCGGGCAATATGGTATCGCTGCGTCCTGAAGCCGATGCGATTGGCGAAGTACTGCAAATGTTGCCGAATATGCGCCATTGCCACATCAAAGACGTTGTGAAACAAGACAATGAATACCGTTTTCCAGCGATTGGTCAGGGCATGTTGGATTATTCGCGCCTTATACCTGTTTTAGCCGCTCATCAGATCCCATGCACGTTAGAGATCCCTTTACGTATGCACCGGCTGGCAGACAGTACGCCACAGCGCGGCAGCATGCCGGTTCCGCTTGATCGCATTGTGAACGTTCTGAGTGAAAGTAAGCAGTTTATTGATTCAATCCGGCTTTAACGCACGATATTTGTGGGTTGAGCGTATCAGGGTTGTTAGAGGCTTTGGGGCGCTCAGCAGCAGATTGCATTAACGTAGCATTCAGGCGTCCGCTTTGTTGACTTGTTAGCGGTTGTCCATACAACAGTGTTGCTGAAGCTCGCTCCGTCTTTGTGCGGCTGTCTGGCTCAGACTTTACCGTATCGCTTAGTCCTGCGGCCGCATAACTGTTCAGTTATCTTCTGTTACCCCGCCTTCCGGCAATAAAACTTTGCGCCCCCAGATAAGATTTGCGCAAAACAGATTCATTTGCGAAAATTTCGAATAATTATTTTAAGGGGGTCTGCTATGAATCAGCTACAGAACAAGCTGCCATCTTTACACGAAGCCGAACTGGCCAGACTCTGCAGCCGGGAGCTCTCTGCTGTACTCGAAACTCGCGCCGAGTCGCAACAGGTTTTCAGTAACAGACAAACGCGGACAAATTCATAACGTCAGTATCCCGGTCAGTGCGCTGCGCATGTTAGTCGATGTACTCACGGAGTTAGGCGAGGGAAATGCTGTACGCTTGGTGCCGGTAGGGGCAGAGATGACTACGCAGGAAGCTGCAGATATGCTTAACGTCTCAAGGCCTACACTGATCCGGCTGTTGGACAACGGCGAACTGCCTTTTCACCGGACCGGTAACCGTCGGAAAATCCGTTTTACCGACGTACTGGCCTATCGCGACCGCCTACATGCTGATCGCCTGAAAGTCCTGGATGAATTGAGTGAACTCGATCAGAAACTGGGGCTGGGCTACGAATGAGTTCCCGCTATACGGTCCTGCTGGATGCCTGCGTGTTATACCCGGCGCCGCTGCGTAGTTTTCTGATGTACCTTGCGGCAGGCGGCCAGTTTCTTGCCCGCTGGACGGAAGATATTCATGAGGAATGGATACTTGACATCCTCCCCGCCCTAAAGGACGGGGATTTCTACAGCTAGAC
>DENB01000088.1 GCA_002359495.1 Enterobacteriaceae bacterium UBA2655
GATATTATTTCTACCGGCCCGGACCGTAGCGAAACGATGATTCTGCGCGATCCGTTCGACGCTTAATTGACCCAGGCCGGACATTGTCCGGCCTCTGTTTTTCTGCTTGCTGGCTCCGCTTACCCTGTCCTGTTCTCATCCAATCGTAAGTTGCCTGAAAAAATGCCCCGGCATCCCTGCGCTGGTTTATCATCTTATCTAAGCGCAACGCGAATACAGGGTCGAAAATGACCTTTGCTGATCCACTGAGGTTGATGTGCAGCTAACGAGTTTTACTGATTACGGCTTGCGGGCGTTGATTTATCTGGCGACGCTGCCTGAGGGTCGTTTGACCAACATTACCGCAGTAACCGAAACCTATGGTGTCTCACGCAATCATATGGTGAAAATCATTAACCAGCTAAGCCGCGCGGGTTTTGTCGCGGCGATACGCGGGAAAAACGGCGGCATTCGTTTAGGCATGGATGCGGATAAAATCATCATCGGCGACGTTGTACGTAAAATGGAGCCGCTACAATTAGTTGACTGCACCGGCTGCAGCATTACTCCCGCGTGTCGCTTACGAAAGGCGATGAGCGATGCTATTCAGCTCTTTTTACAGGAGCTGGACAAATACACGCTGGCAGACTTAGTCAAAGGTAACGAACCTTTGTATCACATTTTATTGTCCGAACCGCCGGTGGCAATGACCCATAAATGACATCGGAGGAACCGCTATGTCAAAAGATCCTTTTCAGGAAAGAGAAGCTGAAAAATACGAAAATCCCATTCCGAGCCGGGAGTTTATTCTCGCTCACTTAGAAAAACGGGAAAAACCCGCCAGCCGCGACGACCTGGCGCAGGAACTGAACCTGAGCGGAGAAGAGCAGCTGGAAGCGCTGCGCCGCCGCCTGCGCGCCATGGAGCGCGATGGCCAGTTAGTCTTTACCCGTCGTCAGTGCTATGCGCTGCCGGAAAGGCTTGACCTGCTACGCGGCAAAGTGATCGGCCATCGCGACGGCTACGGCTTTCTGCGCGTGGAAGGTCAGAAAGACGATCTCTATCTCTCCGCCGAGCAGATGAAAATGTGCATGCACGGCGACGTGATCCTGGCGCAACCGCTGGGCGCCGATCGCAAAGGCCGTCGCGAAGCGCGCGTGGTGCGCGTGCTTGAACCGCGCAACAACCAGATCGTGGGCCGCTACTTCACCGACGCCGGCGTCGGTTTCGTGGTGCCGGACGACAGCCGCCTGAGCTTCGATATTCTCGTTCCGCCGGAAGAGACGATGAGCGCGCGCATGGGCTTCGTGGTGGTGGTGGAGCTGACGCAGCGGCCGACGCGTCGCACCAAAGCGATCGGTAAAGTCATTGAAGTGCTGGGCGACAACATGGGCACCAGCATGGCGGTCGATATGGCGCTGCGCACCCATGAGATCCCGCACGTCTGGCCAGAAGAAGTGGAACGACAGATCGCCTCGCTGAGCGAAGAGGTGCCGGAATCGGCGAAACAGGGACGCGTCGATCTGCGCGATCTGCCGCTGGTCACTATCGATGGCGAAGACGCGCGCGATTTCGACGACGCCGTCTACTGCGAGAAAAAACGCGGCGGCGGCTGGCGCCTGTGGGTCGCCATTGCCGACGTCAGCTACTACGTACGTCCCGGCACGCCGCTGGACAACGAAGCGCACCAGCGCGGCACTTCGGTCTATTTCCCGTCGCAGGTGGTGCCGATGCTGCCGGAAGTGCTCTCTAACGGCCTCTGCTCGCTCAATCCGCAGGTGGATCGCCTCTGCATGGTGTGCGAGATGACGGTCTCGGCGAAGGGCAAGCTGACCGGCTTCAAGCATTACGAAGCGGTGATGAATTCCCATGCGCGTCTGACCTACACCAAAGTATGGAATATTCTGCAAGGCAATCAGGAGCTGCGCGAACAGTATGCGCCGCTGGTCAAGCACCTTGAAGAGCTGCATACGATGTACAAGGCGCTGGAAGAGGCGCGCGAGCAGCGCGGCGGTATTTCATTTGAAACCGAAGAAGCGAAATTTATCTTCAACGCCGAGCGCCGTATCGATCGCGTCGAGCGCACGGTACGCAACGACGCCCACAAGCTGATCGAAGAGTGCATGATCCTGGCGAACATCGCCTCGGCGCGCTTCGTCGAGAAAAACGAAGAGCCTGCGCTGTTCCGCGATCACGATCGCCCGAGCGACGACAGCATCACCAGTTTCCGCACCGTGCTTAACGAGCTGGGACTGAGCCTGACCGGCGGCGCAAAGCCGCAGCCGCTGGATTACGCCGAGCTGCTGTCGCAGATCGCCGATCGTCCCGACGCGGAAATGCTGCAGACCATGCTGCTGCGCTCGATGAAACAGGCGGTATACGATCCGGAAAACCGCGGCCACTTCGGTCTGGCGTTGGCCTCCTACGCGCACTTCACCTCGCCGATTCGTCGCTATCCCGATCTGCTGCTGCATCGCGCCATCAAATATCTGCTGGCGAAAGAGCAGGGCGAAGTGAAAGGCAACACCACGCCCACCGGCGGTTATCACTACGATATGCCGCAGATGCTGCAGCTGGGCCAGCACTGTTCGATGACCGAACGCCGGGCCGACGAAGCGACGCGCGACGTGGCGGACTGGCTGAAGTGCGACTTTATGCAGGATCATGTCGGCAGCGTCTTCAACGGCGTGATCGCCAGCGTCACCGGCTTCGGCTTCTTTGTGCGGCTTAACGATCTCTTTATCGACGGTCTGGTGCATGTCTCCAGTCTCGATAACGATTACTACCGTTTCGATGCGGTTGGTCAGCGTCTGATCGGTGAGTCGGGCGGCCGGACTTATCGTCTCGGCGATGCGGTGGAAGTGCGTGTTGAAGCGGTGCATATGGACGAGCGCAAAATCGATTTTGTGCTTATCTCCAGCCAGCGTCAGCCGCGCGGCGCGGGCAAAACCGCGCGCGACAGGACGAAGCGCGAAGGCAAGGCGCCGCCGAAACGCCGCCGCGAGATGGGCAAAAGTGTCAATTTCGAACCGGACGCGGCATTCCGCGGCGGGAAGAAGAAAGCCGCTAAAGCGAAGACGGAGAAAAAAAGTAAAAATCCGTCGGAAAAAACCCGTAAAATCGCCGCCACCATGAAAGCGAAACGCGCTGCGAAGAAGAAAGCCAGCACGGCCTGATTTCTGCGCGCCGCTTTAAGCCTCTCTCTTTTGGGAGAGGCGTATCGCCGAACTCTATTTATTCTCCAACCACTGAGCAGATCGATGAGTGAAATAATATTTGGTATCCATGCCGTGCAGGCGCTGCTGGAACGCGATCCCCAACGTTTTCAGGAAGTTTTTATTTTAAAAGGACGCGACGATCGCCGTCTGCAGCCGCTGGTTGCCGCACTGGAAGCGCAGGGCATCGTGATTCAGGTGGCGAACCGCCAGTGGCTGGATAGCAAAGTGGAAGGTGCGGTTCATCAGGGCATTGTGGCGCGCGTGAAGCCGGGACGTCAGTATCAGGAAGGCGATCTGCCAGATCTGCTGGCCGGGCTGGAGCAGCCGTTTTTGCTGATCCTCGACGGCGTCACCGATCCGCATAACCTCGGCGCCTGCCTGCGCAGCGCTGACGCGGCGGGCGTCCACGCGATCATTGTGCCCAAGGATCGTTCGGCTGCGCTGAATGCGACGGCGAAAAAAGTCGCCAGCGGAGCGGCGGAAAACGTCCCGTTGATCCGCGTGACCAACCTTGCCCGCACCATGCGCCTGCTGCAGGAGTACAACATCTGGATTGTCGGCACGGCGGGCGAAGCGGACCATACGCTCTACCAGAGCAAAATGCGCGGCGCGATGGCGCTGGTGATGGGCGCGGAAGGCGAAGGCATGCGCCGCCTGACGCGCGAGCATTGCGACGAGCTGATCAGCATTCCGATGGCGGGCAGCGTCTCCTCGCTTAACGTCTCCGTCGCGACCGGCATCTGCCTGTTCGAAGCGGTGCGTCAGCGCAGCGCCTAAAAAACGCTGGCGTGATCGCCAGCACAAAACCGTCTCCGCGTCAGGCATATCCGCTCGTCGCTCCCATAATTAGGGAAGCTAACCGAGGAGTGGATATGACCTGGACCCATACCGTTTTCAATCAGCCTCATCCGCTTAGCAACAGCAACCTTTTCCTGTCCGACACGCCGCTTTGCGAAGCGGTCGCCCGCGAAGGGGCGGAGTGGGATCGCGAACTGCTGGCCTCCGTCGGGCTACAGCTCGGCAGCGCCGAATCCCTTGAGCTGGGCCGCCTCGCCAACGCCTCTCCGCCTGAGCTGCTGCGCTTCGACGCGCGCGGCGAACGGCTGGACGACGTCCGCTTTCATCCCGCCTGGCACCTGCTGATGCAGGGCGTCTGCGCCAATCGCCTGCATAACCTCAGCTGGCAGCCCGACGTGCGGGAAAACGCCATGGTCGCGCGCGCCGCGCGCTTTATTCTGCATGCGCAGGTGGAGGCGGGAACGCTCTGTCCGGTGACGATGACGCACGGCGCCGTTCCGCTGTTGCAGGCCGGACTGCCCGCCTGCTTTCAGGGTTGGCGCGAGCCGTTGCTCTCCGATCGCTATGATGCGCATCTGCAGGCGGGCGATCAGAAGCGCGGCCTGCTGATCGGCATGGGGATGACGGAAAAGCAGGGCGGCACCGATGTGCCGAGCAACACCACGCGCGCCGATCCGATCGCGCAGGCGGGGCCGGGCGAGGCTTACCGCATTACTGGGCATAAATGGTTCTTCTCAGTGCCGCAAAGCGACGCGCACCTGATTCTGGCGCAGGCCAAAGGCGGCCTGAGCTGCTTCTTCTTGCCGCGCCTGCTGCCCGACGGCAGCCGCAACGCCATTCGCCTGGAGAGGCTGAAGGAGAAGCTGGGCAACCGCTCCAACGCCAGCGCGGAAGTCGAATTCAGCGACGCCACCGGCTGGCTGTTGGGCGAAGAGGGCGACGGCGTGCGCCTGATCCTGAAAATGGGCGGCATGACGCGCTTCGACTGCGCGCTCGGCAGCCACGGTCAGATGCGGCGCGCCTTTTCCATCGCGCTTTATCATGCGCATCAGCGTCAGGTGCTGGGCAAAAATCTGGTCGATCAGCCGTTGATGCGTCAGGTGCTGGGCGCGCAGGCGCTGCAGCTGGAGGGACAAACCGCGCTGCTGATGCGGCTGGCGCGCGCCTGGTCAACGCCGCACCGGGAAGCGGAGCGCGCCTTTTCCCGCCTTTTTACCCCGGCGGCGAAATATGGCGTCTGCAAAGCGGGCATGCCGTTCGTCGCCGAGTCGATGGAGATTTTAGGCGGCATCGGCTACTGCGAAGAGAGCGAGCTGCCGCGCCTTTATCGCGAAATGCCGGTCAACAGCATCTGGGAAGGCTCCGGCAACGTGATGTGCCTGGACGTGCTGCGCGTGCTGGCGAAGCAGGCGGGCGCGCAGGAGTTGCTCAACCATGAATTCGAATCGGTGAAAGGGTGCAATCGCTACTTCGACGCGCGCTGGCGTCAGTTCAGACTGCACCTGAACGCGGCGGATGAGTCGCAGGCGCGCAACATAACGCAGAATTTGCTGCTGCTGGCGACCGCGACGCAGTTGCTGAAGTATGCCGAACCGCCGCTGGCTGACGCCTGGTGTCGGCAGTGGCTGGATAATCGCGGCCCCGGTACGCTGGAGCCGGTGGTTATTGAACGTTTACTGCTGCGCGCCGGCGGCGGCTGAGCGGCCATACAGAATCGCGGTCGCATACCATAAGCCGGGCATTACGGTCTCATCGACCATCAAAACTTGATAGTAAGCGGCGCCCGCCTGGTTGGCTTTTTCGGCCAGCGCGCGCTGCGCATCGTCTGGCGAACCCCGTACGCTAACGCTTATATTGCCCAGCTTCGGCAGGTTCATACCTTGCGCGCGACTCACTTCCTGCGCCTGCGATGTCGGCGGAGGAGGCGGTTCCGGCGTGGTTTTCAGAGTCGAACAGCCGCTCAGCAACAGCAAAAACGCAATCATTATGTAACGCATTACTTTTCCTTCGCTGGGGATGATCAAGCCTAAAGTTTAACCCATCCCCGCTGCGGCATTAGTTTTTCAGGCTAAAAATGCTAACCAGATGTGTCAGATGATGACCTTTCTGGCTGAGTGTCTGCGCCGTGGTTTCCGACTGCGTTACCAGACTGCTGTTATGGTGGGTCGCCTGGCTGATTTGATGCATGGCGACATTCACCTGGCCGATACCGGCCGCCTGCTCCTGCGACGCGACGTTGATCTCGCCCATCAGCTGCTTCACCTGATCGATACGCTGCACGATATTCTCCATCGCGTCGCGCGTCTGCTCGGAAAGCGTATGGCCTTCTGAAACGTTGCGGATGGAATTTTCGATCAGCGCGTCGATCTCCTTCGCCGCCTGCGCGCTGCGCTGCGCCAGCGCGCGCACTTCGGCCGCCACCACCGCAAAGCCTTTGCCGTGCTCGCCGGCGCGCGCGGCTTCCACCGCGGCGTTCAGCGCCAGGATATTGGTCTGGAAGGCGATAGACTCAATCACATGGGTGATATCGGCGATGCTCTGCGAGGAGACCTTAATGGCCGACATGGTGTTGACCGAACGCGTGACGGTTTCGCCGCCGTGGTTGATGGTCTCCGCCGCTTCGGCCACCAGCGCCAGCGCCTGACGCACGTTGGCGGCGGTCTGTTCCACCGTCGCGCCGAACTGCTCCATGCTGGCGGAGGTCTCTTCGACGCTGCTCGCCTGACGACCAATCTGCTCGCTGATATCGAGGCTGCTGGCAGCGATAGCGTCGGTGCCTTCGCTGATCTCCTGCGCTGCGCCGCGCACCTGCGCGACAATATCTTCCAGACCGTCGCCGATGCCGTTGATCGCCACGATCAGCTGGCCGATCTCATCCTGACGTCGGGTCTCCAGATGCGCCTGCAAATTGCCGGCGGCGTACTGCTCCGCCAGATGAATCACCTGCCGCAGGGGTTGGCTGATCGCGCGGCGGCTGAACCAGACGAAGCCGACGGCGAACAGGATCACCAGCGCCAGGCCAATCAACATAAACAGGTTGCGGCTGTGGGTAATCGCCGCCAGCAGGCTGGCGCGGCTGACCTCGCCGACAATCACCCAGTTCCAGCCAGGCAACTGTTGCCAGGCGAGCATTTTGCTTTCGCCGTTCAGCTGGATTTCACGCATGCCGCGCGGCTGGGTTAATAGCTGCTGCTGCAGCGCGGCGTCCCACGCCGGCAGCTGGCCTTCGCGCTGACGATCGAACAGGAATTCTCCCTGATGTTTCCCGCTGGCGCCGTCCAGCACGTAGAAGTAGCCGCTGTCGCCAAGGTGGCGAGCCAGCACTTTATCGCGCATCAGCTGATACTGCTTATCAATCTGCACGCCGACGAACAGAATGGCGATCACCGTGCCGCTCTCATCTTTTACCGGCTGATACTGCGTGATGTAGCGATGACCGAATAGCGAGGCCAGGCCGCGATAGACCTCGCCCTGATTCACTTTCCGCCAGGCTAAAGAGGCGCGATCCAGTTTAGTGCCGATAGCGCGGCTGCCGTCCTCTTTTTTCAGCGAGGTGGAGATACGAATGTAATCATCGCCGCTGCGCACGAAAATCGTGGAAACCGCGCCGGTGCGATCGAAGAAATCGTCAACCGCCACCTGATCGAGATTCAGGGTTTTCAGCCCGGCGCGCAGAGTCGGCGTAGAGAGGTCGCCAATCTGCACGGGCGCGCTTTCATCGCGGCTAAAGCGCTTCGGCAGAAAGCTTTGAAACAGCTGGGTGTAGTTCGACACTTCTTCAGAAAGGGCGGCGCTGAACATTGACGCCATTTCGCCGATGCCCTCCACCTGATTCTGCATATCGTTAAACGCCAGAGTTTCCAGCTGGCGCGCAGCGTTATGACTTAACGTCAGGGTTAATACAAATAATAATATCGCCACGCTGGCAGACGTCAGTACAGACAGCTTAATACCGAGACTCATGGCGCTGAGAGAGCGACGTTTCATGCTAATACCTTTTTTTGGTTGCAGGGATACAGGATCAACGGCAGCGGGGAAAAAAGGTTTAGAGAAGAAACCGCGGCGAAAATGTGAACTTCCTCGCAATCCCATCGGCAGCGCTTACACTTGTCAGGCAGATAGCTGAATCGCACAGGAGACGACATGATTGAACTCACCACGGAACTGCTGGGCGGCATTGAATGCATACACGCCGCGCCGGCAGGGCTTCGTCAGACGCAACTGCCCACGGTGGTTTTTTATCACGGCTTTACCTCTTCTAAAGAAGTCTATGCCTGGTCTGCCGTGGCGCTGGCGCAGGCGGGATTTCGCGCGGTGTTGCCCGATGCGGATATGCACGGCGCGCGCTACAACGGCGACACGGAAAAACGGCTGGGGCACTTTTGGGACATTCTTAAAAGCAACATCGACGAGGTGCCGTTAATCGAAGCCGCGCTGCGCGAAAACGATCTGATCGCGCCGGAACGTTTCGCGCTGGCCGGCGCGTCGATGGGCGGAATGACGGTGCTGGGGGCGATGGCGCGCTATCCGCAGATTCAAAGCGCCGCCTGTATGATGGGCTCCGGCTATTTTATGCAGCTCAGCCATACGCTGTTCCCGCCGCTGACGGCGCGCACGCCGGAACAGAAAGAAGAGTTCGCGCGCCGCATGGCGCCGCTGGCGGAATACGATCCCAGCCAGCGGCTAGCGGCGCTGGCGCACCGGCCGCTGCTGCTCTGGCATGGCGAGGCGGATGAAGTGGTGCCCTTCGCCGAAACCAGCCGGCTGGAGAAGGCGCTGCGCGAGCAGGCGCTGGACGGGCAGCTCACCTCGCTTTCCGAAAAGCATATCGGCCACAAGATCACGCCGTCGGCCCTGACGGCGCTGGTGAGCTTTTTTAAACACCATCTCTGAAATAAAAGCGGGCTGGCGGAGTTCGCCAGCCCGACAGGCCAACCGGATTACAGCTGATCGGACAAACGCTGCGCCGCGCTGCTGTTTGTACCGGTATGATTTTCGCCCGGCGCATCCAGGCGATTGACGTAAACATAACCTGAAGCCACATTGCTGTCGTTGCTTCTCATCTGCTGCGCACAGTCAGCGGAGCTGGCAAGAGCGGGTGGAGACAGGAAGAGACCCAGTAAAGTGGCGATAATGAACGTTTTCATGATCGACTCCTGCTACAGGGAATGCACCCCTCAGGCGACAGCGGAAAACCGTAGCGCCTGTAAACTAGTTTAGTTCTTCGCCAATGCCGCGCCAGCGCGCCTTTCTGAACGCCTCGTTCACTATTTTTGTAGAAACTCCGCTTAACGCCTTGAATTTTAACGGGTAGCACAAAAGGCCACCCCGACTGGCACGCAGGCGCGATTTGATGAAATGTGCGCTTGAGTTTCCCGGTGCATGTCAGTATGATTACGCGTCAATTTTTCAGCCGCATTCAGAGTTTGTGTCTCATAAATTATGCGACACGGGCTATCACGTTCCTTGCTTCCACGGGCCGCGGCTGACCCAGACAGGAGGCTGAATAATCCGTAAGGAGCTATCGATGCGTCATTACGAAATCGTTTTTATGGTCCACCCTGACCAGAGCGAACAGGTTNNCCGGGCATGATCGAGCGTTACACCGGTGCAATCACTGGTGCAGAAGGCAAGATCCACCGTCTGGAAGACTGGGGCCGCCGTCAGCTGGCTTACCCGATTAACAAACTGCACAAAGCTCACTACGTTCTGCTGAACGTTGAAGCGCCGCAGGAAGTTATCGACGAGCTGGAAACGAACTTCCGCTTCAACGACGCCGTTATCCGTAGCATGGTTATGCGCGTTAAGCACGCGGTAACCGAAGCATCTCCGATGGTGAAAGCGAAAGACGAGCGTCGTGAGCGCCGTGAAGATTTCGCTAACGAAACCACCGATGATTCCGATGCTGGGGATTCTGAAGAGTAATCGATCGTGACGGCAAATCGGCTGCGCCTGTCTGGCACCGTGTGTAAGACGCCAGTCCGAAAAATCAGCCCGTCAGGAATCCCTCACTGCCAGTTCGTGCTTGAGCACCGTTCTGTGCAGGAGGAAGCCGGATTCAACCGGCAAGCCTGGTGTCGGATGCCGGTGGTTATCAGCGGCAACGCCCATCAGGCGGTTACTCAACATATAACGGTCGGCACGCAACTCATACTCGAAGGCTTTATCAGCTGCCATCAGGCACGCAACGGCCAGAGCAAAATTGTGTTACATGCCGAGCAGATTGAATTGATAGATTCTGGAGACTAGNNAACGCTGAAAAACTACATCACTGAAAGCGGTAAGATCGTACCGAGCCGTATCACCGGTACTCGTGCAAAATACCAGCGTCAGCTGGCTCGTGCTATCAAGCGCGCGCGTTACCTCTCTCTGCTGCCGTACACTGATCGTCATCAGTAATCGGCTGCTGTCCATTAACGACTTTAAGAGGATAAGGTAATGCAAGTTATTCTGCTTGATAAAGTAGCAAACCTGGGCAGCCTGGGTGATCAGGTTAACGTTAAAGCGGGCTACGCTCGTAACTTCCTGGTTCCACAGGGTAAAGCTGTTCCGGCTACCAAGAAAAACGTTGAGTTTTTCGAAGCTCGTCGCGCTGAACTGGAAGCCAAACTGGCTGACGTTCTGTCTGCGGCTAACGCTCGCGCTGAGAAAATCAACGCGCTGGGCACCGTTACCATCGCGTCTAAATCAGGCGACGAAGGTAAACTGTTCGGTTCTATCGGTACGCGCGACATCGCTGACGCTGTGACTGCAGCTGGCGTTGAAGTGTCTAAGAGCGAAGTTCGTCTGCCGAACGGCGTTCTGCGCACGACCGGCGAACACGAAGTGAGCTTCCAGGTTCACAGCGAAGTATTCGCAAAACTGATCGTTGCTGTGGTTGCTGAGTAATCACTTCCCGCACGATTGCAGAAACGCCGGCCTTGCGCCGGCGTTTTTGTTTACTGAGCGCGAATGAAATTGCCGTCCGGCTGGCGGGTAAACAGCACCGGGCCGTTGTCGCCTTCCACCGTTAAGCCCGTCACCACGCCCTGCGCATTCTGCCGAATTTTTACCTGTTGACCGCTCTGTAGCGAACTCAGCGGCTTGCCGTTGCCTTCCACGCGCGCCATGGCGAAAACATCGTTTACCGGTAAATTGTTGTCACGAAACAGCTGCGCCAGCGTCTGGCCGGAAGCGATGGCGTAACTGCGCCACGCGCCCTGTGAATCGGCCTGCGAACCGGCGGACTGCGGCGGGTTGTCATAGATTTCCGCCTGCATCGGCACCTCTCGCGGCGCGTTAGCCGGCTGGGAACGCTCAACCGGATACTGCGGCGTCGAGGTGGGCCAGAGAAAACCGAGCAGCATTACGACAAGCGCAATGATAATGCCGCGACGGTGAAAAGGGGGCAGCGGATCCATCCAGCTCAGATTGTCCGGCAGATGCCAGATCTGGCGCAGCCAGTCGGGAAGGCGGGACGTCGCGCCTGAAGACATACGGGATTCCTCCTCGCCGGCGGTATTACGCGCTCTGCGCACTGGCAGCCGACGCTTCAGCCATGTAGAAGTACGTGATGCGCGCGTCCTGCGCCGCCTCGGGGCGATCTGGCCCATATTTTCTCTCTCAGTCAGTTACAGCCGGGCAACACTAAGGTTGACCATCGTTATAGTATGGGCAATACGGGCAGGAAGTGGCTGCCAGCATTGATATATTTGTCGCGCTTATTGTTTCTCTTTCATCGCGAAAAGTCATCTGCGATGCGCGGGATTTTACGACGGCGTCCGGCGCTGTTATGCTGCGGGTTCGAATTGATACGAGATTACAGGAACTGAGATGACGACCCCTTCTTTCGACAGCGTCGAAGCACAAGCAAGTTACGGTATTGGTTTACAGGTTGGCCAGCAGCTGCAGGAATCAGGTCTGCAGGGGCTGCAGCCGGAAGCGCTGCTCGCAGGCCTGCGCGACGCGCTGGAAGGGAACTCGCCGGCGGTGCCGGTCGATGTGGTGCACCGCGCGCTGCGCGAAGTCCACGAGCGCGCCGAAGGCGTACGCCGTGAACGCACCCAGGCGATGGCGGCTGAAGGGCAGAAGTTCCTTGAGCAAAACGGCCAGCGCGAAGGGGTGAACAGCACCGAAACCGGCCTGCAGTTCCGCGTGATTACCCAAGGCGACGGTCCGATTCCGTCCCGCCAGAACCACGTACGCGTCCACTACACCGGCAAGCTGATCGACGGCACGGTGTTCGACAGCTCCGTTGCGCGCGGCGAACCGGCTGAATTCCCGGTCAGCGGCGTTATCCCGGGCTGGATCGAAGCGCTGACCCTAATGCCGGTCGGCTCTAAATGGGAACTGGCGATCCCGCACAACCTGGCATACGGCGAGCGCGGCGCGGGCGCATCCATTCCGCCGTTCAGCACCCTGATTTTTGAAGTCGAACTGCTGGAAATCCTGTAAGTTCGCGCAGGGCGGCGCGAAGGCCGCCCTGTTACCTGCTTCGCCTGCGGCCGCTGGCCTGCCTGATCCTTCATCCCGTCTTATCGCTGGCCTGCGAACCGTCCAGGCGCTATCCGATTTTCTCGCCGCAGCGCAACGGCAGCGGGGGCGGAACTGCTAAAATTTATCTGACTGCTGCGAAAAAATGCGATCGGATTGAACATATAAAGAGGTGAAAAATGTTAGAGCAAATTTGCCAGCTGGCGCGCGCGGCGGGCGACGCCATTATGGAAGTTTACGATGGCCAGGCGCCGCTTGACGTTTCTCACAAAACCGACGATTCGCCGGTCACCGCCGCCGACCTTGCCGCGCACCGCATCATCCTGCAGGGGCTGAAAGCGCTCACGCCCGATGTGCCGGTGCTGTCGGAAGAAGACCCGCCGGCCTGGGAAGTGCGCCAGGGCTGGCAGCGTTACTGGCTGGTGGATCCGCTGGACGGCACCAAAGAGTTTCTTAAGCGCAACGGCGAATTTACGGTGAATATCGCGCTGATCGAGCAAGGTAAACCGGTGCTGGGCGTGGTCTACGCGCCCGCGTTGGACGTAATGTACTCCGCCGCTGAAGGCAAAGCCTGGAAAGAGGAAGGCGGGAACCGCACGCAAATCCAGGCGGTCGACGCGCGTCCGCCGCTGGTGGCCATCAGCCGTTCTCATTCTTCCTCCGACGAGGAGCTGAAAGAGTATCTGAACCAGCTGGGCGAGCACCAAACCACGGCGATCGGCTCGTCGCTGAAGTTCTGCCTGGTGGCCGAAGGCAAGGCGCAGCTCTATCCGCGTTTCGGACCGACCAACATCTGGGACACCGGCGCGGGCCATGCCGTGGCGATCGCGGCCGGCGCGCACGTGCATGACTGGAAAGGTAAAACGCTGGACTATGCGCCGCGCGAATCTTTCCTTAACCCCGGCTTTCGCGTTTCTCTCTATTGATCGACCGACGGGAGGCGCTATCCTCCCGTCGCCTGTTTCGCTACTCCCGCACCAGTTGCTTCAGCAGCGCCATGGCTTTCGCCACTTCCTCCTGCGTCAGCGCGCCATCTTTGGCGAAGCGCACGCGTCCGCTTTTATCCAACACCACAATGGCGGAGCCGCCGTCGGCAAGCTACCAGACTTTTTTGGCGCTGCCCTGGTTATCGACGATAAACTGCGACCAGGGATATTGCCGCTTGTTATTTCTGATGCTGCTGCGCACAAACATGCCGGTGCCGGGGATCTCATCATCGGTATTCACCAGCGTGGTGGTCTGATAGCGATCGCGCGGGAAGCCTGCCGCCTTAATCGCCTCAATCAGCGCCGCGTTCTTCTCCTTCGACGAGGAGCGGCCGGCAATATGCTGGATAACCCGCACCTTTCCCGGCAGCCGGGCGCTGTTCCACGGCCTGTAGCTGAACTTATCATGCTGCCAGATCAGTTCGCCGTCGTCATTGATACCGACTGCCGGCACGCGCTCCCCCTGCACAAACGCATGGGCGGCGGCCACGCCTGGCAACGTTAGCGCCAGCGCAAAAACAACATTCTTGATCCGCATAAAAACTTCCTTAAGTGATCTGACCAGTTAGTCATGTTCCTGCAATATAAGACGAGGATGATGCGCCTGTCGCGTTGAACAACCCGCTTTATAGCTGATGTCGCAGTTCAGGAAACAGTGAAGGTTTCAACTGGATTATGTGAGCTGGTTAACAGAGAGTTCGGTAATGTTATGTCAAATCAGTAAAAAAGTTCGCTTTTCGGAACATCGGCAGGAAATGATGTTCTATAGTTTACCAGCACTTTGCGCTTCAGTAGTTCGTGCCAATTTTGGCGGCGGCGAAGCGTACTGAAACTGTACAGGAGTTAAATAATGAAAATCTTCCAGCGATATAACCCGCTGCAAATTGCGAAATATGTAAAAACGCTGTTTAAAGGAAGGTTGTATATCAAGGACGTCGGCGCTTTCGAGTTTGATAAAGGCAAGGTTCTTATCCCGCGTGTCAAGGACATACAACATCTAAGCGTGATGTCGGAAATCAACCGCCAGGTATTGCGGCTGCAAATGGAATACCGTTGATAAGTTGAGAAAAAGGGCGCCGACGGCGCCCTTAAGCATTCTGCGATTTACTCTTCCGTTTCGGCGGTTTTCGCCACATTCAGCACCGGCGGACGCTCATCGATACGCGTCACCAGCAGCTGGTCGATGCGATAGCTGTCGATATCCACCACTTCGAACTTATAGCCTGAAAACTTCACGAAATCGGTGCGCTTCGGAATTTTGCGCAGCATATACATCATAAAGCCGCCAATCGTCTCGTAGTTGCCGGACTGCGGGAAATCATCGATATCCAGCACGCGCATCACGTCGTCGATCGGCGTGCCGCCTTCGACCAGCCATGAGTTCTCGTCGCGCGCAACGATCTGCTCCTCCAGCCCTTGGCCGACCAGATCGCCCATCAGCGTGGTCATCACGTCGTTCAGCGTGATGATGCCGACCACCAGCGCATATTCGTTCATGATCACCGCAAAGTCGTCGCCGGCGGTTTTGAAGCTCTCAAGCGCTTCGGAAAGCGTCAGCGTATCGGGCACGATCAGCGCGGAGCGAATCTGCACGCCGCTGCTCAGCGCCATGCTCTGGTTGCCCAGCACGCGCAGCAGCAGCTCTTTGGAGTCGACGTAGCCGACGATATGATCGATATCGCCGTCGCAGACTAAAAATTTAGAGTGCGGATGTTCGGCGATTTTGGTCTTCAGGCTGAGTTCATCTTCGTGCAGATCGAACCAGATAATATTTTCGCGCGAGGTCATGGAGGAGGGAACGGTACGGGATTCCAGCTCAAACACGTTCTCGATAAGCTCGTGCTCCTGCTTGCGCAGCACGCCCGCCAGCGCGCCGGCCTCCACCACCGCGTAAATATCGTCGGAGGTGATGTCGTCTTTGCGCACCATGGGGATCTTAAAGATGCGGAAGAAGTTATTGGCCATGCCGTTGAACAGCCAGACCAGCGGGCGGAAAACCAGCAGGCAAAAGCGCATCGGGTTGATGATGCGCAACGCGATCGCTTCTGGCGCAATCATGCCGATGCGTTTCGGCGTCAGGTCGGCGAACAGAATAAACAGGCTGGTTACGATGGTGAACGAGCAGATAAAGCTGAGTTTGTCCGCCAGCACCGGCTCCATAAAGCGTTGAAACAGGTTGCTGAAGGCCGGGGAGAAGGCCGCGTCGCCGACGATACCGCCGAGGATGGCGACGGCGTTGAGCCCAATCTGCACCACGGTAAAGAAGGTGCCGGGCGTCTCCTGCATCTTTAATACGCGTTGCGCGTTGATATTGCCGTCATCGGCCAGCAGCTTCAGCTTAATTTTACGCGCGGCCGCGAGCGATATTTCCGACAGGGAGAAAAAGGCGCTGATTACGATCAGCAATACGATGACAAGTAAGCTATCTAACATAAGACATCCATAAGTTTATACACTTGTCATTTTTGGCCTGGGCAGCGCGGGACAGAAAGCACTTCTTGTGCTCACCAGTCGAACAGGCTATCCGTGCCAAAAATGTCTGCGCCAATTCGACAAGTTTGCAGGTTGTCGGGGCAGAAATGAAGTCAGGCGGTATGCCTGTGGGGGTGATTATAGCAGCAGCAGCGACGTGCCCGCCAGAGGTCAAAACGCCGCAGCCCGCCGTACGCAAGGCGTCGGCGGCGCGATCCTTCGCCAGGATTAGTCTGAGTGCGCCGCTTCAGGCCCCCATTCCGCCGCTCCGCTGTTGTATCAACCCGAGCATTTACCGACAATAGGTCATGTTTTCGCGGGCTGTCCATTATATAAAGGCCATCAGCGCTGAAGTACGGCTATGCTGTTGGTGAGCCATGCGCCGTTCATTTCACTTACCGATGATTAACGCCTTTGTGGAACAGGGGCAGATATTCTTAACAGGAGTACGCGTGCCACGATTTCATCTCTATTGCATGGCCAGCCTTCTTGTCGCCGCGCCTGTCGTTCAGGCCGCGACCGTGCGATTGCAGCTGGAAGGCTTAACCGGGGACGCACAGAAAAACGTCAGGGCGCGCCTGTCCACGATTGGCAGCGACGAAGTTGCCAACGACGGCCGCTTCCGCGCGCGAGTGTCGGAAGCAATCAAAGAAGGTTTGCGCGCGCTGGGCTACTACGAGCCCGATATTAACTTCGAAGCGCGTCCGGCGCCGGCGCAGGGCGGACGCCCGGTGCTGATCGCCCATGTCAAGGTCGGCGAGCCGGTAAAAATCGGCGGCAGCACCATCGTCGTGCGCGGCGAGGCGAAGGACGATCCCGACTATCAGGCGTGGATAAAGCAGGGGCGGCCTAAAGTCGGCACGCAGCTAAATCACGGCACTTATAACAAATTCAAAAGCGGTTTCTCTAACCTCGCGCTGCGTAACGGCTACTTCGATGGCGATTTCAAAACCAGCCAGCTCGGCGTCTCGGTGGAGCGCCGCGAAGCCTTTTGGGATATCGATTACGACAGCGGGCCGCGCTATCGCTTCGGCGACGTCAGCTTTCAGGGTTCGCAAATTCGCGAAGAGTATCTGCAAAACCTGGTGCCGTTTGAAAAAGGCGACAAGTACAGCTCGCGCGATCTGGCTGAGCTAAACCGCCGTCTCTCCGCGACCGGCTGGTTCAATACCGTCGTCGTCGCGCCGGAGTTCGAGCAGGGACGTAAAACCAAAGTGCTGCCGCTGAGCGCGGTCGTCTCGCCGCGCACCGAAAACACCATTGAAACCGGGGTAGGTTATTCAACCGACGTTGGACCGCGGCTGAAAACCACCTGGAAAAAGCCCTGGGTAAACGACCGCGGTCACAGCCTGAGCGCCAGCGCCTATATTTCGGCGCCGGAACAGCAGCTCGATCTCAGCTACAAGGTGCCGCTGCTGAAAAGCCCGCTGGAGCAATATTACCTGTTTCAGGGCGGCCTGAAACGCACCGATCTGAACGATACCCAGGCGGATTCCAGCACCCTGGCGGTTTCGCGCTACTGGGAAAACAGCAGCGGCTGGCAGAAGGCGCTCAACCTGCGCTGGAGCCTCGACCACTTTACGCAGGGCAGCGTGACCAATACCACCATGCTGCTCTATCCGGGCGCCAGCATCAACCGCACCCGCTCGCGCGGCGGACTGATGCCCGATTGGGGCGACTCGCAGCGCTACTCCGTCGATATCTCCGACACCACCTGGGGTTCCGACGTCGACTTCGTGATTTTGCAGGCGCAAAACGTCTGGATCCGTACCCTGGCGGAGAAACACCGCTTCGTCGCGCGCGGCAATCTGGGCTGGATCGAAACCAACGATTTCGAGCGGGTTCCGCCGGATCTGCGCTTTTTCGCCGGCGGCGATCGCAGCATCCGCGGCTACAAATACAAAGATATTTCGCCACGCGATGAAGAGGGCAAACTCACCGGCGCCTCGAAGCTGGCTACCGGTTCGCTGGAGTATCAGTACAACGTCAGCGGCAAATGGTGGGGCGCGGTGTTTGTCGATTCGGGCGAAGCGGTCAACGACATCAAGCAGAGCAATTTTAAAACCGGCGCCGGTTTCGGCGTGCGCTGGGCCTCTCCGGTCGGCCCGATTAAGCTGGATATTGCCCGACCGATTGGCGACGACGAGGAGCACGGGTTGCAATTTTACATTGGTTTGGGGCCTGAACTATGAAGCTGTGGAAAAAGGTCCTGATTGGCGTTTTGATTTTTCTGGCGGTGCTGACGGGCGGCGTGGCGTTTTTAATCGGCACCACACCGGGTCTGCATCTGTTGCTGAACGGCGCGGCGCGCTGGGTGCCCGGCTTATCGATCAAGCAGGTCGAGGGCGGCTGGCGTAATCTGACGATCAGCGGGCTGCGCTATGAGATGGCGGGCGTCAGCGTCGACGCCGGCCAATTCCATCTGGCGGCGCGGCTCGGCTGCCTGACGCATTCCGAAGTCTGCGTGGACGACATTTCGCTGAAAGATGTCAGCGTGGTGGTCGACAGCAGCAAAATGGCGCCAGCTGGCGAAGCGCCGCCGGAGGAGGAGAGCGGAAGCGGCGATCTTTCGACCCCCTATCCCATTACGCTGCGCCACATCAACCTGCATAACATTAATGTGAAGGTCGACGATACCGCCGTTTCGCTGCTCGACTTTACCAGCGGCGTGCAGTGGCAGGGGCGCGCGCTGACCTTAACCCCGACGCATATTCAGAGCCTGCTGGTGGCGCTGCCGAAAGCGGCGAAAGTGGCGAATGAAGAGGTGGTGCAGCCGAAGGTGCAGCAACCGCAGCCGGATGAGAAGCCGCTGGGCGAAACGCTGCGGGCGATGTTCGCCGAGCCGCTGCTGCCGGCGCTGCCCGATTTCCGTCTGCCGCTGGATATCGACGTGCAGGAAGTCTTGGGCGAGCAGCTGCGCATCACCGGCGACACCGATATCGCCATCAACCGCCTGTTACTAAAGGCGAAAACTCAGGATCGCCAGCTCCAGCTGCAAACGCTGGATATCGATTCGCCGCAGGGGCTGATGAACGCCAGCGGCGAGGCGACGCTGGCAGATAACTGGCCGGTGAATTTCGCGCTGAACGGTTCGCTGAACGTCGATCCGATCCGCGGCGAGAAGATCAAAATGAACCTGAACGGGGCGATGCGTCAGGAGCTGAAGCTGGCGCTTAATCTCTCCGGCCCGGTGCAGGCGCAGCTGGACGCCGCCGCACAGCCTGCCGTGGCGGGGCTGCCGCTCTCTATGACGCTCGCCAGCCCGCAGCTGCGCTGGCCGCTGACCGGTCCGGTCGCTTATCAGGCGGATAACCTCGACTTCCGCTTCAACGGCAAGGCGACCGATTACGCCATGTCGCTGCGCACCGCGGTGAAAGGGGAGTCGGTGCCGCCGGCGACGATCTCTCTGGATGGTAAAGGCAACGTCGAACAGTTTAACCTCGATAAGCTGCGCGTCGCCGCGCTGCAGGGCAACATCGACCTTACGGCGCTGCTGGACTGGAGCAAAGCGATCAGCTGGCGCAGCGAGCTGACGCTGACGGGCATCGATACCGCGCGGCAATACCCGGACTGGCCGGCGAAGCTGGACGGCAAAATCAGCACGCGCGGCAGCCTCTACGGCGGTAGCTGGCAAGTGCGCGTACCGGAGCTGCAGCTGAAAGGGAATGTGAAGCAGAACGCCGTTACCGCGCAAGGCTCGCTCTATGGCAACAGCTACAATCAGTGGAATATTCCGGGCCTGCAGCTGGCGCTGGGCCGCAACCGGATCGACGTCAAAGGCGCGCTGGGCGATGCCCTGAATCTGGACGCCAACATCGATGCGCCGCATCTCGATAACGCGCTGCCCGGCCTGGGCGGCGTCGCCAAAGGCACCATCAAAGCGCGCGGCACCTTGCAGGCGCCTCAGCTGCTGGCGGATCTCACCGCCACCGGCCTGCGCTGGCAGCAATTACAGATTCGCCGCGTGACGCTGGACAGCGACGTGCGCTCCAGCGACCAGATCGCCGGAAAGCTTCAGCTTCGCGTCGAACAGCTGAAACAGGATGCACTGCAGATAAATCTGCTGACGCTCAACGCCGGCGGCGGCGAGAAGCAACACCAGCTGAAGCTGAACGTGCAGGGCGATCCGGTTTCCGGCCAGCTGGCGCTTAACGGCAGTTTCGATCGTAAGACGCAGCGCTGGCAGGGCAACATGACCGATACGCGCTTCGATACGCCGGTGGGCGTCTGGCAGCTGACGCGGGCGATGAGCATCGATTACCTCAACGCGAAACAAACCGCCACGATCGGCGCGCACTGCTGGCGCAACCCGAACGCCGAGCTTTGCGTGCCGCAGCCGATTGAAGCGGGGCCGAGCGGCCATGCGCGCATTACGCTAAACCGTTTCGATCTGGCGATGCTGAAGCCGTTTCTTACCAATGCGACGCAGCTGAGCGGCGTCTTCAGCGGCGACGCCAACGTCAACTGGACCGCCGACGGCAAACTGCCCACCGGCAAAGTCGCGCTGAAGGGCAACGGCGTGAAGGTGACGCAGGACGTGCAGGGCAACCCGCTGCCGATCGCCTTCAGCACGCTTAACCTCAACGCCGCGATGGAGAATGGCCGGGCGCAGCTCGACTGGCTGATCCGCATCGCCAACAACGGCCAGCTGGACGGCAACGTGCAGATCAGCGATCCGGCGAACCGCCGCACGCTTGGCGGCAACGTCAACATTCGCAATGTCTCGCTGGCGCTGCTGAATCCGGCGTTGATGCAGGGCGAAAGCATCAAGGGCAACCTGAACAGCGCGCTGCGTCTCGGCGGCAGCCTGCAACAGCCGCAGGTGTTCGGCCAGCTGGGGCTGCAGGACGTGGATGTCGACGGCAGCTTTATGCCGGTCGACCTGACCGCCGCCAACCTCAACATGGTGTTCAACGGCATGAGTTCGACGCTGAACGGCGCCATCCAGACCGCGCAGGGCAGCGTCAATCTGAACGGCAACGCCGACTGGAGCCAGCTTGATAACTGGCGCGCGCGCGTGGCGGCGCAGGGCAGCAAAATCCGCGTCACCGTGCCGCCGATGGTAAGGATGGACGTGTCGCCCGATCTGGTGTTCGAAGCGACGCCAGCCGCCTTTAACCTCGACGGCCGCGTCGAGGTGCCTTGGGCGCGCATCATCGTGCAGGAAGTGCCGGAGAGCGCGGTGGGCGTCTCTTCGGACGAAGTGATGCTGGATAAAAATCTGAAGCCGATCGCGCCGAAAACCGCCGGCATTCCGATCAACAGCAACCTGGTGATCCATGTCGGCAACGACGTGCGGCTTTCCGCGTTTGGCCTGAAGGCGAAACTCAACGGCGATCTTAAACTGGTGCAGGACAAAACCGGGCTGGGCCTGAACGGCCAGATCAACATCCCTTCCGGCAGTTTTAAAGCCTACGGACAGGATCTGATCGTGCGTAAAGGCGAGCTGCAGTTCGCCGGGCCGCCGGACCAGCCTTATGTCAACCTGGAGGCGATCCGCAACCCGGAAGCGACGGAAGATGACGTGACGGCGGGACTGCGCGTCACCGGGCTGGCAGACGAGCCGAAAGTGGAGATTTTCTCCGATCCGGCGATGTCGCAGCAGGAGGCGCTTTCTTACCTGTTGCGCGGTCAGGGATTGAACAGCGACGGCGACAGCAACGCATTGACTTCAGCTTTGGTTGGTCTGGGGGTTGCGCAAAGTGGGCAGGTTGTGGGTAAAATCGGCGAGACCTTCGGCGTCAGCAATCTGGCCCTGGATACCACCGGCGTCGGCGACAGCCAGCAGGTGCAGGTCAGCGGCTATGTGCTGCCGGGTCTACAAGTAAAATATGGCGTTGGCATATTTGATTCACTGGCGACCTTAACCCTGCGTTATCGTCTGATGCCCAAGCTTTATCTGGAAGCTGTGTCCGGCGTGGACCAGGCTCTCGATCTGCTTTATCAGTTTGAGTTTTAGCAATGCGAATAATTGTTTACGGCAGTTTACGGCGCAAACAAGGAAACAGTCACTGGATGACGAATGCGCAATGGTTGGGAGACCATCAGATTGAAGGATTCGCGCTTTACAATCTGGGGCACTACCCCGGCGTCATCACAGGCGAAGGTTCGGTCTACTGCGAGGTTTACCGTATCGACGCTTCAACTTTGGCCGAACTGGATGCGCTACGCACGAAAGGGGGCGAATATAAGCGGCAGCTGATACAGACCCCTTACGGCAGCGCCTGGCTTTATGTCTATCAACGTTCCGTGGCAGGACGCCAGCGTATTCTCAGCGGAGACTGGCTGCGGCGCGACGACGCGTCGCAAGCATAAATAAAAACACCGTCCAATGGACGGTGTTTTTTTATGCGCAGGGGCGGGAAAAATTACTTCTTCTTAGCGCGTTCGAAAGAGGCGACGATCTCAGCTTTTGCCGCGTCGGCGTTCTCCCAACCGTCCACTTTAACCCATTTGCCTTTTTCCAGATCTTTGTAATGCTCGAAGAAATGGGTGATCTGCGCACGCAGCAGTTCCGGCAGGTCGTTCACATCCTTGACGTGATCGTACTCTTTAGAGAGTTTGGTATGGGGTACGGCGACAACCTTGGCGTCTTCGCCAGATTCGTCGGTCATTTTCAGCACGCCGACCGGGCGGCAGCGAACCACAGAACCCGGCAGCAGCGGGTAAGGAGTCGGGACCAGCACGTCAACCGGATCGCCATCCAGGGAGAGAGTGTTGTTGATATAACCGTAGTTGCACGGATAGAACATGGCGGTAGAGACAAAACGGTCTACAAACAGGGCGCCAGACTCTTTATCCACTTCATATTTAATTGGATCGGCATTCGCCGGGATCTCAATGATGACGTAGATATCTTCCGGCAGCTCTTTTCCTGCAGGCACCTGGTTCAAACTCATCTGTTATTCCTTCACTAGTCGTAAGTTGAGTGACGGCTATTATAGCCAACTGACTCTGAAAGTATGCCCTCTTTTTGGCCTTTCAGAATGCTCCACGCCCCTCATTTTTGCGTCACGAACAGCGATACGATGCCCGCCGCGATAAGCGGACCGACCGGGATGCCGCGAAACAGCGCGACGCCGATAATGGTGCCGACCAGCAACCCGCCGATCACCGACGGCTGGGCGTTCATCAGATTAACGCCGCGCCCGCCCAGCCAGGTGACGAAGATGCCCACCAGGATCGCCAGCAGCGATTTCCAGTCGGTAAAAGACTTCAGCAGCGCCGACGCCGGCATAGAGCCGCTGGCCAGCGGCGCCATCACCGCAATCGTCAGCAGAATCACCCCGACCGTAATGCCTTGTTTTTCCACATAGGGAAAGAACTGGGCCAGCGGCGTGATTTTTATCAGCAGCAGCACCACGATGGAAATCGTGACGGCGTTGTTATGAACGAAGTAGCTCAGTACAGCAAGACAGATGAGGATCAGCGTGGAGGCGTAGGCGGCCATAATATTTCCCTGTAGAAAAAATAACGCGTCACAACAGGCGGACGCGACGGCGATAGCGCAGCGGCGGCGTCTATCGCCTTCATTTATCAACAATCTTTCCGGCAGACGCAAACCTTTTTCGTCGCACGCAGATAAATGACGCTACAGCACTTGGTTGGTTAAAAAATAACTTTTGATAAAGTTCTGCGCTGTTATTACCGATAATTTATTTGTCTTAAGGATGCTGGACTTTGCTTTTTTTGTTAAATGGAAACTATCATGCTCAAAAATTTCTCATTACGCACAGGCTTATTGGTAATGCTGGGGTGCATGACACTATTGCTGCTGGCTGTAAGCATTATGGGTGTTGTTGCTATTAACGAGGGAAACCAATCGCTGGATGTTATCAACCGCATACAGGGCATTGAGCTTAACAGACTTTATCAAAGTAACAGTGAGCTGATGCATGCGCGGACGACAGCCGCACTGGCAGTGCGAAAAATTGAATCTGGTTTACTGAACGAAAGCGTGGCTATAGAAAAACAGGCCATTTCTGAGGTAGTGTCGTCGCAAGAACAGCTAAAGCGCTTTGTTGATGCCGGTACGGTTACCGTTAGAGGTAAAGAGCTGGCGGATGCGGTGGCGACAAACTATAACCTCTACCTGCAAAAAGGCATTAAGCCTTTAATGGATGCGTTACAGAAGCGGCACATTGATGAATATTACACGGTGCTGGAGGGCGAGCTGACCCAGCTTGCAAACAATTATGCCAAAGCGGTCGACGATTTCAGCCAGTACGCCGATGGGGTGTCAAATAACCAGATGGCGCAGGCCACGCGCAACGAATCGATGATGAAAATCCTGATCGGCGTCGCTGGCGTGCTTACGGTATTGCTGATCGCGCTGACCTGGCAGATCCTGCGCCGCATGTTGCTGAAGCCGCTCGACAGCACCATCTGGCATCTTGAACAGGTCGCAAGCGGCGATCTGTCGCAGCCGCTGCCGCCAGCGGGCAATAACGAGTTCGGCAGAGTAAACCAGGCGCTGGCCAACATGCAGCAGGCGCTGCGCGACTCGGTCGGCCAGGTGCGCGAGGCGAGCCTGCAAATCGACATCGGCAGCCGCGAGCTGGCCGCCGGCAACATCAATTTGTCGCAGCGTACCGAGGAGTCGGCAGCCTCGCTGGAGCAGACCGCCGCCAGCATGGAGCAGCTCACCGCGACGGTGCGCCTGAACGCCGCCAACGCGCAGCAGGCGCATCAGCTGGCGAACAGTGTTTCCGATACCGCCGATCGCGGAGCGGAAGCGGTGAACCACGTGATGGAGAAAATGCGCGAGATTACCAGCAGCTCGAACCGTATCGGCGATATTCTCAGCGTGATCGACGGTATCGCCTTCCAGACCAACATTCTGGCGCTGAACGCGTCGGTAGAAGCGGCGCGCGCCGGCGAGCAGGGACGAGGTTTTGCCGTGGTCGCCAGCGAAGTGCGCAACTTGGCCCAGCGCAGCGCCAATGCGGCGAAGGAGATCCGCACGCTGATTGCCGAATCGCAAACGCGCGTGAAAGAGGGCAGCGACATGGCGACGCGTGCTGGCGCGACCATGGATGAGATTTCCGGCGAGGTGATGCGCGTAACGGCCTTGATGAAAGAAATTTCCATCGCCTCCGACGAGCAGAGCCGCGGCATCGAGCAGGTGAATCAGGCGGTGACGCAGATGGACGAAGTGGCGCAGCAGAATGCGGCGCTGGTGGAGCAGGCGACGGCGGCGACGCAGTCGCTGGAGATGCAGTCGCGCCAGCTTCAGGAAACCATGTCCCTGTTTCGCGTCAGCGCAGCGTAATAAAAAAGGGCGCGATCGCTCGCGCCCCTGATGCTGATTGCCGGCGTTACGCCTGGTGATCGTCAGGGTATTCGCGGATGAAACGTTCGACGTCATCCACCATCGTCTCATTGCCGACGAAGAACGGGCGACGCTGGTGCAGCGTTTCCGGCTGAATATCCAGAATGCGCATTTTTCCGTCGCTCGCCTTGCCGCCCGCCTGTTCGGCCAGAAACGCCATCGGGTTGCACTCATACAGCAGACGCAGTTTACCTTCCGGGTGGCTGGCGGTGCTGGGATAGAGGTAAATGCCGCCTTTCAGCAGGTTGCGGTGAAAATCCGCCACCAGCGAACCGATATAACGTGAAGTGTAAGGACGATGGGTCGCTTTATCCTCTTCCTGACAGAACTTGATGTATTTCTTCACGCCCTGCGGGAAACGGATATAGTTGCCTTCGTTAATGGAATAGGTGTAGCCCTTTTCCGGGAAAGTCATACGTTCCTGGCTCAGGCAGAATACGCCCAGCGACGGATCGTAGGTGAAGGCGTGTACGCCGCAGCCGGTGGTGTACACCAGCATCGTGGAGGAGCCGTAAACCACATAACCTGCGGCGACCTGTTTGCTGCCCGGCTGCATAAAGTCAGCCTCGGTCACCGGCGTGCCCGGCGGCGTCACGCGGCGATAGATAGAGAAAATCGTCCCGACCGACACGTTAACGTCGATATTGGAAGAGCCATCAAGCGGGTCCATCAACACGACATATTTGCCATTTTCCACGCCTTCGAAGATAACGAATTCATCTTCTTCTTCCGACGCGATACCGGCGACGATGCCGCGGGCTTTAAGCGCGGCTTTCAGCTTCTCGTTGGCAAACAGATCCAACTTCATCTGCTGTTCACCCTGAACATTTTCCACGCCGCTGGCGCCGAGAATATCCACCAGACCCGCTTTGTTAATATCGCGGTGGATAATTTTAGCGCCTAATTTAATGGCTGAAATCAACGCCGTCAGCTCACCTGTGGCGTGCGGAAAGTCGTGTTGCTTCTCGACGATAAATTCGCCTAACGTTTTCATAACACATTCCCTGAATCAACGATGGATTGGCAGCATGTTAACAAATTGCCAACGTATTTGTACGCAGTTTAGCCGAATGAACTTCAAAAACCATAGGCCTAATCCGTTTCTTAACTCTGCGCTCGGGGTTACACTGTGCGCCGAACTTTTGTGTAATGGATCTCTTTATGCGTATTCACATCCTTGGGATTTGCGGAACATTTATGGGCGGGCTGGCGATGCTGGCGCGCGCGCTGGGCCATGAAGTTACCGGCTCGGATGCTAACGTTTATCCGCCGATGAGCACGCTGCTTGAGCAGCAAGGCATTGAATTAACAGAAGGTTATGATGCCAGCCAGCTCGATCCCGCGCCGGATCTGGTGATCATCGGCAACGCCATGACGCGCGGCAATCCCTGTGTGGAAGGGGTACTGGAACGCAATATTCCTTATCTTTCCGGTCCGCAGTGGCTGCATGATTTCGTGTTGCGCGATCGCTGGGTGCTGGCGGTGGCGGGAACGCACGGGAAGACCACCACAGCGGGCATGGCGGCGTGGATTCTGGAGGCCTGCGGCCTGGAGCCGGGCTTCATTATTGGCGGCGTGCCGGGCAACTTCGACGTATCGGCAAAATTAGGAAAAAGTCCATTTTTTGTGATTGAAGCGGATGAATATGATTGCGCGTTTTTTGACAAGCGTTCCAAATTTGTTCATTACGCGCCGCGCACGCTGATCCTCAACAATCTGGAGTTCGATCACGCCGATATCTTCGACGATCTGCGCGCAATCCAGAAACAGTTCCATCATCTGGTGCGCATCGTGCCGGGCCAAGGGAAAATTTTATTGCCGGAGCACGACAGCAACCTGAAACAGGTGATGGCGATGGGCTGCTGGAGCGAGCATGAGAGCGTCGGCGAAGGCGGACGCTGGCTGGCGAAGAAGCTGACGCAGGACGCCTCCCGTTGGGAAGCCTGGCTTGACGGCGAGAAAGTCGCCGAGGTGAGCTGGGGACTGGTGGGCGAGCATAATATGCATAACGGCCTGATGGCGATCGCCGCAGCCCGCCACGTCGGCGTGAAGCCGGAAGACGCCGGCAAGGCGCTGAACGACTTTATCAACGCCAAACGTCGTCTGGAGCTGCGCGGCACCGTCAATAACATCAAGCTTTATGACGATTTCGCCCATCATCCCACGGCGATTCTCGCTACGCTTTCCGCCTTGCGCAGCAAGGTCGGCGGCACCGCCCGCATTCTGGCGGTGCTGGAGCCGCGTTCCAACACCATGAAAATGGGCGTGAACAAGAACGAGCTGGCCCCTTCGCTGGCGCGCGCCGACGAAGTCTTTTTCTTTCAGCCGCACCATATTCCCTGGCAGGTTTCCGACGTCGCCGAGGCCTGCATGCAGCCCGCTCACTGGAGCGCCGATATCGACACGCTGGTGGAGATGGTTGCGAAAGCGGCCCAGCCGGGTGATTCAATTTTGGTAATGAGCAACGGCGGCTTCGGTGGTATCCATCAAAAACTGCTGGAGAGATTAGGGAGCTAGGATCGGTTCAGCGCGCGAGCGCTTCCGGTGAGGCGAGGGCGAAAGGTCCCGTTACTTCCGGAACGCGCCGCCAGAGACGAAAACGGCCCGCCAGCGCGGGCCGTTTTTTTAAGCTTCGGCCAGTTCCCGCAAATACTGAAAAATTTGCCGCGAAGATTTCGGCGGCTTGTCGCCCGCTTTCTCTTTCTGCGCGTTGCGGATCATGCTGCGCAGCTGCTGGCGATCCGCATGCGGATAAAGGGCGAGCACCTCCGCCATCGCATCGTCGCCCTGCTCGATCAGACGATCGCGCAGCGATTCCAGCTTATGGAACAGCGCGACCTGCTGGTTATGACGGTTTTTCAACTTGTCGAGCGCGACGCGGATAGGCTCGACGTCACGGGCGCGCAGCAGTTTGCCGATCAGCTGCAGCTGACGGCGGCGGCCCTCTTTCTTAATGCGCTGCGCCAGTTCAATTTCCGCACGCAGCTGTTCATCGAGTGGAATGCGATCCAGCGAATTTTTCCCCAGATCGACCAACTCCGCGCCAAGGCGTTTCAGCTCTTCGGCGTCGCGTTTGATCTCGCTCTTGCTGACCCAGATAATCTCTTCATCTTCTTCTTCTTGATTATCCGGCACATCGTCGAGCCAGTCTTCGGGCTGTTTAGTCATCTCTTGGCTCCAAAAAAAGAGGCTAATCCTACCAGTTTATCGGACGACTGCGAAATTGTTCTCTGACTCTGATAGACTCAGAGCATTCATTCCTAAGATTAGACGGCAGGTCGATGAACGTATCTACTCAGGTTGCAGAACAACGTAAAGCGTTGGAACAGGCGGTCGCGCAGGCGCTCGAACTGGCCAAAGCCAGCACCGACGGCGCGGAAGTGGCGGTCAGTAAAACCACCGGCATCGGCGTCAGCACCCGTTATGGCGAAGTGGAAAACGTTGAGTTCAACAGCGACGGCGCGCTGGGCATCACCGTTTATCACCAAAATCGCAAGGGCAGCGCTTCCTCTACCGATCTTTCGCCGGACGCCATCAAGCGCACCGTACAGGCGGCGATCGATATCGCCCGCTATACCTCGCCGGATCCCTTTGCCGGCATGGCGGACGCGGAGCTGCTGGCGTTCGAGGCGCCCGATCTCGATCTTTATCATCCTTGGGAGATCGACGCCGATCGCGCCATCGAGCTGGCGGCGCGCGCTGAACAGGCTTCGCTGCAGGCGGACAAGCGCATCACCAACACCGAAGGCGGCAGCTTCAAC
>DENB01000016.1:0-246 GCA_002359495.1 Enterobacteriaceae bacterium UBA2655
GGCGTCGCGCCAGCTTTGCTCCGCCCGATCGCGCGCCGTTTCAGCCTGCCGCATCTCGGTTTGCAGGCTCTGCGCCCGCGCCAGCCACTGCTGCTGTCGCTGGCCGAGATCGAACTGCTGCGTGAGCGCTTGCTCCGCCTCGGTCAATTGCCGCAGCTGCTGTTCCAGCGCGTCGCGCACGTCGGGATCCAGCAGCGTCAGGCCGCCCGCCCGCGCCTGCAACGTCTCCAGCGCGGTTTTCGCCTG
>DENB01000016.1:252-22163 GCA_002359495.1 Enterobacteriaceae bacterium UBA2655
GCCGTAGATCTCGGTGCCGGTCAGCTCCTCCAGCAGCTCGGCGCGCTCGCCCGGTTTGGCGTTGAGAAAAGCGGCGAACTGCCCCTGCGACAACATCATCGAGCGGGTAAAACGGGCGAAATCGAGGCCGGAGAGGGTTTCCACCGCCTTCAGCTTGTCGGCCACCTTATCCGCCACTATCTGGTTATCGATGCAGCGCGCCAGCTCGACGCGCGGCGCCTGCAGCTTGCCGTCCGGCAGGCCGCGGGCGCGGTTCTGGCTCCAGAAGGCGCGCCAGGCTTCGCCTTTTACCTCGAACTCCACCTCCGCCAGACATTCGGCGGTATCGCGGGTAATCAGTGGGTTTTGCGTCTGCGAAATGACGCCGAGACGCGGCGTCTGGTGATAAAGCGCAAGACAGATAGCGTCCAGCAGGGTGGTTTTTCCGGCGCCGGTCGCGCCGGTAATGGCGAACAGCCCGTTGCTGGCGAAAGGCTCGCTGCGAAAGTCGATAAACCATTCGCCGCGCAGGGCGTTAAGGTTTTTAAAACGCAGGGTTAATATTTTCATAAGGGGTTCTGCTCCTGCATTTCAGCCAGGGTGACGCGGAAAAGCTGAGTAAGCTGCTGTTGCGCCTGTGCATCGAGATCGGTTTCCTGGATCAGCCGACGTTCGAACACTTCTTCAACCTTGAGTTCGCTCAGGGTTTCGTTGCTCATCCGTTCGATAACGCGGTTGCGCTGTTCGCGGCTGCGCCTCACCAATAGCACTTCGACCGGCAGGTCGCGGGTCAGCGTCTCTACCCGCCGTTGCAGGTCGCTGAGATACTCCTGGGTGGTTACTTCGATATCCAGCCAGACCGGCTTCTCTTCACCCCACGCCTGGAAGGCGTCGAGCTGCTGTTCGATCTCCGCCAGCGATCCTTTCAGCATCCGCATCGGCTGGAACTGCGGCACGACGAGCGGCGTGACGGCGCTTAGCGCCCCGTCGGCGAACTCCAGCAGGCAGACGCTTTTTTCGCGCCCCAGCTCGTCGAAGCTGAGCGGGATCGGCGAGCCGCTGTAGCGGATATGATCCTGATCGGCGATGCGCTGGGCGCGGTGGATATGGCCGAGGGCGATATAGTCGGCGGGCGGAAAGGCCTGGGCCGGAAAGGCGTCGAGCGTGCCGATATAAATATCGCGCACCGAATCGCTTTTGGTGACGCCGACGGTGGTGAGATGGCCGGTAGCGACGATCGGCAGCGTCAGATCGAGCGCCTCGCGCTGCGCCTGCGCCGCCGCGAAGCAGCGCTGATAATGCTGGCCGATCGCCTCCAGCAGGCTGAGCTGTTTCTCCCGTCCCGACTGGCCCGCCTTGCTGCGCAAAATATCGCGTGGGCGCAGGTAGGGGATAGCGCAGAGCAGGGCGCCCGGCTCGCCGTTGCGCTGGTTGAGCAGCAGCACCTGATCGTCGATGTCGGCGCTGGCTGCGGCGATCACCCGGGTGTTCAGGCAGGCCAGCAGCTCGCGCGACTCATTCAGCGTCGCGACCGAGTCGTGATTGCCCGCCAGCACCACCAGCTCGCAGCCGGTCGGCTGCAGCGCCACCACGAAGCGGTTATAGAGTTCGCGCGCGTAGCTGGGCGGCGCGCCGGTATCGAAAATGTCACCGGCCACGATGACCGCATCGACCTGATGCGCCTGCACCTGTTGCAACAGCCAGTCGAGAAACGCCTGATGCTCCGCCGCACGGCTTTTAGTGTAGAAAAACTGGCCAAGATGCCAGTCGGAAGTGTGAATAATACGCATATATATCCCTGGCCGATGCAAATCGCTGCCGGATTATAACGGCTTCGTGACGAAAGATTAAAACCTCATCGCCTTTTCATAATTCCCTTTTTACCGCCGCGCCGGGGTGGTAGGTTTTTCATAAAAGTGTCA
This sequence comes from Enterobacteriaceae bacterium UBA2655, assembly GCA_002359495.1. Classification (GTDB taxonomy): domain Bacteria; phylum Pseudomonadota; class Gammaproteobacteria; order Enterobacterales; family Enterobacteriaceae; genus Pantoea; species Pantoea superficialis. Next base: position 2,154 of record DENB01000016.1, read on the forward strand.
TAAAACTGACGCATAATGGCGCCGCAAATCCCCGTGATGCCAGTCAAATCAGCAGGAGTAATAATGGCTAAGCGCATTTTGGTTGTGGAAGATGAAGCCCCTATCCGTGAAATGTTGTGTTTCGTTCTGGAGCAGAACGATTATCAGCCTATCGAAGCGGAAGATTATGACAGCGCGATCGGAAAACTGATTGAACCCTGGCCAGATTTGATTCTGCTCGACTGGATGTTGCCGGGCGGCAGCGGCATCCAGTTTATTAAACATCTGAAGCGCGAAGCGATGACGCGCGATATCCCGGTGATGATGCTGACCGCGCGCGGCGAAGAGGAAGATCGCGTGCGCGGCCTGGAAGTCGGCGCCGATGATTACATTACCAAGCCGTTTTCCCCTAAAGAGCTGATGGCGCGCATCAAAGCGGTAATGCGCCGTATTTCGCCGATGGCGGTTGAAGAAGTGATTGAGATGCAGGGATTGAGCCTCGACCCCTCTTCCCATCGGGTGATGTCGGAGACGCAGCCGCTGGAGATGGGCCCGACGGAATATAAACTGCTGCACTTCTTTATGACCCACCCGGAACGGGTTTACAGCCGCGAGCAGCTGCTGAACCATGTCTGGGGCACCAACGTCTACGTCGAAGATCGTACCGTTGATGTGCATATCCGCCGTTTACGTAAAGCGCTGGAGGTCTCCGGCCACGATCGCATGGTGCAAACCGTACGCGGAACAGGGTATCGTTTCTCTGCCCGCTACTAGGAGTCTTAATCGTGCTGGAACGACTCTCCTGGAAGAGATTACTGTCCGAACTGGGTCTGGCCTGCGTACCGGCGCTGATTGTTGGCTTGCTGTGGGGCGGTTTGCCCTGGCTGCTGCTGGTCGCGGTGCTGGCGGTGCTGTTCTGGCATTTTTATAACCTGATGCGTCTGTCGCACTGGCTATGGATCGATCGCACCATGACGCCGCCCAGCGGACGCGGCAGCTGGGAACCGCAGTTTTACGGACTGTACCAGATGCAGCTGCGCAACCGCCGCCGGCGTCGCGAACTGGGCAACCTGATCAAACGGTTTCGCAGCGGCGCCGAATCGCTGCCCGATGCGGTGGTATTAACCACCGAAGAGGGCACCATTTTTTGGTGCAACGGTCTGGCGCAACAGTACCTCGGGCTACGCTGGCCGGAGGATAACGGCCAGAATATCCTCAACCTGCTGCGCTACCCTGAATTTTCCCGCTATATTCGCCAGCGCGACTTTAATAAACCGCTCACGCTGGTGCTGAATAATCAGCACCATATGGAGTTCCGCGTGATGCCCTACAGCGAAGGGCAGTGGCTGATGGTGGCGCGCGACGTAACGCAGATGCACCAGCTGGAGGGTGCGCGACGTAACTTCTTCGCCAACGTCAGCCATGAGCTGCGCACGCCGCTCACGGTGCTGCAGGGCTATCTGGAGATGATGAACGATTCGGTGATGAACGAACGGTCGCGCGGCAAGGCGTTGCAGACCATGCAGGAGCAGACGCGGCGCATGAATAGCCTGGTGAAGCAGCTGCTGACGCTGTCGCGCATCGAGGCCGCGCCCGCCATCGATCTGAAAGAGACGGTGAACGTGCCGATGATGCTGCATCTGCTGCAGCGCGAGGCGGAGACGCTCAGCAACGGACGCCACGAGATCCATTTCCATACCGATCCCCATCTTAACGTTTTCGGCAATGACGAGCAGCTGCGCAGCGCCATTTCCAACCTGGTTTACAACGCGATTAACCATACGCCGGACGGCACGCGCATCGACATCAGCTGGCTGCGCGACCGTCAGGGGGCGCATTTTACCGTCTGTGATAACGGGCCGGGCATCAGCGCCGAGCACCTGCCGCGCCTGACGGAGCGTTTCTACCGGGTGGATAAGGCGCGCTCGCGCACCACCGGCGGCAGCGGGCTGGGGCTGGCGATCGTCAAGCACGCGCTGAGTCATCATAATTCGCGTCTCGACATCACCAGCGAACCGCATAAAAAAACCTGTTTCACCTTCACTCTGGCGCCAAGGTTGATTGTTACCGCCGGGATGCAGGAGAATGCGGTGCATTGATCGCCACCGGACCGCCTGAAATGAAATGCCTTTTGCTGTTAGCCGTTCTGATTTTTCCTGCCGCTCACGCAGAGCAGGGCATGCTGACAGGCAATCTGAGCAGCGTGGGTTCCGATACGCTCGGCTATCTGATGACGCTGTGGGGAGAGGATTTCAGCCGTCTCTCTCCCGGCGTTAACGTGCAGGTGCAGGCGGCGGGATCCTCGACGGCGCCGACGGCGCTGGCGGCCGGCGCCGCGCAGCTTGGGGCGATGAGCCGTCCGATGCAGGCGGAGGAGCGCCAGCTTTTCGAAGCGAAATATGGCTATCCGCCGCTGGAAGTGCCGGTTGCGATGGATGCGCTGGTGGTGGTGGTGAATCAGGCGAATCCGCTACGGCGCATCGCGCCGTCGCAGCTGGACGCCATTTTTTCCATCACTCGCCTGTGCGGTGCGGATCGCGCGCCGCAGCGCTGGGGCGATCTGGGACTGACCCAGCCCGGCTGGGCATCGCGCGCCATTCAGCGCTACGGGCGCAACTCCGCCTCCGGCACCTGGGGATTTTTTAAGCAGCAGGCGCTGTGCAAAGGCGATTTTCGCGCCGACGTGGCGGAGTTCCCCGGCTCCGCCGCCGTGGTGCAGGCAGTCGCTGCCGCGCCTTGGGGCATCGGCTACGCCAGCTTCGGCTTTCATCTCAGCGGGGTGAAAGTGGTGCCGCTGGCGATGCCGGATGGCGAAACCATCGCCCCGGACGCGGCAACTATCCGCACCGGCCGCTATCCCTGGGCGCGTCCGCTCTATCTTTATGTCAACAAAGCGCCCGGCAAACCTTTGCCATCGCTGGTCGCCGCCTTCCTCCAGCTGGCGCTTTCGCCGCAGGGTCAACAGCGCGTTACCGAGGCGGGCTATCTGCCGTTATCTGATGCGCAAATGGCGCAGGCGCGCAAGGCGATCGGTCAACCCTGAGCTTTTCTCACGCCAACATGAATTTTTTTCATCACTGCTGAATTTTCTTCGTTTGCAGATGAAAGGTTCGCATGTCACTCTTGTTTTAGCCATATAGCCATCCAGATGGCTATAAATAACCAAGCGAAACTATTTCCTGACGCAACTATGCGTCAGCTGCCTTAGTCAGGAGAGATCATGCAAAACCTTAGCGCCCCGTTCCGTTCCGATATCGTTGGCAGTTTCCTGCGTCCTGAAGCGATTAAAAAAGCGCGCGAGCAGTTCGCCGCAGGCCAAATCGATGCGGCTGCGTTGCGCCTTGTGGAAGACGAGGCGATTCGCGACGTGGTAAACAAACAGCGCGCCAGCGGCTTAAACGTGGTCACCGATGGCGAATTCCGCCGCGCCTGGTGGCATTTCGACTTTTTCTACGGCTTGCAGGGCGTGGAACGCTATGAGGCCGAGCTGGGCATTCAGTTCAACGGCGTGCAGACCAAAGCGCACGGCGTGCGCGTAACCGGCAAGCTGAGCTTCGGCGATCATCCGATGCTGAACGACTTCCGTTTCCTGCAGAGCGTGGCGGGCGATGCGGTGCCGAAAATGACCATCCCCAGCCCCAGCGTGCTGCACTTCCGCGGCGGGCGTAAAATGATCGACGCCGATGTCTATCCCAATTTGACGGCCTACTTCGACGACCTGGCGCAGACCTATAAAGACACGATCAAGGCGTTTTACGATGCGGGCTGCCGCTATCTGCAGCTGGATGATACCGTCTGGGCCTATCTCTGCTCGGAAGATCAGAAAAATCAGATCCGCGAGCGCGGCGACGACCCGGAAGAGCTGGCGCGCATATACGCCCGCGTGCTGAACAAGGCGATTGAAGGCAAGCCGGAGGATTTAACCATCGGCCTGCATGTCTGTCGCGGCAACTTCCGCTCTACTTGGATCTCCGAAGGCGGCTATGAGCCGGTGGCGGAGATCCTGTTCGGCGGCGTGAATATCGACACTTTCTACCTCGAGTATGACAACGAGCGTTCCGGCGGCTTCGAACCGCTGCGCTTCATCAAACCGGGCCATCAGCAGGTGGTGCTGGGTCTGATCACCACCAAAACCGGCGAGCTGGAAGATCCGGCGCAGGTAAAGGCGCGCCTGGCGGAAGCGGCGAAATATGTCAGCCTCGATCAGATCTGTCTCAGCCCGCAGTGCGGCTTCGCCTCGACCGAAGAGGGCAACAGCCTGAGCGAAGCGCAGCAGTGGGAAAAGGTTCGCCTGGCCGTAGATATCGCGAAACAGGTCTGGTAAGTCTGTAAATCTGTGCAGACAGGCGTGTAAAACGCGCTTTTTGTGCATGAATCAACGGCGTTATGCTGAAATTTCCCGCCCGTCGTTGAAAAAATAAGCACATCATCTGATGTGCTTTCTTTATATGACCAACAGTTTCACTGCTTTATAGCTATTATTTGCTATATCCTTCTGGTTTTCCGATCCCGTATTGCCTTTCTTCGCTATAAACGTTTTACTTAGCGCCGTTGTCGATTATCCCTTCGTGAAAAGAACAATATCAGCTCCATCGCCAGCGCTTCAGCTTAACGGCAAACCTCAGCGAGGCTTCCGCTGGACAAGCCGCTGCTTTCGCGTGGTCCGGGCGACAACACAAATTCAACTTCCACCACAACATCAGCAACAGGCAGTACAGAAGTTTATGACACATCGTTTAACCTCGAAGGATATCCTCGCGCTGGGCTTCATGACCTTTGCCCTGTTTGTTGGCGCAGGCAATATTATTTTTCCCCCTATGGTCGGCATTCAGTCGGGCGAACATGTCTGGACGGCGGCGATTGGTTTTCTGATCACGGCTGTCGGCCTGCCGGTGATGACCGTCATCGCCCTGGCGCGCGTGGGCGGCGGTATCGACGCGCTCAGCTCGCCGATCGGCAAAGCGGCCGGGCTGCTGCTGGCCACCGTTTGCTACCTGGCGGTCGGGCCACTGTTCGCGACTCCGCGCACCGCGACCGTGTCGTTTGAGGTGGGGATCGCGCCGCTGACCGGTGATGGCGCCATGCCGCTGTTTATCTATAGCCTGATCTACTTTGCGCTGGTGATCGCGATTTCGCTCTATCCCGGCAAACTGCTGGATACCGTGGGCCATGTGCTGGCGCCGCTGAAAATCATCGCTCTGACCGTGCTCGGCGTGGCGGCGTTGCTCTGGCCAGCCGGCGGCATCTCCCCGGCGACCGAGAGCTATCAGCGCGAGGCTTTCTCCAGCGGCTTCGTTAACGGCTACCTGACGATGGATACGCTGGGCGCGCTGGTGTTCGGTATTGTTATCGTCAATGCGGCGCGCTCGCGCGGCGTGGAAAACGCCCGTCTGCTGACGCGCTATACCGTACTGGCGGGCATTATCGCCGGCATCGGCCTGACGCTGGTCTACCTGAGCCTGTTTAAGCTCGGCTCCGGCAGCGGCGGTCTGGTGGATCAGAACGCCAACGGCGCGGCGATCCTGCATGCCTATGTGCAGCATACCTTCGGCGGCGTCGGCAGCGTTTTCCTCGCCGCGCTGATCTTTATCGCCTGCATGGTGACGGCGGTTGGCCTGACCTGCGCCTGCGCCGAGTTTTTTGCCCAGTATCTGCCGTTCTCCTATCGAACACTGGTGTTTATTCTTGGCCTGTTCTCAATGGTGGTTTCTAACCTGGGTCTCAGCCATCTGATTCAGATCTCCATTCCGGTGCTGACGGCGATCTATCCGCCTTGCATTGTGCTGGTGGTGCTGAGTTTTACCCTGAACTGGTGGAACAAGAGCAGCCGCATTATCGCGCCGGCGATGCTGGTCAGCCTGCTGTTCGGCATCATCGACGCCATTAAAGGCACCAGCTTTAAAGATGTGCTGCCTGCGTTCTTCCAGCATCTGCCGCTGGCCGATCAGGGACTCTCCTGGCTGCCGCCTGCGCTGGTGATGCTGTTGGCGGCGGCGATCGTCGATCGTATTAAAGGACGCGAACAGATCGCCGTACGTCAGTAAGTTGCACTGCAGTTTTTTTCAACCACGGGCCTGCCCGTGGTTTTTTCATTTACAAGGTATTGTTGTTATGCAAGAAAACAATAAGCTCAAACGCGGACTGAGCACGCGCCACATTCGCTTTATGGCGCTGGGATCGGCGATCGGCACCGGGCTGTTTTACGGTTCGGCGGACGCCATTCAGATGGCGGGGCCCAGCGTGCTGCTGGCCTATATTATCGGCGGCGCGGTGGCCTACATTATCATGCGCGCCCTTGGCGAGATGTCGGTCAACAACCCGCAGGCCAGCTCTTTTTCGCGCTACGCGCAGGATTACCTCGGTCCGATGGCTGGCTACATCACCGGCTGGACCTACTGTTTTGAAATTCTTATCGTGGCGATCGCCGACGTAACCGCGTTCGGCATCTATATGGGCGTCTGGTTCCCCGAGGTGCCGCACTGGATCTGGGTGCTGGGCGTGGTGCTGATTATCGGCGCGGTTAACCTGATGAGCGTTCGGGTATTCGGCGAGGTAGAGTTCTGGTTCTCCTTCTTCAAGGTCGCCACCATTATCGTGATGATCCTGGCCGGACTCGGCATGATTATCTGGGGCATCGGCAACGGCGGCGCGCCGACCGGCATCCATAATCTCTGGAGCAACGGCGGCTTCTTCGCGCATGGCGTGATCGGCATGCTGCTGTCGTTGCAGATGGTGATGTTCGCCTATGGCGGCATCGAGATCATCGGCATCACCGCAGGCGAAGCGAAAGATCCGGTGACCTCCATCCCGCGCGCTATCAACTCGGTGCCGATGCGTATTCTGGTGTTTTACGTCGGCACGCTGTTTGTGATTATGTCGATCTATCCTTGGAACCAGGTCGGTACTGCTGGCAGCCCGTTCGTGCTGACCTTTCAGCATCTCGGCATCGCCGCTGCGGCCTCTATTCTGAACTTCGTGGTATTGACCGCTTCGCTCTCCGCCATCAACAGCGATGTGTTCGGCGTGGGCCGTATGCTGCACGGCATGGCGCAGCAGGGCCATGCGCCGAAAATGTTTATGAAGGTTTCCGAGCGCGGCATTCCCTGGGTCACGGTGGTGGTGATGATGTTCGCCATGCTGATCGCGGTTTATCTTAACTACCTGATGCCGGAAAAAGTGTTTCTGGTTATCGCCTCGCTGGCGACGTTCGCCACCGTATGGGTCTGGATCATGATCCTGCTGTCGCAAATCGCTTTCCGCCGCAAGATCGGCGCCGATGCGGCGCGCAAGCTGCAGTTCAGGCTGCCGGGCGGCAGCTGGACGGCGGGCGCAGGCATCCTGTTCCTCTGCTTTATCATCGCGCTGATCGGCTATTTTCCCGATACGCGCGTCTCGCTTTACGCGGGCATGGTGTGGATTGTCGTGCTGCTGCTGGGTTACCGGCTGGTGCGTAAATCAGCATAAAAACGCTGGCGACCATGAGGGTTGCCCGTTTTTTACCCGTTTTTCCCTAAGGCGATCTTGTCGCTTTGGGGAATGAAAGGGGTCGTCGTAAACCGACACTTCTTGTTCGCTAATCAGGGGAAAGGGTAATTTATCGGCTGCTGCGCCTGAATATCAATGTGGCTGCGCATGCGGGAAAGCGTTGACTCATAAGGACAAAGCACGCCGACGGAAGCGATACGACAATTTTTCTGTAACCACGGCTGATGCAGCAGCGGATGTTGCGCGTCGACCGGCTGCAGCCGCCGTATGGCATCGAGATCCTGCGCCTGAAAATAGAGGCGGATGAAGCGTTTGCCGCTGCGGCGCTCGCGCCAGCGCTCAAATACCAGACTGCCTCCCGGCGGGATATTGCCGCGCGCGTAGCCCGGCAGCTGCCAGCTAAAACCGATTAAGGTGCGCAGCATGGCGATATTGGTGTCATGCGCCACCAGCAGCAGCCAACGCGTGTCCGGCAGAGTGGGATCGTTCGCATCGACGCCCTGCCTGAGGTTTTCAACCACCGCGTTAAGCAGCATTGAGCCGCGCCGACGTGCGATATAAGGCACGTCGTTGCTGAGATCGTAATTGGCGGTGATCAACGGCAGCATTGCGCTGATTTGCGCCGAACGGGTAATCTGACCGAAAGCCACTTCGCTCAGCGGCAGATTTTCGTTCCAGGCGAGCCGCAGCGTTTCCGCCATGCTGGCCATCGCGCTTAATCCCTGTACGTAGACGTTGCCGCTGCGGGTCTGCTTCAACTGCCAGGGTCGATTGAAAAAGGGACAGTCGGCAGCCGGGCGGCAGACGCTGGCCTTCAGCAGCTGGACGGCGGGCTGCAGACGACGCTGCAATCCGGCCAGATCGCCCGCCGCGCGAGTCACGGCGGCCAACTCCCGTTGCGGATCCAGCTGCGCCATCGCCAGCTTCTCAGTCTGAAACAGCGGGTCGACGTCGCCGTCGACATGATGGATCTTTACGCCGCAGCCGGGAAAGGCGCCGTCCATCAGGGCCTGAGCGGTGGCGCGCGTGCGCTGCAGCGGGCTGGCGCGTACATACACCGCCTGCGCGTCGGGACAGCCGGCGGGAAACAGGCCAAGCTGGCGGTAGCGATCCCCTTCCGCTCGTCCCTTATTGACGACGGCGCTGTAGCCATGGCCGGTAAGCTCGCCGTCGGCGGTGCTCCAGCGCGGCCAGGCGCGTTGGGTGGCGGCTTCGATCTCTTTGCGCTGGCCGGGCGTCGGCGGACGCACGCCGTGTCGGCTGATCTCTACCACTTTTTCCAGCTGCCAGTCGTCGGTCGCGTCGGCGGCGAACGAGCCGTTTAGCCAAAGCGCCAACAGCGCGGTCAAAGCGAACAGGAGATGTTTCATCGGAGCGCGGCTCAGTCGACCGGGTGCGTCAGCAGCGCCTTGACCTGCGCATAGATCGCCGCGTTGGCGATCAGCAGCGGGTTGCCTTTTTTCATGCCGTCCGGCAGATAATTGTTGGCGACGCCGCCCGCTTCGCGCATCAGAACGATGCCGGGCAGGCTGTCCCAGGGATTCATATGCGGCTCGTAATAGCCGATCAGACGACCCGCCGCCGCCCAAGCGCTCATCAGTGCGCCGGAGCCGGTGCGCACGAACATGCCGCCCTGCTGCAACAGCGCGGTGAGAAAAGGAATAAAGGTTTCCGCAGGGATGCGGCTGGAGGTGCCTATGCCCAGCACGCCCTCGTTCAGCTGTTGGGCAGGATGAGCCTGAACGCGCGTTTCGTTGACCCAGGCGCCCTGGCCCTGGCGCGCATGAAACATTTCGCGGTGGTTAGGATCGTAGACCACGCCAATAACCGCTTCGCCATCCAGCAGCACCGCCAGCGAAACGCACCAGTTATGCAGACCGTTAAGAAAACAGCTGGTGCCGTCGATCGGATCCACGACCCAGACATAACGCGCACCTTCGATATCGCCGCCGCTCTCTTCGCCTAACACCGCATCGTCCGGGAAGCGATCGGCAATCAGGCTTTTAATCAGCGCCTCTACGTTACGATCGGCCTCGCTGACCACATCCTGCAGATCTTTTTTATGTTCCACCGCCAGTTGCTGGCGCTGTTGATAAAAGGCATACGCGCGGCTGGCGGCGGCTTTAGCGACGTCACAGGCATAACGATACCGTGCGTCCGTTTCACTCTGCGAAGCTGATGACATCTTTCCCTCTTATGTTTTTTAACCTTGTCACTGGTAAAGCGTGCCTGAACTGGCGGACCGACCCTGTAATACGTTTAACAATAGTTAAAGAAGTTTTCATTAAGCCGCAGTTAAAAGCGCCTGGCAAGATGAAATCGCTGCTTTCTGGTTGATTTATCGGTTATTCCTGTTGGTCGCCAGGCGGGGGAGGCGAAGGCTGCGATAACCGCGCAGCCGGACGTTGAGCGGGGAGCGGTCTACAGCTGTTGCTGGCTTGCCAGCGCCATCAGACGTGGATAAAAAATGAAAAAGAACTCCTCAAGCGAGGCGTAGTGCTCTGTAAAATCCAGGTAAGAGTCGCGTAGCTTATGCAGTCGGGGACGGCGGCTCGCCATGCCTTTTAAGACATTTTCCAGCCATGCCGCTTGCGCATAGCGTTCCAGCCAGCGCTCGCGCCACATAATCTGATTTAGCTGCTGAAAGGCGAGCGGCGCGCCCGGCAGCAGCGGTGCGATTTCCCGCTGCGCGTCGGCGGAGAACTGCGCCAGCGATCGCGCGTCGTACAGCGATTCCCAGTGCCTGGCGAGAAAATGATCCCAGACCACGTCGAGCGTAATCGGCGCGACGCGCCGGGTTTCCGCCCGAAACAGCGCGCAGGCCTGACGCACCTCCGGCAAGCGATCGGTCAGGGCGTCGAGGCGTCGATGCAGGATAATGCCTTCGGCGATAGCGGACGGCCACTGCGCATGGGGATCGCCCCGTACGAAATCAGCCATCAGGTTGCCGGTCAGCGAGCTGTTGGCCAGCGTGGCCAGATGAAGATGAGCGAGAAAATTCATGGCGGATTATAAGCATAGTCCCAGGCATTTAGCTATCGGGTTAAAGCCCTCCATGATGAGGTTTATAAGGGAAATGCAAAAAAGAGGCGAAGAGAAACCCTCCGCCCCAAACAGAAAAATCTTTCAAAGGAACCTGGAATAGCTAATACATCAATTTATATTCGTCGGGATTGACATCTCATGTCGGAATATATTTTTTGGATCCACTGCCCGTTTAGTCGACACCAGCTTCTGATATTTATCGCCGTAATGCAGCGTTAACCATTCGGGGTCGATTTGAGCCTGCGTTGAATCCATATATTTCATGTCGATATCAGGATAATTGATATAACATCCTTCGTAACGACCCGTCTCATCTTCATAAGGCTTGCCACCCTGGTCGGCAAAAAAATCACCGTAGAGTTTTCTAATCCAGGCAATACAGGCCGCATCCTGCTCCGGCTTTTTCCAGTAAACCTGGAATTGCGATTTCAGCAGCGATTTACGCTGATAAACTGAAGTCGGATTAGATGTTTCATCATTGGTATTAATTGCGCCGCCGTAAGAATCGATCTGCACCAGCGCCTGATTAAGTAGCGGATTATCCGCGCCATTCAGGTTATTCCAGAGCGCGGTAATTTCAGTGCCGGTAAAATTACCCACCTGATAACAAGATTTATATTTACCGCGCTGGTTTTCGCCCGATCCGTTAATGTTCTGCGTCGCGTTGAGCCAGGTCATCAGCTGCGCATCCTGAACCGGATCCGCCAGGCGCTTGATCGCTTTCGGCTGTACCGGCAGAGCGCCATGATAGATGGGCGTATGGATGACGTCGGGCGTGACGCCTGCCGCTGCGTTCATGGCATTAACGAAATCGACGAATGGCGCGCTCTGATTGGCGCCGTCGACCCGGCCATCCTTACCGGTGTACTGCACCAGCAGATTGATGTTGCCGGTTGAGCGATGCTGAAGTTTCAACAAGGCAAAGAGGCCGCCGTTCGCCTTACTGATGTCGCTGCTGTTCCAGTTCGCATCGTTGTCGCTGAACCACTGCCAGTAAGCCTTCAGGAAGCGGCCGAACTGATCTTTGCTGGCAAAGCCGCTCCAGGGATAGCTCAGAGTGAGCAGATACACCTGCTGCGGCGCCTGCGGCAGCTCCTCATAGTAGTAATTAAGGATGATGCCGAAGTTACCGCCGCCCGCGCCGCGGCAGGCGATAAAGAGATCGCGATCGCTGCCGGTGCTGTTGAGATTAACGTGTTTGGCGATAAGCTGCGTGCCGTCGCTATTCGGCACCAGAATATCGACGCCGCTCAGCCAGTCCACCGTTAAGCCGTGCAGACGAGAAAGCAAACCGTAGCCGCCGCCGCTGACGTGGCCGCCGGAGCCCACAGAATAGCAGGATCCGCCGGGCACCGTACGGTTGGCTAATTTAAACAGGGTGACGTAACCATCCCAGTTTTGATTGCCGGTGGCGGCGCGGAATTTATATTTTTCCGGCGTCGCGCTGTTGTCATAGGGCGAAGTAACGGATTTATCTTCCTGATAATCCATTCCCGTCATAAGATTTAAATCAATTATTCCCAGCGGTGTGCTCTCTTCGCCGGCTAATTTATTGCTGACAAAGCCTTCATAGCAATGTCCGCCGCTGCGTACGGTAATTCGCTGTTTCGCCGCCAGCGCATAATTAGCCGCCGCAATAACTTCATCCGCCGTTTTGCAAACATAAACATAATTGGCGCTTTTATTCTCGCTTTCCGGCCAGCGTAAATTAAATCCTCTTTTCACTGTTTCGAATCGAGTGTCGAGATTATCGATAACAACGTAGTTACTCATGGAAATACCTCTTTTGGGTTACGGTGATGAATTTATATCAGGTGCGTTTTCTCCGGGCTATGATTTGATTATGATGCTGGAATCCGCTTCGCAAATATTCATCGCCTGATTAAATGAAACTATTTCCGCGCGGCCGGTAAAAAACACTTTTATATTTTCTCTTTTATCAAATGAAGTAATTAATCACTTACCTGAGGATGCAGGACGCAGCGGCGAATAACGCGGTTAATTTTCAATAATGTGGCTGACGGCGACGCCGGGCAAAGGGTGCTGCACAACGGGCGCATTTCCGTTAGACTATGCCGCCTGTTTTGAGTCCTGAAAGAAGTGAAGCATGCGTGTAGCCGATTTTGCCTTTGAGTTGCCTGAATCATTAATCGCCCATTATCCGCAGGCGCAGCGCAATGGTTGCCGCCTGCTCTCTCTCGATGGCCCCAGCGGCGCCTTGCAACACGGCGTCTTTACCGACGTGCTGGAAAAGCTGAATCCCGGCGATCTGCTGGTGTTCAACAATACCCGGGTTATTCCGGCGCGCGTTTATGGCCGCAAAGCGAGCGGCGGCAAAATCGAGATGCTGGTCGAGCGTATGCTGGACGAAAAGCGCGTGCTGGCGCACGTGCGAGCCTCAAAAGCGCCGAAGCCCGGCGCCGCGCTGCTGCTCGGCGATGATGAAAGCGTGAAGGCGACCATGGTGGCGCGTCATGATGCGCTGTTCGAAATCGCTTTTGAAGACGACCGCGCGGTGCTGGATATTCTCAACAGCGTCGGCCATATGCCGTTGCCGCCCTATATCGATCGCCCAGATGAAGAGGCGGATCGCGAACTCTATCAAACCGTTTACAGCGCCCGTCCCGGCGCGGTTGCGGCGCCGACGGCCGGCCTGCATTTCGATGAGCCGTTGCTGCAGGCGCTGAAAGAGAAGGGCGTGGAGATGGCGTTCGTGACGCTGCACGTCGGCGCCGGCACTTTCCAGCCGGTGCGCGTGGAAACCATCGAAGATCATACCATGCACGCCGAGTATGCCGAGGTGCCGCAAGAGGTGGTGGACGCGGTGCTGGCCTGTAAAGCGCGCGGCAATCGGGTAATCGCTGTCGGCACCACCTCGGTGCGTTCGCTGGAGAGCGCCGCCCAGGCGAGCGGCGAGGCGCTGATTGCGCCATTCTTCGACGATACCCAGATCTTTATCTATCCAGGCTATCAGTACCGGGTCATCGATGCGCTGATCACCAATTTCCATCTGCCCGAATCGACGCTGATTATGCTGGTTTCGGCGTTCGCCGGCTATCAGCACACCATGCGCGCTTATCAAGAGGCGGTCGCCGAAGCCTACCGCTTCTTCAGCTACGGCGACGCGATGTTTATTACCAAAAATCCCCAGGCGCCGCAGGAACAGGTCGGCGCCTGATTAAACCGGGTTGCGGACGATGGCTCGCAGCCGCTTATGTAACTTATTGCATCGGACTGTATCTCCGGTGGAGGCAACGTGAAGTTTGAACTCGATACCACAGATGGGCGCGCGCGCCGCGGCCGTCTGATTTTTGATCGCGGCGTAGTGGAAACCCCGGCGTTTATGCCGGTGGGCACCTACGGCACGGTAAAAGGCATGACGCCGGAAGAAGTGAAAGAGACCGGCGCGCAGATTATCCTCGGCAATACCTTCCACCTCTGGCTGCGTCCGGGGCAGGAGATCATGAAACTGCATGGCGACCTGCACGATTTCATGAACTGGCAGGGGCCGATTCTGACCGATTCCGGCGGCTTTCAGGTCTTCAGCCTCGGCGATATTCGCAAGATCACCGAAGAGGGCGTCCACTTCCGCAACCCGATCAATGGCGATCCGATCTTCCTCGATCCTGAGAAATCAATGGAGATCCAGTACGATCTCGGATCCGACATCGTGATGATTTTCGATGAGTGCACTCCTTATCCGGCCGATTGGGATTACGCCAAACGCTCCATGGAGATGTCGCTGCGCTGGGCGAAACGCAGCCGCGACCGCTTCGATTCGCTGGAGAATAAAAATGCGCTGTTCGGCATTATCCAGGGCAGCGTTTACGAAGATTTACGTGATGTCTCGGTGAAAGGTCTGGTAGAGATCGGCTTTGATGGGTACGCTGTGGGCGGCCTGGCGGTCGGCGAGCCGAAAGAGGATATGCACCGTATCCTGGAGCATGTCTGCCCGCAGATCCCGCACGATAAACCCCGCTATTTAATGGGCGTCGGCAAACCGGAAGATCTGGTGGAAGGCGTCCGTCGCGGTATCGATATGTTTGACTGCGTGATGCCGACGCGCAATGCCCGCAACGGCCATCTGTTCGTCACCGACGGCGTGGTGAAAATCCGCAACGCGAAGCATAAAGATGACACCTCGCCGCTGGATGCCGAATGTGATTGCTATACCTGTCGCAATTACAGTCGCGCCTACTTGCATCATCTCGATCGCTGCAACGAAATATTAGGCGCGCGCCTGAATACCATACACAATCTGCGCTATTACCAGCGTCTGATGGCGGGTTTACGCCAGGCCATCGAAGAAGGTAAATTAGAGCACTTTGTTAGCGAGTTCTACCAACGGACGGGTAAAGCGGTTCCGCCGTTAAACGTCTGATAATTCATCAATGAGGGAAATTTAATGAGCTTTTTCATTTCTGACGCCGTGGCAGCCGCAGGCGCACCGTCGCAGGGAAGTCCGTATTCTCTGGTGATCATGCTGGTGGTGTTTGGTCTGATCTTCTATTTCATGATCCTGCGTCCGCAGCAAAAGCGTGCCAAAGAGCACAAGAAGCTGATGGATTCTATTTCCAAGGGCGATGAAGTGCTGACCAACGGCGGTCTGGTCGGTCGCGTCACGAAAGTGGCGGAAACCGGTTATATCGCCATTGCGCTGAACGATACCACCGAAGTGGTCATCAAACGTGATTTCGTGGCTGCCGTTCTGCCGAAAGGTACAATGAAGGCGCTGTAATTTTACTTCCCTAAGGGAACTGCCGTGTTAAACCGTTATCCTTTGTGGAAGTACCTGATGCTGATCGTCGTCGTGCTCGTCGGTCTGCTCTATGCGCTTCCCAACCTTTATGGTGAGGATCCGGCCGTTCAAATCACTGGCGCGCGCGGTGCCGCCGCCAGTGAGCAAACGTTGGATCAGATCCAGAACGTATTAAAACAAGATAATATCCAGAGCAAATCCCTCGCGCTGGAAAACGGCGCCATTCTGGCGCGCTTTGCGAATACGGACGTCCAGTTGCGCGCCCGTGAAGCCATTATGCAGACGCTTGGCGAAGACTACGTCGTCGCGCTTAACCTTGCTCCGGCAACGCCGCGCTGGCTGAGCATGCTGGCGGCGGAGCCGATGAAGCTGGGCCTCGATCTGCGCGGCGGCGTTCACTTCCTGATGGAAGTGGATATGGATACCGCGTTAGGCAAACTGCAGGAGCAGAATGCCGACAGCCTGCGCAGCGACCTGCGCGAAAAAAATATCCCCTACACCAACGTCAATAAGATCGCCAACTACGGCGTCGAAATCCGTTTTCGCGACGGCAACGCACGGGACGAAGCGATCAACTGGCTGACCTCCCGTCACCGCGACATGGTGATCGCCTCCAGCGGCAGCGATGCGCTGCGCGCCGTGATGAGCGACGCGCGCCTCAGCGAAGCGCGTGAATACGCGGTGCAGCAGAACATCACCATCCTACGCAACCGCGTCAACCAGCTGGGCGTCGCCGAGCCGCTGGTGCAGCGTCAGGGCACTGACCGTATCGTGGTGGAGCTGCCGGGCATTCAGGATACCGCGCGCGCGAAAGAGATTCTTGGCGCAACCGCGACTCTGGAATTCCGTCTGGTCAATACCAGTGTCGATCCGACCGCCGCCGCCAATGGCCGCGTGCCGGGCGACTCCGAAGTGAAGCCGACTCGCGACGGTCAGCCGGTAGTGCTCTATAAGCGTGTGATTTTAACCGGCGACCATATCACCGACTCAACCTCCAGCATGGATGAGTACAACCAGCCGCAGGTGAACATTTCGCTGGACGGCGCGGGCGGCAATACCATGTCCAACTTCACCAAGGACAATATCGGCAAACCGATGGCGACCCTGTTTGTTGAGTACAAGGACAGCGGTAAGAAAGACGCCAACGGCCGCGCGGTGCTGGTGAAACAGGAAGAGGTAATCAACGTCGCCAATATCCAGTCTCGCCTCGGCAACAGCTTCCGCATCACCGGCATCAACAACCCGAACGAAGCGCGTCAACTGTCGCTGCTGCTGCGCGCGGGCGCGCTGATCGCGCCGATTCAGATTGTGGAAGAACGCACCATCGGTCCAACCATGGGCGCGCAAAATATCACCCAGGGTCTGGAAGCTTGTCTGTGGGGTTTGATCGCCTCCATCCTCTTTATGGTGGTGTTTTATAAAAAGTTCGGCCTGATCGCCACCAGCGCGCTGCTCTGCAACCTGGTACTGATCGTCGGCATTATGTCGTTGCTGCCGGGCGCCACTCTGACTATGCCGGGCATCGCCGGTATTGTTCTGACGTTGGCGGTGGCGGTGGATGCGAACGTGTTGATTAACGAACGTATCAAGGAAGAGCTGCGAAACGGGCGTTCCGTGCAGCAGGCGATCCACGAAGGCTATAAAGGCGCCTTCTCAAGTATCGTCGACGCTAACGTCACCACCCTGATCAAAGTCATCATCCTGTATGCGGTCGGTACGGGTTCCATTAAAGGTTTTGCGATTACCACCGGGATTGGTATTGCCACCTCGATGTTTACCGCAATTGTTGGTACGCGCGCCATCGTGAACCTGGTGTACGGCGGCAAACGCATCAACAAGCTGTCTATCTGAGGAGTGCGTTGTGGCACAGGAATACAATATTGAACAGCTGAACCATGGGCGTAAGGTCGTCGACTTTATGCGCTGGGATAAGCTGGCGTTTATTATCTCGGGCCTGCTGATCCTGGCGTCCATCGCCGTCGTCTCCGTGCGCGGCTTCAACTGGGGACTCGACTTCACCGGCGGTACGGTGATCGAGATTAACCTGGAGAAACCGACCGAGCTGGATCCGCTGCGCGTTGGGCTGGAGAAAGCGGGTTATGCCGATCCCATCGTGCAGAACTTCGGCAGCAGCCGCGACGTGATGGTGCGCATGGCGCCGATGGACGGTCCGGCGGGTCAGGAGCTGGGCAACAAAGTGATCGCCATCGTTAAGCAGACTGCGCAGCAGGACGCCACCGTGAAGCGTATCGAGTTCGTCGGCCCGAGCGTGGGCAGCGATCTGGCGCAGGCCGGCGCGATGGCGCTGCTGTCGGCGCTGATTGCGATCCTGATCTATATCGGGTTCCGCTTTGAGTGGCGTCTGGCGCTGGGCACCGTACTGGCGCTGGCGCACGACGTCATCATCACCTGCGGCATTTTGTCGCTGGCGCACATTGAGATCGATCTGACGATTGTCGCGTCGCTGATGTCGGTGATCGGCTACTCGCTCAACGATAAAATCGTGGTTTCCGACCGTATTCGTGAGAACTTCCGTAAGATTCGCCGCGGTTCGTCTTACGATATCACCAACGTGTCGCTGACCCAGACGTTGAGCCGTACCTTAATCACCTCGCTGACCACGCTGGCGATGATCCTGATCCTGTTCATCTTCGGCGGCGCCCTGCTGAAAGGCTTCTCGCTGACGATGCTGATCGGCGTGACCATCGGCACGATCTCGTCAATCTACGTCTCTTCGGCGCTGGCGCTGAAGCTGGGTATGAAGCGCGAACATATGCTGGTGCAGAAGGTCGAGAAAGAGGGCGCCGATCAGCCTTCGATCATGCCGTAATGCCTGGCATTGTGAATTGAATGAACGGGCTGCCTGCAGGCAGCCCGTTTTTTTATTAAGGCGTCGCCGATTCGGGCGCAGCGGGGGATTGCGCGACCACATCGTGCACGCGCACAAAGCCCAGCTGGTCCGGCGTCAGGCCGCTCAGGCGCAGCGGTATGCTCACGGACGATTTGGGTAGCAGGCTGGCCGGGATCTCGACGCTCTGGTTCAGGGAACCGGCGTTGAGCGGCTTGCCGCTGGCGGCGTCCAGCTCTCCCCACGCGACCTTAGCGCTAAGCGCAGGCAGCGGCTGTTCGCCAGCCGAACGAATATTAAGGTTGGCGCGCGTGCCGCTCGCCTCGCTCTCAATCTGCGTCAGGGAAAGACGCAGTTCGCCCAGCTGGGTTTGCAACACTACCGCCGTACTGGCCTGTGGCAGCAGCCAGGCGCCCTGTTCAGAGCGGCTGTTCAACAGGTTCTGCTGCTCCAGCGCCGTGGCCTGACTGGTGAGCTGGCGCATCTCCTGATTAAGTTGACTCACTTCCTGATGCAACTGCTTTACTTCTGGCGACGCCGGGGTCGAGCTGCATCCGCTCAGCGCCAGCAACGACAGCGCGGCTGGCGCCCAAACCATCCTGATCATAACGAACTGTCCTTTTTTTACGTTACTTAGGAATACGCAGCACCTGACCCGGGTAGATCTTATCCGGGTGCGTCAGCATCGGCTTGTTGGCTTCGAAAATCTTGTTGTATTCATTGGCATTCCCATATACCTGTTTTGAAATAGCGCTCAGCGTATCGCCTTTTTTCACTGTATAAAGTTCCGCTTCCGGCGCGCTCTGCGCCACGCTGACTTTATCTTCCACTTTGGTGATGCCCGCGACGTTGCCCGCCGCAACGAGAATTTTCTCTTTGAGCTCCTGAGAAATGGCGTCGCCACTCAGCGTGACGGTATCTCCTTTTACATCGACGTTTACTTTGTCACTGTCCGGCAGGCCAAGCTTGTTGATGTGCTCCTGCAGTTTTTTACTCTGGTCATTACCACCCGAGACCGCATCCCACAGTTTTTCGCCCGCTTCTTTGACAAAATTAAACAGACCCATAATGCCTCCTGATTATTTCTTCGGTTAGTGTGCCGTAACATACGGCTTTTTAAGCATAGTGGTTTTTGCCGTGACTTACCCTAAACAAGCGCGCGCTCTTGTGAGACCGGCCGAGGAAAGGCACGGGAATACATTTTGTTGCTTAAGAGTTCGCGTTACACTGTATAACCCCTTTATCTCGCGTCAGGAAACGTCATGCATTGCCCATTTTGCTCCGCTGTGGACACCAAAGTGATAGATTCTCGTCTGGTCAGTGAAGGTTCGTCGGTGCGGCGTCGTCGCCAGTGTCTGGTCTGCCACGAGCGTTTCACCACCTTCGAAGTGGCTGAGCTGGTTATGCCGCGCGTGGTAAAGAGCAACGATGTGCGTGAACCTTTCAACGAGGATAAACTCAGCAGCGGCATGATGAAGGCGCTGGAGAAGCGTCCGGTCAGCGCCGATGCGGTGGAAAGCGCCGTTAACCATATCAAGACCCAGCTGCGCGCCACCGGCGAACGGGAGATCCCCAGCAAGCTGATCGGCAACCTGGTGATGGACGAGCTGAAGAAGCTCGATAAGGTTGCTTACATCCGCTTCGCCTCGGTTTACCGCAGCTTTGAAGATATTCGTGATTTCGGCGAAGAGATCGCCCGGCTGCAGGATTAACGATGGAAGATGAACGTTATATGGCGCGCGCGCTGGAACTGGCGCGACGCGGCCGTTTTACCACCACGCCCAATCCCAACGTCGGCTGCGTCATCGTACGCGACGGCGCAGTGGTAGGGGAGGGGTGGCATCAGCGCGCCGGCGAACCGCACGCCGAGGTGCACGCGCTGCGCATGGCGGGC
>DENB01000015.1 GCA_002359495.1 Enterobacteriaceae bacterium UBA2655
TTTTTTAATTCCATCACGGATGTCGTAGTTCTGACCATGAAGACCACTTTTTCTGCTCGTTTTGTGCAGCGCATGGCGCTGACCACGGCCCTTTGCGCTGCTGCGTTCTCCGCAGCTCACGCGGATGACCTGAACATCAAGACCATGATCCCTGGCGTTCCGCAGATCGACGCGGAATCCTACATCCTGATTGATTACAACTCCGGCAAAGTTCTGGCAGAACAGAACGCCGATGCCCGCCGCGATCCGGCCAGCCTGACCAAAATGATGACCAGCTACGTGATTGGCCAGGCCGTTAAAGCTGGAAAAATCCATCAGGACGATATCGTGACCGTGGGTCAGGACGCCTGGGCGACCGGCAACCCGGTTTTTAAAGGCTCCTCGCTGATGTTCCTGAAGCCGGGCGACCGCGTGCCGGTTTCCCAGCTGACGCGCGGCATCGTGCTTCAATCCGGCAACGACGCCTGCGTGGCGATGGCGGATTACGTCGCGGGCAGCCAGGACGCATTCGTCGGCCTGATGAACAACTACGTCAAGGCGCTGGGCCTGCAGAACACCCATTTCCAAACCGTTCACGGCCTGGATGCTGACGGCCAGTACAGCTCGGCGCGCGACATGGCGCTGATCGGCCAGGCGCTGATCCGCGATGTGCCTGAAGAGTACGCGGTTTATAAAGAGAAAGAGTTTACGTTCAACAATATTCGTCAGACCAACCGCAACGGCCTGCTCTGGGACACCAGCCTGAACGTAGACGGTATCAAGACCGGACACACCAACTCGGCTGGCTACAACCTGGTCGCCTCGGCGACCGAAGGCCAGATGCGTCTGATCTCGGCGGTGCTGGGCGGCCATACTTACAAAGGCCGCGAAGTCGAGAGCAAAAAGCTGCTGACCTGGGGCTTCCGCTTCTTTGAAACCGTCGCGCCGTTGAAGCAAGGCAAAGAGTTCGCTTCCGAGCCGGTCTGGTTCGGCAACAGCGATCGCGTGCAGCTGGGCGTGGACAAAGATGTCTACCTCACGATTCCGCGCGGCCGGATGAAGGATTTAAAAGCGAGCTATGTGCTGAGCAACACCGAACTGCACGCGCCGCTGAAGAAAAGCCAGGTGGTGGGCAGCATTAACTTCCAGCTGGACGGCAAAACCATCGACCAGCGTCCGCTGGTGGTGCTGAATGAGGTGCCGGAAGGCGGCTTCTTCAGCCGCATCGTCGACTATATCAAGCTGATGTTCCACCACTGGTTCGGCTAAGGATCGGGTGGCGGTTGAAAAATCACCACGTCGGCCCTATTAAAAGGTAATATATCTGCTCCCGCTCCGGCGGGAGCCTGTTTTTTATGCACCGGAGTCAATATGAAAACCAAACTGAATGAACTGCTCGAATTCCCTACGCCTTTCACCTATAAAGTAATGGGACTGGCGCAACCGGGGCTGGTTGATCAAGTGGTTGAAGTGGTGCAGCGCCATGCGCCCGGCGACTATTCTCCCGAGATAAAACCGAGCAGCAAAGGCAACTATCACTCCGTTTCCATCACCATCAACGCCACCCATATCGAACAGGTTGAAACCCTGTACGAAGAACTGGGTAAAATCGAGATTGTTCGCATGGTGCTTTAAGCCCGCTTCCCGCTTACGCGGCAGGGCGCGCCTGAGCGTCTTAATCGGCAAAGGGAGTTGGTCTTGCCCTTTGCCGACGTTATACTCACCTTCTTATCCCCAACCGGACCGCCGTTTTGTCAGCAGAAACTCTTCTTGTTCGTCAGTTAGGTTTGCGCGACTGGCAAACCGTTTCCGAAGCCATGCACCAGTTCACCGATCGGCGCGACAGCCGCTGCGCGGATGAAATCTGGCTGGTTGAGCATTTCCCGGTTTTTACCCAGGGCCAGGCAGGTAAAGCGAAACATCTGTTAATGCCCGGTGATATTCCTGTGGTGCAGAGCGATCGCGGCGGCCAGGTCACCTATCACGGACCCGGCCAGCAGATCATGTATGTATTGGTGGATATCAAGCGCCGCAAGTTGGGCATACGCCAGCTGGTGACCGCGCTGGAAGAGACGGTGATCGCCACCCTGGCTCACTTCGGCATCAGCGCCCGCGCCCGGGCGGATGCGCCTGGCGTCTATGTCGGCGAGCAGAAAATCTGTTCGCTCGGCTTGCGTATTCGTAAAGGCTGCTCGTTTCACGGCCTGGCGCTGAATGTCGCGATGGATCTGGAGCCTTTTTTGCGCATCAATCCTTGCGGCTACGCCGGTATGACCATGACGCAGTTGAGCGCGCTGAAACCGGGCGTGACGCTGGAAGATGTGCAGCCGCTGTTGATCGCGGCATTCGCCCGCCTGACCGGCTATGAAAACGTCGAGTGGCGATCCGCAGCAGAGCAGCCGCTACTTTAACCGCGCGTGCGCCTTTACAATTTTGTAACCTGACGCACGCCTGAGCGGCTGCTTCCTGGCTGGTAAAATGATATAGTTTTTGCCAATTTTCAAAAAAAGTTGAAAGCGTCGTTCTCGGCTTGAGTGAGGAAGCTTTCAAATCGCAATCCCGACCGGAACCTGCAGATTTATGAGTAAACCAATTCAGATGGAACGCGGCGTCAAATATCGCGACGCAGATAAAATGGCGTTGATCCCGGTAAAAACGGTGGTCACCGAACGGCAGGAGCTGTTACGCAAGCCTGAATGGATGAAAATCAAACTTCCCGCCGACTCCAGCCGCATCCAGGGCATTAAAGCTGCGATGCGCAAAAACGGCCTGCACTCGGTATGCGAAGAGGCGTCCTGTCCGAACCTGGCGGAGTGTTTCAACCACGGCACGGCGACCTTTATGATTCTCGGTGCCATCTGCACCCGCCGTTGCCCGTTCTGCGACGTGGCGCATGGTCGCCCGAACGCGCCGGACGCCAACGAGCCGGAGAAGCTGGCGCAAACTATCGCCGATATGGCGCTGCGCTATGTCGTCATCACCTCCGTGGATCGCGACGATCTGCGCGACGGCGGCGCACAGCACTTTGCGGACTGCATCACCGCCATTCGCGAAAAAAGCCCGTCGATCAAAATTGAAACCCTGGTGCCCGACTTCCGCGGCCGTATGGATCGCGCGCTGGAAATCCTTAACGCCACGCCGCCCGACGTTTTCAACCACAATCTGGAAAACGTGCCGCGCGTTTACCGTCAGGTACGCCCCGGCGCGAACTATGAATGGTCGCTGAAGCTGCTGGAACGCTTTAAAGAAGCCCATCCTGAAGTGCCGACCAAATCGGGCCTGATGGTGGGATTAGGCGAAACCAATGCGGAGATTATCGAAGTAATGCGCGATCTGCGTCGCCACGGCGTCACCATGCTGACGCTGGGGCAATATCTCCAGCCGAGCCGCCATCACCTGCCGGTACAGCGCTACGTCAGCCCCGCCGAGTTTGACGAGATGAAAGAAGAAGCGCTGGCGATGGGCTTCACTCACGCCGCCTGCGGTCCTTTCGTCCGCTCCTCTTACCACGCCGATATGCAGGCCAAAGGTCTGGAAGTCAAATAAACCGCGGCGCCTGAGATTTTCAGGCGCATAAAAAAACCAGACTGCGGCGCAGTCTGGTTAATTATCTTTGCATTCGACACAAATAGTTACATTTATTGCCGAAGCAAGCGAAGATTACTCTTTATGGGTAACGCGTTCTGCCGGAATTTCTTCAGCAGAGCTTTTGGCTGCGGTGGGTTCATCATCTTTCATGGCTTTTTTGAAGCCTTTGATTGCGGAGCCCAGATCGCCACCCAGTGAACGTAACTTATTGGTGCCAAAAAGCAGTACGATGAGCGCACCGATAATCAACAGTTTGGCAATGCTGATACCTTCCATAATTTACTTTTCAACCTCAGCGAAAAACGGTGACGGTTATTTACGCGCAGTTTAACTTCATCCACAACTGCAATCTGTAACAGAGTAAGATCGGCCGCCGCCCGCGACGGCCGCCCGCCTCAGATGAAACGGCTCAGAAACGCCTGGGTGCGGGGATGGCGCGGATTGCCGATCAGCTGCTCCGGCGGCCCCTGCTCCACCACCACGCCGCCATCCATAAACACCACGCGATCGGCCGCCTCGCGCGCAAAGCCGATCTCATGCGTCACGACAATCATCGTCAGCCCCTGATCCGCCAGCGCGCGCATGGTCGCCAGCACTTCGCCGACCAGCTCGGGATCGAGCGCAGAGGTCGGCTCGTCAAACAGCATCAACGTCGGTTTGATAGCCAGCGCGCGGGCGATCGCCACGCGCTGCTGCTGCCCGCCCGACAGATGACGCGGCCAGGCGTCGGCCTTATCGCTCAGCCCAACCGTCGCCAGCAGTTCTTTGGCGTGCTTCAGGGCTTCGTGGCGCGGGAATTTATGCACGCCGATCGGCGCTTCGATAATGTTTTGCAGCACCGTCATATGGGGATAGAGGTTGAACTGCTGAAACACCATGCCAATTTTCTGCCGCTGATGCGCGATTCGGCGCGGCGACAGACGGTGCAGAATACCCTTTTTCAGCTCATAGCCGATCTGGTCGTCGCCGACCATGATCGAACCGGCGTTCATATCTTCCAGGTGGTTGATACAGCGCAGGAAGGTCGATTTTCCCGAGCCGGACGGCCCCAGAATCACCACCACTTCGCCAGGAAACACATCCAGATCGATGCCTTTCAGCACCGCATTGTCGCCGTAGCTTTTTTGTACGTTGCGTGCCCGTACCAGCGGCTGAGCAGCGTTCATAGATCCTCCTTCTGCATCAGCGGACGATGAGCGACCGGCTCAGCGGCGCTCTTTTCCCGTTTCGCCAGGGTCACCGTGCGTTTGGTGCCGCGCGCGTAGTAACGCTCAATGGCCGACTGGCCCACGTTCAGCACCGAAGTAATCAACAGATACCAGATAACCGCCACCATCAGCATCGGGATGATTTCGAAAGTGCGGTTGTAAATCGCCTGCACCGAGTAGAGCAAATCCCCCATGGCGATCACGCTGACCAGCGACGTGGCTTTAATCATGCTGATCAGCTGGTTGCCGGTGGGCGGGATAATCGAGCGCATCGCCTGCGGAATAATAATGCGGCGCAGCGCGCGTCCCCGGCTCATGCCGAACGCCTGCGTCGTCTCGACCTGGCCGTTGTCCACCGAGAGCAGACCAGCGCGAATGATCTCCGCCATATAGGCCGCTTCATTCAGCGCCAGACCCGCGATCGCAGCCGTCAGCGGCGTGATCAGATCGTTGGTATTCCAGCTGGCGAAGGTGATATCGCTCCAGGGTAAGGCAATCGACAGCGTAGGAAAAAGCGTCGACAGGTTGTACCAGAAAATCAGCTGCACCAGCAGCGGCGTACCGCGGAAAAACCAGATATAAAGCCCGGAAAGCCCGCTCAGCAAACGGTTTTCCGACAGGCGCCAGACCGCCAGCAGCAAGCCGATCAGCACGCCCAGAATCATGGAAACCAGGGTCAGCCCCAGCGTGACCTGCAATCCCTTCAGCACCGAGGCTTCGGTAAACCACTGCAGCACTACTTTCCATTCAAAGTTGGGATTGGTCGCCACCAGCCAGAGAAAATTGGCGGCGATAATCAGCACCACAATCCAGGAAACCCAGCGCCCGTAAGTCGGCGCGCTGCGGGCAAAAGCGACGTCGCGCTGTTGCACGTCGGCCTTATCCCTGGCTCGAGAATCGTTGGTGTGCAAACTCATTTTGCCGCCCCTTTCGCCAGGTTACGTCCCGGCTCGTTGATCATATTGCCGTCCAGCTTCCACTTTTTCATGATCGCCGCGTAGGTGCCGTTCTGGTACAGCTCGCGATAGGCGTCCAGCACCACGTTGCCCAGCTCTGAACCTTTAGGCACCACGGTGCCCTGAAAAATATCGCCGAAGCCGTTTTTCTGCCCTTTGCCCGACAGCTCAAGCTGGCCGTTGGCCTGATCGACAAAGTAGGTCAGCGGCGCCTGCGACGAGAAGAAGGCGTCGGATCGTTTAGAGCGCACCGCCAGGATCGAGGAGGGCTGATCGGTAAAAGATTGCACCGTCACCGCCGGCTTGCCGGCCTCGGTGCAGGCCTGCGACTGCTTGCGGATCACCTGCTCCGCCGACCCCGCCGCCATCACCGCGATACGCTTGCCGCAGGTATCCGCCAGGCTATTAATGCCGGCTGGATTGCCTTTCTGCACGCCGAACACCACGAACTCCTGGACGAAGTCAATAAAGTCCACTTTCTGCTGCCTGTCCGGGTAGTCGCCCACCGGCCCGATAGCCAGCTGATAGCGACCGGAGTTGATGCCCGTCAGCACCCCTGACAAGCCGCTGACGGTGGCGTGCTCGATTTTTACGCCCAGCAGCTGTCCCAGCGCCAGGGTAAGATCGGCGGAGGCGCCGTCCATTGAGTGCGGGCCGTTAACGATCTCATACGGAGGGAAAGATCCGTTGTTAACGGAAATCATTTTGCCTGCGGTTTTGATCGCCGCCGGCAGGCGATCGTGCAGCGCCTGATCGACTTTTTGCGTCGGGATCGTTTCTGCAGCATGGGCCAACGTCGCCGTCAGTCCCAAAGCCAGTGCAAGTGCGGTTGCCATTTTTTTCATTGATGTTTTCCCATGCTGTCAGTTTTTATTTCAATTCCGGTCGGGCAAAGCGACGATTCTCCAGAACAGGCAGAACGCTGCGCGCATAGGCGATGCGCTGCGGATCGAGATCGGCAAATACCAGCGCCGCGCTCTCCGGCGCTTTGGCAATCGCCACGCCGAGGGGATCGATCACCAGACTGTTGCCGATATTGCGCGGGCCGCATTCGCCGACCGCCACCATGTAACAGGTATTCTCCAGCGCGCGCGCCGTGGTCAGCAGCTCCCAGTGCATCTCCTTTAGCGGCCCTTTTACCCAGGCGGCTGGCAGCACCAGCACGTCGGCGCCGTCCAGTACCAGACGCCGCGCCAGCTCAGGGAAGCGCACGTCGTAGCAGGTCATCAGCCCGACTTTCATACCGGCCACTTCAACCAGCGGCGGAATCTCATGACCAGGATTAACGCGCTGCGACTCCTGCATCGCGAAGGCGTCATAGAGGTGCAGCTTTTCATAGGCGGCGATAATCTCGCCGTTGCGGATTGCAATCAGCACGTTAAGCGCCTTTTCGCCTGCGGTCGGCACATGCACGCTCATCATGGTGGTCAGCGCGTTCCCTTTGCTGGCCGCCAGCAGCTGCGTCAGAAAAGGGCCGTCCAGCGGCTGCGCGGCCTTCAGCACCAGATCCGGATCGGCGATATCGCGCGCCAGCACCCCTTCCGGCATCACCAGCAGATCGGCGCCGCCAGCCAGCGCGTTATTCATCAGGCCGATACAGATATCGGCGTTCTCCTGCCATTCGCGACTGACCGCGAATTGCCCCATTGCCACTTTCATCATTATTCCCCCTTGCCTGCCGCCGCCGGAAACAGCGCCTCGGGCGTCAGCAACGTTTTGGTTAATCCCTGCTGATAAAGCTCGTTGGCGAAATCAGCAATCATTTTTCGGTTAACGGCAAAGCCATTCTGGTTCCAGTTTGCCGGCAGCGCCTGCGCGGTGCGTCGCAAATCGTCGAGCAGCCAGGGCGTGGTATCCGCATATTTCTCCCGCTTTTGCATCCACATCGCGTAAGAGCGATCGATCAGCTCGCTCAGCGCCTGCGGCAGCCAGGGATGCGCCTGCGCCAGCGCCGGCTTCATCGCCAGAATATGCATGCCCGGCACGTAACCAACGCGGTTGAAATAACCCAGCTCAGCCTGCTGAAAATCGGTTTGCAGCTGGCGCAGACCTGAGTCCGGCAGGAAAAAGCCCTGCGGCATAAAAGGCGTGAAAACCGCGTCCAGCTCGCCCGCCTTCAGCAGATCGATCAGCGGTCGTTCGCCCGGCGCCGCTTCAATACGTCCGGGACGGCCAAAACCGGCCAGCCGATCCACAATCGGATGATCTTCCGTCAGACGTCCGGCGAACCAGTAAGCATCGTCAATATCAACGCCCGCCTCGCGCAGCACGGTGCGCGTCCAGGTATTGCCGGAATCCTGCCAGCCGGTGACGCCGATTTTTTTACCCTTAAGCTGGGCCGGTGTGGTGAGCGGACTGTCGGCGGTGGTGATAATGCAGCGCTGGCGAAAGCCGCGCATCAGGAAATGGGGCAGTCCGAGCAGCGATTCGTCGCCCTTCGCCCTGCCCTGCGCATAACGGCTGAACGACACTTCGCCCGCATCGTACTGTTCGCTGGCGGCGAGTTCGTTTACCAGCGTGCCGACGCGATCGATTTTCAGCGTAAAGCCTTCGGGCTGAATATCGCCCAGCGCCAGCGGCGTAAAATAATCCCAGTCGCGTACCGCCAGTCTGATAGTAACCATATCTGTTCTGTCCCCGTTTTACGCCGCGATGACCAGGCGTGTCGAATTATTCATCAAATAGCGCTTGAATTTGATACTAAATCGGGAATACTGTCTGAACAATAATTTCTTTGTTACTGAACAAATTATTTTCTTATGACAAAAACAGTGGACATTAACTGGCTTTGCGAGCAGATCGGCGACGCCTCGGTAAAAGGCATTACGCTTGCCGCCTCGACGCTGATTCGCGAAGGGCGGATTGCGGTGGGTATGCAGATGCCCGCAGTGCGCGAGTTGGCGGAGAAGCTGAACGTCAGTCCGGCCACGGTATCGGCTGCCTGGGCGCAACTGAAAAAGCAGAAAGTGCTGGCCGGCAAAGGGCGCAGCGGCATCTGGGTATGCGGCGATACGGTCATGCCGCGCCCGGTTCGCTTTGAAAAAATCGGCAACTACGGCGATAACATCCAGGCCGATCTGGCGATGGCGTCGCCGGATCCGGCGCTGCTGCCCGATTTACGCCAGGCCATTTTGCACGGACTTGAGGCGCCGCAGCTGAACAGCTATCTGCGCGAGCCGATCTCGCCGCAGCTGCTGGCGGCGGTCAAACCGCGCTGGCCCTTCCCCGCTGAGGCGTATCTGGCTGCCGACGGCGGTTTCGACGCGATGAACCTGATTATACAAACGCTGGTTTCGCCAGGCGATCGGGTCGTTATCGAAGATCCTACCGCCACCCGCCTGCTCGATATTCTTGATAACGTGGGCGCCGAAATTCTGCCGCTGCCCTGCGACGACGAAGGGCCGCAGCCCGCCGCGCTTGCCGCGCTGCTGCAAAAAAGACCGGTGATGATGATTTACCAGCCGCGCACCCATTCCGCTACCGGTCACCGGGTTAGCCAGGCGCGCAGCGCGGCGCTGGCGGAAGTGCTCGCTGGCGATAAAGCGCTTATCGTCGAGGATGACGGCATCGGCGATCTTTCCGCCTGGCCGCTCTACAGTCTGGGAAATTATTTCCCGGCGCGCACCCTGCACGTTCACTCTTTTTCTAAAGCTTACGGCCCGGATCTGCGGCTGGCGGTGCTGTCGGGTACCGAGGAGATGGTGAAACGTATCCAGGCGTGGCGAAATTTCGGCGTAAGCTGGACCAGCCGTATTTTGCAGAACGCCGTCGCCTGGCTGCTGTGCGACAGCGCGACGCAGCGCCAGCTCCAGCGCGCGCGCGAGGTGTATGGTGCCCGGCGTCGGCAATTGCGCGAGGCGTTAGCCCGGCGCGGTTTGCAGCTGGCCGATCGCGATGGGCTTAGTCTCTATATTCCTGTGGCCTCGGAGCAGTTTGCGATGATCACTCTGGCGGCACGCGGCATTGCGGTATTGCCTGGCGAACGCTGCAGTCTGGGAAACAAACAGTTTATTCGGGTCAGCACCGCCATGTTTCCGGAAGCCCAGCTGGATGCGATCGCCGACGCGCTGGTGATCGCATCCGGCCGCGAACGCGCTATACATGCAGATCTTTGATCTGATAGAGCGGCGACTCCTGATACCCTTCGCGTTCGTAAAACTGATTGGCTTTCAGGCGCGAAACGTGGCAATGCACCTCCATACGGTCGCAGCCGCGCTGAATAGCGAGATCCTCGGCATAGCGCAGCAGCTTCTGGCCCATCCCTTTGCTGCACTCGCTTTCGGCGATGCAGAAATAGCTGATGCGGGCGAAATCGCCCGCCAGCGCCAGCTGCGGTACGAAGTGCATGGAAAGAAAGCCCTGTACGCGTCCGCCATACTCGACGACCAGCAGTCTCTCGTCAGGATGGCTGCTGAGCTGCGCGAGGCGTTTTTCGATGAAGCTCTCAGTGCCGCCGTAGCCTAATTCAGCTAACAACGCCCCCAGAGCAAAGCTATCTTGCGGCTGTGCCTGACGTATATTCATTTCTCCTCCCGGACAGGCTAAATCCTGTCGCTCAGTTATATAGCGTCCGCATTCAAAAAGCTTCAGGTCAGAATGACACTAGCGAGGTTATGCGGCTTTTATGTGACTGGCCCCGCAGATCGTGCTGTCCGGCGCCGACGGCGGGCAGAGGTTAATGTGAGCTTAATCTTCTTGCGCGATGCTTGCTGCAATACAGAGAGGAGGAAACCGGGATGAAAGCGATAATGCCGAAAAGTCTGTCTGAATATGTTGCCGTCGCCGTGAGTTTCGCGGCGGTTGTCGGCTGGTTAGGCTGCTGGTTGCAGGCATAAAAAAACCCGCCATAAGGCGGGTTTTTAAAATTCGGACTGTAAAATTACAGAGCGACTACGTTCGCTGCTGATGGGCCTTTGGCACCGTCAACAATTTCGAACTCTACACGCTGACCTTCAGCCAGAGTTTTGAAACCGTTGCTCTGGATAGCAGAGAAATGACAGAAAGTATCTTTCCCGCCATCTTCCGGAGTAATGAAACCGAATCCTTTGGATTCATTAAACCACTTAACAGTACCTTTAATCTTGGACATCTATATTACCTTTACATGAAAAAATGGACACTAAACTGTGTCGGCATCTAGTACAGCAATTGCAGTGACATTTGTCCAGTACGAATTGACGAAAAAGTGATAAATGTCGACTTTTTTTCTGGCCAAGCGCATTTATCAACAGCCTGACGGGACAAAATGACAAAGTTCATCTTCTGGCCCAGAAGTTATTATTATTTTAAGTGGCTGGGAGATAAGTTATTTGTATCTCATCCGCCTGTTCTTTCGTCGCGGCGCGCATCGACAAAAGCGCAGCCGGACGGCGATCGACCCGTTAGCCCGCCGCGAGGTTGGCGGCAAACTGCCTTTCACCCCTAATTCGCCTGGCGGCAACGATCCGCCATCCCTTCTCTTGCCGCTCGCCGTTATCCTGATTTGACCGGCTGGGTGCTGGTCAGGCTGAATTTTACCGCAGTGAAACGAAGCGGCGGAGATAATGCGTGAAACCCCCAAAAACAACAGATTAGCAAAAATCGTCTTTTCAGCTAATTCTTTGATTTAATTCATGGAAAAGACGCTTTAGGATAAATTTTACGCGTTAACAAAAATAAAAATTTTACTTAATTCTTGATTTTCAATGCGTTAGATAAAATTGTAACCCTGATAAACAAATTAGATATATTTATAGATCGACGTGCTGATTTTGATAAGATTAATCTCACCTCAGCACAAGGAAGGATGTCTCGGGAAATGGTAATGAAGATCCGCTGCACCTGTTGCGGCAGCGCAAAATTTGTCTTTACGGATAACAAACTGCCGGAAAACCAGCACCACGGCGCCTGCTGCGCGCGCTGCCACAAGCCGCTTTGCACCAAAGATTTGTTGCCCGATACGACAGTGGATCCTATTGCGCGTTGTTTGATAGAACAGCGGAAAAGCCGTTAAGCTGCTCGGGCACTTTATCAGTGCCCGACCGATTAGAAGATCAGCTTAAATACCCCTGTCAGCGTAAGTAAACCGACAATAAAAATGATGGCGATAATCCACAGTATTATTTTCATTTCCGCTCCCTTTTCCTCATTTAATTAATGTGTTCCGTTAGCCAGTATAGGCGAAACTTTTCTGTTCTGTGGAAAGGCCAGCGCAACGGGACTTTTTGTTGCCCCTGCGTTTATTTTTAGGAAATTTCTGCGAGAACGGTCGCACCTGCGAAGTTTTTTCAAATCTGGCGCTTCGTTCGTTTTGGGATTGATTACTAAACTTGATGTGGCACAGACAGCCCCGCTGATTGCGGCTGTCAGAAAAGTAACAAGGAGAGCGTATGAGCACGATTAATACCAGCATGGGACGTTACAGCCTGAAGGCAAAAAACAGCGGCGATCATATCAAGGGAACCATCGCCATCAACGACGAAGGCGGCTCGCAGCTGACCATGCAAGAGTTTGAAGAGCATTACCTTGATGACGTCGTGAACAACGTCATCTACCCCGTCACGGGCGGCAATCGCGATATCGCCCGCGCGTTGCGCGAACAAATGGTAAAAGCGGGATTTGAACAACCGCATTGATCCCTCAGGGCCACGCAGTGGCCCTTTTCTTCAATAAAATCATCGCTTGCTGTTGTTCTGTTTTCCCCGCAGGATAAAAAATCTGCAACGGAAAGGGAGAATAACTCACGTGAGCGCACTTTACCGTATCGACTCTGTTCATCTGCATCAGTTTGTCCAGGCTATCTGGCGCCATGCCGGCAGTACAGCGGACGAAGCACGTCTGGTCGCCGATCATCTGGTGGCCGCCAATCTGGCGGGACACGACTCACACGGCGTCGGCATGATTCCCAGCTACATGACTTCGCTGGCGCAGGGCCATCTGCAACTTAACCAGCGTCCCGAGATTGTCAAAGATGTCGGCGCCGTGCTGACGCTGAACGCCCGCAACGGATTCGGCCAGGTCGCTGCGTATGAAGCCATGGAGCACGGCATCACCCGGGCGCGCAATTTCGGCATCGCCGCCGTCGGCTTGCACCATTCCCACCATATTGGCCGTATCGGCCACTGGGCGGAACAGTGCGCGCAGGCGGGGTTCGTCTCTTTCCATTTTGTTAATGTCGAGGGCGATCCTATGGTCGCCCCGTTCGGCGGCAGCGATCGGCGCTTCGGCACCAATCCGTTCTGCGCTATTTTCCCGCGTCACGGCCATAAGCCGCTGCTGCTCGATTTCGCCACCAGCGGCATCGCTTTTGGCAAAACGCGCGTCGCCTGGAATAAAGGCGTTGAGGTCACGCCGGGCTATTTGATCGATCATCAGGGCAACGCCACTACCGATCCCGGCGTGATGCAGCAACCGCCGTACGGCTCGCTGCTGCCTTTCGGGCTGCATAAAGGCTACGCGCTGGCAACGATGTGTGAAATTTTAGGCGGCGCGCTCTCCGGCGGCCGCACTACGCATCAGGCGACGTTGCAAACCAGCGCCGACGCCATTTTCAACTGCATGACCACCATTATCGTCAATCCCCACGCTTTCGACGCGCCCGCCATGCATCAGGAGGCCGAAGCCTTTATCGACTGGGTGAAACAGTCGCCGCAAAGCGGCGACGAGCCGATTCAGGTGCCGGGCGAATGGGAAGAGGCGAACCGGCGGGCGCGTCAGGAACAGGGCATTCCGCTGGATGCGAACAGCTGGCAGCAGATCTGTCACGCCGCCTTGCAGGCAGGCATGTCCGCCGATGAGCTGGATGCGTTTCGCGCGCAGACGTCGTCGTCATGAAAAATAGCGGGCGGCAGCGTGACGCCCGGGAAAACCACAACCAACGTTATTAATCAGGGAGGCGCAGGTGAGTGAAAATTTAAGCGAACTTTACAGTAATCAACAAACTCTGTTTGGACGCGGCAGCCTGAAAAAACTGGTTCCGCTGTTATCGGCCCAGCCGCTGTCGACGTTGCTGTTTTGCAGCCGCTCCTTTTTGCAGAGCCAGGCTTATGAGCAGCTGAAAACCGCGCTGAACGCGCAGATTATCGGCTACGAAATCGTCAGTCACGAAGCCTCTCCCGATGAGATCGACGCTTGGGTGACGCGCTGGCGCGGCCATGTCGATCGCGTGGTGGCGATTGGCGGCGGCAGCGTACTGGATGCCGCCAAAGCGTTCAGCGCGATAGTTCAGCATCCGCTCCCTACCGCCCGCTATCTGGAGAAGGTGGGCGATACGCCTTTGCAGCCGGTGACGTTGCCGTTAATCGCCGTTCCTACCACGGCCGGAACCGGCAGCGAAGTGACGCAGAACGCGGTGGTGACCGATCAGCACCTTATCAAGGTGAAAGCGTCATTGCGCCATCCGGTGTTCGTGCCGCAGGTCGCCATCCTTGACCCGGATCTGCTGAAAGGCGCGCCCGACCGCATTCTCGCCAGCTGCGCTATCGACGCCTTTACCCACCTGTTTGAAGGTTATCTGTCACGTAAAGGAAATCTTTTTACGCGACAATTCGCGCTCAACGGCATGCAGCAGTTCGTGCGCGCCTGGCCCGCGCTGAATCGTGAGGATGAAGCGGGCGATAACGCGCGCGAAGCGATGATAATGGCCTCCTGGCTGGGCGGGATCACGCTGAGCATGGCGGGCCTGGGGGTGATTCACGGCATCGCGGGCGAACTGGGCGCCATCAAGCCTTTCCATCATGGCGAAGCGTGCGGCCGCCTGCTTTTCCCTTTCCTTGATCTGCTGGAGAGCCATCCGCATCCGCAGCAACAGCAGCTGATGCAGGCCTTGCAGGCGACGTTGTTTAACAACGCCAGCGAATCGCCGGCGCGTCATCTGCGCGAGTGGCTGCAGCGTGAGGCGATTATGCCGTTCTGGCAGGAGGGGCCGACCTTAAGCCGGGATGAAGTCGCCTGGATTCTGGCGCGTTCGAATAGCAAGAATTCGCTGGTCGACTACAGCGAAGAGGAACAACGCGCCATGCTGGAACAGGCCTGGCGCGTGATTTAACGCCTCTGGCGCGCCTTTACCTGCGGCGCGTCAGGCTTTCCGCTAGCTGAAAGGCGCTTCGCCAGCCAGCATCTGTTCAATCACCTGTAAAACGCCCTCCTCGTTATTGGCGGGCGCCTGATAGCGCGCAGCCTCTTTTACCCGCTGCGGCGCGTTCGCCATGGCGAAGCTGTAGCCGGACTGCGCCAGCATTTCGAGATCGTTGCCGCCGTCGCCAAAAGCTAGCACCTGATGATTTTCAATCCCCCAGCGCCGCGCCAGCAACTGCAGGCCGTGCGCCTTATGCAAGCCCGGCACGATAAGATCGACCGATCCGTGGCCGCTGGAGGTGGCCGCCGCCGCGCCCTGGTGCAGGCGCTCGATATCCGCCATCAAAATCGGCACATACTCATCCGTTAAGTTCAACGCGAACTTAAACAGCTTATCGTCGATATCATCAAGGCTGGCTACCTCTTTCAGGCGGTGGCAGTAGTGACGCATTTTCGTTATCCAGACCTCGTCCGCGCCGGAAAAATAGTATGCGCTGTTACGGCCGGAGAGCAGGAATTTGAGCCCGGGATAGTGGCCCTGCTGCAACGTATCCAGCACGCGATCGATATCCTCGCGCGAAAAGGCGCCGCAAAACAGCTCCTCGCCGCGATCGACAATCAGCGCGCCGTTCTCGGCCACGAAGGCAATCTCATTTTCAACATCCGGGAAAAAGGATTTGAGCTGGTAATACTGATTTCCGCTGGCGACCACGAACTTAATTCCGCGTTCGCGCAGTTGATGATAAAGCCGTTGAAAACGCGCGGTGTTGTAACGTTTTTGATCGTCAAGGAAAGTGCCATCCATATCGACAGCAACCATTTTCACAGCGGTCATTCTTTCTCCTTATCAGCAAAGGAATAGGCGGATTTGCTAAACAGGATAGCCTGGGAGAAGGCAAAACAGAACGGCATGGAGGGATTTGCGGATGGCCGTCGCCATCCGCAAAACGTTAATGATGGGCTGCGCTGTTAAGAATAATTGAGCTGATTACGCCGGTCGCTGCGGCGATCAGCACATAGTTACCGTTGATATTGGACCAGTACTCGCCGCGCGGCGGCTCTTTCAGACCGCGGTCGCGCCAGTCGTTGACACGGTAGCGCTCGCTGCGGAACTCCTGCGGCGCCGTATGGCCGCGACGGAAATCGTGACCGTTCCAGGCGAAGTGGTTGCGATTCTCCATGCGATGCGTCTGCGTATTGTTGCGACGCGCGTTATTCTCATGCCCGCGATCGCCCGTTGATTTGCCATGCTCCATATAGGGATTGCCGCCCTGCTGCAGCGGCTGGCCATGCGTATTGCCCGGCCCTTCGGCCTGAGTAACGGTCGAAAAAAGCGTGCTGCATGCAATAATTGACGCTACAAAACCCAGTGTTGTTTTTTTCATCGTCCTGCCTCCAATGGTAACGGCTAATAACGTGCCGTTTAACCGCACTATCCGCTATATAATGTGCAAAAATCATTTCCAAAAGTCTTAAAAGAGAGACTCTTACATTAAATTACGCCGCCTTAGCGCTTCCTTAACGGTTAATGCATTTTGACAAACTTTTCTGGCAAGTAAGTTATTGGCTTCGCTATTAAAAAATTTATTTTCGAGAAAAAGAAATAAACAGGAAATAGTTACCCGCAGAGGGCTTAACCCCCTGATTAAATAACCGCATGGAAATAATTAGCAGACTTACAACATGGCGTAACAGCAGGAAAAGCCCGACCTGAACGATCGGGAGTTGAGCATCCATACCACCAAACGGGAAATTCCTTGTAATACAAGGAAAAAACTGAAGCACACAACGCCACATCACTAGCATTGCAATATAATATTAACATTCTCGCAGCGATAAAACCGTTAAAAAAAGCTTAATTGTGTTAAAAAGATCAGCGTCAATCAGGTTACCCTGAAATATTTTCAGAATGAGATAAGGAAATTTAAAATAAAGAAAAACGACAGTAATGGCGGGCCGGGAAAAGGGTCCGTGCTCCGGCCATTTGCATAAAAAATTCCGTTTCCCTTAATATCAAAAATAGAAAAGCAGCGTTACCGCGTATTCAGATCGGCCACTGCGGCGGCCGATCTGAATATTATGCTGACGTCAGAACGACTGCCAGTTTTCTTCGGCTTCCGCGGCAAGCAGCAGCGGCTTTTCGCGCTTCGCGCTTATTGCCAGTTTCTTGAGCGGAGTTACCGTCGACGCGGCGGCGACATGCAGCTGGAATACCGCTACGGCCTCGTTAAGACGCCTCGCCTGCTCTTCCAGTAGCGCGGCGGCCGATGAAGATTCCTGCACCAGCGCGGCGTTTTGCTGCGTAACGCGGTCCAGTTCCGACACCGCGACGCCTACCTGCGTAATGCCACGACTCTGCTCGTCGGAAGCGGCGGAAATCTCATCCATGATGTCGCGCACTTGCTGAACGGATTTCATGATCCCCTGCATCGACTCTTCAGCCGCTACCGCCAGTTTCGATCCATTGCTGACGCGTACCGTTGACTCTTCAATCAATCCTTTGATGTCTTTCGCCGCTACCGCGCTGCGCTGCGCCAGACTGCGCACTTCGCCGGCCACCACTGCGAAACCGCGGCCATTTTCGCCGGCGCGCGCCGCTTCAACCGCCGCGTTCAGCGCCAGAATATTGGTCTGAAAGGCGATGCTTTCGATAACCCCGGTAATTTCGCCGATCTTCTTCGAGCTTTCCTCGATGCCGTACATGGTTTTGATTACGCCGTCGACAATGTCGCCGCCGTTTTCTGCGGTTTCCGCAGCGGAGGTCGCCAGCTTCGCCGCCTGATGCGCATTGCTGGCATTATGTTTCACCGTTGCGGTGATCTGCTCCATGCTAGCCGCCGTCTGCTCCAGCGACGCCGCCTGCTGCTCGGTGCGCGCAGAAAGGTCGGTATTGCCGATGGCGATTTCGCTTACGCCGGTGAGGATGGTATCCGCCCCGCCGCGCACGTTGCCTACGGTGCGGATCAACGAAGCCTGCATGCGCGCCAGGCCAGTTTGCAGTCGTCCCATCTCGGTGCGGCTGCCGGCATTTTGCGCGATTTGTTGCGTCAGGTCGCCATTTTCAATGCTGTCGATATTTTCCAGCGCCTGATTCAGCGGCTTCAACAGCACGCGCGATATCACCATCCAGCAAAGCGCAATGGCCGCCACCAGCAGCAGCAGAATGCCGCACAGCAACCAAAACATGCTGCTGAACGTTGCGTTACTGTCGGCGGCGGTCTGCTTCGCCAGCTGATTCGCCGCGGCGCGCCAGCGATCGTAATCTATCGCCATCGCCTGCTGTTTCGGCGCCGCATTGATGGCAAAAAGGCCGTCCATATCGCGCTTATCGGCGACCGCCATCAGCTGGTTCAGGGTGTCATAATAGGCCTGATAATTCTGTATCAGCCTGGCGGTTAACTGAGGATCCAGGCCGGGAATGGGCGCGCCCTGGCGAAAAAGCCGAAACTGGTCGGCGGCGATTTTCAACTGCTCGCGCCCGTGCGTCACCATACCTTCAACCTTGCCGCTGTTCTGCCCCTCTTTCAACAGCCAGAGCACCACACGGTTGGCGTCGGAGCGGGTGGCGTTCAGCGCATACCATGAGTTGGTCAGCGCATCGACCTTATCGCTGGAGGCGCTGGCGCTGCTGAAGTTGTCCCGATCGTTGCTGAGCGAATGGAGAAACAATCCGCCAGAGACCAGCTGTAACACGCCAAACAAAATGATGCTTAGCAGTAAAAATGTCGACGTTTTGATACGACTGAAAACAGACATAACTAACCCTTGTAATGTGATTCACATCACATTAATCGGCCACTTTACCGGTAACATTAGTGAGTTAGCGCCAAAAAATAATGTGTTTTGGCTTTTTATCGCGGTTGATTCTGAGCAAAATCGTACGGCTTCCCGCTGTGCTTAATAAATAACCTTAATCTATACTTTTTTGGCTATCCATCCTGCGTGCAAACTTTATCCCGTTGAGCTTCAAGGTTTTACTGTCAGGCTAATTTTTCTTATCCAAAGCCGCGCTGATGCGGGGTTTTTTTATGCCGGTTATCCAGCGAAAAGCCGTTATGCGTGACGGCTTTCCGGTGCGTTTCGGCGCCCGTGCGCGCTCTGTTGCGCAACATCCAAATAACAATGTTGATTTTGCCCCGGCAGTGATGCGCGGGGCTTTTTTTGCCCTTTTCCACAGCCCTGCCAGGATTTACGGGTTGATTTTCCCTTTCGTTTTCAGGACCAGCGTGTTTCTTTTCTCTGTTTTTTCAGCCATCTAAAAAGTGCGACAGGTAACACAGTTCTTTGTGAAACCGGTTTCTTAACTCAAGCGGCAGGGACTGATGATGGGAAAAACACGTGACTATTCCAGATTAGCAGCTGATATTCTTGAAGAAACAGGCGGCGAAGCGAATTTAATCAGTTTTTCACGCTGCGCCACCCGGCTCCGGCTGGTGCTTAAAGAGGTGCCTGCCAAGGCGAGTGAAAATATTAAACAGCTACCGGGTGTTATTACCGTGGTGCTCAGCGGCGGCCAGTTTCAGGTGGTAATTGGAACGCACGTCGCGGATGTTTACGACGCGCTTGCCACCATCGTCGATCCCGATAAGCTTCAGCATAACGGCGAGAAAAAACGGCTGCTGGATAGCGTCATAGCCACTATGTCCGCCGTCTTCGCCCCGATTATTTATGTGCTTGCCACTGCCGGTATCCTGCAGGGAATTTTAATTACCGTTAATTATTTCCTGCCTGCGTTTCAGCAGACCGGCGCGTTCAGCATTCTGAATTTTATTTCCTGGACGCCGTTTGCCTTCCTGCCGGTTTTTATCGCTATCACTGCCGCTAAGTTTTTTAAATGCAATACCTTTATCGCCCTCTTTTGCTGCTGCGCCCTGATCAATCCCGACTGGGCCGTTATTGCCGGGCAAATCGCGCAGGGCAAAGCCGTCACTTTTTTCTCCCTGCCCCTGTCCGAGACGGTCTACACCTCATCCGTTTTGCCGCCGCTTTTTCTGGTGCTGGCGCTCTCTTACCTGGAACGCCTGGTGGAGCGCCTCTTGCCGCAGGTTGTCGCGCCGCTTTTCACGCCGCTTATTTGCGTCGTTATCGTCGTGCCGCTGACGCTGGTGGTTATCGGGCCGGTGACGTCGGGTCTGGCGAACGCTATCGCCATGGGCTACAACTGGCTGTTTGAAACCGCGCCCGCGCTGGCGGCGGCGGTCATCGGCGGCTTCTGGCAGGTAATTGTGATTTTCGGCGTTCACTGGGGGATCACGCCCGTGGTGATGGCGAACTTCGATATGCA
This sequence comes from Enterobacteriaceae bacterium UBA2655, assembly GCA_002359495.1. Lineage (GTDB taxonomy): Bacteria > Pseudomonadota > Gammaproteobacteria > Enterobacterales > Enterobacteriaceae > Pantoea > Pantoea superficialis. The sequence goes on from DENB01000015.1 coordinate 20,070, forward strand.
TGGCCGCGATTCATTCCAGGCTTTCCAGACCATGGCGGTGGTGGGACAAATGGCGGCCGCCTTCGCCTGCGCGATAAAAGCGAAACAGCGCGGTTTCAAAACCGTCGCTTACTCCGCTGGCCTGACCGGCGTATTCGGCATCACCGAACCCGCGATTTATGGCGTGACGCTGAAGCTGAAAAAACCCTTTATTTGCGGCTGCATCGGCGGCACCGCAGGCGCTGTCGTGACCAGCCTTTTCGGCAGCTACTACTACGCCTATGCCGGTTTGCCGGGGCTGCTGACGATTGTCAACGCCATCAGCCCGGACAACCCGATGTCCTTTATCGGCGAGCTGACGGGCGTCGTCACCACTCTCGTCGTTACCCTGGTTCTGGTGTTTATCGTCGGTTTCAAGGAACCGGCAGCGCCGCAGGAAAAATCGCAGCCGAAGATTAAGGATGGCAACGCCGTCACGCAGGCGGCGCAAACCGCTGTGGCTTTACTGCTGAGCAGCCCGGTAGCGGGCAAGGTTCTTCCTCTCTCTGAAGTTAAAGATGAAAGTTTTGCCGGCGGTCTGCTGGGCGACGGTATCGCCATTCTGCCTGAGGACGGCGTGATCGTGTCGCCCTGTGATGCCGAAGTCGCCACCACCGTGGAAAGTCATCACGCCATCGGCCTGATCTGCGCCAACGGCGCCGAGTTGCTGATCCATGTCGGGCTGGACACGGTGAAGTTAGGCGGACAACACTTTTCTATGCTGGTGAAGGTGGGCGATAAGGTGAAAGCCGGCACGCCGCTGATTCGCTTTAACAGAGCGTCGATCTTTGAGTCCGGTTATGACTTAACCACGCCGTTTCTGGTGATGAACAGCGAAGATTACCAGATGACGCGACATATCCATACCGGACCGGTGGCGTCAGGCGCGCCGGTGATGTCGGTAAGCTGACCGTTACGCCGACAGGCCCTTAACCAGGCTTTTTTATGGAATTTAACGTCTGTCATGATGAGAATAAGCTCGCCGCGATATCGGGTATAATGGCGCGTTTCCGCAGATTCCGGCAGACAGCCGTTTTGACAGGGTTCCATAGAGCGAGGATGTAATGGTTACAATGCTTGATGTTGCACGATGCGCCGGCGTATCCAAATCTACGGTGTCCCGTGTCTTAAACGGTAAAAACATCGTCCGGGAGGAGATCAAAGCGCTGGTTTATAAAGCTATAGAGGAGACCGGCTATCGCCCCAACCTGCTGGCGCAGCAGCTCGCCACCCAGAAAACCAACATGATCGGCCTGGTGATCACCAACGATGTTTATAACGGGCCGTTTTTCTCCACGCTGGTTTATAACGCCGCAAAGTTTTGTGAAGAGCAGGATCGCCGCCTGATTTTCGCCGACGGCAAAAATTCCGCTGAAGATGAAATCAACGCGATTGACTTTCTGGTCCGCATGAAATGCGCCGGAATAATGGTTTATCCGCGCCATATGAGCGTGACGCAGTTAGAAAAGATTGTCGCCGACAGCCCGGTTCCGGTCATTATCCTTAACCATAAGCTGACGCAACATCGCGACCGCGCCATCTGTATCGATCATTACCATGGCGCTGAGATGATGATGAATTATCTGTTCAGCCAGGGGCATAAAAGGATCGCCTATATCAGCGGCAAGATGCCCGCCCCCAGCAACTCGGCTCGCCAGCAGGCCTGGCAGGATAAATTACAAAGCCAGGGGCAACAGGATTATGAAACGCTGCTCGCGCACGGAAACTGGAGCATGGAGAGCGGCTATCAGGCGGCGCGGGAGTTGATCGACAGGAAAGAGGCTTTTACCGCGATCCTGGCGGGCAACGACGATATGGCGCTGGGCGCGATAAAAGCGCTGAAGGATATGAAGCTGGCGGTGCCGGAGACGATTTCCGTTGCCGGTTTCGATAACGCCAAAACGGGACACTATTTTTCACCGGCGCTGACGACGCTCGATACGCCGCTTGATCAGATGGTGAAGCGCGCGGTGGAGATTATCCTCGACCTGCCGCGCGACGCGGCTTATTCCACCCTATCCGGCACGCTGGTAGTGCGGGAATCGGTGAGTAAGCGGTGATGGGGGGCGGCCCGGAGAGCCAGCTACCTGCGCCGCTACGCCGCCTCATGAGCAAATTTATTGATAAAATCTTGCTTAACCTTGATATCGAAATCGGTAAAAACCGCCACGGGTTTAACACTAAGCCCTTGCTTTTCCAGCCGGACAAGCCCAAGTGAGTTAAGCGTTTTAAGCGTAACAGAAAGATTGCTCTTCTTGCGTCCGGCAAGTTCAGCCAGTTCCGTCATCGTTTCAGGTTTTTGCTTATCCATCAGACGTAACAAGGCTATATTTCTGTTGTTGAGGATCTGAGCCAGCGCGTTCAACGATGTAAACCACACCTTCGGTTCTCCTGGCTGCGGCTTATGTTCTCCCTTAACGATTGCAAGCATTCTTCTGCGGATATGCTCTTCAGGCATGACGCCAATAAGTGCTTTCATTTGCTTAACCTCGTTTTTCTCTTTCCGCAATCACTTCATCAATTTTTGTGAAAAAATCATTGAGCAGCTGCGCTGCTGATACAAACTCATACGGATAACCTTAATCAGCCGGGTTTCTGTGCATATGGTCGAAGACCAGCCTTCCGGTGAACTTCGCTTTCTTGGGCGGCTTAATGCCATGTAGCAATGCTTCCAATCGGAACAAGAACGCAATAGGTGACCCTGGACCAAACTGGACCTAAAATAAGTGTTATGCTTTGAAATTAAAGGAAAAAGCAAACTAGAAAGGATATTGACAGAAGAAAAGATGGCACGCCCTACAGGATTCGAACCTGTGACCTACGGCTTAGAAGGCCGGTGCTCTATCCAGCTGAGCTAAGGGCGCATGAGAATTGCGTGAATTATACGGCCAGGGTCTGATGAGTCAACGATTTTGCTGTCAATCCCGTATGGTTGCCGAAGTTTCAGACAACCTGACTCATTTAATCTGCGGTTACACTGCCTGTTCCTGACAAATTACCTCTCTTTTCCGCCGTAACACAACCCTCAACGCCCTTTTTCACACGCTGAATCACATCACTGCGGGTAACCCAAAGCACAGCCAACCAGCCAAAACCACAAACAATAAAATCGACAAGAAAAAGTCAGGAAAACCAGAAATCAAAACAGTTACAACGGCTTACCCCATCCAAAAACCTTACCCACTCCCCAAACAAAACGGGCGGCCCATGCCGCCCGTTTTTCCTCACTTACCGCTGTTAATGAAACGCGCCGTTGAGAATCAGCGAGGTAATCACGCCTGTCGCAGCGGCGATCAGCACGTAGTTACCGTTGATATAAGACCAGTATTCGCCGCGCGGTGGCGCCGGCAGGTGGCGTTCGCGCCAGTTATCGACCCGGTAATGCGGGCCGCGATACTGATGCGGCACCGGATGGCCGCGGCGGAAATCCTGGCCGTTCCAGGCAAAATGATCGCGACCACCGCCCCGATGCTCGTCATAACGCGGGCCGCCCACGTGATGAACGCCGCCCGGTCCCGGTCCATGGTCGGGACCATGCCCTTGCGGACCGCGACCGTGATCGTCATGGCGGTCGCCGCCGCCATGCTGCTGCCAGCGCGGGCCGTTATGGTCGCCCGGGCCATCCGCCCAGGAGACGCCGGAAAAGAGCGTGCTGCATGCAATAAGCGAAGCGATTAGAGTTAATGTTGTTTTTTTCATGGTGCGACCTCCAGTAAAACGACGTACGCCGTTGCTAAGTACTATCGTCTAAATGGCGGCATGAATGCATCTCTAAAACTCTTAAAAAACGGTAACTTACAAGACATTACTTCGGGTTAGCGTTTTCTTAACGTTTGGGATGCAATTTAAAATAAACGGTGCGAATAAGGAGAAAAAATGGAGGCGCCAGCCGGGATGACCGGCGCAGCGGAATGCGGGCCGGCATGAATTTTACGCAGTCGGCGGGCGAAGCGCGGTCGGGTCGAGACGCTGCGCCAGTTCTTCCAGCTCCAGCGCGGCGTAGCGGTAGCCCTGAAGTCCATACACCGGTATATCCGCCAGCGTCGCCCGATCCTCGTCGTCCTCCACGCCCACCACGATGATCAGCGGGCAGTAGCGCCGAATATTGTTCATCAGCACCGGGAAGATGGTTTTATCCTTCTGCTCCCAGAAAAAGCGCTTGTCGATTTTTACCGCCTCAAACAGGCCGGTATAAAGCGCCTCAAGATTGGCGAAACCGGTGCCGAGGTCGCCGAGAAAGAAGCGCATGCCGCACGCTTTTAACTGCTGTAGCGTCTGTTTCGCCACATGGTCGTTCAGGAAATCGATATTTTCAGAGACTTCTAAGCGCATTACGCCGGATGCGCCGAACCGCTGGCGCAGCTGTTCGTCCTCCTGCAATAGCTGCACCATGTCGCGATCGATATTGACGCTGACAAACAGCTGTCGCCGCTCGAGCAGCGCCACGAACGGCGACAGCGCGTCGATCTGTTCCCACAGAAACGCCCGCTTCTCCTCATAACGCATATTTTCAATCACCATCCAGGCGTTACGGGGTTTGCCCGCCTCAGAGGTGTAACGCGTTAAGAGTTCAAATCCGACCCAGTCAGCGGATTGCGAGACTACCGGTTCCAGCACAAATTTTTTGTTCAGCGTCGAAGCTAAAGTCATAAACACCTCGGGCCAGGCCCATAAGGCAGCGTTGAATAACCTTCAGTTATTTCGAAGACCGTTCAGCCGACGCGCTGCCTGTTCAAGGGTACAGCGAACAAAAATCATGACCAGCGGCTCAGAAGGCCGTAGATCAATCTGGCCATACCCAGAATAAGACAAAGTTATGACAATTATAGATAACAACCTGCCAGGCCTCTGAATTTGCCTTTTGTGCCGCATGGTTGCTGAAGTTTCAGACAACCTTGTCGATTCAATGCCTGACAGCGCGTTGCGCTTCTGACAAAATACTCCCCTTCCCCCGATCAACCCAATACGTGGATTTCCTCTCTGATGGCAGCAAAAATTATTGACGGTAAAACGATTGCGCAGCAGGTGCGCCTTGAAGTTGCGGAAAAAGTGAAGCAGCGTCTGGCGGCCGGTAAACGCGCGCCCGGACTGGCAGTCGTTTTGGTCGGCGAAAACCCCGCTTCGCAGATTTATGTCGGCAGCAAACGTCGCGCCTGTGAAGAGGTGGGCTTTGTCTCCCGCTCTTACGATCTTCCTGCTACCACCAGCGAAGCCGACCTGCTACAGCTGATCGACGATCTGAATAACGATACGGAAATTGACGGCATTCTGGTGCAGCTGCCGTTGCCGGCAGGCATCGACAACGTCAAGGTGCTGGAGCGCATCGTGCCGGACAAAGATGTCGACGGTTTCCACCCCTACAACGTGGGCCGCCTTTGCCAACGCGCGCCGAAACTGCGTCCCTGTACGCCGCGCGGCATCGTGACCCTGCTGGAGCGCTACAATATCGATACCTTCGGTCTGAACGCCGTTGTGGTCGGTGCCTCCAATATCGTGGGCCGTCCGATGAGCATGGAGCTGCTGNNCACCACCACCGTCACCCACCGTTTCACCAAAGATCTGCGTCATCATGTCGAACATGCCGATCTGCTGGTCGTGGCGGTCGGCAAGCCGAACTTTATTCCGGGCGACTGGATCAAGCCGGGCGCGATTGTGATCGATGTGGGAATTAACCGTTTAGAGAGCGGTAAAGTGGTGGGCGATGTCGATTTCGCCGCCGCCTCCGAGCGCGCCTCTTATATTACGCCTGTACCGGGCGGCGTGGGTCCGATGACGGTCGCCACGCTGATTGAGAATACGTTGCAGGCATGCGAAGCTTATCACGACAGAGAACAGGCATAATGGCAACATTTTCATTAGGTAAATTCCCCCACGTCGACCTGTGCGACCTGCTGAAGCTGGAAGGCTGGGTCGAGAGCGGTGCCAACGCCAAAGCGGCGATCGCCGACGGCGACGTGCGCGTCGACGGCAAGGTGGAAACGCGTAAACGCTGCAAGATCGTATCCGGCCAGACGGTCGAATACGCAGGCCAGCGCGTCACCGTTACCGCGTAATAACTACCGGCGTTGCCCTGCGCAGCGCCGGTTAATCCTCCCGTCCGATAATCCGCGTCTCCCCTTCCACCTGCTCCAGCTGAATGTGATTGACACCGGCATGCCTGGCGATCAGCTGCGCCAGACGCGGCGAGTGGCTGGTGACCCAGAGCTGGCTGAACTGGCTCGCTTCGGCGATCAGCATCGCCAGCGCCGGCAGCAGATCCTCGTGCAGACTGTTCTCCGGCTCGTTCAGCGCCATAAACTGCGGCGGGCGCGGGCTCAACAGCGCCACCACCAGGCAGAGAAAGCGCAGCGTACCGTCAGAAAATTCAGTGCTCTCCAGCGGACGCAAAATGCCCTGGCGCGACATCAGCATCTGGAAACGGCCATTCTGCGCCTCGACATGAAACTCGCTGTCAGGAAAGGCTTCAGCGACGACGCGAAACAGCAGCTCATGGTGGCCGCGCTCGACGATGGTCGCCCAGGCCGCCGCCAGATTGCTGCCATCGTGCGCCAGAATCGGCGAACGAATGCCGGGCTGCGGCGCGCGAATCGGCGAGCCGGGCCAGACGGCGAACTCATGATAGAAACGCCACTGGCGCAGGCGTTCGCGCATCTGTGAAATTTCAGGGTAACGATGCGGCTCGCCCAGCTGGCCGAACAGCGACTCTTCCTGATGCAGCGAGGCGGGATAGGCTACCCGCTCCCCTTCGACGTTATGCAAAAACGCAGTCTGGTTGCGGCGCTCCATAATACAGGCTGAAGGGCGGCGCTGATGGCCGCTCAGCCACAGCCGTTCCTCCTTCACCAGCGGGTCCAGATTGAACAGGCTGGTGGCCAGCGGCTCCGGGAAGCCCAGCGCCATCTGGTAGTCGAAATCGTCCATCTGCACCGCGAGCTTCAGCCGTTTGGGGTCGCTGCGCCGATCGCCGCGCCGCAGCCCGCCAGCCCACATCGCCTTCTGGATGCCGCCCTCTTCCGCCAGCGCCTGCGACAGGCGCCCGCTGGCGGCCTCGTGCAGCAGACGCACCGCTTTATACAGGTTGGATTTGCCACAGCCGTTAGCGCCGCTGATCACGTTCAGCTGGCTCAGTTGCAGTCTCAGGTTTCGTACCGAGCGGAAGCCGGCAATCTGGATTTCAGTAATCATCGCGAATAAAAAAGGGCGATCGCTCGCCCTGTCAGTTTATTTACGTCGCCAGGTGGTGCCCTGCGGCCCATCCTCCAGCACAATGCCCAGCGCATTCAGCCTGTCGCGGGCTACATCCGCCTGCGCCCAGTCTTTGGCTTTGCGCGCGTCGTTGCGCATCTGGATCAGCGCTTCGATCTCCGCCACTTCGTCATCGCTGGCCTGCGCGCCGCTCTGCAGGAACTGTTCCGGATCCTGCTGCAGAATGCCCAGCACGTTCGCCAGCTGGCGCAGGCTCGCCGCCAGCGCATTCGCCGCGTCGGCGTCGATCGGCTTCAGGCGGTTCACTTCGCGCGCCATATCGAACAGCACCGAGTAGGCTTCCGGCGTGTTGAAATCGTCATCCATCGCCGTGCGGAACCGCGCCTCAAACGCCTCGCCGCCTGCCGCCGACGCCGTCGCGTCGGTATGACGCAGCGCGGTGTAGAGACGCTCCAGCGCGGCGCGCGCCTGGTTCAGGTTATCTTCGCCGTAATTAAGCTGGCTGCGGTAGTGGCCGGACATCAGGAAGTAGCGTACGGTCTCGGCGTCATAATGTTTCAGCACGTCGCGCACGGTGAAGAAGTTGCCCAGCGATTTCGACATCTTCTCGCGATCCACCATCACCATGCCGGAATGCATCCAGTAGTTGACGTAAGGGCCGTCATGGGCGCAGGTAGATTGTGCGATCTCGTTTTCATGGTGTGGGAACATTAGGTCCGAACCGCCGCCGTGGATGTCGAAATGCTCGCCTAACTGTTTGCAGTTCATGGCGGAACATTCGATATGCCAGCCGGGACGCCCGTTGCCCCAGGGGGAAGGCCATGCCGGCTCGTCCGCTTTGGACATTTTCCACAGCACGAAATCCATCGGGCTGCGTTTCGCTTCCGCCACTTCGACGCGGGCGCCCGCCTGCAGCTGCTCAAGATCCTGACGCGACAGCAGGCCGTAATCGGCGTCGCTCGCCACGTCGAACATCACGTCGCCGTTGTCCGCCACGTAGGCGTGACCGCGCGCGATCAACCTGCCGACCAGCTCGACGATCTCGTCGATATGGCGCGTGGCGCGCGGCTCCAGATCCGGCGGCAGGATATTCAGCGCGGCGAAATCGTTGTGCATTTCGCCGATCATGCGGTTGGTGAGGGTTTCGATGCTCTCGCCGTTCTCGTTGGCGCGTTTGATGATCTTATCGTCGATATCGGTGATGTTGCGCACATATTTCAGCTGATAGCCGAGATAACGCAGATAGCGCGCCACCACGTCGAAGGCGACGAAGGTGCGTCCGTGACCGATATGACAGAGGTCGTACACGGTAATGCCACACACGTACATGCCGATTTCACCGGCATGGATAGGTTTGAATTCCTCTTTCTGTCGACTCAGAGTGTTATAAATCTTTAGCATTTAACGGTTCCGTATAGACGTGTGCGGGTTACGCTTATTTTCAACTGGACTGCTCATTGTGCCGTATTTTTCACGCTCGCGCGACGCAAAGCAAGCCAACTGCCGCCGCCTTGCTGACGCGTCAATGAAAATTATGTTATAAGGAGCGTCTGATAAAATGGCCTGCCGCGCCAGCGGTACGGCACGCGATACCGACAACTCCGTTTACAGGACAAGAATATGGTTACCTTCCAGACGAACCATGGCGACATCGTCATCAAGACTTTCGACGACAAAGCGCCGGCTACCGTGAAAAACTTTCTGGATTATTGCCGTGAAGGTTTCTACGACAACACCATTTTCCATCGTGTGATCAACGGCTTTATGATTCAGGGCGGCGGCTTCGAGCCGGGCATGAAGCAGAAAGCCACCAAAGAAGAGATCCGCAACGAAGCCAACAACGGCCTGAAAAACACCCGCGGCACGCTGGCGATGGCGCGCACCTCTGCGCCGCACTCCGCGACCGCCCAGTTCTTCATCAACGTGGCTGACAACGACTTCCTGAACTTCCGCGACGAAAGCCTGCAGGGCTGGGGCTACTGCGTGTTCGCCGAAGTGGTTGAAGGCATGGACGTGGTTGAGAAAATCAAAGCGGTCTCTACCGGCCGTAGCGGCATGCATCAGGACGTGCCGAAAGAAGACGTGGTGATTCAGAAAGTGACCGTCAGCGAGTAATGTCGCGTACGCTGTTTATTGCAGATTTGCATCTGTGTCAGGAAGAACCGGCAATCACTGCCGGTTTTCTGCGTTTTTTAGCGCGCGAAGCGCCGCATTGCGACGCGCTCTATATCCTCGGCGACCTGTTTGAAGCCTGGATCGGCGACGACGATCCCAATCCTCTGCATCATCAGGTGGCCGCCGCGCTGAAGGCGCTGCCGGTGCCGGTGTACTTTATTCACGGCAACCGCGACTTTCTGCTCGGCCGTCGTTTCGCCCGCGCCAGCGGCTTGACGCTGCTGCCGGAAGAGCAGGTGCTGGAGCGTTACGGCCAGCGTCTGCTGATCATGCACGGCGACACGCTCTGCACCGACGATCAGGGCTATCAGCGCTTTCGCGCCAAAGTGCACCAGCGCTGGCTGCAAACTCTGTTCCTCGCCCTGCCGCTGTTTATCCGCAAACGCATCGCCGTTCGCATGCGCGCCGACAGCAAGCAGGCGAATCAGCACAAGTCCGTGAGCATTATGGATGTGAATCAGGCTGCGGTCGAAGCGGCGATGACGCGCCAGAAAACGCCGCTGCTGATCCACGGCCACACCCACCGACCCGCAATACATCCGTTAACCCTGATGGGCCAGCCGGCGCAGCGCGCGGTGCTGGGCGCATGGCATACGCGGGGATCGATGATTCAACTGGACGCCGACGGCGTGCGGCTTATCGATTTCGACCTGTGAAAACCGGGGGAAAAGCGGCGTTTTAGCGCCACGCAACCGTTTTCCTCCCGTGCTTCTCATGCTATTCTCTGTGCCCTTCTTTACCTGCCCGTCCGGCCAGGTCCGTTTCGTTATTCACAGGAGTTGACCGCATGTCATCCAACGCCGCCCCGGCCCACATCGCTATCGTCATGGGTTCTAAAAGTGACTGGGCTACCATGCAGTTTGCTGCGGAGATCCTCACCAGCCTGAACGTTCCTTTCCACGTTGAAGTGGTTTCCGCCCATCGCACCCCCGACAAGCTGTTCAGCTTCGCTGAATCCGCTGCGCAGAACGGTTACCAGGTGATTATCGCTGGCGCCGGCGGCGCGGCGCACCTGCCCGGCATGCTGGCGGCGAAAACTCTGGTGCCGGTCCTGGGCGTGCCAGTGCAGAGCGCGGCGTTGAGCGGCGTCGACAGCCTTTACTCCATCGTGCAGATGCCGCGCGGCATTCCGGTCGGCACTTTGGCGATCGGCAAAGCGGGCGCGGCGAATGCAGGCCTGCTGGCGGCGCAGATTCTGGCGCTTCACGACGGCGATCTCGCGGCGCGCCTGGCGAACTGGCGTCAAAGCCAGACCGACGAGGTGCTGAATAACCCGGACCCGCGGGAGGACGCATGAAGCCGGTTTGCGTATTAGGAAACGGCCAGCTGGGCCGTATGCTGCGCCAGGCCGGCGAGCCGCTGGGGATTGCAGTCTGGCCGGTAGGGCTGGATGCCGAGCCGGAAGCGCTGCCGATCGCGCAAAGCGTGATCACGGCGGAGATTGAACGCTGGCCGGAAACCGCGCTGACGCGCGAACTGGCCCGCCATCCCGCGTTCGTCAACCGCGATATTTTTCCGCGCCTGGCGGATCGCCTGACGCAAAAACAGCTGCTCGACCAGCTCGGTCTGGCGACCGCCCCCTGGCAGTTGCTGGCGGACAAATCGGAGTGGCCGCAGGTATTCAGCGCCTTGGGCGAACTGGCGATCGTCAAGCGCCGCACCGGCGGCTACGACGGCCGCGGCCAGTGGCGTCTGCGCGCCGATGAAACCGCCGCGCTGCCGGACGACTGCTACGGCGAATGCATCGTCGAACAGGGGATTAATTTCCTCGGCGAAGTTTCGCTGGTGGGCGCGCGTGGGCAGGATGGCGGCATGGTGTTCTATCCGCTGACCCATAACCTGCATCAGGAAGGGATTCTGCGCACCAGCGTCGCCTTCCCGCAGGCCGATCGCCAGCAGCAGCAGCAGGCGGAGCAGATGCTCGCCGCCATTATGAATGAGCTGAACTATGTCGGCGTGATGGCGATGGAGTGTTTCGTCACGCCGGAAGGGCTGCTGATCAACGAACTGGCGCCGCGCGTACACAACAGCGGCCACTGGACGCAAAACGGCGCCTCCATCAGCCAGTTTGAACTGCATCTGCGCGCGATCCTCGGCCTGGCGCTGCCGCAGCCGGTGGTATTCGCGCCGTCGGTGATGGTGAACCTGATCGGCACCGCCGTGAACAACGACTGGCTGCAGCAGCCGCTGGTGCATCTGCACTGGTACGAAAAAGAGGTGCGTCCGGGCCGCAAGGTGGGCCACCTTAACCTGACCGACAGCGACGCGTCGCGCCTTAAGGCCGCGCTGCACGCGCTGACGCCGATGCTGCCGCCGGAATACGCCAGCGGCATCGCCTGGGCGATGGAAAAACTGTAGTTAATAAACGTCCGGGAATTGAAAGGCGGGCCTCTGAATGAGCGGCCCGCAATAAAAAACTGCCGCTTGCAGAGTCGCGCAACAGGGGTTCGCTGTCTACCCACACGCAGAGCAGCAACAGATGCTGCGACGTAGAGGGTTATCTGGCCCGGCGAATCAATAAGCAACCAAGGTGATCACTTTCTCTTCATGAAAACAGTAACTGCCATTCAGGCAGCGGCCGTTAAAAAATGTCTTGTTCAATTTCTTCTTCAGGCGCAGCGTAAAGCGGCGCAAGCCTGAATCAAGCCTTACCAGCTCAACATCCCTGAAATCGAAGCGCACGCCCGCTTTTGGATAAATGGCTTTAAAAAAGCTCTCTTTCGCTGAAAAAAGCAGGGTGACTTTTTGGCTTTCAGAAAGACAATTCAGCCGGTTCGATTCTTCATCGGACAGAATCGCTTCCTTAATTTTGACCGCATGCTCCTCATTTAACCAGGATTCAATATCAATGCCGACGCTGCTTAAAAACTCAGAAGCATGAAGCGCGCCCGCTGCCAAATTACCAGAGTGGCTCAATGAACCGCTTACACCCGCAGGCCAGCAAGGAGCGCCCTCTTTTGCTTTTATCAGATCGAATTGTTCGTATCCCAGATCGGCCAGCAAAACTTTCGCTACATAACGTCCTGCCAGATATTCTGCGCGACGCCGAAGGGTCGTCTTGCTTAAAAACGGTGGCACTCCTACCTGTAACTGTGAAAAGTCGCTTTGCTGAAATTTTGCCGGGTCGAACGTTGCGATCAGGACTTTCCCTTGATAAGGGAAACCGCTTACGGCATTGACGCAAGTGATAAATGACGGCTTAGCGCAACTGTGCTCGTTGATAATATCAATCATATATTTCCGTTTCTTTTATACGTCTGCGTCTTTCTAAAACGTGCTGCATCCATGACGCCTGATTGCTCAACTTTACTGAATTTAATCGCTTCTGGGTAAGCGCGCTGTGATAAAGAGGGCTGCTGTTATGCCGTATATCTTAAATTCCCCTCGCCAGCCGGGTACCTTGCTCTATCGCCTTACGCATGTCCAGCCGGGCAGCAGAGTAAGCGCCTCCAATCAAATGGGTGCGCTTGCCCGCCTCCTGAAGAGCCTTGCTTAGCTGTTGAGAAGGCAACTGCCCCGTGCAAATAATGATATTATCTACTGCCAGACACAGCGTTTGGTTGGCATGCGATATATGCAATCCTTCATCATCTATAAAATGATAGGTCACGCAATCCCATATCTTTACGCCCCGTCTCGCCAGACGCTCATGATGGATCCAGCTTGTGGTTTTCCCTGCTATTTTCCCTAATTTGCTGCGCTTACGCTGTAGTAAATAAATTTGCCGTGGAGATGCCGGCACATCAACCCCTGAATTTAATAAGCCGCCACGCTGACGCAGCGTGCTGTCAATGCCCCACTCGCGGTTGAACGCCTCGATAGCCTGACTGCCTGCTTCGTTCCGGTCGCTCAGCCATGCCGCTACGTCAACGCCGATCCCGCCTGCGCCAATAATAGCGACGCGCTCACCTGCTGGCTTTTTGCACGTTAACAGATCGATATAACTCATAACGCGGGCATGATGAATGCCGGGAATATCAGGAATATGTGGCACGACGCCACAAGCCAGTATCACTTCATCAAAATCGCTCAGGTCGGATACCTCAACGCGTTTGCCGGTTATAACCTTAATCGCGCTCAATTCAAGCTGACGTTGGTAATAGCGCAACGTCTGTTTAATATCTTCTTTGCCGGGGATTTGGCAGGCCAGATTTAGTTGGCCCCCTATCTTATCCTCAGCCTCAAATAAAGTAATATCATGGCCGCGCCTGGCCGCAGTAACAGCAAACGCCAGACCCGCCGGCCCGGCGCCAACAACAGCCAGCCGCTTACGGACGGACGGGCATTCCGGCGCCCACTCTTTTTCCCGACAGGCCCGGGGATTCACAACGCATGTTGCGACGTTGCCCATAAAAATCATATCAAGACATGCCTGATTACAGGCGATGCAGGTATTGATCTCGTCCGCTCTGCCTTCAGCGCTCTTTTTAACGAATTCTGCGTCTGCCAAAAACGGACGCGCCATTGAAACCATGTCGGCATGTCGGTTCGCTAAAATATATTCCGCCGTAGCAGGATGATTAATTCGGTTTGACGTAATTAATGGCACGGAAACCTTTCCCATGAGTTTTTGGGTAAGCCAACTAAAGCCCCCGTGCGGCACGACATTCGCTATGGTTGGAATCTGTACTTCATGCCAGCCGATACCGGAATTTATAATGGTTGCCCCGGCTGCTTCCACTGCCTGAGCTAATTGCACTATCTCATTCCAGTCCGATCCTTTTTCAAGCAAATCAAGCATTGATAAGCGATAGATAATAATAAATTCTTTGCCTACTGCTTGCCGTACGGCCTCAACAATCTTCACCGCAAATCGCATACGGTTTTGGTAGGTGCCTCCCCATCGATCGGTCCTTTGATTAGCATGAGCCACTAAAAACTGGTTAATTAAATAACCTGCCGATCCCATGATCTCGACACCATCATATCGGGCCTGTTGCGCCAGCAGCGCGCAACAAGCGAAATCGGCAATGGTTTGTTCGATTTGCGCTTCAGTCATGGCAACGGAGGCATAGCGATTGGATGAGGCTATTGCTGAAGGCGCGTAGGGTTCTGGCTGATAGCTGTCGCGACCGGCATGCAATATCTGTAATGCAATTTTGCCCCCTGCCTTATGTACAGCATCTGTAATGATTCGGTGTTTTTCAATCTGTTCCTTCTGATTGAAAACAGAGCCGCCCAAATAAAATATGCCTTTCTCATCAGGCGCTACTCCGCCAGTAACGATTAGCGCGACATCTGCCGCGGCGCGCTCAGCGTAAAATGCGGCCAAACGTTCCGGCCCGTCAGGTAAATCTTCCAGCCCTGTATGCATGGCACCCATCAGCACCCGGTTTTTAAGTTGAATGAAACCTAGATCTAAAGGCGCCAGCAAATGAGGATAATGATTCAATGTCGTTTTCATTATTAATGATACATTATCGGAAAATAAAAAAATGCCAGGTTTGAAATCAACCGTTGATTTAAACAAAACCTGGCGATAGCAGCATTACGGATTACGCTTGTTATAAAACAGGATGTTGATTTAAACTACAGAATTAATAGAGGCCAAATCGTTTTCATCGATTTTTTCCTTTATTATTTCCAGCAGTCTTGGCGCCCATTCACTGTCCCAGCGGCCAACGAAATATTCTCTTTTTTGCAAAACCTCGGATTCTCTGGCGGTAAAGCCTTCGGTAATATATTTTTTAGCAGCCAGCGCGCGTGCCTGGAACGCAACGCTGTTAATAATTTTCTCAGTTGTAACCGTTTGTTTTAGCATGCCGGCAACTTTCTGCGTCGTTTTCACAATCTGGTTAGCCAGAAAATCCATCTGGTTTATATGTTGATCGATACGCTCTTTCGTCCAAAGTTTTTCATTATAAACCGTTTCAAAGGCTTCTATCGAAACGCAGCAGTGCTCCATCTCTTCAGCATAGTGATAGCCCAGCAGGTAAAGCACGCCTAAATTACCAGACATATTGGTGACAAGATCAAACCTGCCGTTATCAAACAGATTTTCAAAGAAAGCAAACCCTGTCATACAAACTTCGCTTTCAAATATAGCAATGCTTTGCACCGCTTCTTTGAACCAGAAGCTATCCTGAGTTTTCCCGTTCGCTTTATCTCGCTCTATTCCTGCAATTATGGGCTCTGCGAAACCTTTGTAAGCTTCATGCATAAAGGCGTAAACGCGCGGATGAAACTCCTCTCTCACCGGAGGCGTGACAGATTTAGTGATGAAATTATTCAGCTTACGATGGGCTGCCGCATGTCTTCTTTCCTGCCCGACAAAAACGGCGAACCTTTCATCCTTCAGTTTTGGGTCCTGAATATAGGCATCATAATAATCGCCAATTCTTTCTCCATAAAATTCAAAAAACTCCAGGACAAAAGAACTGCCTAAACCAATTAATGAAGAAACCGGATCGGGGTTCCATAAATAGTTAAAGTTTTCATTTAACCCCATCACGTCGTAGACTTCCCTGGGCACGGCTCTGAACTTCATTTCCATTTTTTCTTCCTTAATTTATACAAGTTAGATTGAAAGACCGCCATCTATAACCATAACCTGACCCGTGATATTCTTTCCGCCCTTACCTAAAAGGAAGGCAACCATATCAGCAATTTCTTCTGGCTGAGTCATTTTTCTTAAAGGCGTAGCTTTAACGAAATTATTAATCAACTTTTCGGGCATTGATGAGATCATATCAGTACCAACGAGGCCAGGCGCAATACAATTCACCCTGAAATTAAAGACGCCAACTTCTTTCGCAAGGCTTTTAATAAAACCAATTTGCCCTGCTTTGGCGGCCGCATAATTGGCCTGGCCCGCGTTTCCTCTGATCCCGGTAATAGAACTCATATTTACAATGCATCCGTCTCCACTCCCCAACATCTCGTTCAGAAAAAAATGCGTTATAAAAAAAAGCGAATTTAAATTAACGTTAATAACATCGCTCCATTCATCAGGATGCATATTAAGCAGGAAATTATCTTTGACGATACCGGCATTGTTTACAATTGCATAAGGAATGCCATGTTTATCGAATACCCTTTGGCTCAATAATTTTACCTGTTCAAGCTTTCCAACATCACATGGATAGTTCCAGCAAGTTTCTTCATCTTTATTTAAGTGTTTCGTCAGATTTTCAGCATCTTCTTTACCTTTGTTATAGGTAAAGACCACAGCATACCCCTCGTCAACAAGCTGTTTAACTATAGCAGCGCCAATCCCTCGATTACCTGCTGTAACTAAAACTAATTTCTTGCTATTTACTGAAGTCACTGGTGATTCTCTTCTTAACCATAATCCATCATTTTTGTTAAACAGGCGATTGAACTTTGAAATATGATTTCACGCCCTTCGAACACATCAATATTAAACGTGCTGTATGCGGAATCGTGATTAATATAAACATCCTCTTCATAGACAGAAAACCTCATCGTGCCGATGTCAATATTCTCATAATGCAATAACTTTTCTGAAACGTAGAGATCTTGTGCTACATGAAAAGTCGTTATGCCTTCATTATTACCATTGCGCGCTATTTTCTGTGATTGTCTGTAGAAGTAATCATCCTTTTGTTGGTTGAAGGCGATAAAAAACAAAAGCGTATCCATTTTCACCCAAGCATCTTCAATATAAGAGTAATATTTTTTCAGTACATCAAAGTAGCCTTTTACAAAAGCTGGCGAAACATACACGCCATCGTGCGAACCGTTGTTTTCGGGGCGTTTCCCCGTCAATACCGTGCCCGTCACGCGGATATCAGCGTTGTCTTTTATACCCGATACGATTAAAGTTTTTTTACTGTCCTGTTGCTTAATATGATGCTTTATCTCCTCGTCTATATAAACGGTTTTTTTTATATAAAATTTCAGACTGCAATCTGTGTTAATGAAAGGAGCCAGGCTTATTTTAGCGTCGAGAAGAACTAGCATGCCTTGCACGATAACGTCGTCTAAACCATTTCTGTTAGCAACGTCACGATCAAAATGGACTCGATTACGGTCACCGGAATGTTCACCCCATTTTTCGACATCCTGATGCGAATAGCTTTTAATCACTGATTATACCTTTTGATCACAAGGCAACTGTTTGCGCCGCCAAAACCGTAATTGACATTGATTACGTGCTTGAGCTTTCTATTGTGGAGATGTTCATTGGGCACGTAATTGAGATCGCATTTCGGATCCGGGGTACCATAATTAATGGTGGCAGGTATCATGTTATGCTCTAAGGTTTTCAGGCAGAAAATCGTTTCCATTGAGCCGGCCGCAGCAATCAAATGCCCGGTATAAGATTTGGTACTCGATATCGGGATATTGTAGGCGCGTTTTCCAAATACCTCTTTCAGAACCAGCGTTTCGTTATAGTCATTCATTGGCGTCGATGTGCCATGCGCATTGATATAATCGACCTCTTCAGGATTGATATCAGCGTACTCTATCGCTTTTTTGATGGTTGTTACTCGCCCTACTAAATCAGGCGCAGGCGCAGTCAGGTTAATATAGGCATCGCTATAATTAGCGTAACCTATTACCTCTCCATAAATCCTGGCGTTCCTCTCCAGCGCATCTTCAAGTCTCTCTAAGCAAACAACCGCAGCGCCTTCAGATAAAATAAAACCGCTCCTTTCCAGACTGAACGGACAGCAGGCTCTTTTGATATCGGTGGTTTCTTTTGAAAGCGCGCCTAACACATCCACAGACCAGATCGTAAATGGTTGCATTAAGCTTTCACCACCTCCCGCCAACATCATTTTCGCCCGGCCATTTTTGATGATTTCATAAGCATCGCCGATAGCGATATTACCGGTGGCGCAGGCGGCTACTGGCGTATTTTGGTAGCCGTTCAATCTCCAGTTAACTGAAATAACGGAAGTTGCGATACTTGGCATAGAATTAAAACAGCTATGGGCAGAGGCGGATAAAGCTTCTGGATCGCTATAAGCAAAATAATTTACTGATGAACAATCAAATCCAGCCCAACCGCTGCCAAAAATGACGCCGCAGTCGCGTGAATCATAATGTGCAGAGATTTTTTGCTCTTCGCCAAAAGCCATTGTTATCGCTTCGTCAGCGGCAATAATGCCTAATTCAGCGAATCTTGGCGTATTTTTAAGGATTTTCTTTGAAAATTTATTAAGATCAAGTGGAGATTTTATTTTTCCGAATATCCTTGCTGAAATACCTTTTCCCGGATCCTCCCAAACTTCATAACCGATTTTTTTATCAAGCAATGACTGCCAGATTTACCTGGAATTATTACCTAATGAACAGATTCCTCCATAGCCGGTAACAACAACCCGTTGCGAATTATAGGCTGAGCGCATATTTTAACCCTTCTTTGAATACAAAGCTTCCAGATAGCTTACCATATCGCCAAAACTATCAATTTCAGCCTCAGCCAATTCGTTCAAATCTATTTCCAGGCCAATTTCCCTTTTAGCTTCAACTTTAATAGTGACAAAATCAAGGCTCACCAGATCCAGCTCTTCGATTGTTGTCTCATTAGTTAAATTATTAATATCGAAATCAGTTAACCTTTCGATTAAACCTTTGAGGAACTTCTCTATCGTACTATCCATAATAAAATTAATCCCTTTCCAATAATGCAAATGACATTTATTCAGATAACGATCTCAATACTCTCATTAAAAAACTTTAATGATTAGAATAACTTTACACAGCGGGTAATGGCAATTCCACAACACAGATCACATTATTGACCTAAATAAAAAAACTATTAATCAGAAAAAATAAAATATAAAAACACTACCAAGCAGATAAAAACAGGAAAAAAGAAAAAGAAAAAACTGAGATTTTATAAAGAAAGCGCCAAAACCATTCTGGCTGCGCGTAAAAATAAAATTGAGCTTGTTCTTAAATTTTTATCAGAAAATCCTCTCGGGCTTCCCTTTAATATTTACTAAAAAAACATAAAGGTAGTCCGAGGGGAAATCATGGTTATGCCGCTTCGAAACGGCGGAACAGCGCTTTGCCTTTCAACAGGCGCACACCCAGCCAGCCGCCGCAGAGCGAAAGCAGCAGCGCGCCAGTTAGCGGCAACGCCAGCCACAGCAGCCAGTCCGGCTGCCAGGGAAAATCGAAAATCTTCCGCTGCAATCCCCAGAGCGCCGCTTCCGCGCCAATCGCCGCCGCCACGCCCGCCACGATGCCGATCAGCGCGAACTCGCACCAGAGCGTGGCGCGCAGCAGTCGCCGGCTCGCTCCCAGCGTCCGGTAGACCACCAGCTCCTGACGTCGCTGCCGCATGCCGACCTGAATCTGCGCCAGCAGCAGCAGAATACCGCAGGCGGTAACCAGCACCACCATGATCTCCAGCGCCTGGCTGACCTGCGCCAGCACCTGACCGATCTGCCGCATAATGCTGCCGATATCCAGCAGGCTCAGCGTCGGAAACTGGCGATTCAGCTGCGCCAGCTGCGCGGGATTGTTCTCCATGCGGAAGCTGGTGAGCCAGGTTTGCGGCTGGCCGTCGAGCGCGCCGGGCGGAAAGATAAAGAAAAAGTTCGGCCGCAGGCTCTCCCAGTCGACCTTGCGCAGGCTGCTGATCCTGGCGGTAAACTGCTGCGTATCGCCAGTAAAGGTCAGGGTATCGCCGAGCGTGACGCCCAGCCGACCGGCCAGCTCCTCCTCAATCGACACTTCGCCCGCTTTGGGCGGCCAGCTGCCCGCCGTCAGCGGATTGTGTTCCGGGCGCGCCGACTGCCAGGTGAGGTTCAGCTCGCGGTTCAGCGCATTATCTTGTTTCGGGTCGACCTTTTTGCCGTTAATCTCCGTCAGGCGCACGCGTGCGATGGGATAGAACGTCTCCGCTTTAATCTGGTGCGCGGTGAGAAAATCGCGCACCTGCGGCACCTGCTCCTGCGTCATATTCAGCAGGAAATAGTTGGGGCTGTCCGGCGGCAGCTGTTGCTGCCAGCGATCGAGCAGATCGCCGCGCATCACCAGCAGCAGCGCCAGCAGCATAAACGACAGGGAAAAGGTCGAAAGCTGGCTCAGCGTCATCCACGGCTGACGCAGCAGTCGGTTAATTGCCAGGCGCAGCGCCAGATTGCGCACCACCAGACGGCGCAGCAGCAGCAGCGCGCCCCAGCCGAGCAACGCCAGCAGCGCGGCCAGCAG
>DENB01000086.1 GCA_002359495.1 Enterobacteriaceae bacterium UBA2655
GGCGCGGCGTAAAATCGGATGTTGTCGCCAGAGATGCGCCAGCGACAGCAGCAGCTGCGGATAGCTGACCGAGGTGCCGGGCTGAAAGCGCGGCAGCACGCGCCACAGCGCCACGCTGATCGCCAGCACCGCGGCGGCGGCGAACAGATACATGGCGCGCCAGCCGAGGTATTCCGCCACGACGCCGCTGACCACGCGCGACAGCAAAATGCCGACCAGCAGGCCGGTCATCACCGTACCCACGGTTTTGCCGCGGCTGCGCTCCGGCGCCAGCGCCGCCGAAGCCGGTACGATATCCTGCGCCACCGTGGCGGTCAGACCGGTCACGAAGCTGGCGATCAGCAAGGCGTTTAACCCGCCGGAGAAGCCGCAAAGCAACAGCGCCGCCACCAGCAACAGACCTTTAATCAGGATGATGGCGCGTCGGTCATGCCGATCGCCCAGCGGCGCAAGCAGTAAAATACCGAGCGCATAACCCGCCTGGGTCAGCATCGGCACCATGCCCACACTGCTGACGCTGGCGTGAAACTGCCTGCCGACGATATCGAGCATCGGCTGGCTGTAGTAAATCGACGCGACGCTGAGCCCGGCGCCGGCGGCCAGAGTAAACACCAGCGACGCGGGCAGCTTTTCCGCTTCGGCGCTGTTAGCGACATCGTTTAAGCCTGACATAGTTTTTTCCCCAGATGAAAGTGCGCTTATTACAGCCTCTGTTTGCCATACGCGGTAGACGGGTTACAGACAAAACTGATATACGTGATGTGTATGAAAGCTATGAACAGCGGCGGCATCGACCGCATTGAACTGATGCAGGCCTTTATTCGCATCGTCGAAAGCGGCAGCCTGTCGGCCGCCGCCGCGCAGCTCGGCACCAGCCAGCCCACCATCAGCCGCCGTTTGCAGGCGCTAGAGCAGCTGCTCGGCCTGAAGCTGATCCTGCGCACTACCCATGCGTTGAAGCTGACCGACGACGGCGAACGCTGCTATGCGCAGGCGCGGCAGCTGCTCGCCACTTGGCACGCGCTGGAAGATGAGCTGACCGGTGCCGGCGACGATCCGGTGGGCACGCTGCGGGTGCGCGCGCCGCATGCGTTCGGTCAGGATCAACTGATCGCGCCGCTGGTGGATTATCTGCGCCGCTATCCGCGTCTCAACGTGGAGTGGATGCTGAACGACCGCACGCCCGATTTCGTGGCGGAAAATGTCGACTGCGCCATCCAGGTCGGCGCGCCCACCGATCCCTCCGCCGTCGCCATCCTGCTGGCGGAGATTCCGCGCATCGTCGTCGCCTCCCCCGCTCTGCTGGCGCAACATCCGCCGGTCGCGCAAGTGGAGCAGCTTCCCGATCTGCCCTGGCTGGCGCTCAGCAGCTTCTATCGCAACGAAATTACCTTAAAGCGCATCAGCGATGGCGAGGCGAGCAATCTGGCGATCGCCCCGCGTCTGATCAGCGACAGCCTGTATGCGGTACGCAAAGCGGCGCTGGCGGGCATGGGCGCGGCGATCGTCTCCGCATGGGTGGTGCAGGAAGATTTGGCGGTGGGGGCGCTGATTCAGCTTACGCCGGCGTGGCAGGCCCCGCCGCTGCCGGTCTGGCTCACCTGGCCCTGGGCCAGCTACTATCCGGCGCGCCTGCGTCAGTTTATCGCGATGATTCGGGAAGTGATGCTGCGGCTTGCGGGCACGCAGCCCGCAAGCAACAAGGATTAATGGCTTTTTTTGTCATTGCGCGACAGATTGTCGAGGTAGCCCATCACAAAGGCGGAGAGCACAAAGGTCAGGTGGATAATCACATACCACATCAGCTTGTCGTTCTCGACGTTGCGCGCTTCCATAAATACGCGCAGCAGGTGGATGGAGGAGATCGCCACAATCGACGCCGCCACCTTATTCTTCAGCGAGCCGGAATCCATTTTTCCCAGCCAGCTCAGCTTCTCTTTGCTTTCGTCGATATCGAGCTTGGAAACGAAGTTTTCATAGCCGGAAAGCATCACCATCACCAGCAAACCGCCTACCAGCGTCATATCCACCAGCGACAACAACATCAGGATCAGATCGTTTTCACCGATATGTAAAATACCGGGCAGCAGATGAAAAATTTCCTGAAAAAATTTGATGGTCAGCGCCAGCAAACCCAGCGAAAGTCCGATGTAAACCGGGGCCAGCAGCCAGCGCGACGCATACATCAGGTTTTCGGTAAAACGTTCCATAATTACCCATTATTTATCAGACAAGGCGGGAATTATAACCGAAGCTCTGTGAAGTTATTTAAATCCTGATAAATTTCAGCGGCGGGAAGCTTACGCGCTCTCCAGCATCCAGACCTTATTAAAATCGAAATGTCGCCACAGGCTCGCCTCTTCCGGGCCGACAATAGAATCGTCGCAGTAACGGCTCGCTCGGGTTTGATTTCCCGCTGGGCGCGCAGCGACCAGAAAACATGCACGTCGGGACGCAGCAGCGAAGCCTTGCCCGGCTGCACTACCAGCGCCACGCTGCCTGACGCCAGCCGCACCAGCGATCCCACCGGATAGATGCCCAGCTGTTTCACAAAGGCATGAAAAACCGCGCGGTCAAAATGTCCGTGCCAGTTGGCCATGCGGTGCATCGCTTCCGCCGGGTTCCAGCCCTCTTTATAAGGGCGTATCGAGGTAATGGCGTCGTAAACGTCGCATACCGCCGCCATGCGCGAGTAGAGCGTGATCTCTCCGCCCTTCAGCCCGTGGGGATAGCCGCTGCCATCTATTTTTTCATGATGATGCAGGGCGATATCGATAAGATCCTCCGCGGCGCCCGCCTCCAGCAGCATCTGCGCGCCCGTTACCGGATGCTCCTTCATCAGTTCGAACTCTTTGTCGCTCAGCTTGCCCGGCTTATTGAGAATATCGAGGGGTATCGCCGCCTTGCCGACGTCATGCAGCAGTCCGCCTAAGCCGACGCGCCTGACCTGCTCGTCATCCAGCTTTAGCTGCTGCGCCAGCGAGATCATCAGGCCGCACACCGCCATCGAATGCAGCCAGATATAGTCGTCGTGGTTTTTCAGCCGCGCCACGCTCAGCAGCGCCGAAGGGTAACGATGAACCGAACCGGCAATTTTATCCACCAGCGGTAAGGCCCAGGAGAGGTTAAGCCGATGCCCCATGCGCGCCTCGTTAAACATGGAGCGCACCTTGGGTTTGCCCTCCTGCAAGATGCGTCGCGCACAGCTGAGTTCGCTGATGAAAGGGCTTTCCGGCTGAGATTTTCGCTGCGGGGGGAGAGAGGCGGGCGGCGGCACCGTTTTATCAAGATCGATCCAGAGATGGCGGATCCCCTGCGCCTGGATCCTGGAGATCTGACGCAGA
Source organism: Enterobacteriaceae bacterium UBA2655 (assembly GCA_002359495.1). Lineage (GTDB taxonomy): Bacteria > Pseudomonadota > Gammaproteobacteria > Enterobacterales > Enterobacteriaceae > Pantoea > Pantoea superficialis. Next base: position 3,345 of record DENB01000086.1, read on the forward strand.
TCGCCGATCAGCGTCTGGCCGCTGGCGCCTTTCTCTTTCAGCCACCAGACGTCCAGCCTGTGGATGAACATGCCGGGCCGCAGCTCATCCACAGAAATTAGCTTAATCATGAGATTGCTCCTTAATATGTCACGATTAAGTTATATCGGCAGCTGCGCAAAATTTCTTCAGCGAAATCAGGCAACGCCGCGCACTCTTCACATCAGACGACGCGGGTCAGCACCGCCTCGCCCTGGGCGAACGCCAGCAAATTCTCAAACACCAGATCGGCCATCGCGCGCATCGTCTCTTCCGTGCTGCTGGCGATATGCGGCGTGATCACTACGTTGTTCCGCTTCTGCAACGCCTGCGGCACCGCCGGCTCGTGCTCAAAGACATCCAGCGCCGCGCCGGCGATCTGCTCGCTCTCCAGCGCCTGGATCAGCGCCTGTTCGTCCACCACGCTGCCCCGCGCGATATTGATCAGGTAACCCTGCGGCCCCAGCGCCTGCAAAATCTCCGCATCGATCAGGTGGCGCGTGCGCAGGCCGCCAGGCAGCGTCAGCACCAGAAAATCAGCCTGCTGCGCCAGCGATTTCAAGGTCTCGTGACGGGTATAGGGCACATCGGGACGCGAGTTCGGGTTATAGAAATGGATATCCATGTCGAAGGCGCGCGCCCGCCTCGCCAGTTCAAGTCCGATGCTGCCGAGACCAACGATGCCGCACACCTTGCCGCCGATTTTGCAACCGGCGGGAAAGCGCCCGTGCGACAACCATTTTCCGGCGCGCGCATAACGGTCGGACTCGCTGACGCGCCGCGCCACGTCCAGCAACAGCGCCATGCCCAAATCGGCCACGCACGCATTCAGCACGCCGGGCGTATTGGTGACGATAATGCCGCGCGCCTGTGCCGCCTTCACGTCGATGGAATCATAGCCGACGCCGTTGCTGCAGATAATTTTCAGGTTGGGCAGGCGGTTAATCAGATCCGCCGAGGCGCCCATCACCGGGTTGCCGCTGGTCAGCAGCGCATCGATCTGCGAGCCGATCTCCTGCAGATACGCCTCGTCATCCGCCGCTTCCCACAGGCGGAAAGTGGTGAACTGCTCCTCAACCTTATCCAGCAGGCGCTGCGGTAGCTGCGCCCCTTTAATCAGCACATTAAACTGCTTTAACGCCATCTTCTTTCCCCTGTTTTTCGTAGGTTGACGCGCCGTTATCCCGCTCTTCGCCGACACGTTCAATCGGCCCCATCACAAACAGGAACAACAACGCCGCAATCACGCAGTGCGCGCCGACAAATACCAGCCCGATGCTGTAGCTGCCGGTCAGGCCGACGATCACGCCGAACAGAATGGGCGTGGTAAAACCGGCGATATTGCCGATGCCGTTGAAAATCGAGCCGGCCAGTCCTACCGCCTCCTTCGGCGCGGTATCGCTGATCAACGCCCAGGTGCCGGCGCCGGCGGCGATGCCCTTGCCGTAAAACGCGAAAGACATAATGGCGATAACCCCAACGTTGCCCGGCATCACGGCGGCGATGGTTAGGGTGGCGGCCATCAGCATGCCGACGATATAGGGTGTTTTACGCGCCCAGGAGAGGCTCCAGCCGCGGGTAATCAGCTTGTCGGAGATATAGCCGCCGGAGAGCGCGCCGAGAAAACCAAACAGCGCCGGGGCGACGGTGGCGAAACCGGCATCGAGAATATCCATGCCGCGCGCCTGCACCAGATAGATGGGGAACCAGGTGATAAAAAAGTAGCTTAACGCGATGGCGCAATACTGTCCGATATAGGCGCACCACAGCATGCGGTTGGTGAGCAGCCTTTTAAACATCGCTTTGCTGACTGCGGGACGCGCTTTTAAGGTGCGTGTCGAATCGATATCGACCAGCGCGCCTCCCTGCACGATATGCCGCATCTCGGTTTCAGAAACGTCGGGATGCTGTTTCGGCTCGCGCATATATCCGCTCCAGACGAACACCGCCAGCACCCCGATGCCGCCCAGCACGAAGAACGGCCACTCCCAGCCGTAGCGCGACACCAGCCAGCCGGAGAGCGGCGAGAAAATCGCTACGGCGAAGTATTGCGCCGAGCTGAACAGCGACGAGGCGCGTCCGCGTTCGGCGCTGGGAAACCACATGATCACCACGCGCGCATTAGCCGGGAAGCTGGGCGCTTCAATCAGGCCGAGGACGAAACGCAGGCTGAACATCAGCACCAGCGCGCCGGCCATGCCGCTGGCGAACTCGCCGACAAACCCCATCGCGATGGTGGAGATTGACCAGAGCGCCAGCGAAACGCCATAGACTTTTTTAGCGCCGAAGCGATCAAGAAACAGGCCGCCGGGGATCTGCCCGATGACATAGGCCCAGCTGAAGGCGGAAAGCACGAAGCCGAGCTGAATGGCGGAGAGACCGAACTCCTCTTTTATCGCCGAGCCGGAGATCGAGAGAATGGAACGATCGGCATAGGCGACCACGGAAAGAAACAGGATTAAGCATAAAATCCAGATGCGTACGTGCGTCGTGCGGGTAAGATTTTTATCTTTCAACATGAGGTAAGTTCCTTAAAAGGGAGCAGCATGCCGCGAAGATTTTTCTCAGGAATAGCGCTGTTTATTCTCTGTTAAGGAAATATAGAGAGCTTGTTATAAGGCAGTCACTGTGCGGATGGTGGAAATGCACGGCTAAAAAGCGGCAATATTTGGCTTTTGCCACAACGCCGCTTGCGGGGCTGCACATAACAGTGAAAATTTGCCGCGTTTTGCTGAAGAATGTGCGCTGCGTCGGAGAAATCGCCCCGGCAACTCACTATGTCGGTGCTGAATAGCGGCGCGTTTTTTTGGTCGGCTCCGCACTACGCCGCTACAAATGAAACGTTTGTTCAAAAATAATTTGTGAGCTTTATTCCGCTAATTTCATCGCGCTATTGGCAGAAACCGCGCGCTTTTTTAAGCTTTACTTCGCTGCGCAAGGCTATTTTTCCGCCTTGCGAAATAATTATTCCATTTTGTCCCGCCCCCGGAGAGATCGCTATGAAAGCATTGCCTGCCCTGTTGCTGTTGATTCTGCTTTGCGGCTCCACTTCTGCGCTGGCGGAGAAGTTGGGCGTCTCTATGGCCTACTTCGATCAAAACTTCCTGACGATTATTCGCCACGCCATCGATAAAGAGGCGCAGGCGCGCGGTCTGGCGGTACAGTTTGAAGACGCGCGCGGCGACGTCGGCCGCCAGACCGACCAAGTGCAAAGCTTTATCAGCGCCGGGGTGGACGCCATCATCGTCGATCCGGTCGATTCCGCCAGCACGCCGGCGCTGACGAAAATGGCGCGGCAGGCGAAAATCCCGCTCGTGTACGTCAACCGCACGCCGGGCGATCGCACGTTGCCGCCGGGCGTGGTGTTCGTCGGCTCCGATGAGCGCGAATCGGGCACGCTGCAAATGGAAGCGCTGGCGAAACAGATGAACTACGCAGGCAACGTCGCCATCATGATCGGCAACCTGACTGACGCCGGGGCGCTGCAACGCACCAAAGACGTCGAGCAGGTGGTGGCCAAGTACCCGAACATGAAGGTGGTGTTGAAGCAGACCGCCAACTATTCCCGCAACGAGGGCATGGATCTGATGCTGAACTGGATCACCAACGGCGAGGCGATCGACGCCGTGGCGGCCAATAACGACGAGATGGCGATCGGCGCCATCATGGCGCTGGATCAGTCGGGCAAACGGGACAAATCGGTGCTGGTCGGCGGCATCGACGCCACGCCGGACGGCCTGAAGGCGCTCGCCTCCGGCAAGATGCAGGTCACGGTGTTTCAGGACGCCATCGGCCAGGGGAAAGCCTCCGTCGACGCCGCCCAGCGTCTGATCAAAGGCGAAAAAGTCCCCTCGAATATCTGGATCCCTTTCGAGCTGGTGACCCGTGAGAATATGCAGACCTACGTTGAAAAAAGTCGTTAATAAACGCGGCGGTAGAAAGATATTCTTTGCGCAGAGTTGACGGCGGGTTGGCGGAAGCGAATGGATTCTTGCACTAAGCTGAACACTTTACGTTAAGGCAAAGGGCAGGACCTGATTATGCTGTACCGCCGTTTCGAGCGCTTTATTGATATCTTTCAGGACGCGCCATCCGATACGCCGCCTTCGCGCGTCTGGCCGTTTTACTTTTACTATTTGCGTCAGGTGTGGCCCAGCTTTGCCGCCTTGCTGGTGGTGAGTCTGGCCTCCGCCCTGATCGAAGTCGCCCTCTTCAGCTACCTGAGTCGTATTATCGACCTGGTCAACCACGCTACGCCGACCACGCTGTTCAGCCAAAACTGGCCGATTCTGCTCTGGATGGGCTTTGTCGCCATGATACTGCGGCCGCTCTGCACCTGGCTGCACGGCCTGTTGGTGCATATGAACATCAATCCGGGCATGCCCAACCTTATCCTCTGGCAACAGCACAACTATATGCTGCGGCAGAGCCTAAGCTTTTTTCATAACGACTTTGCCGGGCGCATCGCGCAACGCATCATACAAACCGGCAACGCGCTGCGCACCTCGGCGGTTCAGCTGGTGGAGGCGCTCTGGCATGTACTGATCTACGCCGTCACGTCGCTGGTGCTGTTCGCCGATACCGACTGGCGTCTGATGGTTCCGCTGATTATCTGGATCGTCACCTACAGTGCCGCGCTGCGCTTTTTCGTGCCGCGCGTCAAAAAGCGTACGGTGGTGGCGACCGCCGCGCACTCTAAGCTGATGGGCCATATCGTCGACGGCTACAGCAATATCGCCACCATCAAGCTTTTCGCCCACAGCGCGCTGGAGAAACGTTTTGCGCGCGAAGCCATTCAGGAGCAAACCGACAAAGCGCGCGTCGTCAGCCGCATGGTCACCGGCATGGACGTCACGCTGGCTATCCTCAACGGCCTGCTGATCGTCTCGACCTCCGCTATCGCGCTCTGGCTCTGGAGCCAGTCGCTGATTAGCGTAGGCGCTATCGCGCTGGCGACCGGGCTGGTGATCCGGCTGGTCAATATGTCCGGCTGGATCATGTGGGTGGTGAACGGCATTTTTGAAAATATCGGCATGGTGCAGGATGGCCTGACCACCATCGCGCAGCCGCTTAGCGTGCAGGATGTTCCCCAGGCGAAGGAGTTGAAGGTTAACCGCGGCAATATCCGCTTTGAAGTTGTCTCATTCAACTACGGCAGCGAGCGCGCAGTGATCAACCAGCTGAGCCTGGATATCAAACCAGGGGAGAAAATCGCCCTGATCGGCCCTTCCGGCGCCGGCAAGTCAACGCTGGTGAATCTGCTGCTGCGCCTCTACGACATTAACGGCGGCCGCATTCTGATTGACGACCAGAACATCGCTGAAGTCAGTCAGGAGAGTTTGCGTGGACAGATCGGCATGATTACGCAGGACACCTCGTTGCTGCATCGCTCCATTCGCGAAAACCTGCTCTATGACCGTCCCGACGCCAGCGACGAGGAGCTGTACGAGGCGATTCGCCGCGCCCGCGCCGATGAGTTTATCCCGCTGCTTTCCGACTCGATGGGACGCACCGGGCTGGACGCCCATGTGGGCGAACGCGGCGTGAAGCTGTCCGGCGGTCAACGCCAGCGTATCGCCATCGCCCGCGTCCTGCTGAAAGACGCCCCGATCCTGATTATGGATGAGGCGACCTCGGCGCTGGATTCCGAAGTGGAGGCGGCGATTCAGGAGAGTCTGGAAACCTTAATGCAGGGCAAGACGGTGATCGCCATCGCCCACCGTCTGTCGACCATCGCCAAAATGGACCGTCTGATCGTGCTGCGCAAAGGCCAGATCGTCGAGATGGGCAACCATCAGGACCTGCTGGCGCAAAACGGACTTTATGCGCGTCTCTGGCGCCATCAAACCGGCGGATTCGTCGGCATGAAGTGATCGCCGCGGCGATAAGGCAAGGCATCGCGCGCCTCCAGCGCCCAGGCGCGCATGCCGGCCCGCTCCTGCTGAAGAAACGCATCCACCGCCTCGCGCAGGCCCGGATGGCTGAGATAGTGCCAGGAACGGGTGATCTGCGGCTCGAAGCCGCGCACCAGCTTATGCTCGCCCTGCGCCCCGGCGTCGAAACGCTGCAGCCCTTCGGCAATGGCGTAATCCATCCCCTGATAAAAACAGGTTTCGAAATGCAGTCGGTCAAACTCCGCCAGACATCCCCAGTAACGTCCGTAAAGCGTCTGCTTATCCACCAGACAGAAGGCCATGGCGGCAGGCTGGTTTTGCAGCGTCGCGATCGCCACGCGAATGCTCTCTGGCATGCGCTGCGCCAGCAAACTGAAGAACTCCCGGCTCAGATAGGGGTGCTGACCGCGCACCGCATAGGTGTTGGCGTAACAGGTATAGACGAAATCCCACTGGCTTTCGCTCAGCTCATGGCCGCGATACCAGGTAAACGCAAAGCCGCTGGCCTGCACCTGCTCGCGCTCTTTACGCAGCTGTTTGCGCTTGCGCGACATCAGGGTATCGAGGAAATCCTGAAAATCGCGGTAGCCGCGGTTATGCCAGTGATACTGGCAGCCGAGGCGCGACAGCCACTCCGGCGCCGCCTGCAGCAGCGTATCGGCGTGCATATCAGTAAAATTGATATGCGCGCCGCTCAGGCGCTGGCGTTGCAGCGCCTCCGGCAATGCCGCCAGCAGCTGCGCCGCCGCCGCGCCGTCTCCCAGCAGTCGCGCGCCGGTTACCGGGCTGAACGGAATCGCGCCCAGCCATTTCGGGTAGTAGCGAATGCCGGCGCGATGGCAGGCATCGGCCCAGGCGTGATCGAACACGTACTCGCCCCAGGAGTTGCGTTTGCGATAGCCGGGGATCGCGGCGCGCAGCCGACCCTTTTCACGCCACAGCAGGTGATCCGGCTGCCAGCCGCCTGCCTCGCTGACGCTGCCGCTCTCTTCTAGCGTCAGCAGAAAAGCGTGACGCAGAAACGGCTGATCGTCCGGCAGAAGCGCATCCCAGTCGGCGGCGGGCAGCTCCGCCAGGGAAGGGAGATGAATCAGTGACATCGACGGCTCCGTATAAAATTAGCGCGGAAGGCCAGTCAAACAGGTTTTCGTCCCGGTGAAAAGCGATGCCGCACCTAATGTGAAGAGACAAACCGGGCGTTTTCCTGGGCAGGCGGCAGCGCAAAGCTGTCGCGCAGCCTTCTGGCTTCTTCGGCAGGCGTCAGGCGGAACAGCCGACGAAATTCGCGGCTGAACTGCGACGGGCTTTCATATCCCACCGCCACGCTGGCCGCCGCCGCGGTCAGCGCTTCCCTCACCATCAGCAGACGCGCCTGATGCAGCCGAATCGATTTGACGTACTGCATCGGCGAGGTTTGCGTCACCTTTTTAAAGTGTTCATAAAAGGTCGCCTGGCTCATGCCCGCTTCGCGCGCCAGACCCGCTACATCCAGCGGCTGCGCGTAGTGGCCGTGAATATGGCGCAGGGCGCGGGCGATTTTGCCGAAATGGCCCTGCATCGTCAGCGCCGCGCGCATCTCGCCGCCCTGCTCGCCGTTCAGGACATGGTAATAGATCTCCCGCACCAGCGCCGGTCCCAACAGCGGCGCGGCGACCGGATCGCTCAGCGCCTCCAGCAGACGCTGCACTGACCGCATCAGGGGCGCGCTTATTGGCGTCGAAAGCATGCCGGTCGGCCGCTGGCTGGGCGGCGCGCCGAGTTTCTCCATCTGCAACAGCAGTTCCGCCACGACAGGCAGATCGAGATGCAAATAAATCGCCAGCAAAGGTTCGTCAGCGCTGGCGTCGGTTTCCATGGTGAAAGGCACCGGCACCGATACCGCCAGATAGTGCTGCGCATCGTAAAGGTAAACCTGGTTGCCGAAGTAGCCGCGCTTGCGTCCCTGCAGCACGATCACGATGCCGGGGTCCTAAAGCACCGGCGTGCGGCTCAGCGGCCGGTTCAATCGCAGCAGGCGCACGTCGGCCAGCGGCGTTAACGTATAGCCTTCCTGCGGCGTCAGCGCGTCCAGCAAGGCGATAGAAGAGAGCGATGTCGTCATGATGAGCAGTATGGCTCCTCGCGGCGCGTTTGCGCGGGTAGGGTAAATTCAGAGTTTCAGGCAAGGCTATCAGAGCATCGGGCATCTCCATGTTGCATAAAAAGGCGCAGGCTAATCAACAGCCACACCTGGCAGAACCTGGAGGAGAAAAAGATGAAAACGATCCTGATTACCGGCGTCAGCAGCGGCTTTGGTCGCGCGCTGGCGGAGGCGGCGCTACAGGCCGGACATCGCGTGCTCGGCACTCTGCGCAACCCGCACGCGCTTGAAGCGTTCGCGGCGCTGGATACGCAGCGCGCCCACGGCTGGCTGTTGGACGTGACCGATTTCGATCGCATTCCCGCCGTTGTGGCGGAGATGGAGGCGGCGCACGGGCCGATTGACGTGCTGGTCAACAATGCCGGTTACGGCCACGAAGGCATCTTCGAAGAGGCGAGCCTCGACGAGATGCGCCGCCAGTTCGAGGTTAACGTCTGGGGAGCGGTCGCCATGATGAAAGCGCTGGTGCCGCGGTTTCGCCAGCGCCGTCGCGGCCAGATTATCAATATCACCTCGATGGGCGGTTATATCACCCTGCCCGGCATCAGCGACTATTGCGGCAGCAAGTTCGCGCTGGAGGGCATTTCCGATACCCTGAGCCAGGAGCTGGCCGCCTTTGACGTCAAAGTAACGGCGGTGGCGCCGGGATCCTTTCGCACCGACTGGGCGGGCCGTTCGATGATCCGATCGCCGCGATCGATCGCCGATTACGATGCGCTGTTCGATCCGGTGCGCCAGGCGCGTCAGGAGAAAAGCGGCAAACAGCTGGGCGATCCGGCGAAGGCGGCGCAGGTAATATTGTCGCTGTTGACCCACCCGGCGCCGCCTGCGCATCTGCTGCTCGGCAGCGATGCGTTGGGGCTGGTGCGCGACCGGCTGGCGACGCTGGCGGAAAGCCTGGGCGCATGGGAAGCGGTGACGCGCTCCACCGACGGATAAAACCGGCGTCCGCGACCAGCTAACCCCGATTCCGGCAAACAGAGCTACGCTTCCATGAAGGCGTTAAGCCCGAATGGCATTCTCTCTGCGGATCCCGCCAGATCCGCTTACGGTTGACAGACAGGAGAGCAGATGGAAAAAGCGCTGGTGATTTTTTTGCATGGCGTAGGCAGCAACGGCGAGGATCTGGCGCCGCTGGGACGGCACTGGAGCAACATCTTGCCCGACGTCGCTTTCGCCTCGCCCGACGCGCCTTTCGCGTTTGAACAGGGCGCCGGCTTTCAGTGGTTCAGCCTGGTGGGCGTTACGCCGGAAAATCGCCCGGCGCGGGTGCGCGCGGCGCGCGGCGCCTTCGATGACGCATTGATGCGCATCATGGCCGACCATGGCATGGCGAACCGCTGGGATAAAGTGGTGCTGGCGGGCTTTTCTCAAGGCGCGATCATGGCGCTCGACACGCTGGCGTCGGGCCGCTGGCCGCTGGCGGGCGTGGTGGCGTTTTCCGGGCGTCTTTCGTATGAGGGCGCCTTAACCCCTCATCCGCATACGCCGGCGCTGCTGGTGCACGGCCATGCCGATGACGTGATCCCTTGGACGGAAACCGACTCGGCCGCGCTGCGGCTGAAAAGCGCCAACGTGCCGACGGAGACGCAGTTTGAACCAACCACCGGGCATACGATTTCCGGCCAGGGCGCAAGGCGGGCGGCCACCTTTATCGCCCAGTGCCTGCAGGATTAAGGCCAGTAGCGATTTAGCACCGCCCAGGCTTTATCCGCCGCCTGCTGCGCCGGCAGCGCCTTGAGCTGGTCATTGAAAACTTCAATGCCGACCGGTCCGCTGTAGCCGGCGCTCTTCAGCTTATCCACAAAGCGATCGATCTCAATGATGCCCTCGCCAGGCAGCTCGCGGCGGTGACGCGCGGTGTCGATCAGCGCCGACCTGTCGCCCGGCGGGAGCGGCTGCGCGATATCGCACAGCTGCACTTCATAAATACGATCTACCGGAATGCCGTCGAGCTGCGAGGCGTCGCCGCCCAGCGCGCAGATATGGAACAGATCAACTACCAGGCCGATGTTAGGCTGTTCGAGACGTTGCAGGCGTTCCCAGGCGAGCGGCAGCGTATTGTCGACGCTGCACCAGGCCATCGGCTCATACATGATGCGCATCTGATAACGCGCCGCTTCCGAAGCCAGCCAGCGCAGATCCTCATCAATCTTTTCGGCGACGCAATCCTCGCGCGTGGTGGCGGGTGCCTGGATGGTATCGCAGCCCAGCGCCTGCGCCATCTGGATAAACTGGCGCAGCTCCTCGCGTTTTTTCTGGCGTTCGCCGTCGGGCGCGCCGGTGAAATCGCGCAGTACCTGGACGTTAGTAAATCCCAGCCCCTGCTGCGCCGCCAGCTGCGCCAGCGCGCCGCCGTCAGCGCTCTTCTCTACATCTTCGCGCCAGATTTCGACCTGATCGAAACCGGCCGCGCGCGCCGCGCGCAACTTCTCTTCCGGCTTGCCGTTCAACAGCACCAGGTTAAGGAATTTCAGGTTGCCGCTCATCTACACGCTCCTTAGTTATCCGGGGTAGCCGGTAATTCATCATGTTACGTCCCGCTTTTTAGCGTAGCAGAGCGAGCGAAATGAGCCGCTTCGGCGACATTTGGCGTGGCTAACCCAGCGCGTTGACCAGCGCAAAACCGGCGAAAGTCATCAGCAAGGATCCGACGACATGGATTAGCACGCTGCCCATCGCCCAGAGATATTTACCGGATTGCAGCAGCACGACGATTTCAGCGGAAAAGGTCGAGAAGGTGGTCAGCCCGCCGCACAGGCCGGTGACGATCAATAATTTCCAGCCGGCGTCGATGTGGGGGTTTTTCGCAAACCAGGCGATCGCCGCGCCGATGATAAAGCCGCCCAACAGGTTAACCAGCAGGGTGCCCGGCGGCAGGTTAGGAAACAGCGCATTGAAGCGCAGCGAGAAGAGCCAGCGCAGCGAGCAGCCGACGGCGCCGCCCAACATCACAGCCAACAGAGATTTCAACATTATTCAGCTCCGAAAAGCGGGAACCAGGCAGAGCTGCGGGCAGGAAAAGCAGATACCTGACACGCCGCCCGCTCCCGCGCAAGGATTAAGGGTTATGTCAGGCGTCATCAGCCGTAAAACGGCGGTTGGGAAAGGTGGAACGCCATCACCTTAAGCGGCTGATAATAGCCTGCTTTATCGCCCGGAACAACCGGCGGCGTCCGGCAGGCCGCGAGAGGCGGCGCGCCGTTTTTTACCGTGGCGCAGGCTTAATCGCACATTCTGGCCGACACTTAAAGAAAGTCAGAAGGGAGAGAGCCATGTATTCTCATATCATGCTCGGCATGCAGGACTTTGAACGCGCCTTTTCGTTTTACAGCGCCATCCTGGCGCCGTTGCAGTTGACGCTGCGCTTCTGCGAACGCGACGTCCCTTGGGCTGGCTGGCAGCAGCGCGATCTGGCCTGGCCGGAATTTATCATCACCGCGCCCTTTAACGGCGAACCGGCAACACCGGGCAACGGCCAGATGACCGCGTTTATCGCCGAAACGCGGGAGCAGGTCGATGAGGTTTACCGGCTGGCCTGTTCGATAGGAGCGGTCAGCGAAGGCGAACCCGGCCTGCGTCCGCGCTACGAGCCGGATTATTACGGCGCTTACTTCCGCGACCCTGACGGCAACAAACTGCACGTTTGCTGCCGCCGTCCCGCCGCTTAATCGCTAATCAGCGTGACGCCATATTTCGCGCCGTAGCGTCGGATGCCGTCGATCGCCTTCTCCACGCTGAGCGGCGGCGGCGGTTGAAACAACGGCGCGCTGGCGCGCAGCGCTTTGTCATACTCGGTCAGGGTGGCGAAATCGCGCGGGAAGCGTTCTTTATCCACGCCGATAAAAGCGCCCTCTTCGCTGGCGTAATCCAGCAGCTGTTGCCAGCGCTCAACCGGCGCCAGGCCGATGCTTTCCGTGCCGTGGGAAAACAGCATCATATCGATATGACGAAAGCGCGGCTGTTTTTCGAGGAAGCGTTGCAGAACGGCGGCGGAAGGCTCGGTGCAAAACAGCAGCCAGAACGGAATCGCATGCTGGCACATTGTGGTCCAGGGATCCATCAGCAGGAAATTATCCACCACCAGCCGCGTCGGCAAAATTCCCGCAGATAAGTACCAGTCGCGATAGATTTCGGCGACGACGTAGCTGAGCGCCTCTGGCTCGCGGTAGCGCAGCTCCAGCAGACGCCAGCCCTGGCTTTTCGCCAGCTGTTTCAGCGGCGCCAGCAGATAGCCGTCAAAGCCCCACTCCGCTTCCGGTACGCTATCCGTGGTCGTTGGCGGGTCCCATTTTTCCCGTTTGACGCCATAGCGCGCCAGATACTCCGCGACGCGCGGACCGCCCTGAAAATATTCCCGCTCGGTCGCGCCACCGGGCGCGCCGAACTGAAAGAACGAGCGGTTGGTGGTGCGGGTGACCGGCCATTGCAGCGTGCAGTTATTCACGAACAGCGTCGCGCCCGCCGGCAGCGAACGCATGAGAAATTCGCTGAACGCCAGCGGCAGCGCGCGCTGCTTCAGCCGAAAGTAGCTCATCTGATCGAGCATCAGCCGATCCTGATTCGGATCCTGCATATGATGCACCGCCAGATGCGGCGAGGCGGCCAGCAAGGCGTCCGCCACCGGTTTGCCGCGTTCAAAACCTGCCGGCGCATCATCAGGATCGTTATGCAGCGCGCGCACCGGACAGAGAAAGGTTTGCGGCAGCCAGGGGGTTTTCATCGCCGCCGCCAGATGGGTCAGCGCGCCGTTTGAGGAGCCGACAAAGGCGGCCGGATAGCGCTGCTGCGGATAGGCGTTCGCCATCCATTCGGCGATGCCTTCAATATCCAGATTGCCCGCCCGGCTCTGGGTAATCCCCTCGGCCATGCCGCCCACCGCATAGCCCCATTCCCGCAGGCGTTCGGGCAGTTTATTCAGCGCGGGCAGCAGATGATCGAGAGCGGGAGACTGGCTGGGGCTGTCGAAAGGGCGATCGTGCAAAGCAGAAGCCAGTGCCACCAGCATCGCGGCGGCAGAATCGAAACGAGCGATACCCTTTGGCGGTTTATTCATGGCGGGCCTCTTGTTGAACGCGCTGCACAAACGGGCGAATCGCCCGACAAAAACTCCAGGGATAGACGTAATTGAGCGTATGGGTGCCGTTGGGCAGCGTCAGCAGTTCGCCATTGGGCAACAGCGAGGCGAGTTCTTCGACCCAGCGGGCCGGGGCGACGATATCGCGCGAGCCATGCAGAATTAAGGTAGGCGCGGTGATATGCGGCAGGCGTCGCTCAATGCGGTCGCGCAGCATAAGCTGGAACGTGCCGAAGGCGCGCCGCAGGCCCGCTTTGGCGTAATCGACGCGGGATATCTCGCCCGGCGGACGTTGCGTTTCCTGCTTGCCGTTACGCCAGTCGCGCCATATCTGACGCGGCAGCGAGCGAGCATGGCGATCCACGGTCGGTCCCTGCAATACCAGACCGGCCACCGCGTCGGGATAGCGTACCGCCAGCGCCGCCAGCACCTGACAGCCGAAAGAGTTAGCGACCCAAACGGCGCATTCCAGCTTATTCTGCTGCAGCCACATCCAGAGCGCGTCGGCCAGCTGATCGACATTCAGCACCGGTTCCGAATTGGGCAAGGCGCTGCCGCCGAATCCTGGCAGATCCGGCACCAGCACTTTATAGTCGCGACCCAGTGCCAGCGCTAAATCTTCCATCGCCCGTCCGGCCAGCACCAGGCCATGCACCAGCACCACCGGCAGTCCGGGCTTTTCATCAGGCGTCACGCGGGTAAACATGCGCCACGGCCCGACCTGCTGATAATAGCCCGCCAGCCCGGCGCGATGGCTGTGCGCAGAGACGGGCGGCGTCTGTTTTAATTGCCGCCAGCGTTTTATGGCCCACAGCGCGCTTCCCATGCCAAGCACCACGCCCGCCATGATCGCGCCGTTACGCCCGGAATGGTCCGTTGCCGATCGCTTCATTCGCCGCTCCTCTCTCCGCCTGTTTCGATCAGTGTAGGCACAACGGCGTCGGCGCGCCCGGCCAGTAAAGTGACCGGGCGCACGAAGCGGAACGGGGTTCAGGCAGGCGGCAAGGCGTGTTAGCCGATTACATTACGCAACCGGCCAATCTTTTCGATCTCCACTTCCACCACGTCGCCAGGGAACATAAACAGCGGCGGCACGCGTTTTTTGCCCACGCCGCCCGGCGAGCCGGTAATGATCACATCGCCCGGCGAAAGCGGACTGAAGGCGGAAACGTATTCAATGATGGCGGCGACTGAATGCACCATATTGCGGGTATTATCGTGCTGAACTTCACGCTGATTCAGAAAAGTTCTGATCTCAAGCTGCTGCGGATCGCCAATCTCGTCAGCGGTGGTCATCCAGGGGCCGAAGCCGCCGGTTTCCGGCCAGTTTTTCCCGGCGGTGAACCAGGTAAACTGCATGTCGCGCACCGTGGCGTCCATAAAGCAGCTGTAACCGGCTACATGGTCCAGCGCGTCGGCAGCCGCCACGCGATGCCCCGCTTTGCCGATAATGACCGCCATCTCGCCTTCGTAATCGAACTCCTGGGTGCTGGCGGGCTTTTTCAACGCGCTCTCATGCCCGGTCAGGGAATCGGCGAAGCGGATAAACAGCGTCGGGGCGTCCGTGGTCTGGTCGAACTCTTTGCGCTTATCGCCATAGTTCATGCCGACGCAAAAGATTTTGCCGGGATTTTCAATCACCGGCAGCAGTCGGATGGCGCTGAAGGGATAATCCGTTTCGCTATTCTGAAACGCAGCCAGATCGGCCAGCGAGGAGTTTTGCAGAAAGGTTTTCAGATCGGCGCAGCGTGCGCCGAGCCGTTGGCCCAGGTCCGTTACGCCGGTGGATTGCACAATACCGAAACTTTTTTTGTCCTGGTGGGGAATGTAAAAGCTACAAAGCTGCATAGCGCCTCGTTGTTATTAAGAAATTTCCCGTGCAGGGTAACAAAAACTGATGTCGCTATTGATATGATTTTCTTTCAGAAGATGACATTGGGGCGCCGGAGACGGCAAAAAGCGGGGGAAAGCAGGGAAAAACGTAAATTTGATAATCACCGGTCGATCCCTGACCGCGATTATCGAGGGTTTCGGTGGGGCGCTTAGTTAAGCGCGCCCGGCGGCACGTGTTTAAACGTCTCAACGTAGGTACGAAACACATAGCTGAAAAATTTTTTCATAGCGGACCTGGTATAAAATTTGTTGAAGAAATACGCGAAAATTATAACTGCAGCGCGTTTTTCAGGCAATAAATTTTGATCCATATCACAAAACAATAATTTTTTACCGCAGAATGGAGAAAACCTTAACGGAACAGGCCCAAATGGTCTACCAAAATCGTGCAGCCGATGGCGATTAACACCACGCCGCCTAACACTTCCGCCCATTTGCCCAGCACCGGACCGATAAAACGGCCGACCAGCACGCCGGTGGTGGCCATTACGGTGGTGGCCGCGCCGATGGTGATCGCGGTCATGATGATATTGACCTGAAGAAAGGCCAGACCGACGCCCACCGCCATCGCATCCAGACTGGTGGCGACCGCCGTCATCGCCAGCACCATAAAGCCGTGTTGCTGAGGCGCCTCGCAGGGTTCGGCGGCGGTTTGACGAAAACCTTCCATCAGCATACGACCGCCGAGGAATGCCAGCAGACCAAAAGCGACCCAGTGATCCCACGCCATAATGTAGCGGCTGGCGGCCAGGCCGATGGCCCAGCCGATCAGCGGCGTCAGCATTTCGATGGTGCCGAAAATCAGGCCGGTGCGCAGCGCTTCCCTGAAGCCCGGACGATGCAGCGTCGCGCCTTTGCCAAGCGCTGCGGCAAAGGCGTCCATCGACATGCCTAAGGCCAGAATCAAGGTTGCAATAAAAGTCATGGTTTTATACCGCAGGCGGTTTTTATGCTGACATAAGCCTGCTTTCGCCGTGTTTATTGTTCAGGATTAAAAAGTGCGCGCAGTCTACCACGCATTCCCGGCGATAAAAAGACAACAAAATCAGGGATTTAAGTATAGCAAAGGCTATATTATATGACGCTGGCTATGACTATTGCTAAGTAAATGGAATAAAAGAGAAAACCGACGATTGGCCGGCGCCGTTTCGTTGTTCTTTTCCGACGCAGGGTCCGTGGCGGCAAGCGCGCCGCCAGCATTGAACCCCGGCGCGGTTTACCGGAGAATGCAGCTCATGTTGTTCCGGAAGATTGATAATGAAAAATCCTTTTGAAGCTCTGGTTGTTCCCGGCGGTATTTTGCTGCTTAGCTTTTTATCCGCGCTTTTGCTGCCCGCTCCTGCTTTCAGCGTGGCGTTAACCAAAGCGCTGATGGCGAACCTGCATATTCAAGATCTCAACCAGCTCTACACCATCGTTTTCTGCATCTGGTTTCTGCTGCTGGGTACGCTTGAATTCTTTGTGATTCGCTTTATCTGGCGGCGCTGGTTCCAGGCCTGATTTCCTGCGCGCGCAACTTTTCTCGCCTGTGCCAGGCTTATCCTGACTATTACATTCGGGAGAGGCGAGATGAAAAAAAGCATGCTGGCGCTGATAATGCCGTTATTCTGCACGCCGCTGTTGGCGGCGGAAAACAGCGGATTCAAGCAGGAAGGCAAAGCGCCTGCGCCGGAAGACCAAACGGCGGGCTACCGCGCCGTGACCGATCTTCAGGACACCACGGCGGTGAACAAGCTGACCGGATTGCCGGACGGCGCGCCGGTATCGCTGATGGGCAACATCCTTCGTCAGACAGGCAAGCAAAGCTATTCATTACGCGATAAAACCGGCACGGTGCGTCTGGAAATCGATGAAAAGCGCTGGCAAGGCCAGGAAGTGAAGCCGGACGAACTGGTCTCGGTACGGGGCCGCCTGGTGAAAACCGGGAGCGAAACTTACGTTCAGGTTAATAAGCTAAACAAGATGTAGCCTTGCGAGGCGCCCGACCGCATCGGGTGCTTTTCTATAACATAAGTGTAACAATGTTTTTACAGAAGTTGATGAAACATTGCGCAACATAAAAATCCCTCCTGCCTTCCTATGAAAAATAGCCATTAAAATTCAAAGCATTAAACAATTCCATCTGCCGTTTCGCTTTTTCCTTACGCATACTGAAAATCTACAATACCGCAACACAAGACCAGGATAACCTCCTGACTCCGCTATAAAAAATCCCTTATGTCATATGAGCAAAGATGATTAATTCTTATGCTGAATCATTTCGGCATTTAAAATTTAAACAAACGTTTAAATCCGATGCGAGAATGTTATATTCGCCAGTCAAAGCATAACGTGCAGTTAACCCATCGTCAGGACGCGGTTAACCTGATTTTCTTAACCTTTGAGAAATAGCGCAACGCGCTCGGCAGAAGCGTGACTATTTCGCCTGCAAACCTGTCTGGCTTCAGGTCAACAGAAGAGGAGATGACGCCTCATGTGCAAATCAGCTGTAAATCTCACGCTCGCAATGAGTGCCATCGGCATGGACAAGGCGAACGTTGCGGAACGTAAAGAGGTCGATGTGCTGCTTATCGGCGCGGGCGTCATGAGCGCCACGCTGGGCACATATCTTCAGGAACTGGAGCCGGACTGGGCCATTGAGATGGTGGAACGTCTCGATGCCGTGGCGGAAGAGTCCTCGAACGGCTGGAACAACGCCGGCACCGGCCATTCGGCGCTGGCCGAACTGAACTATACGCCGCAAAAAGCGGACGGCGCCATCGACATCATGAAAGCGGTGGCAATTAACGAGTCGTTTCAGATTTCCCGCCAGTTCTGGGCATATCAGGTGCAGAAAGGCAACCTGCATAACCCGAAAAGCTTTATCAACAGCACGCCGCACATGAGTTTCGTCTGGGGCGACGAGAATGTCGATTTCCTGCGTAAACGTTATCTCGCCCTGCAAAAAAGCACGCTGTTCCGCGGTATGGATTATTCCGAAGACCCGCAAATCATCGCCGACTGGATCCCGCTGGTGATGAATGGCCGCGACAGCAAACAGAAAGTGGCCGCGACCCGCACCGAAATCGGCACCGACGTTAACTTCGGCGAAGTGACGCGCCAGCTGATCGCCTCGCTGGAGCGCAAAGCCAACTTTCGTCTGCGCACCCGTCAGGAAGTGCGCGAGATTAAACGCCTCGGCGATGGACGCTGGCAGGTTACGCTGCTGTGCCTGGATCGGAATGAAACCCGCACGCTCACGGCCCGCAATCTGTTTATCGGCGCGGGCGGCGCGGCGCTGACGCTGCTGCAAAAATCGGGCATCCCGGAAGCGAAACAGTATGCCGGCTTCCCGGTGGGCGGATCTTTTCTGGTTACGGAAAACCCGGAAGTGGTGAAGCGCCATATGGCGAAGGTCTACGGCAAAGCTTCGGTCGGCGCGCCGCCGATGTCGGTGCCGCATATCGATACCCGCGTGCTGGACGGCAAGCAGGTGCTGTTGTTCGGTCCGTTCGCCACCTTCTCGACCCGATTCCTGAAACAGGGATCGCTGCTGGATATGTTCGGCTCGATGACCCGCTCGAACTTTATGCCGATGATGCAGGTCGGCATGAAAAATTTTGACCTGGTGAAATATCTGGTGGATCAGGTGCTGCAAAATGACGGCGACCGGATGGAGGCGCTGCGCAACTATGTGCCGCAGGCGAAGCAGGAAGACTGGCGTCTGGTGACGGCCGGCCAGCGCGTACAGATTATCAAAAAAGATGAAGAGCTGGGCGGCGTGCTGCGTCTGGGCACCGAAGTGGTGACTTCCGAAGACGGGACGATTTCCGCGCTGCTCGGCGCCTCGCCGGGCGCGTCCACCGCCGCGCCCATCATGCTGGAGCTGATGCAGAAGGTCTTTCCTGAGCAGATGGCGTCGCCGGAGTGGCAGACGAAGATCAAAGCGATTATCCCTTCCTGGGGCCGCAAGCTGAACGGCGACGTCGCCGCGACTGAGAAGGTGCTGGCTGAAACCAGCCGCATCCTGCAACTCGACTACGCGCCGGTGACGCCGATGGCCGCCAACGACGAAGCGCGCGAGACGGCGCACGTGGTGGGAAAGTAAACCTCCGATCCTGACGAAAAGGCTCCGCAGCGCGGGGCCTTTTTTCTTTCCGACGGCGAAAACGCCGATCCTGGTTGACTGCGCGTTTCTCTATTAGGGTTAGTAAGATTATTTTACTGCGCGGCAGCCCGGCTGGCGTGCGGACCCCTATCGCCGCCTGAGGAGGAACCTTTATGACCAGCCCCACCGCTGCAGATGAACTGAGCTTGCTTGACCGCTACTGGCGCGCCGCCAACTATTTGTCGGTTGGACAGATCTACCTGATGGACAACCCGCTGCTGCGCGAACCCCTGAAGCCGGAGCACATCAAGCCGCGCCTGCTGGGCCACTGGGGCACCACGCCCGGCCTCAACTTTATCTACGCCCACCTGAACCGCATCATTCGCCAGCGCGACCTGAACCTAATCTATATTTGCGGGCCGGGACACGGCGGGCCGGGCATGGTGGCGAACACCTGGCTGGAAGGCAGCTACAGCGAAATCTATCCGCACGTCAGCGAAGACGCCGAAGGGATGCAGCGCCTGTTTAAGCAGTTCTCTTTTCCCGGCGGCATCCCCAGCCACGCGGCGCCGGAAACCCCGGGTTCGATCAACGAAGGGGGCGAACTGGGCTATGCGCTGTCGCACGCGTTCGGCGCGGCCTTCGACAATCCCGATCTGGTGGTGCCCTGCGTCATCGGCGACGGCGAAGCGGAGACCGGTCCGCTGGCGGCGAGCTGGCACGGCATTAAGTTTCTCAATCCGCAGCGCGACGGCGCCGTGCTGCCGATTCTGCATCTGAACGGCTATAAGATCGCTAACCCGACCATTCTGGGACGCGCAGACGACGAGGATTTGCAGCAGCTGTTCAGCGGCTACGGCTACGAACCGCTGTTCGTCAGCGGCCACGAACCCCAGGCGATGCACGCGCAGATGGCGGAAGCGCTGGATAACGCCTTCGATAAAATCGCCGCTTATCAGCGCAAGGCGCGGAATGGCGGCCATGCCGACGCCATTCCGCGCTGGCCGATGATTATTCTGCGCAGCCCGAAAGGCTGGACCGGGCCGCAAACCGTGGACGGTAAGAAGGTGGAGGATTTCTGGCGCGCGCATCAGGTGCCGGTCTCCGCCTGCCGCGAAGAAGACGGCCATCGGCAGATCCTGGAGCAGTGGATGCGCAGCTACCGCCCGGAAGAGCTTTTCGATGAGAGCGGCCGTCTGGCGCCGGAGCTGCGCGAGCTGGCCCCGAAAGGCGAAAAGCGCATGGGCGCCAGCCCGTACGCCAACGGCGGCCTGTTGCGCCGGGAGCTGAACACCCCTGATATCCGCGATTTCGCCCTGGAGATCGACGCGCCCGGCGAGACGCAGGGCGAAGCCACGAAACAGTTAGGCCGTTATCTCAGCGCTATCTTTCAGCTCAACCGGGATAACTTTCGCCTGTTCGGCCCCGATGAAACCGCCTCGAATCGCCTGACGCCGGTGTTCGACGTGACGAACCGCGCCTGGATGGAGCCGAAAAAGCCTTACGACGAACAGTTAGCGGCGGACGGCCGCGTAATGGAGATCCTCAGCGAGCATCAGTGTCAGGGCTGGCTGGAAGGCTACCTGCTCACTGGCCGCCACGGGCTGTTCAACTGCTATGAAGCTTTTATCCATATTGTGGATTCGATGTTTAACCAGCACGCCAAATGGCTGAAGGTGACGCGCAAGCTGGGCTGGCGCAAGCCGATCTCCTCGTTGAACTACCTGCTCTCCTCGCACGTCTGGCGTCAGGATCACAACGGCTACAGCCATCAGGATCCCGGCTTTATCGATCATGTCGCCAATAAAAAAGCGGATATCGTGCGCATCTACCTGCCGCCCGACGCCAACACCCTGCTTTGGGTCGGCGACCACTGCCTGCGCACCTGGGATCGCATCAACGTGATCGTCGCCGGCAAACAGCCGTCGCCGCAGTGGCTGGATATGGAGAGCGCCATCGCCCACTGCGAAGCGGGCATGGGCGAGTGGCGCTGGGCAGGCACCTGCGCGGAGGGCGAAACGCCGGACGTGGTGATGGCCTGCGCCGGCGACGTGCCGACAATGGAGGCGCTGGCGGCGGTGGATCTGCTGCGCGGCTACCTGCCGGAACTGCGCATCCGCGTGGTGAACGTGGTGGATTTGATGGCGTTGCAGACGCAGGATCAGCATCCGCACGGCAAATCGGATGAGGAGTTCGACGCGCTGTTTACCGAAGACAAGCCGGTGATTTTCGCCTTCCACGGCTACCCGACGCTGATCCACCGCCTCACCTACCAGCGCAACAACCATCGCAATTTCCATGTGCATGGGTTTAACGAAGAGGGAACTACTACCACGCCTTTCGATATGACGGTGCTGAACGAGCTGGACCGTTATCATCTGGCGCAGGCGGCGATTCAGCAGATACCAGGACTGGCGGACCAGCACGGCGAACTGCTGGATGATTTGCAGGAACGCATCGCCGATCATCATCGCTATGTGCGCGAGTACGGCGAAGATCTGCCGGAGGTGCGCGGCTGGAAATGGCCGTCGCAAAGCGCGCCGGAATAAACGACGCCTTTGCCCTCTCCTTGCCAGGGAGAGGGCGTTTCAGGGGTTAGCTTACCGCTTCAAACAGCATCCAGCCGGTAGTGACCAGCAACGACAGCGCCATAACGCTGTTAAACAATTGGCGTTTCCACAGGATCTGCAAGTGGCTGCCGAGTCGATCGCCGAGCGTGGCCCATACTAAAATGCAGGGCAGGTTCATCGCCATAAAGCCGAACATCACCGCCAGCACGCCGCTGTGCGCGCTGTAGAGCAGCGCCACGTTGGTCGCCATCAGCCAGGCTTTGGGGTTGATCGCCTGGAAACAGGCGCCGCCCAGCAGGGTCATCGGCTGCGCCTTATCGCGCAGCGCCGGAGCGCCTGCCCGGAACAGCTTCCAGCTGAGCCAGAGCAGGTAAGCGCAGCCTGCCACCGTCAGCGGCAATCTGATCGCCCCCATCCAGCCCAACAGCAGATCCAGCGCCATGCTCGCCAGCATAGTTTGCAGCGCGCAGCCCAGCAGGATGCCAAACACCATCGGCAGGGTGCGTTTCAGACCGAAGTTGACGCCGGAGGTCGCCAGCAGCAGGTTATTCGGACCAGGGGTAATCGACATCACAGTAACGTAGCTGAAAAAAGAGGGATCGAGCATGACGGCCTTCCTCAAAAGTAGATGATGGCATCATGGTAGAGCGCAAATAACCATGGTAACAGAGACACAAAATCACTATTGTCATGAGTACAGTTTGCATATCGCGAAATTGTACTCATCGGGTCGGGAGGCTGTTGTGTCCATCATCACTTCACCGGAGCAGAGGCTCTATCAACAGTTGGCCGATAGCTTTGCCGGCGCGATTCATCAGGGCACGCTGAAGCCCGGCAAACGGCTGCCCGCAATTCGGCGCGTGGCGCAGTCGCACCAGGTGAGCGTCAATACGGTGCTGAACGCCTGGCAATTACTGGAGGACCGGGGCCTGATCGAGGCGAGGCCGCAGTCCGGCTACTACGTGCGCGGCGTGCTGCCCGCCGTGACGCGCGCCGCTCGGCATCGCACGCGCGTGACGGATCCCGGCCGCGAAAAGCGCGATCTTATCGACAGCGTTTTCGCCGCCCAGAATCATCCCGACTACATCAATATTTCGCTGGCCTGTCCGCAGGACGGCGAACTCTATCCCGCCGCGAAGCTCAGCCGGATCACCGCCTCTCTGCTGCGGCGCAATCCGCAGATAGTCGGACGCTACGCGCTTCCGCCGGGAAGCGAGCGCTTACGGGAGGAGATCGCCGGCCGCGCGCTGCATGCCGGCATGTCGCTGACTTCCGACGAGATCACCCTGACGCATGGCTGTATGGAGGCGCTGCAGCTGGCGCTGCGCGCCGTCACGACGCCCGGCGACTGCGTGGGCCTGGAATCGCCCACCTACTTTTTCCTGTTTCCGCTGCTTGCGTCGCTGGGTTTGAAAGCGCTGGAAATTCCGACCGATCCGCAAAACGGCCTGTCGCTGGACGCGCTGGAGATGCTGTTGCAGGAGAAGCGCATTCAGGCGCTGGTGGCGATGCCGGGCGTGCAGAATCCGCTGGGCTGCAGCATGCCGCTGGAGAATAAGAAACGGCTGGCGAAGCTGGCGAATCGTTACCAGGTTCCGCTGCTGGAGGATGGCCTTTACGATGAGTTGCAGTTCGGCTGGCCGCTGTCGCCGACGGTGAAAGCGTTCGACGACGGCGGTTGGGTGCTCTACTGCACCAGCTTCACCAAAACCGTGGCGCCCGATTTTCGCGTCGGCTGGATCGCCGCCGGGCGTTTTCACGCTGAGATTGCGCGTCTGAAGGCGGTGTCGTCGATGGCGGAATCGGCGCTACTGTCGGAAACCCTGGCGGAATTTCTCGCCAGCGGCGGCTACGATCATCATCTGCGCAGCCTGCGCCGACGCTACGCCGCCAATCTCGACGAGGCGCGTGGCATCATCGCCCGCCATTTTCCGCAGGGCACGCGCGCGACCCTGCCGAAAGGCGGCTTCGTTTTTTGGGTCGAACTGCCCAGCGAGGTGGATACCGTCGAGATGTTTCATCGCCTGCTGCAGGAGCAGATCTGCGTGACGCCCGGCGCGCTCTATTCGCTGAGCGAACGCTATAACCACGCGCTGCGTCTCTCCTGCTGCTATCCGTTCAACGAGCGCTACACCTATGCGCTGAAGCGCACCGGCGCGCTGGCCTGCGAGATGACGGGATTGCCGCCGGGCATGGCGGCGCCCGATCAGGGCGTGCCGTTGCGTCCCCAGAGCGTATAGCCGTGGCGTTCGGTCAGACGCTCGTAGTAGGTACGCACCGCCGGATAGTCAGGGTGATCCAACGGCGTTTCATACCAGCGATTCACCGCCAGACCGATGGGAATGTCGGCCAGGGTAAAGTTGCGTCCGACCACATAGCGTCCGGTCTTTTCCAGCTGCTGGTTGATAATGCCCATGGTATGCGCCCAGCCTTTGCAGGCGGCCGCCAGCAACCGCGCATCCTGATGCGCCGGCGAATTGCGCACCAGCGACATAAAGGCGTAGCGCCACGAGGTGTTCAGTTCGGTGGACTGCCAGTCCATCCACTGATCGATGGGCGCGCGCATCCGCGCATTTTCCGGGTAGAGCCAGTCGCCGCCGTAGGCGTTCGCCAGATAGCGCAGAATGGCGTTCGACTCCCAAAGCACCAGCCCGTCATCCTGAATCACCGGCACCATCGCGTTAGGGTTAAGCGCCAGAAATTCGGGCGAATGGGTCGATTTGAACCCTTCGCCCCACTCTTCGCGTTTAAAAATGAGATCCAGTTCTTCACACAGCCACAGCACTTTGCGCACGTTGATGGAGGAGGCGCGTCCAAGGATTTTCAGCATAGCATAGTTGGGCTCCTGTTCCTGGATCCTTAACCTATTCATAACCTCGTTAAGCGATACGTGCAATAGTTCATACAACAAACTGTTTTACCCGATGAGAGAGGAGAATTATGACTAACACCGTCGCTTTCAAACAGGTCGATGTTTTCGCCGCCGCCCCGTTCAACGGCAATCCGCTGGCGGTGATCATGGATGCGCAGGGTCTGAGTGATGCGCAGCTGGCGGCGATTGCCCGCTGGACCAACCTTTCTGAAACCACCTTTGTCTTGCCCGCCAGCGATGCGCAGGCGGACTACCGCGTGCGCATCTTTACCGTCGACGGCGAACTGCCTTTCGCCGGACACCCCACGCTCGGCACCGCTCATGCGCTGCTGGAAGCGGGATGGCCGCTGAAGACGCCGGGAGAGATGGTGCAGGAGTGCGGCGTGGGTATAGTAAAAGTTAAAATTGCGGCGGATGGCGCGCTGGCGTTCGCCGCGCCGTCCGCCACCCTGACGCCCTTCAGCGACGCCCTGCTCGGCAACGCGCTGAACAGCGACGCCTTTGACGAGACGCAGAGCGCGACCATCGCCGATATGGGGATCCGCTGGCTGCTGGTGCCGATGCGCAGCGCCGCCGACGTGCTGGCGATCCGGCCTGACGTCAGCGATCTGGCGCGCCTGATGAAACATGCCGGCGTCAACGGCGTGATGCCTTTTGGCCCTCAGCCGGACGATGCGGCGGAGCAGTATGAAGTGCGCGCTTTGCTGGTGGAAAACGGCAGCCTGACGGAGGATCCGGTCACCGGCAGCGCCAACGCCTGCCTGGCGCGCTATTGCGCCGCGCGCGGCCAGCAGCAGGACTATGTCGCGCATCAGGGCACGGCGCTGCAGCGCAACGGCCGGGTGCAGGTGAGTTTTGCAGGCGAGACGATCTGGATCGGCGGCACGACGCTGACGGTGGTAAACGGCACCATCGCACTATAAAAAACGGGGCGCGATGCCCCGTTTATCCGCTACAGGCTCATACCGCCCGACGCCTCGATGCGCTGGCCGTTAATCCAGCCGCTCTCATCGCTCAGCAGCATGGCTACCGCGTTACCGATGTCATCCGGCAGGCCCGCCCGCCCCAGCGCGGTCTGCGACGCCACCCAGGCATTCAGCTCGGCGTTGTCGCGCACCACGCCGCCGCTGAAATCCGTTTCAATCGCGCCCGGCGCAAGAATGTTAACGCGAATGCCCCGCTCGCCCAGCTCTTTCGCCTGATAGCGTGTCAGTACTTCCATCGCTCCCTTCATCGCCGCATAGGCACCGGCGCCCGGAATGGTGAAGCGCGCCAGGCCGCTGGATACGTTCAGGATGCTGCCGCCGTCGGCAATCAGGGGCAGCAGCTTCTGCGTCAGGAAGAAAGGACCTTTAAAATGCACCTGCATCAGGGCGTCGAAATCCGCTTCCGTGGTCTCCGCGAAGGGCTTATGTAAACCCGTACCGGCGTTGTTTAATAAATAGTCAAAGCTGTCGCGCCGCCAGCGGTTTTGTAGCTCAGCTTTTACCTCGCCGACAAAGGCGTCAAACGTCTCGGTTTGGCCGACATCCAGCTGCAGCGCGGCTCCCTGGCCGCCGAGCGCTTTGATCTCATTGATTACCGCCTGCGCCTCTTGCGCCTGATTGCGGTAAGTCAGAATGATATCGCACCCTTTTTTCGCCAGTTTTAACGCCGCATTCTTGCCTAAACCACGGCTGCCGCCAGTTATTAACGCAATTTTATGAGCCATGTTGAACTCCTGTTGCAAAATTGTACAGGCGTTAAGGTTATTCCACGGAAAATGATCTATAAACTGGGGAAACCGTGATTCACTGTTTCACTTACAACAACAATCGGTGAACAACATGGATAAAATTCATGCAATGCAGGTATTTATCAGGGTAGCGGAAATGGGAAGTTTTACCCGGGCGGCAGAAAGCCTGGGGCTGCCGAAAGGCAGCGTCTCGCGGCAATTGCAGGCGCTGGAAAACCAAATGGGCACGCGTTTGCTGCATCGCACCACGCGCCGCGTGCAGCTGACACAGGATGGTCTGGTCTATTACGACCGCTGCCTGGATCTGCTGTCGATGCTGGATGAGATGGAGAGCCTGTTTCAGCACGATCCCGCCACGCTGAGCGGCAAACTGCGGATAGATATGTCGGTGGCGATGGCGACCGGCTTTGTCCTACCGAAGCTGCCGGAATTTTTGCAACATTACCCCGGCGTTGAAATTGAGCTGAGCAGCAGCGACCGCCAGGTCGACGTGGTGCGTGAAGGGTTCGACTGCGTGCTCCGCGTGGGCGAGCTGAAAGATTCCGGCCTGATTGCGCGTAAATTAGGGCAACTCCCGTTGATTAACTGCGCCAGCCCCGGCTACCTTTCCCGCTTCGGCATGCCGATCCGGCTGGAGGAGCTGTCGCAGCATGCGATGGTTCACTACACGCAGCAGCTGGGACAACCCGCGTCGGGCTTTGAATATTTCGACGGCAAGCAGCGCCATTATGTGCAAACCGGCGGCGTGGTTACCGTCAACAGCACGGATACCTATCGCGCCGCCTGCATTGCCGGACTGGGCATTATTCAGGTGCCGGCGGTAGGGATTCAGCCGCTGCTGGAGTCAGGCCAGCTGGTCGAAGTGCTGCACCGCTTTCCCGCGCAGCCGATGCCGGTTTCGCTGCTCTATCCGCACCGTCGCAACGTAGCGCGCCGCGTGCGCGTTTTTATGGAGTGGCTGAGTCAGGTGATGAAGGAGTACGTAAGCTGAGCGGGGACTATACTCAGGTTTTCAGATTAACGGGATGCAGAAGTTTGATGATGGATAAACAGCAACAGCAGACGGCTGAACAGGAGCAGAAGCCGCTTATCGACATTAAAACCGGGAATGCCGCGGTCGATCGCTCGATCACCCGCGTGTCGCGCTTTGCCGCCTGGTTTCAGGCCATCCCGGCGGTGGCCCATTTTATTCGCGCGCTGGAGCGCTTCAACGATCGCCTCGGCAGCCAGTTCGGCGCGGCGATCACCTACTTTTCATTCCTGTCGCTGATCCCGATTTTGATGGTCTCTTTCGCCGGCGTCGGTTTCGTGCTGGCGAGCAACCAGGATCTGTTAAGCGAGCTGATCAATAAAATTGTCAGCAGCATCAGCGATCCCACGCTGGCGAATACCCTGAAAAATACCGTGAACACCGCCATTCAGCAGCGCGCCACGGTGGGGATTACCGGTCTGCTGCTGGCGCTTTACTCCGGCCTGAACTGGATGGGCAACCTGCGCGAGGCGGTGCGGGCGCAGTCGCGCGACGTCTGGGAACGCAACCCGAACGATAAAGAGAAGGTCTGGCGTAAATACCTGCGCGATTTCGTCTCGCTGATTGGACTGATGCTGGCGCTGATTATCACTCTGTCGCTTACCTCGATCGCGGGCGCGGCGCAGGCCGCCATCGTCAGCGCGCTGGGGCTGGACGGCATCGAATGGCTGCGGCCGGCGATGACGACCATCGCCCTTTCCATCTCCATTTTCGCCAACTATTTGCTATTCCTGTGGATTTTCTGGATATTGCCGCGCCACAAACCGCGTAAGAAAGCGCTGTTCCGCGGCACGCTGCTGGCGGCGATCGGCTTTGAAGTGATCAAGTTCGTGATGACGCTGACGCTGCCGAAGCTGGCGAGTTCGCCTTCCGGCGCGGCTTTCGGCTCGGTGCTGGGTCTGATGGCCTTCTTCTACTTTTTTGCGCGCCTGACGCTGTTCTGCGCCGCCTGGATTGCCACGGCGAAGTATAAAGACGATCCGAAAATGCCGGAGCCGGGACACGTCCGCAAGCCTTAACGGCGCATGAAAATGTAACATTGTTAACAGACAGCGGAAAATTTCTCGTTATGAATAAATTTTGCGCAAAATGCAGGATTAAACCCTGAGGGGTAACTTTTCTTCGGCCCTTTCTTAGTGGATCACGCCATAAAAGGGCCGCTTCACCTTGCCATTGCCCGATAAAGCAACCCAGGCAAAAATTATCCTCTTTTCCGGCGAAAAAGCCCGTTCCGGCGCGGTTTTTCGCCATTGAATGGCGCTGTACAGGTGCGTAAGATTCTTTGTCTCAATTTACAAATAAGAAACAGTTATGCAAGCCTCTATCACAGAAACCATCGACAAAAAGCACGACGACACGCCCGTTAACTCGCGCGGCAAAGTGGTGGTGGCATCGCTTGTCGGCACCGCCATCGAATTCTTCGATTTTTATATCTATGCCACTGCCGCGGTGATCGTTTTCCCGCACATTTTCTTTCCGCAGGGCGACGCGACCGTGGCGACGCTCCAGTCGCTGGCGACCTTCGCCATCGCTTTCGTGGCCCGTCCGATCGGCTCTGCGGTATTTGGACACTTCGGCGATCGCATCGGCCGCAAGGCCACGCTGGTCGCCTCGCTGCTGACCATGGGTATCTCGACGGTGGTGATCGGCCTGCTGCCGGGCTACGCCACCATTGGCGTATTCGCGCCGCTGCTGCTGGCGCTGGCGCGCTTCGGCCAGGGCCTGGGCCTCGGCGGCGAATGGGGCGGCGCGGCGCTGCTGGCGACGGAAAACGCCCCGGCGAAGAAGCGCGCGCTTTACGGCTCTTTCCCGCAGCTTGGCGCGCCGATCGGCTTTTTCTTCGCTAACGGCACCTTTCTGCTGCTCTCCTGGCTGCTGACCGACGAGCAGTTTATGGACTGGGGCTGGCGCGTGCCCTTTATTCTCTCTGCGGTTCTGGTGCTGATTGGCCTTTACGTGCGCGTCACGCTGCATGAAAGCCCGGTGTTCGCCAAAGTGCAGAAAGAGCAGAAGCAGGTGCGGATGCCTATCGGCACGCTGTTGAGCAAGCATCTGCTCGCCACCGTGCTCGGCACCTTTATTATGCTGGCGACCTACACGCTGTTCTACATCATGACCGTTTATTCGATGAGCTACGGCACCGCCGCAGCGCCGGTCGGCCTTGGCTATTCGCGCAACAGCTTCCTGTGGATGCTGATGGTCGCGGTAATCGGCTTTGGCGTGATGGTGCCGATCGCCGGCCTGCTGGCCGACCGTTTCGGCCGTCGTAAAACGATGATCACCATTACGCTGCTGATTATCGTCTTCTCATTCCTGTTCCCGGCGATGCTCGGTTCAGGTTCGCAGCCGCTGGTGATGGGCTTCCTGCTGCTGGGCCTGAGCATTATGGGCCTGACGTTCGGCCCGATGGGCGCGCTGCTGCCGGAGCTGTTTCCGACCGAAGTGCGCTATACCGGCGCCTCTTTCTCCTACAACCTGTCGTCGATTCTCGGTGCCTCCGTCGCGCCCTATATCGCGACCTGGCTGAACAGCAATTACGGTTTGCAGGCGGTGGGACTTTACCTGGCGGCGATGGCGGTGTTAACGCTGATTGCGCTGATCGCCTGTAAAGAGACGCGGCATCAGACGCTTTACGAAGCCTGATCGAATCCGCTCTGAAACCCGGCCCCGGCCCCGGCGCCGGGTTTTTTTATGCCCTTTTCTGCGCTGCGGCAATAAAAAAACCCCGGCATGACCGGGGTCTCAGGGCTGAAAATTGTGGTCGCGCTTAGCCAGCGACGGCGATACGCTTCATATCGGTCATGTAGCCGCGCAGCTTACGGCCCACCGCTTCAATCGGGTGGTTGCGGATGGCTTCATTCACGTCGCGCAGCTGCGCGTTGTCTACCGCCGTGCCGGTAACCGGCTTGCCGAGATCGCCCGGCTGCAGTTTGGTCATGAACTCTTCCAGCAGCGGGACGGCGGCGAAAGAGAACAGGTAGTTGCCATATTCAGCGGTGTCGGAGATAACGACGTTCATCTCATACAGACGCTTACGCGCGATGGTGTTGGCGATCAGCGGCAGCTCGTGCAGCGATTCGTAATAAGCGGACTCTTCGATGATGCCGGCGTCCACCATGGTTTCAAACGCCAGCTCAACGCCCGCTTTCACCATCGCGATCATCAGTACGCCCTGATCATAGTACTCCTGCTCTTCGATTTTGCCTTCGAACTGCGGCGCGGTTTCAAACGCGGTTTTGCCGGTCTCTTCGCGCCAGGTCAGCAGGTTTTTATCGTCGTTCGCCCAGTCCGCCATCATGCCGGAAGAGAACTCGCCGGAGATGATGTCGTCCATATGTTTCTGGAACAGCGGCGCCATCAAAGTCTTCAGCTGCTCGGAGAGCGCGAAGGCGCGCAGCTTCGCCGGGTTGGAGAGGCGATCCATCATCAGGGTGATGCCGCCGAACTTCAGGGATTCGGTGATGGTTTCCCAGCCGAACTGGATCAGCTTCTCGGCGTACGCCGCATCGGTTCCTTCCGCCACCAGCTTGTCGAAGCAGAGCAGCGAACCGGCCTGCAGCATGCCGCACAGAATGGTCTGCTCGCCCATCAGATCCGATTTCACTTCCGCCACGAACGAGGACTCCAGCACCCCCGCGCGATGACCGCCGGTTGCCGCCGCCCAGGCTTTGGCGATCGCCATGCCTTCGCCTTTCGGGTCGTTTTCCGGGTGTACGGCGATCAAGGTCGGCACGCCGAAGCCACGCTTATACTCTTCGCGCACTTCGGTGCCCGGACACTTCGGCGCCACCATCACGACGGTAATGTCTTTACGAATGGTTTCGCCCACTTCGACGATGTTGAAACCGTGCGAGTAGCCCAGCGCCGCGCCATCTTTCATCAGCGGCTGCACCGCCTGCACCACGGCGGAGTGCTGTTTGTCCGGCGTCAGGTTCACTACCAGATCCGCCTGCGGGATCAGCTCTTCATAGGTGCCGACTTTAAAACCGTTATCGGTCGCTTTGCGCCATGAGGCGCGCTTCTCGGCGATCGCTTCCGCCCGCAGGGCATAAGCGATATCCAGACCGGAATCGCGCATGTTGAGGCCTTGGTTCAGGCCCTGAGCACCACAGCCAACGATGACGACTTTTTTGCCTTTCAGAAAGTTCGCGCCGTCCGCGAACTCATCGCGCGACATAAAACGACATTTGCCTAATTGCGCCAGCTGATTGCGCAGATTCAACGTGTTGAAATAATTAGCCATGGGTACTCCGGTTAGATGTAGTGTTTGCTGTTATTCCTGTTCGGCGCCGGGTTGCCAGCGCCGCCAATGAAGCCATCATATGTCAGGAAATTTGTTGCTTAAATTGATATATTAACAACGTCGCATTGCAATAGTTGCAATACAAAACTGAGGCGCTCCGCACATGGATTTACGCGATCTGAAACTCTTTCTGCATCTGGCCGACAGCTGCCACTTTGGTCGCACCGCGCGCGCCATGCACGTCAGCCCGTCGACGCTGTCGCGTCAAATTCAGCGGCTTGAAGAGGATGTCGGCCATGCGCTGTTCTTACGGGATAACCGCACCGTCACCCTGACCGAGGCGGGGGAGCGACTGCGCCAGTTCGCCCAGCAGACGCTGCTGCAATATCAGCAGCTGCGCCATGCGATGGATCTTAACGGCCCGTCGCTCAGCGGCGAGCTGCGTCTCTACTGCTCGGTCACGGCCGCCTACAGCCATCTGCCGCCGATTCTTGATCGCTTCCGCGCGGAACATCCGCAGGTGGAGATTAAACTCACTACCGGCGACGCGGCGGACGCGGTGGGAAAAGTGCAGTCGGGCGACGCCGATCTGGCTATCGCCGGGCGCCCGGAAACCCTGCCCGCCAGCATTGATTTTACCCCGCTCGACCTTATTCCGCTGGTGCTGATCGCCCCTTCTCTGCCCTGTCCGGTTCGCGCTCAGGCGACCCAAGAGCCGCCGGACTGGTCATCAATCCCTTTTATCCTGCCGGATCAGGGACCGGCGCGCCGGCGCATCGATCTCTGGTTTCGTCATCGCCGCATCGCCAATCCGCTGATTTACGCCACGGTTTCCGGTCATGAGGCGATTGTGTCGATGGTGGCGCTCGGCTGCGGCATCGCCTTGCTGCCGGACGTGGTGCTGGAGAACAGCCCGGAGCCGGTGCGCAATCGCGTGCTGATTCTGGAAGATATGGAGCCGGTGATGCCGCTGGAGCTGGGCGTTTGCGTACAAAAAAAGCGGCTCGGGGAGCCGCTTATGAATGCCTTCTGGAATCTACTCTAGTCAGTTGCCTGCCAGGAAGAAGCGGAAGGCCGGGTTGCGCGTTTCGTCATGAAAATCGTAGCCCAGCGCGGCCAGATGCTCTTCGAAACGCGGTTCGCTCTCGCCCAGCTCGAAGGCCGCCAGCACGCGGCCGTAATCAGTGCCGTGGCTGCGGTAGTGGAACAGCGAAATATTCCAGTGCGTGCCGAGCGTTTGTAAAAACTTCAGCAGCGCTCCCGGCGCCTCCGGGAACTCAAAGCTGAAAAGACGCTCGCGCAGCGGTTTCGAGGGACGGCCGCCGACCATATAGCGCACATGCAGCTTCGCCATCTCGTCGTCGGAGAGATCCACCACGTGGTAGCCGCCGGCGGTCAGCTGTTCGATGATTTCGCTGCGCTCCTCCAGCCCGCGCGTCAGGCGCACGCCGACAAAAATGCAGGCGTTGTCGGCGTCGGCGTAGCGGTAGTTGAACTCAGTCACCGCGCGGCCGCCCAGCGTCTGGCAAAACTTCAGGAAGCTGCCCTGCTGTTCGGGGATCGTTACCGCCAGCAGCGCCTCACGCTGTTCCCCCAGCTCGCAGCGTTCGGAAACGTAACGCAAACCGTGGAAATTGACGTTGGCGCCGGAGAGCACATGGGCCAGGCGTTCACCCTTGATGTCGTGCTGCTGGATATACTTTTTCATCCCCGCCAGCGCCAACGCGCCAGAGGGTTCCGCCACCGCGCGCACGTCTTCGAACAGATCTTTCATCGCGGCGCAAATCGCATCGCTGTCCACGGTCACGATATCGTCGAGGTACGCCTGACAGAGCCGGAAAGTTTCGCTGCCGATGCGCTTCACCGCCACCCCTTCAGCAAACAGCCCGACGCGCGGCAGATCGACCGGCTCTCCCGCCTCCAGCGCCGCTTTCAGGCAGGCGGAATCTTCCGCTTCCACCGCGATCACTTTAATCTGCGGCATTAGCTGTTTGATCAGCACCGCCACGCCCGCCGCCAGCCCGCCGCCGCCGACCGGAACGAAGACGCGATCGATATGCGCGTCCTGTTGCAGCAGCTCCATCGCCAGCGTGCCCTGTCCGGCGATCACCGCCGGATGATCGAAAGGCGGAACAAAGGTGTAGCCCTGCTGCTCAGCCAGTTCAATCGCTTTGGCTTTCGCCTCGTCGAAATTGGCGCCGAACAGGTAAGCCTCACCGCCGAACGCGCGCACGGCGTCAACCTTGATATCCGCCGTCGCGACCGGCATCACAATCAGCGATTTGATGCCCAGCTTGCTGGCGGAGAGCGCCACGCCCTGCGCGTGGTTGCCAGCCGAAGCCGTCACCACGCCGCGCGCTTTCTGCTCTTCGTTCAGCCCGGCGATCATTGCGTAGGCGCCGCGCAGCTTAAAGCTGTGAACCGGCTGACGGTCCTCGCGCTTCACCAGAATGGTGTTGCCGAGACGCGATGAAATCTTTTCCATCTTTTGCAGCGGCGTTACCTGGGCGACTTCGTAGACCGGCGAACGCAGCACGGCGCGCAAATATTCCGCGCCGCAGGGCGCGGCGGGAAGCGGTTGAGGCTCGGCCATCGGTTAGCCTCCCAGTTTGCTCTTGTCGCGCACCGCGCCTTTATCGGCGCTGGTGGCGAGCGAAGCGTAAGCGCGCAGGGCGAAAGAGACTTCGCGCTGGCGTGAGTGCGGCGTGTAAGCCGCTGCGCCGCGTGCTTCCTCGATTTCACGACGCGCATGCAGCTCGTTATCCGCCACGGCCAGTTTGATGCCGCGGTTCGGGATATCGATTTCAATGATGTCGCCATCCTGCACCAGCGCGATGGTGCCGCCGCTGGCCGCTTCCGGCGACGCGTGGCCGATAGAGAGACCGGAAGTGCCGCCGGAGAAACGGCCGTCGGTGATCAGCGCGCAGCTTTTGCCCAAGCCCATCGATTTCAGATAGGTGGTAGGATAGAGCATCTCCTGCATACCCGGACCGCCTTTCGGCCCCTCGTAGCGGATCACCACTACGTCGCCCGCCACCACTTTGCCGCCGAGGATCGCTTCAACGGCGTCATCCTGGCTCTCATACACTTTCGCCGGGCCGCGGAAGGTCAGGATCTCTTTATCCACGCCTGCGGTTTTCACGATGCAGCCGTCTTCCGCCAGGTTGCCGTAGAGTACCGCCAGTCCGCCATCCTGCGAGAAAGCGTGTTCGCGCGAACGGATGCAGCCTTCCTGACGGTCGTCGTCCAGCGTATCCCAGCGGCAATCCTGCGAGAACGCCTGCGTGGTGCGGATGCCCGCCGGACCAGCGCGGAACATTTTTTTCACCGCCTCGTCCTGCGTCAGCATGATGTCGTATTGGTCGAGCGTCTCACGCAGGCTCAGGCCCAGCACGTTGCGCACGCTGTTGTCCAGCAGCCCCGCGCGGTCCAGCTCGCCGAGAATGCCGAGCACGCCGCCGGCGCGGTGAACGTCTTCCATATGGTATTTCTGGGTGCTCGGCGCCACTTTGCACAGGTGCGGCACCTGACGCGACAGGCGATCGATATCGGAGATATTGAAGTCGACGTCGCCTTCCTGCGCCGCCGCCAGCAGATGCAGTACGGTATTGGTGGAGCCGCCCATGGCGATATCCAGCGTCATGGCGTTTTCAAACGCCGCTTTGTTGGCGATATTGCGCGGCAGCACGGCGCTGTCGTCCTGCTCGTACCAGCGCTTCGCCAGGCCGACGATGCGCTTGCCGGCGTTGACAAACAGCGCTTTGCGGTCCGCGTGAGTCGCCAGCAGCGAGCCGTTGCCCGGCTGCGACAGACCCAGCGCTTCGGTCAGGCAGTTCATCGAGTTGGCGGTGAACATGCCGGAGCAGGAGCCGCAGGTTGGACAGGCCGAGCGTTCGATCTGCTCGCTCTCGGCGTCGCTGACGTTCGGGTTCGCGCCCTGGATCATCGCGTCCACCAGGTCCAGCTTGATGATTTTGTCGGAGAGCTTGGTTTTTCCGGCCTCCATCGGACCGCCGGAGACGAAAATCACCGGGATGTTCAGGCGCAGCGCGGCCATCAACATCCCTGGGGTGATCTTGTCGCAGTTAGAGATGCAGACCATGGCGTCGGCGCAGTGCGCGTTGACCATGTACTCGACGGAATCGGCGATCAGCTCGCGCGACGGCAGTGAATACAGCATGCCGCCATGGCCCATGGCGATACCGTCATCCACCGCAATGGTGTTGAACTCCTTCGCGACGCCGCCAGCGGCTTCGATCTGCTCAGCCACCAGCTTGCCGAGATCGCGCAGGTGCACATGGCCCGGCACGAATTGGGTGAATGAGTTGACCACGGCGATGATCGGCTTGCCGAAATCGTCGTCGGTCATTCCTGTCGCGCGCCACAGGGCACGGGCACCCGCCATATTGCGGCCATGGGTGGTAGTGGCGGAACGGTACTTAGGCATGCTCTATTTACTCCAGTCTGGATAAGCACGCGGACGCTGTCGCGCCCGCGAATTGTCATGTTATGGGTTAACCGGATCTAACCAGCCCCATTTATCTTCTGTTTCACCGCTGAACAGACCGAAGAAGGCCTGCTGAATGCGTTTGGTGACCGGGCCGCATTTGCCTTCGCCGACCTGGATGCCGTCGACGCTGCGCACCGGCGTGATTTCCGCTGCGGTGCCGGACATGAAGACTTCGTCGGCCAGGTAGAGAGATTCGCGCGACAGCACCTGCTCGCGCACTTCGATGCCCATATCTTTCGCCAGCTTAATGATGGCGTCGCGCGTGATGCCCGGCAGAGCGGAAGAGGTGAACGGCGGCGTGAACAGAATGCCGTCTTTCACTTCGAACAGGTTTTCGCCGGCGCCTTCGGAAATATAGCCGTTAGTGTCGAGCGCGATGCCTTCCTGATAGCCGTGACGGCGCGCTTCGCTGCCTACCAGCAATGAGGAAAGGTAGTTGCCGCCCGCTTTGGCTGCGGTCGGGATGGTATTCGGCGCGACGCGGTTCCAGGAGGAGACCATCGCGTCGATGCCCTGCTCCAGCGCTTCAGCGCCCAGGTAGGCGCCCCACGGGAAGGCGGCGATGATCACGTCGGTGCTGAAGCCGTCCGGCGGGTTGACGCCCAGGCCCACGTCGCCGACGAAGGCCAGCGGACGGATGTAAGCGCTTTTCAGGTTGTTGACGCGCAGCACTTCGCGGCAGGCTTCCATCAGCTCATCGACGCTCGGTTTGATCGGGAAACGATAGATTTTGGCGGAGTCATGCAGACGTTGCATATGTTCGCGATGGCGGAAAACTACCGGGCCTTTGTGTGAGTCGTAGCAGCGCACGCCTTCAAAGACGGAAGTGCCGTAGTGCAGCGCATGAGACATGACGCTGACCTTCGCCTCTTCCCATTTAACCATCTCGCCATTGAACCAAATAAAGTCTGCTTTCTTCGTACTCATTCTTATTTCCTCTCGCGGCTAGGCGCGGATTTGTTGTGTTGTCTGCTGTTGAATCTGGACGCAGGCGACGTCCATCAATTTGCTTAGCTGCTTTGACAGTAAATCGACAGAACGCTGGCTGGCAACGGTCATTTCAATATTTATATTTTCCGCGCTGGCTCCTGAGGCCATATTCATGGCGCAAACCTGAAAGCCGCGGTGACGAACCACGCGCAGGATGCGCTCCAGTATTTCAGGACGAAAGCGCGCTTCGATAGACAGTTGATGCTGATTCATACGGTTTTCTCCATCATGTGTGCGTTGCTGGCGCCGGGCGGCACCAGTGGCCAGACGTTTTCATGCTCATCAATCGCAACATGCAGGAAGTAGGGACCTTCGCTGTTCAGCAGAGCATCAAGGGCGGCGTCGACCTGATCTTTACGGGTAATACGCTGGCCAGGAATATCGAACGCGCTGGCCAGCGTGAGGAAGTCGGGATTGTCGGAGAGGTTGGTTTCGCTGTAGCGACCCTCGAAAAACAGCTGCTGCCATTGGCGCACCATTCCCAGACGCTGGTTATCCAGCAGCAAGATCTTCACCGGCAGCTTTTTGCGCTTAATGGTGCCCAGCTCCTGGATATTCATCATGATAGAGCCGTCGCCAGAGACGCAGATCACCGTATCCCGCGGACGCGCGACCTGCGCGCCGACTGCGGCGGGCAAGCCGAAGCCCATAGTGCCGAGACCGCTGGAGGTGATGAAATTCTCCGGCGCGCTGAAACTCATGTGCTGGGCCGACCACATTTGATGCTGCCCAACGTCCGTGGTGACGACGGCGCTGTCCGGTTTGCGATCCGACAGCTGCTTCAGCAGCAGCGGCGCATAGATCGCCTCGCCGGGATGATCGTAACGCCATGCGTGCTCCGCTTTTAACGCTTTCACTTCGTTGCGCCAGGCGTCGATCTGTAGCGGCTGGCTCAGCGCCGGCAACAAATGTTTAAAGTCGCCATGCAAACAAACATGGGCGCGCCGCAGCTTGTTCAGTTCGACAGGATCGATATCCAGATGAATCACGCTGGCATGCGGCGCGAAGGTATCCAGCTTGCCGGTGACGCGGTCGTCGAAACGCGCGCCTACCGCGATCAGCAGATCGCAGGCTTGCACCGCCAGGTTAGCGGCTTTGGTGCCGTGCATCCCCAGCATGCCGAGATAAACATCGCTGCGCGCATCGGCGCTGCCGAGCCCCTTCAGCGTGCTGACCATCGGGATGCCGCTCTCTTCCGCCAGCGCGCGCAGTTCAGGCACCGCCTGCGCCATCCCGACGCCGCCGCCGACATAAAGAACAGGCTTCTGCGCCTGCGCCATCATGGCGCGCGCGTCGAGGATCTGCTGATGCGGATGAATCGGCGCTTCTTCAACCGGCAGCAGATGCGGAGCCAGATCGCCTTTCGCCACCTGGATATCTTTGGGAATATCGACCAGCACCGGGCCGGGACGTCCCGAGCGGGCGGTAGCGAACGCTTCCGCCATCACCGAAGGCAAATCGTCCAGCGACTCGACCAGGAAGCTGTGTTTGGTGCAGGCGAGCGAGAGGCCCAGCACATCGATCTCCTGAAAGGCGTCGGTGCCGATCAGCGGAGAGGCAACCTGACCGGTGATGGCGACCACGGGCACGGAGTCCATCAGCGCGTCAGCCAGTCCGGTGATCAGGTTGGTGGCGCCGGGACCGGACGTGGCGATGCAGACGCCGGTTTTGCCGGTCGCGCGCGCATAACCGATCGCTGCCATTGCCGCGCCCTGCTCGTGTCGACACAGTAGGTGTTCCACGCCGCCGTCATACAGCGCATCGTAGACCGGCATGATTGCGCCGCCCGGATAACCAAATACGGTTTCAACACCCTGCGCGCGTAAAGCCTGAACCACCCACTGTGCACCTGTCATGGTTATTCTCCTGTCTCTCGACGGGAACAACAGAATTT
This sequence comes from Enterobacteriaceae bacterium UBA2655, assembly GCA_002359495.1. GTDB lineage: Bacteria > Pseudomonadota > Gammaproteobacteria > Enterobacterales > Enterobacteriaceae > Pantoea > Pantoea superficialis. Next base: position 42,298 of record DENB01000086.1, read on the forward strand.
TATGCTACTGTTCATTGTTTGTTCCTCGCTTAATCGCTGATATTCCATCTGGTCGAAAAAAAACCCCCGGACCTTTCGGTGCGGGGGTTTTTCGAATTCCAGGCTTGATTTTTAAGCCTTTCTTTCTCCAAGCGTAGCCCCGCACGGTGGGTTAATAATCACCACCACGCTAATCACGACTAGGCTAATCACTTGTAGAAGGGCTTTCATGTATTGTTCGTTTTTTCGTTAGTTCGAAGTAATGTCTACAGAGTTATCATAGTCAGGGGGAAGCTGACAACTTTTTTCATCATTATTTTTTATGTCCCGTACTGATGCGGCTTATTATCATCTTGTTATTAAAAGGTTATTCATATTTGTGATAAATATTCATAACTTTCGCTGCGTAATGAATATTTTCGCAAAAGCGGATAACCATTCGCAGAAGGCCAGCTACGAATTGCAAAGCGCGAGAATTTTTCCGGCATGGCCCGCAGCTTTCTCTTTTTACTGTCGCGCCAAACTTCCGCCCGGGAAATGATGAGCATAACAAGGAGCGGTTATGTCATTGTCAAAAGTATTAACCCGTGCGGCGTTGGGCGTCGAAGCGCCGCTGGTCACGGTGGAAGCCCACCTGAGCAACGGCCTGCCAGCGCTAACCCTGGTCGGGCTGCCGGAAACCACGGTCAAGGAAGCGCGCGAACGGGTGCGCAGCGCGATCATTAATAGCGGATTCAGCTTTCCCACCAAACGCATCACTATCAATCTTGCGCCTGCGGATTTGCCCAAAGAGGGCGGCCGTTATGACCTCCCTATCGCCGTTGCGATTCTCGCAGCGTCAGAACAGCTTCCTGCCGACAAACTGCCGCACTATGAGTTTCTGGGCGAATTGGCTCTTAACGGCGCGCTCTGTGGCGTACAGGGCGCCATTCCGGCCGCGATGGCGGCACAGCAGGCGGGACGCCAGCTGGTGCTTGCCGTAGAGAATCAACAGGATGTGGGTTTAATTCAGCAGGGCGAATCCCTGGTGGGCAATCATCTGCTGGAGATCTGCGCTTTTCTGCACAATAAAGCGACGCTGCCGATAGCCTGCTGCGAGCGGCTCGAACAGCAGGAAGCTCAGGAGGATCTCAGCGATATCATTGGTCAGGAACAGGGACGACGTGCGCTGGAGATTACCGCAGCGGGCGGACATAACCTGCTGTTGATCGGGCCGCCCGGCACCGGCAAAACCATGCTGGCTACGCGCCTGCCGGGCATTATGCCGCCGCTGAGCGATCGGGAGGCGCTTGAGTGCGCTGCTATCGCCAGCCTTGTGGATCGCGGCGCGCTGCATAAGCAGTGGCGCAAGCGGCCTTTTCGCGCCCCGCATCACAGCGCATCGCTTTACGCGCTTATTGGCGGCGGCGCGCTGCCCCGTCCGGGGGAAATTTCATTAGCGCATAATGGCGTGCTGTTTTTAGATGAACTGCCGGAATATGAACGCAAGGTGCTGGACTCGCTGCGCGAACCGATCGAGTCGGGAGAGATCACCATTTCGCGCGCCCGCGCAAAGGTAACCTATCCGGCGCGTTTTCAGTTGGTCGCAGCCATGAACCCCAGCCCGACCGGCCATTATCAGGGCAACCATAACCGCTGCTCTCCCCAACAGGTTTTGCGCTATCTGAGCCGACTTTCCGGTCCTTTTCTCGATCGTTTCGATTTATCGCTTGAAGTGCCACTGCTGCCCGCCGGTATGTTAAGCCAGCAATCCCGCGCCTGTGAGACATCGCAAGACGTACGGGCGCGCGTATTGCTTGCTCGGGAGAAACAGCTGGCGCGCGCAGGAAAGATCAATGCGCATCTGAGTAATCCGGACATTCAACAGTGGTGTGAAATCGCTCCTGATGACGCCGTCTGGCTGGAAACAATACTGAATACGCTGGGGCTCTCCGTGCGCGCCTGGCAGCGCATTCTGAAGGTGGCGAGAACTATCGCCGATCTGGCGGGAGAGGAGAGAATCAGACGGGAGCATTTGCAGGAAGCGGTGAGCTACCGCAGCATTGATCGTCTGATGATTTACCTGCATAAAAGCCTGGAATAAAAAACGGGGCCAAAGCCCCATTTATTTAATCTTCGCTGTCACTGTAGTCTTCAACGCTATCCATCTGCGGTTTGCCGCCAGAGAGCGTATGGAAGCGCTTAGGACGCTTGATGCGGGTCATATACTTAGACCATACGCGCTCAGCTTCCGTTTGCGGCTCACGAATACCACGACATACTTCAATAAACAGACGTTCTTCTTCGGTAACCGGTTCACGTTTTGCCAGATCTAATTCATTAAAGGCATAACCGTGCCGTTCCAGAAGCTGAGCTTCCTTAATGGTGAAATCACCGTGACGCGAAAACCCACGGGGGTAATGTTTATTATCAAAGAAACGATTTGCAGTTGCGAAACTATCCGCCATCTTACACGCTCCTAATTCTCTTATGGCCGTGCTATTTATGGCGCGGAGTATTAGTTACGCTTGACAGAGTGTAAAACAAAACATTTAAATCATTACGACAAACATTTTTTGGGAGAAAGCTGTGGATACGGAATTACTGAAAACTTTCCTGGAAGTGAGCAGAACACGCCATTTCGGACGTGCTGCGGAAGCACTCTATCTCACTCAATCTGCCGTCAGTTTTCGCATCCGTCAGTTGGAAAACCAGCTGGGAGTTAACCTTTTCACTCGACATCGCAATAACATACGGCTGACTTCAGCAGGCGAACGCTTACTGCCTTATGCAGAAAGTTTGATGAGCACTTGGCTGATGGCGAAGAAAGAAGTGTCGCATACGCAGCAGCATCATGAGCTTTCTATCGGGGCCAGCGCATCGCTGTGGGAAGCGTATCTGACGCCCTGGCTTCAGACGCTCTACGAGAACAGGGAAAGTTTGCACCTTGAGGCGCGCGTTGCGCAGCGCCATCTGCTGGTTAAGCAATTACATGAACGGCAGCTGGATCTGCTGATTACCACTGAAGCGCCTAAAATGGACGAGCTGACAAGTCAGCAGATAGGCCATATTTCGTTGGCTCTGTTCAGAGCGCGTAAAACGGAAAAGCGCGAAAAATATGATTATATCAAGCTTGAGTGGGGAGCCGACTTTCATCAACATGAAAGCTACCTTTCCGGCGGCGACGACGTACCGGTTTTAACCACCACATCGGCGCATGTCACACGCGAATTGCTACATACTACTGGCGCCTGCGCGTTTTTACCTGACTTCTGGCATAGCCTCTATAGCGATTTGATGGTGATCCCGGATACGCCTGTCGCAGTACGGCCTTTATATGCTGTCTGGCTGCAAAACAGCGATCAGCAGGCGCATATTCGCCAGCTGCTGAAATTCCCAGTGCTGGCGCGTTAGGCCGCAGTGGATGGCGTTAGAGCTGTAAAAGGGAAGCATTGGCGGAAGAGAAGCGTGAAAAGGAACTGAGTGAAAGGGATTTACGCTCGATTCTTTACCTGCCAGCAGAAATATTACAGACAAAAAAAATCCTTTGCCGAAGCAAAGGATTATTTTCTGGCAGGGGCGGAGGGACTCGAACCCCCAACACCCGGTTTTGGAGACCGGTGCTCTACCAATTGAACTACGCCCCTAAATAAGGGTGGCGGTGCGGACGGGACTC
>DENB01000004.1:0-22508 GCA_002359495.1 Enterobacteriaceae bacterium UBA2655
ATGTTGGTCTGGAAGGCGATGCCGTCGATCACGCTGATGATGTCGGCGATTTTCTTCGAGCTGCCGGCGATGTCGTGCATGGTTTTCACCACGCCGTCCACCACGTTGCCGCCCTTCTGCGCGGTTTCCGAGGCGCTGAGCGCCAGCTGCGACGCCTGACGGGCGTTCTCCGCGTTCTGCTTCACGGTGGCGGTCAGCTGCTCCATGCTGGCGGCGGTCTGCTCCAGCGAAGCGGCCTGCTGTTCGGTACGGGCGGAAAGATCGTTGTTGCCAGCAGAAATTTCGCTGGCGCCGGTAAAGATGGCGTCGGAGCCGTCGCGCACGTCGCTGACGGTACGCACCAGCGCCTGTTGCATCTCATACAGGTTGCTCGCCAGCTCGCTCATCTCGTTGCGGCCCGCCACCTGAATGCTCTGCGTCAGGTCGCCCTGCGCAATGTGCCGGATATGCTGAATATTGCTGTTGAGAGGGTTGATCAGAACCTTGCGCAGGCCGATCCAGCACAGCGCGATGGCCAGCGCCACCAGCGCCAGAATAGCGCCCAGAATCCAGACCATGCGGGTAAAAGCGTCCACATTCTCCTGCACGCCCAGCTTCATTAAACGCGCCTGGTCGGCGCGCCACTGCGTATAGAGTTTCTGGAAGGCGCTCTGGCTAGGCGCCACCGGCAGTTTGCCGGCCTGATCGATGTCGTTCGCCAACATCGCCGCCTGCATCTGGCTCAGCACGTCGGCATAGACGTTGTAGCTGTCGTTGACGCGTTTCACCAGCTCGCCATCCTGCCCGGGAGTGTTCGGGATCTCCAGGTAACGTTTATAGCTCGTCGCCGCTTTTTCCTGAAACTCTTTGCTCTGCTGGTACAGATCGGCGATATCGGCGTCCTTTTCCGCCAGCTTGCTGTTGGCGATACGCAACAGCGAGCGCGTCAGCACCAGGCGGCTCTGGTTTAGACTCATATAGGCGTCGCTCAGCGCGGAATTATTTTCGCTGGCGAGTTGGGAAGTGGTAAAACTCTGTTTGTCATTGCTCAGCGCAGAAAAAAATACGCCTCCCGAAACAACCTGTAAAATGCCAAACATCAACAACACCAGCAGTAAACTGGTTACGACACGTATTTTCGTCAGCATAGATAACCCTGGAGAAGTAATGAAAAATATATTATTTGCCAGAATGTTATCGGCGTGTTTCAGCAGGAGTTTAGAAAAAAATGAGAGTAACGAATATTTAATGTTTTAATTTTTATTTAACTAAAATATTTTTTTCTGCTGGTTTAAATAACGTCCGCGCTGGAAAAAAAATTGCCGCGTCGGATAGCGCGCATAAAAAAGGCGGATTCTGTTCCGCCTTATCGGGTTTTCGGGTTTTGCGTTGATTACGCGCCGCGCAAGGTATCCATCAGCGCCATCTCTTCGCTGCTCAGCAGCTTCTCGATATCCACCAGGATCAGCATGCGCTCGCCCAGCGCGCCCAGGCCGGTGAGGTATTCCGTCGACATGGTGACGGCGAATTCCGGCGCCGGACGGATCTGATCCTGGGTCAACGACAGCACGTCGGAAACGCCGTCGACCACAATGCCCACTACGCGCTGCACCAGATTCAGCACAATCACCACGGTATTGTCGTTATAGTCGACATCCGGCTGCGCGAATTTAATGCGCAGGTCGATGATCGGCACGATAACGCCGCGCAGGTTGGTGACGCCTTTAATAAAGGCCGGGGTGTTGGCGATGCGTGTTACCTGATCGTAACTGCGGATCTCCTGCACCTTCAGAATATCGATGCCGTACTCTTCATCGCCCAGTGTGAAAACTAAAAATTCCTGGCCTACGGTTTCGCCAGCAAGTTTGGTCACGGTTGCCATTCCAGTCATTATTTTTACCCTTTCGTTATCATTTAGGCTGCGGCGCCGGCCACGCGTTTTTCACGGTTGAGCGATTGCAGCGCGGAGACATCGACAATCAGCGCCACGCTGCCGTCGCCGAGAATGGTGGCGGCGGAGATGCCCGGCACTTTGCGGTAGTTGCTTTCCAGATTTTTCACCACCACCTGATGCTGACCGATCAGCTGATCCACCAGCAGCGCATAGCGCTTGCCGGCGCTCTGCAGAATCACCACGATGCCCTGCGTCGCTTCGGTTTTCGCGCCCTGTACGTCGAACACGTTCCACAGCTCCACCAGCGGCAGATATTCGCCGCGCACTTCCAGCACGCACTCGCCGCCCGCCAGCGGCTTCAGCTCTTCGGCGCGCGGCTGCAGCGACTCCATCACCGCGTTCAGCGGCAGGATAAAGACTTCGTCCGCCACGCGCACCGACATGCCGTCCAGAATCGCCAGCGTCAGCGGCAGCAAAATGCGGATAGTGGTGCCTTTACCCTGCTTCGAGGCGATCTCCACATGGCCGCCCATTTCCTGAATGTTCCGTTTCACCACGTCCATGCCGACGCCGCGCCCGGACACGTCTGTCACCTGCTCGGCGGTGGAGAAGCCCGGCGCGAAGATCAGCATGCCGACCTCTTCGTCGCTCATGTTCTCGCTCACCGGCAGGCCGGAGGAGATCGCTTTCGCCAGGATGCGCTCGCGGTTCAGGCCCGCGCCGTCGTCGCTGACTTCGATACAGATGTTGCCGCCCTGATGTTCCGCCGAGAGCGTCAGGTTGCCGATCGCCACTTTGCCTGCCGCGAGGCGTTTTTCCGGCGCCTCAATGCCGTGATCCAGGCTGTTGCGCACCAGGTGCGTCAGCGGATCGATAATGCGTTCGATTAGACTCTTATCCAGTTCGGTGGAGCTGCCGAGCAGCGTCAGCTCAACTTCTTTGCCGAGCTTGCTGGCGAGGTCGCGCACCAGGCGCGGGAAGCGGCTGAAAACGTACTCCATCGGCATCATACGGATGGACATCACCGATTCCTGCAGATCGCGCGCGTTGCGCTCCAGCTGACCCATGCTGTTCAGCAGGTCGCCGTGCGCCACCGGATCCAGTTCGCCGGAGCGCTGCGCCAGCATCGACTGGGTGATCACCAGCTCGCCTACCAGGTTGATCAGCTGATCGACCTTTTCCACCGCGACGCGGATGCTGCTCGACTCGCTGACTTTCGCCGGAGCCGCCGCGCGCTTGGTTTCGCGCTTCGCCGCCGGGGCGATTTCCGTGACCGTGGCGACCTGTTCGACGGGTGCCAACGTTTCCGCCTCGGCGGCAGCCGACGCTTCCAATGGCGCTTCTGACGGCGCGCCGACCTCAGGGAAACGGATCTGCGCTTCTTCAATCACGAAACAGAGCACCGCGACGATATCGTCTTTGCTGACGCCCTCGATGTTCGCTTCCAGCGAGGTCGCCCCTTTCTGGATATTGCTGAGCTGGCCAAGGTTGCCCAACTCTTCCAGCATCAGATCGACCTCTTTCTCTTTGAGATCGACCAGCTGAATGCGCAATCCTGCGCCGCCGACGGCCGTCGGCGCAGGCTCTGCGGATGCCGCCGCCGGGGCCGGGGTCGGCGCCTCGATCGACAAGCCTTTGGCCTCTAATGCCAACTGGCGCAGCGCTTCGCAGATGTAGTTAAAACTCTCTGCGTTCGGCTCCTGCGCGGTTTTATACGCATCGAGCTGTTCCTGCATAATATCTTTAGTTTCCAAAAACAGGTTGATGATGTCGGTGCTGAGCTGCATCTCGCCGCGGCGAGCACCATCCAGAATATTTTCCAGGATATGGGTGGTTTCCTGTAATACCGTAAAACCGAACGTGCCTGCCCCGCCCTTAATCGAATGGGCGGCGCGAAAGATGGCGTTCAGCTGCTCGGCGTCAGGCTCCTGGGGATCCAGTCCCAACAGGTGCTGCTCCATATCCGCTAACAGCTCATCGGCCTCGTCAAAAAACGTCTGGTAAAAATCGCTGATGTCCATGCTCACGGGATCACCTCTGCTGTGAGGAGTGGTCTGTATTCACTACGCTGTCGCCCGGAGGCTTCGGCTCGGTGATTTGTGGTATCGCCGCCGGGTCGGCGACCTGTACGGCGTCGCTCTCGGCGTTCTCTTTTTCAATCGCCGCCTGGGTGTCATGGTTCAACACCAGCAGGCTGATGCGGCGGTTGACCGCATCGTCACCGCCGCGGTTTTTCAGTTTCATGGTGTCGGCCATGCCCACCACGCGCAGCATCTTGTCGCTGGCCAGCCCGCCGATAATCAGCTCGCGACGCGACGCGTTGGCGCGATCGGCGGACAGCTCCCAGTTGCTGTAGCCGCGATCGCCGGAGGCGTACTGAAAGTCGTCGGTATGGCCCGCCAGGCTGATTTTGTTCGGGATATCGTTCAGGATCGGCGCAATGGCGCGCAGGATGTCGCGCATGTACGGCTCCACCTCGGCGCTGCCGGTTTTAAACATCGGCCGGTTCTGGCTGTCGATAATCTGTATGCGCAACCCCTCCTGCACCATGTTGATAATCAGGTGCGGCCGCAGGGCTTTCAGACGCGGGTCCGCTTCGATCAGCTGATCCAGCTTTTCACGCAGGCGGTTAAGGCGGATATCATCCAGCTGACGCTTCTGCGCATCCATATCCACGGTCTTGTGCACTTCGCCCTCTTTGCGGGTGGGATCGTCGCCGCCGCCGGGGATCGGGCTTTCGCTGTCGCTGCTGCGCTGTCCTCCGGTTAACGCCACCTTTAGCGGCGTACGGAAATACTCGGCAATCTGCGTCAGCTCTTTCGGGTTAGCGATGGCGATCAGCCACATCACCATGAAAAACGCCATCATCGCCGTCATAAAGTCGGCATAGGCGATTTTCCATGAGCCGTGCGCGCCCTCATGTTTATGCCCCTTGCGCTTTTTAACCACTATAATGGGGCGATTTTCATGCTTCATGCACTTTCACCCGATGCCTGCTTAGCCGGATTTTTCGCATTGCGTACGTGCTCTTCCAGCTCGCTGAAAGAGGGACGATCGGCGGAATAGAGCGTTTTACGGCCGAATTCGACGGCGATTTGCGGCGCATAGCCGTTCAGGCTGGATAACAGCGTGACCTTAATGCACTGCAACATTTTGGTGGTCTCCGAACATTTCTGGCGCAGCACGTTCGCCAGCGGCGAAATAAAGCCGTACGCCAGCAGGATGCCGAGGAAGGTTCCCACCATCGCGTGAGCGATCAGCTCGCCCAGTTCCGCCGGCGGACGATCCGCCGACGCCAGGGTATGAACCACGCCCATTACCGCCGCTACGATACCGAATGCCGGCAGTCCGTCGCCCACTGCGCCTATACTTTGCGCTGGCACCTCGCACTCATGTTCGTAGGTCTCGATCTCTTCATCCATCAACGCTTCGATTTCGAAGGCGTTCATATTTCCGCTGACCATCAGGCGTAAATAATCGGTAATAAAGTCGACCAGTTGTTTATCGGCAAGAATACGCGGGTAATTAGCGAAAATTTCACTCTGGCTGGGATCTTCAATGTCGCTTTCCAGCGACAGCATCCCCTGCTGGCGCGATTTCGCCATCAAACGATAGAGCAGCGCCATTAAGTCCATGTAAACAGATTTGTTATATTTTGATCCGCGCATTAACAACGGCAGCGCTTTTAAGGTTTTCTTAATTGCCTTGCCATTGTTGCCGACCAGAAAGGCGCCGATTCCCGCTCCGCCGATAATCAATAATTCCGAAGGTTGGTAAAGCGCGCCAAGATGGCCGCCGACCATCATATAGCCCCCCAACACGGAACCAATGACCACGATATAACCCAATATAATCAGCACACAAAATCCTTACGTCCGTAACGTGTTGGTGGAAGTTAAGCCAGAGAGCCGCAGGTGTTATTCCCAAACGCAAGGCAAAAAAAAGCAGCGGTATTAACCGCTGCTGGATTGCTTCCACGTTGCGAACAAACTTAAACGGCGTGTTTAACCTGTTCATCCAGCAGTTGTGGAAGGGTATCGGCAGAATCTGCAGAAAGTTTACGTCTTTTTACCGCGCGCGACGGGGGCTGGCAGAGGCTGCAAACAAAGCTGCCGACCGGCTGATGCGCATGGTTGATAAAGCTGCCGCTGCAGCATTTGCAGTCGGCCAGTTCCAGCATGCCACTTTCAACGAATCGCACCAGGGTCCAGGCGCGCGTCAGCGCCAACAGCGGGCCCTCGTCCGATTGCGGACACTGCTCGAGATAAAGGCGATACGCTTTAATTACCGCATCCACGCCGCTGCTCAGGCCGGTTTTCAGTAAAAACTGCCAGGCGTTGCAGAACATAGAGGCGTGAATATTCTGTTCCCAGGTCATAAACCAGTCGGTAGAAAACGGCAGCATGCCTTTTGGCGGCGGGCTGCCGCGCAGCTCTTTATAAAGCTTAATTAAGCGACCGCGGCTAAGCTGCGTTTCGCTCTCCAGCATCTGTAAACGCGCGCCCAGGGATATTAATTCCATCGCCAGTTGAATATCGCGCGCTTCTTGTACGATGCTTTTTTCGCTCATTACACCGCCCTCTTTTTCGCAACGGTTTCTTCTTTAGACGCGTTACGCAATAAACGACTGGAAAGTAATATGCCCGTATGGATTTGCTGTAAATCATCCACGCGAGATTCCTGCGTCAGGCGATTAATATGATTATGGTCATTAAAGCGGAACTGGCAGACCAGCTGATTGGTCTCAGCTAATTTAACCATTTCCGGCAGAGTTAATTTTGACAATGCATCCGCCATAGGTTCATCAATACCTAAACGAAACATTGCTGAAGCTTTTTCCTGGTTAATCAAACGTTGCGCAAGCAATAAATATGACAGATTGATGTCATAAATATGTTTTAGTAATTCTGATGTACCCATTTTTCCATCCTGATAGACGCTACTTGAAACTACCGCAGATAAAAGTCTGCGTTTCGGGCTGCTGGTTGGTAAATCTAAAGATGGCAAAATTAATCAGGCAAAAGCCAAACGTTTACTGAAAGTCGTTTCATTTCCAGATGGGGAAAGGATTCAGTAACAGTCAAAACTCCAGGCCATTCTTTTATCGAGTTGTAACCCTCTTCCCTGACGTCTGCTTACATTTTTTTAAGACTAATCCGAATTCCACGCAAATCTATCCGTTCTGATATCTACATACAACGACAGACTTGTGAAATTTTAGATAAAGTGTGATCCATATCACATTTTTAAGGCAAATTTTTTTTAGGAAGCTTCAGCATTGCTTTTCTGTTGTCTGCTTTTTGTACAAAAAAGCAGCGCAAAGCTTATCGTTTCGTCTTAACAAAGTTATCTAAATGTTAATGCGAACCGTCAGGGCCGAGGCGATCTTTTCTCTGCCCTTCTGCGATTAATACCCTATAGTTATCTGGTTATGCAGCTACATGCAGAATAAAACTCTGTTTATGCATTTAAGCAACTGCTTAAAAATTAATAACTTAATGTAATCACCCAGGTAAACCGAATGCAGAAATCGCGGATAGCCGAAAACCCATTCCCGCTATTGCGGCAACGTATCGTTAACAGTTGTTGGCTTATGTTTAGTGAGAGGCAGGAGATGTAACAATGAGTTACATTAGAATCATGAATGAATTATGGCAGTGACACTGTGGTCCAGCAAAAGTATCGGCAGCCGGGCGACGAACTTTAGCCTGGGGCGTGAAAAAAGCGATTTTCTGCGGCGAGACGCTTAAAAATTGGGCGGGGAAATTAAATCGAGTATTTACAGTCACCTGGACTGTTAAGCCGCAGACAAGAGTTTCTGCTGAAGTAAAGACAGAGAGATAGCGAAAAATGGCAAGGTGTTACAAGGTTACATTTAAAGCAGAAATCTTCTGGCGCGCATGTCGGCGCGCCAGAAGCGGTACCCGTTAAGCCAGTTTAGGGAAGGTGGCGACCTTGCTGTCGGCGCCCTGCTCGTCATGACGATCGGCAACGGTGCGCAGATCCTTCAGGAAGGTTTCGCGCCAGTTGGCGATGTCGTTTTTACGCAGTACCTGCATCATATCGTTGTAGCGGGAGATACGTTCCGTACGCGGCATGGTCAGCGCTTTATCCAACGCGGCAGCCACTTCGTCGCGATCGTAAGGGTTAACAATCAGCGCCGAAGTCAGTTCATTGGCGGCGCCGGCGAAACGCGATAGCACCAGAACGCCCGGATCGTCAGGGTCTTGCGCCGCGACATACTCTTTCGCCACCAGGTTCATACCGTCTCGCAGCGGCGTCACCAAGCCTACATCGGTTAAGCGGAAAATTTTCATCAGCAGACGGCGATCGAAATGCTGGTTGAGATAGTAGAGCGGCGTCCAGCCGAGCGTACCATATTTGCCGTTGATACGCCCCGCCTCGGTCTCCAGCTGATGCCGGATATCCTGATAGGCCTGCACATCGCCGCGCGAGGTTGGCGCAATCTGTGAATAGCGAATTTTCCCACGATGCTGAGGATAGTTCTCCAGCAGCGCTTCATAAGCCAGAAAACGCTCCGGCAAACCTTTGGAATAATCCAGACGTTCGCAGGCAATAATATTTTTCGCATCGCCCAACTCGCGTTTCATTGCCGCCATTTTCGGCGGCAGCGGCCCTTCCGCCATCTCTTTAATGCTGTCCGGCTCAATACCGATCGGATAGGCTTCGGTCATAAAGGTATGGCCAAAAGCGCGATGGGTTTTTTCGCCTTTATTTTGCAATTGCGTCAGCTGACCAAGGGATTCGAGAAAAGCCTGGCGATCGGATTCAGTCTGAAAGCCCAGCAGATCGTAATCGCAAAGCATCTCCAGTAATTCCTGGTGCGGTGGCAGCGCATTAAAGATTTCTGGCGTGGGGAACGGAATATGTAAAAAGAAACCGATTCGGTTGATAATGCCTAATTTACGCAGCGCGGCGGCAAACGGCAGCAAATGATAATCGTGGATCCATAAAATATCGTCTGGCTTAATCAGCGGCTGCAGACGTTTCGCCAGTAACTCGTTTACGTGGCAATAGCCGTCCCAGGCTTCGCGCTGGAATTGAACAAGGTCGAGGCGATAATGAAATGCGGGCCAGATAACGGTATTGGAAAACTGACAGTAATAAAGGTCGTAATCGTTCTGACTAAGAGGAAAAGAGGCGTAGGTAATGCCGTCATGTTCCATTTGAGATAAAGCGTTATCGTCTTCATCTTCACCGGAGATTTCGCTTATTTCTCCATTCCATCCAAACCATAAACCTCCGGTGGTTTTCAATGCGTCAAGAATGCCGACGGCGAGACCGCCCGCACTGGCTTTTGACCCATCAGGAATAGCGATACGGTTAGATACGACCACTAAGCGACTCATAACCTTGACTCCTTACCGACGTTGTCTTGTCTTGCTTTAATTGTAATAGTATTTGTTCAAGCCATTGATAAACCTCGTTTACCCCTTTGAGGCGGTAACGCGCCTGGCTGGAACCTTCTCCAATTTTCACGGATATGCCCTGCATGGCGTTTACCGCGAGAAATCCTTTCTCATCCGTAAGATCGTCACCAATAAACACCGGGATCCGTCCGGTGAAAGGTGCTTCACGCATAAAGGCTTCGATGGCAGCGCCTTTATTAATGCCTTGCGGTTTAATTTCAACCACACACTTGCCCGGCTGCAGCGCCAGCGCCGGAAACTGCGCAACCGCCTGCTCCGCCAGTTGCAGAACAGCCTGTTCATACTGCATGGCCTGACGATAATGCAGCGCGAAAGCCATACCTTTTATTTCCAGCTGGGTGCCGGGCCACTGCGCGACGGCGTCCTGCAGCTGATGACGCAACGCCTGCTCGACGTCCGCATCAAGGGCAACGCGCTGGATTTCACCGTGCGCGTCGCGCCGTTCCGCGCCATGCACGCCCGCCGCAGGCGCGATCAACGGCGCCGCCAGCAGGTCGAGCTGGGCAATGGGACGGCCGGAGACCAGCGCCAGCGCCCCATGAGATAACTCAGAAAGTTGAGAAAGGTGCGAACGCACCGTTTCAGGAATAAACACATCTTCGGGACGCGGCTGTATTGCCGCCAGAGTGCCGTCCACATCGAAAAAGAACGCGTACAGACCGCCGCTCAGCGCGGGCAGCGTGCTGTGTTCATATGCAGCCTGGGTCACACTTTTCCTCCTGTTTGCATGGTATTACGCGATGCGCAACCTGACGTCAGGCGCCTGTTCGGGCGGGTCAGATTGCGTACCTGAATCGCCATCGCGTGAGGAGTGACTAATGTCACAGAAAGGAGAGATGCGGTCAGAACAGGCAATGAGGGAGTAAAAGAGGATGCCTGAAAGCGAGGTGGTTTAACCGTACAACTGCTGATTTTAATGGGTAACACTCCGCAAAAAACTAAGTTATTTCTGACACATCAACCTGACAGCGAACATCATCAAGGTAAAGTGTAGACAACATTCCCGGATTTACCAGACGAGGTGCGGCTAAAAGCGCAGCGGGTAGCGGAATTGACTCCATCATTGTCAGTTCCTTAGCCACAAGCGGCTCCGCATCGGGGCGTTGCCACTACACTTAAAGGCAGATTCCTGAACAGAGGAGTAACGCCATGAGCCAACGCATCCACAAAATCGACTTTCCCGTCGAGAAAGCGCGTAAGTATCTTGAGCCGGGTCCGGTGCTGCTGCTCAGCTCGCAGTATGAAGAGCACAGCGACATTATGACGCTGGGCTGGCATACCATTCTGGAGTTTTCGCCTTCGCTGGTGGGCTGCATGATCTCCGGCATGAACCACAGCCATGAACTGATCCGCAACAGCGGCCAGTGCGTGCTCAATATTCCGACGGTCGAGCTGACCGACGCGGTGGTCGCCATCGGCAACAGCCACGGCGACAAGCTGGATAAGTTCGCTGCCTACAACCTGACCGCCGAACCCGCCAGCAAGGTGAATGCGCCGCTGATCGGCGAGTGCTTCGCCAGCTTTGAATGCCAGCTCTACGACGATTCGATGGTCGATAACTATAACCTGTTTATTTTTGAGATCGTCAAAGCGCATGTGGCAGAGAAACCGGAATTCCCCACTACGCTGCACTATACCGGCGAGGGGCGTTTTACCGTAATGAGCGACAAGGTGCTGGACCAGAGCCGTGATTTTAAACCAGAAATGTTAATTTAAAGCCGGTTGAATTTCTCACGGGCTGTCCCCACTGTTAAAGCACTATACCTGGACAGGAGTAAGCAATTATGGCAATCGAATACGCAGTGATCGCGGGTGGCTGTTTCTGGTGCACAGAAGCGGTATTCAAAGACGTGATCGGCGTCGAGTCGGTTGAGAGCGGCTATACCGGGGGCAATCGCCCTAACCCGACCTATGAGCAGGTATGCAGCGGCGCGACCGGCCATGCGGAAGCGATCCGCATCGGTTTCGATCCGGCGCAGTTAAAGTATGGCGACCTGCTGGATATCAGCTTCGCCACTCACGATCCGACCCAGCTGAACCGTCAGGGCAACGATATCGGCACGCAATACCGTTCGGCCATTTTTCCGGCCAACGAACAGCAGGAGGCGGAAGCCCGCGCGGCGATCGCGCGCGCTCAGGAAGATCATCGCGATCCGGTGGTCACCACCATCGAACCGCTGAAAGCCTGGTATCCGGCGGAAGATTATCATCAGGATTATTGGGAAGGGGCGGGCCAGCGCAACGGCTACTGCATGGCGGTGATCCCGCCGAAGCTGCAAAAGCTGCGTAAAAGCTTTGCCAACCGGGTGAAAAGCTAAGCCAAAGGGCGGACACAATGT
Organism: Enterobacteriaceae bacterium UBA2655; assembly: GCA_002359495.1. GTDB lineage: Bacteria > Pseudomonadota > Gammaproteobacteria > Enterobacterales > Enterobacteriaceae > Pantoea > Pantoea superficialis. Next base: position 11,664 of record DENB01000004.1, read on the forward strand.
CCGCCCTTTTTCTTTACTGAATGCCCATCGCGTCGCGCAGGGTATAAAACAGATCGGTCTGATCGGTCAGGCCCACCACGTTAGCCGCATGCGGGCCATAAGCGGCGATACGCAGCTGCGTGCCGGTATGTTCCTGCGAATCCCCTTCCGAGTTGCCGTAGCTGATGGTCATCACCGCGCCGTCTTTGGTGTTCAGCGCCTGGGTCAGTCCCGGCGCCTTGGTGCCGTTTTCGACGATCTGGCTGCTGTGCGCGTGGTCTGCGGTGACGATAACCAGCGTGCTGCCGTCGTTGCGGGCGAATTCCAGCGCTTTCTGCACCGCTTCGTCGAGATCAACGGTTTCCCCAATCTGGCCGCACGGGTTCGCCGCATGATCCTGTTTATCGATCGAGGCGCCTTCCACCTGCAGGAAGAAGCCTTTTTCATTTTTGCTCAGCAGGCTAATCGCTTTTTTCGTCATCTGTGCCAGCGTCGGCACGGAAGCGGGTCGGTCTTTCGCCGGTTCGCAGGTAACTACCGGCTTGTCGATATTGCCGTGGTAGCTGGCTTTTGGTCCCTGCCAGCGCACCGGCATATTGCCCTCGGCGAACGGGCCCAGCAGCGGCTTATCCTGGCTGGCGCTGTTGATGGCGTGCAGGCCGTTCAGATCGCTGACCAGCTGATAGCCCATGCTTTGCGCCTGCTCGCGCAGGGTTTTGCCTTTATACTTGCCCGCTTTAGCCCTTTCGCCGAAGGTTTTGCCGCCGCCGCCCAGCGTGACGTCGGCGCGGGTTTTCAGCAGCTGCTCGGCAATCGATCCCTTGCCGCCCTGCTCCAGCGCGTTGCTGGAGCAAAGCGCGCTGGTTTGCTCCGGTCCGTAACATTTGCGCGAGGTGACGTGGGAAACCAGCGCCGCTGGCGTGGCGTCCTCCAGCTCAGCGGTTGAGACGTTGCCCGTGGCTTTGCCCGCCGCTTTCGCCAGCTCCAGAATGGTGACGTAATCCTTGCCGTTCACATCCACGCCGAGCGCGCCGTTATAAGTTTTGACGCCGGTGGACCAGGCGGTGGCCGACGCGGCGGAATCGGTGACGTAGCTCGGCTTGTGGCTCTTTTTGTCCAGCGAGTAGTGGGTGTACTGGCCGGTCAACGGCAACGCATCGATGCCTTTGAAAAAGCCGCCCGCGCCCATCGCCAGGTTACGCGCAGCGGTGATTTCCGAATCGCCCATGCCGTCGCCGATCAGCAGAATGACGTTCTTTGCCGTCCCGTTGCTGAGCGAGGCTTTCAGCATCTCCGTCTGGTCCTGCGTCAGGCGACGGGCGCCGCCCGGCTGGGTCAAATCGCCCTGCGCGGCGCGGGAATAGTCTTGTGTCTCGGCGACGGCATAAGCGGAGGTCATAGCAGCAAGCAAAGAAATCGTAAACAGGCGAGCATATTTCATTCAGTTTGTCCTTATACGGGAAAATAAGCCGGGTATTCGGAATGTAAGTCTGAGAAATAACTGTGACGATTTTGTGTATTAAGCGTGTAATTTAGATGACGGCGGTTTGTATCTGGCGAGAGATAAAGCGATTCGCTCACAGCTTAAGCGGATAGAAAAAAAGAGAAAGATAGTGCTTGACCCTTTTTAACCGGATCCCTATAGTAGCGCCCCGTTGACCCGGCAAGGTCAGCAAACAAAAATGTGGTGAGGTGTCCGAGTGGCTGAAGGAGCACGCCTGGAAAGTGTGTATACGGCAACGTATCGGGGGTTCGAATCCCCCCCTCACCGCCATCATTTAGAAGAGAGCCTGAACGAGAGTTCAGGCTTTTTTCGTTTATATTCTGCCGTGAGGGGGGTGATGAGAACCCCCGCCGGGGTTCGACAACCGGCGCAGCCGGTTGGACAGCGGAGCCTGCGGGCGCGATAAATCCCACAAAAAACCCGGCCGCAGCCGGGTTTGTTCGCACTTTCCTTAATCAACCGTAGGCGTGCAGCGTGCGCTGGCACAGCGCCGACCGCACGCAGTCTTCTTTGCCGAAACGCACGATACCGATCATCTCATCCTCTTCGAAACGCGCCAGCGCGTCGCCGAGGCCGGATTTAACCCCCGCCGGCAAATCGCACTGGGTGATATCGCCGTTGACGATCACCGTGACGTTCTCGCCCAAGCGGGTAAGAAACATCTTCATCTGCGCGGCGGTTACGTTCTGCGCCTCATCCAGAATCACCACGGCATTTTCAAAGGTTCTGCCGCGCATATAGGCAAAAGGCGCGATCTCCACCTTGCCGATTTCGGGACGCAGACAGTATTGCATAAAGGAAGCGCCAAGACGTTTAACCAGAACGTCATAGACCGGCCGGAAGTAGGGAGCGAACTTCTCGGAAATATCGCCGGGGAGAAAACCGAGATCTTCATCCGCCTGCAACACCGGGCGCGTAACGATAATCCTTTCAACATCCTTGTTTATCAGGGCCTCCGCGGCTTTCGCGGCACTGATCCAGGTCTTGCCGCAACCCGCTTCACCGGTTGCGAAGATCAGCTGTTTCTTTTCTATGGCGTTAAGATAGTGCGCCTGAGCATCATTTCTGGCTTCGATCGGTGAACGATCGCGCGAATCGCGCGCCATGCCGATGGAATCCAACCCACCCATTTGCACGAGCGAAGTGACCGACTCATCTTCACGCTGCCGATGACTGCGGGAGTCATTGCGAAGCACTCTTCTTGCTTCCCGACGCGCTTTGATCACTGCTTTCTGTCTTCCCATAGTGGCACCTTACAGTTGGTTTCATTTCCCGCGCCGGGCATACGCCCGATGCGATTACGTGAACGCTTTAGAGGTTTTTTGGCTTCCTTGTAAGCCGTGACAAGCCCTTAACAGAGGCGCGCAACCATGCCGAAACGCCGCTGCGCGCCGGTTGGAGAAAATAAATGGATTGATTTAAGGAAAAATAACGGTGAAGAAGAGTTTGTCGGGGGAGAAAAACCCCCGCGTGATGACGCGATGTCAGAAGATAATCCGATTGTCCTTGTAAGGACTTACCCATTCGCGATCTCCAGAGTGAAACATCAGCACGTCCGATTACGCATATGATTAAAGTGCATCACATTTAAGGTAATTTGCAACTCTATTTTTACACGGCGGCAAACAAAACCCTACAGCACTGGCTAAGTCTGCCGGCAAAAGAATAAAGTAGCGCCATGTTTTCAAGGGGTTATTAATTTACCCCGGCGCGCAACCCTTTCGGAAAATTCGTAAAAAAGTGAAACAACCGCAGCGAAATGAAAGGAAAGCGCGCCCCCGTGGCAAAAATGAACAACCAAAGGCAGTAGATGAAAAAATAATCAAACTTCCAGCAGAGACTGCGCCAGATAATGATTTTTATCCGGCACGCCGGGTAAAACAAAAAAATAACCGCCCCCTGTCGGACGTATATATTCCTCCAGCGCTTCGCCGTTAAGACGTTTTTGCACGCTGATAAAGCCTTTTTCTAAATCATGCTGATAACAAACAAACAGCAGGCCCATATCAAGCTGTCCCGCTGCCGAAATACCGGCGGAATAGCTGTAGCCCCGACGCAGCATCAGGCTGCTGGCGCTATCTGGCGTGCGCGGATTAGCTAACCGGATATGCGCGTCCAGCGCGATGATCTCGCCATCGGGATCCTGCGTATAATCGGGTTCGTCGTGCTCGTGCCGCATGCCCAGCGGCGCGCCGCTCAGCTTTTCGCGTCCGAAGATGGTCTGCTGTTCGCCGAAGGGCGTGCGATCCCACATTTCGACATGGAAACGGATGATACGCACCGCCTGATAGCTGCCGCCGCGCGCCCAGAGAGGTTCATCCTGATCGGCGGTCACCCAGAGCAGCCGATCCATCAGCTTGTTATCGCGCGTGTCGGGATTGGCGGTGCCGTCTTTGAATCCCAGCAGGTTAATCGGCGTTTCCCTGCCCTGACTGCGCGCCGCGTGTTCAGAAATGAATCCCTCGCGCCGCCAGCGCAGACTCAGCAGATCGGGGGTGTGCTTGATGATGTCGCGTAAGGCATGGATCACGGTGACGTTGGTATTGGCGCAAATCTGCAGCAGCAGGTCGCCGTGGCACTGCGCGGCATCCAGCGAATCATTGGGAAAGCGCGTCATCCTCTGCAGCTTTTTCGGCTGCTGCGCCTGCAATCCGAAACGGTCGTCAAACAGCGACTGCCCGACCGAAACCGTGATGGTCAGGTTATCGGGGTAGATCTCCGCGCCGAGAATGCCGGAATCCGCTGGCGGCAGACGCGGGTTCTCCACCTGCGGCGCGACGCCGCCCTGGGTGAGAAAGGCGATACGCTGCGTTAACAGGGTAAAAAGCCGCGTCAGTCCGGCTTTGTCTTCCGCCAGCACGTCGAAGGCCACCAGCATCATCGCCGCCTGCTGCGGCGTGACGATCCCCGCCTGATGCGCACCGTAACAGGGCTGCGCCTGATAGCGCGCATCGGGCGCCGCCGTGCCTGGCGAAAAACTGTCAGCGGCGGCATGGAACGGGCAGCCGCCCGTGACGGCGGCCGCCCCGCTCAACAGGCCTAACCCCTGTAACAGACGGCGGCGCGACGGTTTCGCCACCTCCTTCTTTTTACTCATATTTAATCAAGACCTAACGTTCCACGCAGCAGAGAGAGATCTTCCGCCAGCGCGGTAATCGGCCCCTTCATGGCGTTGCGATCGGCGCTGGTGAGCTTGTCATAAGATTCGAAGCCCTGCCCGCTGCGGTATTTGCCGAGAATCGCGTCGACTTTGCTGAAGTTGGCGTCGATTTTCTTTAACAGCGCGGGATTGGTTTGCGTCAGCTGCGGACGCAGCAGCTCAACGATTTTCTGCGCCCCTTCGACGTTCGCCTGAAAATCCCACAAATCGGTACGGCTGTAGCGATCTTCCTCGCCGGAAATTTTGCTGGAGGCGACCTCTTCGATCAGCCCCGCCGCGCCACCGACTACTTTTGCCGGGGCGAACGCCATCTGGCTGATGCGTTGTTCCAGCTCCTGCGTATCTTTATAAAGTCCCCCGGCGTAGCCTTCCATGCCTTTGCTACTGTTATCGGCAAACAGCGCTTTCTCCAGCCGGTGGAAGCCGGTAAAGGCGGGATCGTCCGCTTTTTTCTCGTAATCGTCTTCACGGGCGTCGATGCTGCCGTCCAGATCGGAGAAAAGTTCGGCGATAGGTTCGATCCGCTCATAGTGCTGACGCACAGGCGCGTAGAGCGCTTTCGCTTTGGCAACTTCGCCCGCTTTTATCGCATCGGTAAAGTCTTTGGTGCCGGCGACCAGCTGCGCCGCCTCCTCCATCACATAGGCTTTGTAGGCAGTAATCGCCCCCGCCAGCTGCAGCAGATCGCGCTGGCCGCTCTGCGGCGGCGCGTCGCCGCTCTCCTTCACGCTCAGTTTGCCTTTCGGGTTGCTCAGCAGGCCGCAGGTCATTTCATACTCCCCCGCGTCGAGGTTGGCGGTCAGCTTTTGGGTAAAACCCGGCGCGATATTCTCGCGCTCTTCCACCACCATCACCCCTTTCAGAATCTCCCACTCCAGCGCTTTCTGGCTGTTATTTTTGATAATGAACTGCGTCTTGCCGGCGTTCACCGATAACATCATCGGCTCGCACTGCTTATCATTAACGCTGACAGTGACCTGCGGCACGTCGGCTGCGGCAACGGCGCCGGAAAGCGTCAGCAGCGAAGCCAGCACGCTGCGGCGGCGAAAGCGAATCGTCATAATCGTATCCCTGGTTGATAAAGGCTCTGACACGGGAAACCGTACCGTTAAACGCTCAGCGCGCCACCCCTGCGCCCGCCGTGGAGAGGCGTGCGGGCAGCAGAAAAAGCAGCAGCGCCGGAATCAGATAAAGCAGGTAAATCGCGACTTCGCTGACGCTGGGCGCTTCCTGATAGCCCAATACGCCCTCAAGCAGCGTGCCGAACAGCGAATGCGTGGAGAGCATGGCGCTCAGATCGAAAGCGACGCCCTGAAAATAGTTCCATAACCCCGCTTCGTGAAAGGCGCGGATCGCGCCGGCGGCGAGACCCGCCGCGACGAACAGGATAAACAGGCTGGTCCAGCGGAAAAACTGCGCCAGATTAAGCCGCACGCCGCCCCAGTAAAGCAACATGCCCAGCGCGACGGCGGCGATCAGGCCAAGCACGGCGCCCAGCGGCGGCGCATAGCCTACATCCTGAGTAAAGGCCGCCAGCAGGAAGAACACCGACTCCAGCCCTTCCCGCGCCACGGCGAGAAACACCATCAGCACCAGCGGCAGGCCGCCGCCCGACTTGTGCAGCGCCTGGCCCACCGCCTCCTCCAGCTGCGCCTTGATGTTGCGCGCCGCTTTGCGCATCCAGAACACCATGTAAGTCAGAATAATCACGGCGATCGCCGCAACGATGCCTTCAAACAGCTCCTGCTGTTTCTGCGGAAACTCACCGGTGGTTTCATTGATGGCGATACCCAGCGCGAGACAGAGCGCAACGGCAATCACCACGCCCGCCCACGTCGCTGGAAACCAGCGGGTGCGTTGGGTGCGCTTCAGGTAGCTGGCAATCAGCGAGACGATCAGCGCCGCTTCCAGCCCTTCGCGCAGCATAATCAGAAACGGGACGAACATCGCCAACCTCATGAAATGTTAAGGAGCGTCAGGCTCCGTCAAGTAATGTAAATACAAACGATACCGATTATCATTATCGTAAAAGGAATTACAAGCGACGTCAGGAAAGAATTTTGCTTTTGCGAGGGCGAATCGGGGAAGCAGGAAGAAAAAAACGCCCATTTTCACCAAAATGGGCGTTGTGTTGCAAAATAGCGGGATCAGTGGCTCTGGAATTCCGCTTCGGCCGCGCTGAAGCGCTGCTGCGCCGCAGCGGAAGGTTCGCGTCCCAGCAGGCTCACCACGACGATGGCGATGCTGGCGAACAGGAAGCCTGGGATAATTTCATAGAGATCCAGCCAGCCATACAGCTTCCACACCAGCACGGTCGCCGCGCCGATGATCATCCCGGCCAGCGCGCCGTTGCGCGTCATGCGTTTCCAGCAGACGCCGAACAGCACCACCGGACCGAACGCGGCGCCGAAGCCCGCCCAGGCGTAGCTGACCAGGCCGAGCACGCGGTTGTCCGGGTTCGCCGCCAGCGCGATGGCGATCAACGCCACTAGCAGCACCATCAGACGGCCTATCCACACCAGTTCTTTCTGGCTGGCGTTTTTACGCAGGAAGCCTTTGTAGAGATCTTCCGTCAGGGCGCTGGAGCAGACCAGCAGCTGACAGCTCAGCGTCGACATCACCGCCGCCAGAATTGCGGAGAGCAGAATACCGGCGATCCAGGGGTTAAACAGAATGCGCGCCAGCTCGATAAAGATGCGCTCGCCGTTCTCGCTGACGCCCGCCGCCTGGCCCGGATTGTTCTGGAAATAGGCGATGCCGAAGAAGCCCACCGCCACAGCGCCGCCCAGACAAAGGATCATCCAGGTCATGCCGATACGGCGCGCGGTGCGAATGGAGCGATGCGAGTCCGCCGCCATAAAGCGCGCCAGAATATGCGGCTGGCCGAAATAGCCCAGGCCCCAGCCCAGCAGCGAGAGCACGGCGACGAAGTTCAGCCCCTTCAGCATGTCGAGGTTTTCCAGGCTCTTCGCTTCAATCACCGCCAATGAATCGTCCAGACCGCCGACGGCGATAATCACAATAACCGGCGTCAGGATTAAGGCGAAGAACATCAGCGCCGCCTGCACGGTATCGGTCCAGCTCACCGCAAGGAAGCCGCCCACCAGCGTATAGAGGATAGTCGCGGCGGCACCCGCCCAGATGGCGGTTTCGTAACTCATGCCGAAGGTGCTTTCAAACAGACGTGCGCCGGCGACGATGCCGGATGCGCAGTAGATAGTAAAGAAGATCAGGATAACCAGCGCCGAAATGACGCGCAGCACTTTGCTGTGGTCTTCGAAGCGGCTGGTAAAGAAGTCCGGCAACGTCAGAGCATTGTTATGATGCTCGGTCTGCACGCGCAGACGACCCGCCACGATTTTCCAGTTCAGCCAGGCGCCGATGGTGAGACCGATAGCGATCCAACTTTCCGAAATGCCGGAAAGAAAAATCGCGCCCGGCAAGCCCATCAGCAGCCAACCGCTCATATCCGAAGCACCGGCAGAAAGTGCGGTAACCACGCTGCCCAGACTACGCCCACCGAGAATATAATCGTCGAAATTTTTTGTTGATCGATAAGCGATAAAGCCAATCAATACCATCCCAAGAATGTAAACAATAAAGGTCACCAGCATGGGTGTACTTACAGTCATCTGTCTCTCCACTTAATGTCGATTTCCACGGGGAAATCTTTTCCTTTCTTCCTGCCGGAACGAGGCACAAAGTCAGGCTATCTCGCGCCACGGAAACGGTCTCATTTCCTGTGGCGCGGTATCCTGCCGCAAAGGCGCGGCGCGCACAATGGATTTAACACACCAGTTACAGACACTTCACCTGGCGCGTGCGTAAAAATGCGCAGAGGTTGCACCAGCTCACAAAAATTCAGTTGCACCTCGTTGTAACCCGCATTTTACGCGCTTCGTCAGGTTGGCGAGATTCTTGCAGCAATATCCATGCCGCTTTTGAAATTGTTAAATTTGACCTGCGCGCCGAGGGTGTTAACTGGCTCACATTTACCCGGTTGCACAAAGTTGCAACCTGAGCGATATTGCTCGCCACGCAGGATCGCTGATCATTTGAGGAGTGTTTTATTCATGGGTATGACCACCATGGGGGTGAAGCTTGATGAAGCCACCCGCGACCGTATTAAACTGGCCGCACAGAAAGCTGACCGGACGCCGCACTGGCTAATTAAACAAGCTATTTTCAATTATTTAACACAATTGGAAGCTGGCGAATCCCTGCCGGAGATTCCCTTGCAGAATGGTCAGGCGGAAGGCGACGATCAGCCTCAGGAAGAGACGCATCAGCCTTTCCTTGAGTTCGCGGAACACATCCTGCCGCAGTCGGTTTCCCGCTCCGCGATCACCGCCGCCTGGCGTCGTCCTGAGACCGACGCGGTGCCGATGCTGCTAGAACAGGCGCGCCTCCCTGCCCCGCTGGCGGAGAAAACCCATCAGCTGGCTTACCGCCTCGCCGAGAAGCTTCGGCACCAAAAAGGTGCAACGGGACGCGCCGGCATGGTGCAAAGCCTGCTGCAGGAGTTCTCTCTCTCCTCACAGGAGGGCGTCGCGCTAATGTGTCTGGCGGAAGCGCTGCTGCGTATTCCCGATAAGCCGACACGCGACGCGCTGATCCGCGACAAAATCAGCAACGGCAACTGGCAGTCGCACCTGGGACGCAGCCCCTCGATGTTCGTCAACGCGGCGACCTGGGGCCTGCTGTTTACCGGCCGCCTGGTCTCTACCCATAACGAAGCGAATCTGAGCCGATCGCTGAACCGCATCATCGGCAAGAGTGGCGAGCCGCTGATCCGCAAAGGCGTGGATATGGCGATGCGTCTGATGGGCGAACAGTTCGTTACCGGCGAAACCATCGCCGAAGCGCTGGCCAACGCGCGCAAGCTGGAAGAGAAAGGCTTCCGCTACTCTTACGATATGCTGGGCGAAGCCGCGCTCACCGCCGCCGACGCCAAAGCCTACCTGCTCTCCTACCAGCAGGCGATTCACGCTATCGGCAAGGCGTCCAACGGCCGCGGCATCTATGAAGGCCCGGGCATCTCCATCAAGCTTTCCGCGCTGCATCCGCGCTACAGCCGCGCCCAGTATGAACGCGTGATGGAAGAACTTTATCCGATCCTGAAATCCCTGACCCTGCTGGCGCGCTCTTACGATATCGGCATCAATATCGACGCCGAAGAGGCGGACCGTCTGGAGCTTTCTCTCGACCTGCTGGAAAAACTCTGTTTCGAGCCGGAACTGGAAGGCTGGAACGGCATCGGCTTCGTGATTCAGGCTTACCAGAAACGCTGCCCCTTCGTGATCGATTACCTGATCGATCTGGCGCAGCGCAGCCGCCGCCGTCTGATGATCCGACTGGTGAAAGGCGCTTACTGGGACAGCGAAATCAAACGCGCCCAGATGGAAGGTCTGGAAGGCTACCCGGTCTATACCCGTAAGATCTACACCGACATCTCTTATCTCGCCTGCGCGCGCAAGTTGCTGGCGGCGCCGAATCTAATCTATCCGCAGTTCGCGACCCATAACGCCCATACGCTGGCCGCGATCTATCAGCTGGCGGGCAACAACTACTATCCCGGCCAGTATGAGTTCCAGTGTCTGCACGGCATGGGCGAGCCGCTCTATGAGCAGGTAGTGGGCAAAGTGGCCGACGGCAAACTCAACCGTCCCTGCCGCATCTATGCGCCGGTGGGCACCCATGAAACGCTGCTCGCCTATCTGGTGCGTCGTCTGCTGGAAAACGGCGCCAACACCTCGTTCGTCAACCGCATCGCCGATACCTCGCTGCCGCTCGACGAGCTGGTGGCCGATCCGGTTACGGCGGTGGAAAAACAGGGCGTCAGCGAAGGCGCGACAGGACTGCCGCACCCGAAAATTCCGCTGCCGCGCGATCTCTATGGCGAAAAACGCGTCAACTCGGCCGGTCTGGATATGGCGAACGAACATCGCCTCGCCTCGCTCTCCAGTGCCCTGCTGAACAGCGCCGCGCATCCATGGCTGGCGCAGCCGATGATTGACGGCGAGCTGGGCGAAGGAGAAGCCCGTCCGGTGCTCAACCCCGCCTCGCCGACCGACGTGGTCGGCCAGGTGCGCGAAGCGACGGAGCAGGAAGTTTCGCTGGCGCTGGACGCGGCGGTCAACGCCGGTCCGATCTGGTTCGCCACGCCGCCGCAGGAACGCGCCGCCATTCTCGAGCGCGCGGC
>DENB01000004.1:22639-49623 GCA_002359495.1 Enterobacteriaceae bacterium UBA2655
ATCAGCCCGTGGAACTTCCCGCTGGCAATCTTTACCGGACAGATCGCCGCCGCGCTGGCGGCGGGCAACAGCGTGCTGGCGAAACCCGCCGAGCAGACGCCGCTGATCGCCGCGCAGGCAGTGCAAATCCTGCTGGATGCGGGCGTGCCGCTGGGCGTGATCCAGCTGCTGCCAGGCCAGGGCGAGACGGTAGGCGCGCAGCTGACCGGCGACGAGCGGGTGCGCGGCGTGATGTTTACCGGCTCCACCGCCGTGGCTTCGCTGCTACAGCGCAATATCGCCGGCCGTCTCGATCCTCAGGGACGTCCGACGCCGCTGATTGCTGAGACCGGCGGGCTTAACGCCATGATCGTCGACTCTTCCGCGCTGACCGAGCAGGTAGTGGTGGATATCGTCGCCTCCGCTTTCGACAGCGCCGGCCAGCGCTGTTCGGCGCTGCGTCTGCTCTGCATTCAGGAAGATGTGGCCGATCACACGCTGAAAATGCTGCGCGGCGCGATGGCGGAGTGCCGCATGGGCAACCCGGAGCGCCTCTCCACCGATATCGGTCCGGTGATCGACGCCGAAGCGAAGGCCAACATCGAACGCCATATTCAGGCGATGCGCAATAAAGGTTTCAACGTCTATCAGGCGGCGCAGGAGATCGCGCAGGACAGCAAAGAGTGGGCGACCGGCACCTTTGTTAAGCCGACGCTGATTGAGCTGGATCAGGTCGCCGATCTCGATAAAGAGATCTTCGGCCCGGTGCTGCACGTGGTGCGTTTCTCCCGCAGCAGCCTTCCGCAGCTAATTGAGCAGATCAACGCCTCGGGTTACGGCCTGACGCTGGGCGTGCATACCCGTATCGATGAGACCATCGCGCAGGTTACCGCTGGCGTGAAGGTGGGCAACCTCTACGTTAACCGCAACATGGTGGGCGCGGTGGTCGGCGTGCAGCCGTTCGGCGGCGAAGGCCTTTCCGGCACCGGACCCAAGGCGGGCGGCCCGCTCTACCTCTACCGTCTGCTGGCGCACCGCCCGGACGGCGCGCTGCGCCTTACCTTCGACCGTCAGGACAGCGAGCGCCCGGCGGACAGGGCGCTGCGTCAGGCGTTAACCGCCTCGCATCAGGCGCTGAGCGACTGGGCGAAAGATAAGCCGACCTTCGCCGCCCTCTGTCAGCGCTACGGCGAACTGGCGCAGTCGGGCACCGTGCGTCTGTTGCCGGGTCCCACCGGCGAGCGCAACACCTTCACGCTGTTGCCGCGCGAACGTGTGCTCTGCATCGCCGACAACGAGCAGGATGCGCTGGTTCAGCTTGCCGCCGTCACCAGCGTTGGCAGCCGCGCGCTGTGGCAGGATGACGAGCTGCATCGCGATCTGCGCAAAACCTTGCCGAAGGCGGTGCAGGATCGCATCGACCTGGCGCAGGATGCGCTGAACGGCGAGTTTGACGCGGTGATTTATCACGGCGACGCCGACCAGCTGCGCAGCCTGTGCGCGGAGATTGCCGCCCGTGAAGGCGCGATTGTGTCGGTGCAGGGCTTCGCGCGCGGCGAAACCAATCTGCTGCTGGAGCGTCTGCTGATTGAACGTTCGCTGAGCGTGAACACCGCCGCAGCGGGCGGCAACGCCAGCCTGATGACCATCGGATAAGAAAACGCAAACGCGCCGACGTGAGAGACGGGGCGGGCTTTGGCCCGCCCCGCTTTTTTTACGCCACCTGCTGACCCTTCTTCTTCAGCCCGATCAGCGTCGGGAAAATAAACAGCGATTTACCCAATCCGCGGTTGGTCAACGACCAGACGGCGACGGAACAGAGCGAGCAGACACCGACGATCGCCAGCGGATAGAAGCAGGCCCACAGTACGGAGAACCAGGCCTGTTCAAACAGGTGATGATGCAGCGCGAACAGGATCGCCGACATGCCGAAAAACTCAATAAAGATGCGGTGAATCACATAAATTTGCAAGGTGTTGCGCCCAATCCAGTTCATAAACGACATGTTGAAATGGGCATTCAGCCAGCGGCAGGCCGCTACGCTGACCAACACCGCGATGATACAGAGAAACAGGCTCTTATCCAGACCGAAAATGATATGGATGCCCGACAGCGCCGCCAGCGCCGCCCAGGGCAGAATGTTTTCGCGTCGCCATTCGCTCAGACGCAGCATCGTCTGGCTCCAGAACGCGCCCAGCAGGAAGAACAGGAAATATTGCGCCACGCTCTGCGGTCCCCAGTATGGGATGATTTTTTCCACCGCCAGATAGTTAAGCGCCACGGCAATCACCAGCAGCGCGACCTTCTGCTTATGGAATAATTTTGCGCACAGAAAGTAGATGCCCAGCCCGTACAAGTACCAGGAGGTACTCATCGCCAGAAAGGTTAACTTCAGGAATTCAAACAGCGAGCCGGCATAGGCGGCATTCAAATTTTGCGAAATGCGCTGACCGGTAATTCCCGACGATATGCCGATAATCGACCACCACTGAATAAATCCCCAAAGAATATAGAGATAAAATAAATTGGTGATTCGGCTGGTGAATACCTGTTTCCAGGGCCGATTTAAAATGCCGTTCGCCGCCAGCAAGCCTGAAACGAAAAAGAAAGCAGGCATACGCAACGGCGATAAAACGGTATTAAACTGCACCCATATTTCAGCAGGGATCATTCCGGCTGACAAATATTTCAGCGTGCTCTCAAATCCGGGCAATACCGTATGATAAAGGACTACCAGCAAAATACAGGCCCCTTTCAGGGTGTTAACCCATAATATCTCTTCTCGCCTGGTGTTGTTCATTATTCGACTCCCGCTGTGTAGGTCAGATGTGTCAAATGCAATGCGCTTAAGTGCGCGTGGCTTTTATGATTATTCAGCGAGTATTGGGGAATCGTATCCTTATAGATGTAGCGATTATCTTAAAAATATTATGTTGGCCCTGGCTATACAAATATTTACCCGCAAGGATGTTTATTTACAATCGGGCAAGTTGATTTATTTATTCTGCTATTTAGTCACTAAGCGAAAGCAACAGCACAATAAGCCAAAGATAGAGACGAAATTATTTAAGACAAAACGATGATGGTAAAAACCAGAAAATAATTGACAGCGCCTGCGTGAAAAAATAATCAGCGATGGGCGGCACTGATTAATTCACTGCGAATTAAAATGGCGAAATTAAAATGATGATAAGCGGGAAATTAACCGAGGGTAAAAGGCCTGCGAGGCAGGCCCTTTATTACTGACGTCAGGGAACCGGCGTGGCCGTCGGCGCGATCGGGGGCTTGCGCAGCAGGCGGGGATAGATAAAGAGTGCGCGCCCCGGCCCGCGGTTCAGCAACGACCAGGTCAGGAGCGACAGCAGAGTACAGAGCGAGACGGCCACTACCGGCAGCAACAGCGCCCAGCTCAGGGAGAACCAGCGCGAGGAGAACCAGTGATAATGGCGCGCCGTCAGCAGCGTGCTTAGTCCCAGCACTTCGATATAGATACGATGCAGGACATATATCGGCAGCGTATGGCGACCAATCCAGTTAAGCCACGCCATATTCAGACGCTGATTCAACATACGGCAAAACAGGATGCCACCGACGATCGCCAGCAGGCTGTAAAACGGATTTTTATAAATGCCTAAAGCGTGATGTATTACGCCCATTAGCGCAACGGCAGCCAGCAGCCAGAGATGACGGCGCTCGCACTGGCTCAGTGTAATCAGCACCGCGCTGAAAAACGCGCCGGATAAAAACCAGAGGTAATTCTGCGCCACGCTGGTCGGCCCCCAGCCGGGAACAAGGTTCAGCTGCGCAGCATAATTAGCCAGTACGGCCAGAACCAGCAAGGCGAGCTTTTGACGATGAAAGAGTTTGCTCAGTAAAAAATAACCGACCAGCGCATAGAGATACCAAAGGCTGGTCATGGAGAGCATCAGCAGTTTAATAAATTCGGGCAGCGAAGCGGCATAGGCGGCATTCTTTGCCGTCGAGAGTTTTTCGCCGATGACATTCAGCGAGAAGCCGGAAATGCACAGCCACTGAATCGTACCCCAGAGCAAATAAAGATAAACAATATTACTGACTTTTTTTGTGAATATGTCGCGCCAGCTTTTTTTACTGATGGCGCTCGCTGCCAGCAAACCTGAAACAAAAAAGAAGGCGGGCATACGTAATGGTGAAAGGTATTTATTAAAAGCGATCCATATTTCTGCTGGCAGCGTGCCGGCAGAAAGAAAAGCGACGGAAGGCATAAAGGTGGTAATCATCGTGTGGTGCAGCACCACAAGCAGGATCGACCCTCCTTTAAGCGTATTAATCCACAGCACATCTTTATCGGCATTGGCACGCATTCGCATCTCTCCGGTAACGGGTTTTGTAAAGAATTATTTATATTTGTACGATTTCCACAATCAGGCGGAATCTTAAAGCGGAGTGACTATTGACCAAAGTGATGAGTTTGCGGATTGATAAGCGAATAAACAGTGTAAATTCAATGGAGGGGAAAAATAGTTTCAGATTTAGCCCATGTCAGACAATAAGCATCGTCGCGAAAGCGGCGCCGTCAGCCAACGTGACGGCGCGCGCCCGGTTATTGATTAAGAAATTTTTCGAGAAACTGACGGGTTCGCGCCTGCTGCGGCTGGCTGAACAACGTTTTAGCCGGTCCGTGCTCGACGATGCGCCCCTGATCCATAAAAATAGCGCGGTCGGCCACGTCGCGGGCGAAGCTCATCTCATGGGTGACGATCACCATGGTGCGCTTCTCTTGCGCCAGCGCCCGGATAGTATTCAGCACTTCTCCTACCAGCTCGGGATCCAGCGCGGAGGTCGGCTCATCAAACAGAATTACTTCAGGCCGCATCGCCAGCGCGCGCGCAATCGCCACACGCTGCTGCTGACCGCCGGAAAGGCGACGCGGGAAGCTGCTCTCTTTGCCCGTCAGGCCCACTTTCTCCAGCAGCTGACGGGCGCGCGCGGTCGCTTCCGCTTTCGCTTCGCCCTTCACGATCACTGGCCCTTCAATAATATTTTCCAGCACCGAACGATGGGGAAACAGATTGAAGTTCTGAAAGACAAAGCCCACCTGCTGACGCAGACGCCTCACCTGCTCTTTCTGCTTGCTCATCGCCTGCGCGGCGTCAATGGTGATCTCGCCCACTTTGATAGTGCCGCTGTCGGGCACCTCCAACAGGTTGATGCTGCGCAGCAGCGTGGTCTTGCCGGAGCCGCTAGGTCCGATAATCGCCACCACCTCGCCGGAAGCGACCTCCAGATCGATGCCGTGCAGCACCGTCTGGCCGTTAAACTGTTTCACCAGTTTACTGACTTCTATGGCGCTCATTTGGCCTCCCGATCCTGACGGTTAACATGGTTTTCCAGCCGGTTTTGCAGCGCCGACAGCACCGTCGCCATCACCCAGTAAATCAGCGAGGCGGCGAGATACATGGTAAACACCTCCAGCGTGCGCGAGGTGATCAGCTGCGCCTGACGAAACAGTTCCGGCACCTGAATGGTGGCGGCCAGCGAGGTATCCTTCACCAGGCTGATAAAACTGTTGCCGAGCGGCGGCAGCGCGGTGCGTGCCGCCTGCGGCAGGATAACCCGGCGTAGGGTTTGCCAGGAGGTCATGCCGATGCTGGCGGCCGCTTCCCACTGTCCGCGCTCGATCGCCGCGATGGCGCCGCGCAGCGATTCCGAGGCGTAAGCGGCGGTATTCAACGACAGGCCGATCATCGCCGAGGGGATCGGATCCAGTTCAATGCCGAACTGCGGCAGGCCGTAATAGATCATAAAAAGCTGGGCGATCAGCGGCGTGCCGCGAAAGATCGAGACATAAAAGCGCGCCAGCCAGTTAATCGGCCAGAAGCGGGAAAGACGCATCAGCGCCAGCAGAAAGCCGAGCACCAGGCCGAAAAACATTCCGCCGATGCTCAGCTGCAGGGTAAACAGCGCCCCTTTGAGTAAAAAAGGTGCTGAATCCAGCACCAGTTGTAAGCTTTCCTGCATTATTTCGTCACGTCCGCGCCGAACCATTTCTGGGAGAGTTTGCCCAGCGAACCGTCTTTCTGCATATCGGCAATCGCCTGATCCACCGCCTTCAGCAGATCTTCATTGCCTTTACGCAGCGCGACGCCCGCTTCCTGACGCGAGAAGGCCGGACCGGCGACCGCCATGGTGTTGCCGGTTTTCTTCACCAGGTCCAGCGCGGCGAGGCGGTCCACCAGAATCGCATCCACGCGACCGGAACGCAGATCCTGATATTTGGTCGGGTCGTCGTCATAGGTACGGATATCGACGCCTTTCACGTTTTCACGCAGCCACTGCTCGTAGTTGGTGCCGAGGCCGACGCCCACTTTCTTGCCGGCCAGATCTTCCGGTTTGGTAATGCTGCCCTCTTTGTCCTTGCGCACCAACGCCTGGATGCCGGAGACGGTGTAAGGCGTAGAGAAGTCATATTTCTTTTTGCGCTCGTCGGAAATCGTGACCTGATTGATTACCACGTCGATGCGTTTTGAATCCAGCGCCGCCAGCATACCGTCCCACTTGGTGGGTTTCAGGCTCGCCTTAACGCCCAGATGCTGCGCCAGCTGCTGGGCAAATTCGACTTCAAAGCCGGTCAGCTTGCCGCTCTCGTCCTGAAAGCTGAACGGCGGATAGGTGCCTTCCAGCCCGACCAGCAGCGTGCCGCGATCTTTAATCGTCGCGAGCAGATTTTCTGCCGCAAAAGTTTTTACGTTTACGCCGGCGACCAGCGCCGCCGCCATCATACCCATCACCAGCTGGCGACGAACCTGTGAGAAAATCATAGATACCCCATTTTTTATTGATGTCTTATCTGATGTCATGCCTGGCCGCGCGCGGTTTTCGCAGGCGGCCTGCGTTTAACAAACGGATTATAAACCTTTTCTGAGGTTACATCAGACTGAAGGGTGATAAGCAAATAACGCCGGCGCGCCGCCGGTATGAATAAACAGCAGCGGCCCTTCGCGCCGGAAGCGCTGCTGGCTGATGCCGTCGATCAATCCCGCCATCGCTTTGCCGGTATACACCGGGTCCAGCATGATCCCTTCCAGCCGCGCCAGCAGCTTCACCGCTTCCATGCCCTCTTCATTCGGCTCGCCGTAGCGCGGCGCGAAATAGTCATCCCACAGCGTGACGGGGGCGCGGGCCTGCAGCTCAAGCTTTTCCGCCAGCTGCTGACGGATGCGCTCCACCACCGGCAGCTGATCCGCCACCTTACGCGACACGGTGACGCCGACCAGCTCGCTCTCCGGCAGCAGCTGCTCCAGCCCTACTGCCAGACCGGCATGGGTGCCCGCGCTGCCTGATGCGACCACCACGGCGGCGAAATCGACCACCCCTTCGCTCTGATGGGCGATCTCCTGCGCGCACTCCACATAGCCGAGCGCCCCCAGCGCGTTGGAGCCGCCCACCGGCACGATATAAGGCCGGAAGCCCTGCGCTTCCAGCCGGGTCGCCTGCTCTTCCAGCTGTGCCAGCGGATTATGCAGCGCCTCAACCATGATCACTTCCGCGTCCATCAGATCCAGCAGCAGCCGGTTGCCGTTGTGCAGGTAGTTCGGGGCGGTGGTCGCAATGGGATTTTCCAGCAGCGCCACGCATTTCAGGCCGAGCTTCGCCGCCACCGCCGCCGTCTGGCGCACGTGGTTGGACTGAATCGCCCCGGCCGTCAGCAGCACGTCGGCACCCTGGCGCAGCGCGTCGGCGGCGAGAAATTCCAGCTTGCGCAGTTTGTTGCCGCCTAGGGCGACAGGTGTGACGTCGTCACGTTTGATAAAAATATCGCGGCCAAGATAGTCGGAAAGACGCGGCAGATGCTCCAGCGGCGTCGGCGCGCCCAGCAGCTCCAGGCGGGGAAATTGATGCAAAAGATGTAAGGACAATGCAGCCTCCGGGGCATTACACAATTATCCTTACAGTGTTACAGAAGATGCGAAAAGGATCACCCGGAATCCCGCAGGTCGCGCCATTGTTGCTGGCTGAGTCAACAGCAACAATGGCAGGACAATTCTTAACTGCGCTGCCAGCCCAAAAATTGGTCATATTTGCGCAGCGCGATGCGGTAATTATTGTGTCCGGCGTCCGGCAGATGATTTTCCAGCCGTTCGTGCCAGCTGCCGCCGCCCAGTTTCTCGGCGGGGTAGTTTTTGGCTTTCAGCATCTCATCCAGCCGACGCAGCCGCACCACATACTCACGGATGGTACTGTGGCTCATCTCCGTCTGCTCGAACAGATACTGTTTAAACGCCATGATGTCGAAGTAATTCGGATGCGTATTGCAAAAAATATCGCTGCAAAAGCGGCAAAGCGCCGTCAGTTCAGGCTGTAATTTCATCCAGACCTGATCGTCAATCATTTGATCCATCCGCGCGATGGCCTCTTTATTGATGATCTGCCCGCGAAATACCAGCGCCATGCGATCTAACACTTTGCCACAGTGCGAACAGTTAGTCTGGCTGTGCTTGTAGTCTTTAAGGTAACGGCTTAAAGGTCTGGCTTTAGCTTTGGCTCCCATTGCTGAGTCCCCGGTTTTTATATTTTTGGATCGCCAGGACTGAGTGCCGTCAGCGCGCTCCCGTTAACCGGGCGCGCAGGCGTTTGATCGCCTGACTGTGCAGCTGGCTGACGCGGGACTCACCCACTTCCAGCACCGCGCCAATCTCTTTCAGGTTCAGTTCTTCCTGGTAGTACAGTGTGAGCACCATCTTCTCGCGTTCGGGCAGAGCCTCGATCGCGTCAATGACGCGCTCACGCAGATTCCCTTCCATCAACTGATGAAGCGGATTAGCCTCTTCGTGCCCTTCCGTCACCAGCTCCGCGCTGTCGCCGTGCTCTTCCCGATACTCGTCGTAAGAGAAGAGTTGGCTGTTATTGGTATCCAGCAGAATCTGCCGATACTCTTCCAGAGAAACATTTAACCGTTGCGCCACTTCCAGCTCGCTGGCCGCGCGCCCCAACGCCTGTTCCACCTGATGCATCGCGCTGGCCACTTCGCGCGCGTTTCGACGCACGCTGCGCGGCGCCCAGTCGCGACTGCGCAGCTCATCCAGCATGGCGCCGCGGATGCGCTGCACGGCATAGGTGGTAAAGGCGGTCCCCTGAAGCGCGTCGTAGCGTTCCACCGCGTTCAGCAAGCCGATGCCGCCCGCCTGGAGCAGATCGTCAAGCTCAACGCTGGCAGGCAGCCGCACCTGCAGACGCAACGCTTCATGGCGTACCAGCGGGACGTACCGCTGCCACAGCGAATGTTTATCCATCACGCCTTCGGCGGTATAGAGATCGTTCACGTTGACTACCCTGCGTTAATGAAGTTATCGGCATGATTATCCAATTCTGTAGGGCGATCGATTGAAGGAATAGGCGGGAAAAAGCGAGGTTATTTCAGATTTGTAATGATTGATGGCGAATCCTTTCGCCGCAAGGTCGCTCAACCGCGCTGATTACGCAGCTTCTCCCGCGTTGCGGGCGGCACGGCACTCCATAGCGCGCAGATTTGGCCCTCTACGTCCTGATAAAAGGCGCTAATGTTTTCCTGCACTTCCGCGCCGGGATGAAAGCGCACGCGCCCGCTTTCCGCATCAATGGTGAGTAACCGGTTGATATACAAACGATGCAGATCGCTGCGCAGCAGCAGGCCATTGTCGACGCTGTTGTCGGCGAGCATGCCGTCCTCATTTTCCGTGGTGTCGATGTGGCAGGCTTCCAGCCACGAATAGCTGTAACGATCAATCAAACGCGTGCCGGTGATGACGCAGCCGCTGTAGCGCGCTTTGAGCGCGGCGACGAACTCCGCCTGGCTGGCGCGCTGCAACACTTTCGCCTTGACCTGCCGCCCCACTTCGGCGCCCGCCATCACCGCCGTCGGCACCTTATGCTGCGGCGTGCTCAACACCACGATAAACTGGATGCGGCGCGACTGGGCGAAACAGGGATGCGCCTCGCGGTCAAACAGCTGCCACCAAGTCTCCTCTTCATCCTGACGCATCAATACCAGCTTGTAGCCGCGGCTGGCCAACAGGTTCTGCGCCGCCGCCGAGTAGGGATCGAGCATCGCATACACCCGGCTCTCACCGATGACCCGCCACAGGTTCGCTTTTTTATCCTCGTCGTTGCGACGGAAATAGAGGAGAGGGAGCTGCTGCCTGAGGTAGTGCTCAAAGCGGCGCAGGTAGTTTTTTCGTTCGTTGTCATTGGAGATAAACAGCAGATCCTCCAGCGGGCTGTTGCTCTCCTGATGGGCGAAGACC
The DNA here is from genome assembly GCA_002359495.1 of Enterobacteriaceae bacterium UBA2655. Taxonomy (GTDB): domain Bacteria; phylum Pseudomonadota; class Gammaproteobacteria; order Enterobacterales; family Enterobacteriaceae; genus Pantoea; species Pantoea superficialis. The sequence goes on from DENB01000004.1 coordinate 32,881, forward strand.
GCGCGGATCACCAGCTTGCGCGGGCTGGTAGAGGGGCTGAGCAAGGCGCGCGCCGTGAGTTCTTTATCGTCGGGATAGTGCTGCGCGTAGCGTTTGGCGATCTCCTCGAAAGAGAGCCGTTCCCCAGGTAATAAGTCGTAATTGAAGCGCATGGACACTCCAGAAGCTGAGCAAAAGAGAAATCGGGCAATGTGTAGGAGTTATCGGCAAAACGGGCGGGATCTGTAACAGAAGGGTTACGATTAAGAATAAACTGAGGCAATAAAAAAATCCCGCCGAAGCGGGATTTGCAATCTTGCGATTTGTTGAGAGCGATTAGCCCTGCAGCAGGGACAGAATCTGCTGCGGAACCTGGTTCGCTTTCGCCAGCACGGAGTTGCCTGCCTGCTGGATGATCTGCGCTTTAGACATGTTAGAAACTTCGGTCGCGTAGTCAGCATCCTGAATACGAGACTGTGCTTCTGACAGGTTGGTGGTGGTGTTGTTCAGGTTAGTTACCGCTGAATCCAGACGGTTCTGCACCGCACCCAGGCTTGAACGGAATTTGTCGATGTTGCTGATAGCTGCGTCCAGTGCCGCCAGCGGATCGGAAGTTGCAGAACCTGCGCTGGTGGTTTCAGTGGTGATTTTGCCACCATCAGCAACGTAAGCAGTAGCGCCTACAGTTTTAGCGAACTTGTTGTTGCTGGAGTTATCAACGTCGTTTGAAGCACCGTCACCGGTCAGGTTAGCATTTACGGTAACTGAGCCAGTATCCTGGTCAACTTTGTACTGCGTAGTGTACTGAGCAACGTCAGTGAAGTCGCCGGAAGCAGTTTTATAGGTATCGCTAGATTTACCTACGTTTGCACCTGTGCTATCGAAAGCGATACTTCCTGCCATCACGCCAGAGGTGTAGTTGACAGATGATGAAGTCACCGCTGTATCAGCTGTGGCCGCTGTATCAGTAGAAGCTACTTTTGCCTGTACTTCATCTTTAGAGATAGTGGCGGTGTATTTCATATCGCCAGCATCAGCTGTGTTGAAGTTGTAAGTAGTACCAACCATGGTAACTGAAGAGCTGTATGAACCTGTAGTTGCTGCTGCGCCAGCTGAAGATGCTGACATCAGGCTATTCAGTGAGGCCTGAGTTTCACCGCCGGCGTTGCTGGTAGTCAGGTTGCCAGAAGCATCCAGATAAGCAGCCTGGCCACCAACAGTTACGTTGCCGTTAGTATCAACATCGAAGTTTACAGTAGCGTTAGAGCCGTTAGACGCGGTGTAAACGCCAGACACAGTACCAGAAGACGGAACCATTTTGTCTGCGAAAGCACCAACATCATCTTTATCAACGGTAGCTGCGTAAGAGAAGTTGCCTTTGCTAGAGTCATAAGTGTAAGTAGTGCTGGTGCCGTCCTTCAGACCTACAGTTACGGTGTCGCCAGTACTCAGCTTAGCGAAAGCGTCCGAAGCACTTACTGAATCGTTTTTAGTAGTCAGGTTGTACAGACCGCTGCCGTTAGCCGTTTCAGTTGCGCCAGCCGCAGTCAGGTTGCTCACTGTCGCAGCTTTGTTGTTAACGGTACCCGTACCGTTCACGTTGAAGCCGTTCAGGCCCAGCGTGTCAGAAGTAATTGCTTTCAGGTCGATGTTAATGGTTTCGCCATCGTTCGCGCCAACCTGAATTTTCAGTGTATTGTCAGAAGAGAGTACTTTCACGCCGTTGAACTGGGTCTGGCCAGATACACGGTCGATCTCGTCCAGACGAGATTTGATTTCGTCCTGGATGGAGTCGAGGTCAGACTGGCTGTTGGTGCCGTTCTGAGACTGTACGGTCAGTTCACGAACGCGCTGTAAGTTGTTGTTGATTTCTGACAGTGCGCCTTCAGTGGTCTGCGCAATGGAGATACCGTCGTTGGCGTTACGTGCCGCCTGAGTCAGGCCGTTGATGTTAGAGGTGAAGCGGTTGGCGATCGCCTGGCCCGCAGCGTCATCTTTTGCGCTGTTGATACGCAGACCTGAAGACAGGCGCTCAATAGCGGTAGACATTGCAGACTGGTTTTTGTTGATGTTGTTCTGAGTGATCAGCGAGAGGCTGTTGGTATTAATGACTTGTGCCATGATTAATGTTCCTGTAATTCAAGTCTTCGATTAAGTTGTGGGCTTCAACCCGTCGGCTTCATCGCCGTCAACCCTGTTATCGTCTGACCCAAAACAACCTTTAGAATTTTTTTCACCTGGCGGCCATTTTTTTTACCGCGTGAAATGCCCTTCTCTATACGCCCTATTCCTTTCATTAGCCGAACAACGTTCAGCATAAACTTTCTGCAAGGATGGCCGATAACCCCGGTATTCATTCTCCGCGTCATTTTGATAAGGAAAAAACATGACCAGTATTTCTACGTTGGGTGTCGGATCCGGGCTGGATTTAAGCAGCATCCTGGATAGCCTGGAGTCAGCGGAAAAGGCGTCTCTCGATCCTATCTCTACCCAACAAAGCTCTTACACCGCGAAACTGAGCGCCTACGGCACGCTGAAAAGTGCGCTGACCAGCTTTCAGACCGCGAATACCGCGCTGAACAGCGCCGATCTCTTTACCGCCACCACCGCGACCAGCAGCAGCAGCGCCTTCAGCGCCACCACTTCCGGCAGTACCATCGCTGGCAAGTACACCATCAGCGTCTCTCAGCTGGCGCAGGCGCAGACCCTGACCTCCACGCAGACGCAAAGCGACACCTCGACGGCGATCGCCAGCAGCGACAGCACCATCACCATCCAGCAGGCGAACGGCGACGATCCCATCACGATCTCCCTGACGGCGGCCAACTCGTCGCTGTCAGGCATTCGCGACGCGATCAACAATGCCGATGCGGGCGTCAGCGCCAGCATCATCAAAACGGACGAAGGGAAATATGTTCTGTCGCTCACCTCGGACGATACGGGCGAAGACAACTCGATGACCGTGAGCGTCAGCGGTGACAGCATGCTGCAAAGCTTTATGGGTTATGACGCCAGCGCCAGCGGCAACGGCATGACGGAAAGCGTGGCGGCGCAGAATGCCGAACTGACGGTCAATAACGTTGCGATTACCAACAGCAGCAATACCATCAGCGACGCGCTGGAAGGCATTACGCTGACGCTGAACGATGTCACTACCGGCAACCAGACGCTGACCATCGCGAAAGACACCTCGAAAGCGGAAACCGCGATCAACAACTGGGTCGACGCCTACAACTCGTTGCAGGACACCTTCTCCAGCCTGACCAAATATACCGCGGTGGATGCCGGAACCGACTCGCAAGACTCCAGCAACGGCGCGTTATTGGGCGACAGTACGCTGCGCACCATTCAGACCCAGTTAAAAAGCATGTTGACCAACGCGGCCAGCACCTCAACCTATAAAACGCTGGCGCAGATCGGCATTACCAGCGATCCCAGCACAGGGCAGCTTGAAGTTGACGATGACAAGCTGGAAAGCGCGCTGACCAGCAACTCGGCAGGGGTAAAAGCGATGATCGTGGGCGACGGGAAAACCACCGGCATCACGACCACTATCGCCTCTAACCTGACCAGCTGGCTTTCAACTACCGGCATTATTCAGTCAGCGACTGACGGCGTCAGCAAAACGCTGAACAATCTGACCCAACAGTACAACGATATGAGCGATCGTATCGATAACATGGTGGCGCGTTACAAAGAGCAGTTCACACAGCTTGACGTGTTGATGAACTCGCTGAACAGCACCAGCGATTATTTGACCACCCAGTTCGATACCAGCAGCGACGACAGCTAATTTTAAAAGGTAAATATTATGTACAGCGCAAGTGGCACGCAGGCCTATGCAAAAATCGGCGTTGAAAGCGCGGTGATGAGCGCCAGCCAGCAGCAGCTGGTGGTAATGCTCTTTGACGGCGCGCTGAGCGCGCTGGTGCGCGCGCGCCTGTTTATGCAGGACGGCAACCTGGAAGGCAAAGGCAATTCAATTTCCAAAGCAATCAACATCATCGAAGGCGGTTTGAAGCAGGGCTTGGATGAAAACAGCGGCGACGCGCTGGCGGATAACCTGGTCGGACTTTACAGCTACATGGTGCGCCGTCTGCTGAAAGCCAACCTGAATAACGACGTGGCCGCAGTGGAAGAAGTCGAAGGACTGTTGCGCAATATCGCCGATGCCTGGAAAGAAGTCGTTCAGTCTCCTAACCTGGTTCAGGACGCCGTTTAATGACAACTGCACCGCATCTGCTTGCTGTTTACCAACAGCTTATTGGGCTCAGCCAGGGAATGCTGCGTCTCGCTTCCGAGGGCTGCTGGGATGAGTTGATCAAAAAGGAGACGGAATACGTCAGAGCGGTGCAACACCTGGCGCAGGCGTCCGAAACGGCGACGCTCTCCGGCCAGGCGCTGGCGCAATTGCGACCGATGCTGCGCCATATTCTTGATAACGAAAGCGAAGTGAAACGTCTGCTCCAGGCGCGCATGGCTGAGCTTTCCTCGCTGGTCGGTCAGTCGTCACGTCAGAAATCGGTTATGTCGGCCTACGGCAAAAGCGGCACCGTATTGGTGCCGCGCGACAAATTCTGATTTATACGCCTTTTCCTTCTTTATCCGCGCCGCATCCGTAAAAAAATTATTTTACCCGGCGGCGCGCCTTTTTTAGACAGTACTCCATACTCTAGTAATCACTGGCAAAACGGAGTCTGAGGAATGCAAAACCCCACGCTGTTGCAATATTTTCACTGGTATTACCCGGAAGGCGGCAAGCTCTGGCCTGAAATCACAGAAAAAGCCGTCTGGCTCAATGAGATCGGCATTACCATGGTGTGGTTACCCCCCGCGTACAAAGGTTCTAACGGCGAGCATTCTGTGGGTTATGAAGCTTACGATCTGTTCGATCTTGGCGAGTTTGACCAGAAAGGCAGTGTGGCGACGAAGTATGGGGATAAACAGCAGCTGCTGGCGGCGGTGGATACTTTACGCAGCCACAATCTGGGCGTGCTGATGGATGTGGTGCTCAATCATAAAATGGGCGCCGACGAGAAAGAGAAGGTTAAGATCAATCGCGTTAACCCGGAAAACCGCGAAGAGATCGATGACGAGGTGGTGGAAGCGGAAGCCTGGACGCGCTTCACCTTCCCCGCGCGCGGCGGAAAATATTCGAAGTTTGTCTGGGACTATAAATGCTTCAGCGGCGTCGACTGTATCGAGAACCCTAATGAGCAGGGCGTGTTCAAAATCATCAACGATTACACCGTTGAAGGCTGGAACGACCAGGTCGATAGCGAGCTGGGCAACTTCGACTATCTGATGGGTGCCAACATCGATTTTCGCAACAACGCAGTAAGTGAAGAACTCAAATACTGGGCGCGCTGGATGATGGAACAGGTGCCCTGCACCGGTTTTCGTCTCGATGCGGTAAAACATATTCCCGCCTGGTTTTACAAAGACTGGATCGATCATATTCAGGCGGCGGCCGAGCAGCCGATGTTTATTGTGGCGGAATACTGGTCGCATGAGGTCGATAAGCTGATGCTGTACGAACACCAGGTCGAAGGCAAAACCATGCTATTTGACGCGCCGATGCAGATGAATTTCCATCACGCCTCGCGTGAAGGGCGCGAATACGATCTCAGCACGATTTTCGATGGCACGCTGGTGGCCGCCGATCCCTGGCACGCCGTGACCATCGTCGCCAACCACGACACGCAGCCGCTGCAATCGCTGGAGGCGCCGGTGGAACCCTGGTTCAAGCCGCTCGCCTATGCGCTGATCCTGCTGCGCGAACAGGGCGTGCCCACGGTTTTCTATCCCGATCTGTTCGGCGCTACCTATGAAGATACCGGTCACGATGGCGAAACTTATGAAATCGTAATGCCGGTGATCCCCGAGCTGGAAGCGCTTATCCGCGCGCGTCAGGTGTATGCCTGGGGTCCGCAGACCGACTATTTCGACCATCCTAACTGCATCGCCTTCAGCCGCGGCGGCACCGATGAGCATCCCGGCTGCGTGGTGATCATGTCGAACGGCGACGACGGCGAAAAACAGGTGGAGATGGGCGAAGGCTTTGCGGGTAAAAGCTGGCGCGACTACTTAGGCCATCGGGAAGAGACGATTACCTGCGACGAGAACGGCAGCGCGCAGTTTTACTGCAACGGCGGCAGCGTAAGCGTCTGGGTACTGGTGGAATGAGATAAATCGACCTGACTCTTTCCGGCTGTGACAGACGGAAAGAGTTAGAAAAGGATTACTGCGCCTCTGCGGCTTCAGCATTGCCTACGGCAGGCCGCATGATGGACGGCTCAATGTTCTGGATCACGCTGGCGTTTGGCTGCTTCGCCACCTCCGCCAGCGCTTGCTGACACTCCAGAGTCGGCTTGTCGACTTTCCGCATCACCAAATCATCGTAATGCAGCTCGCCGTTCTCCAGCTCCAGCGGCATAACGCGTAGCTGTCGGGTAACGTTGACGTAATCGTCGCTCAGACGCGTCAGCTTGCCCGGTTTGGCGATCACCCGTTGCCACTGACGACAATCCAGCGTATCCCCTTGCGCAGTAATGATCAGCGAGCCGATGGCGCGATCGTTGATTAAGCCGCTCGCCTTCACGGTTTGCCAGTTGCCTTCCAGCTGGACAGGCGCTGATGTTTTTACCGCCTCGTCATAATTATTAATTTGCGCGCAACCGCTTAACGCCAGCGCGGCGACAACCATCCACTTTTTCATGCTGTATCCCTGTCCTTTGTTCAATGGCGGCTACGTTATAATTTTCACTCTGGTTGCGCAAGGTATTGGCTTAAGCCCGTGGATAATGAGCGGTGGCTTACCCGGCCATGCAGAGAAGCCGCACGGCTTCTCCTTAACTGTAAGGCAAGAAAAGTCCGCATGCCTGACAAGCTTTCCGGCAAAGGTTACACTTGGGCACTGAATAAAATGCAGGAAAAGCGCATGAAAACCCCCGAAGAGTATTACGCCCGCACGCGTGACATGTTTTTAACGGCCCATCCCGACTTCCAGGCGGCGCTGGATGAGCTTACCGAAGAGGACGCCCGCGCTGCGGAGATGACCTTGCCAGCGTTGAAAAATCTCCATGCCGAGCGTATCTATGCCGCCTTTTTACGGCAGAAAAAGCTCGACGGCATGCTGTTCTCTATCCAGCTCGCCGAGCCGGATAAGGCGGTAGCGGCCGAAGCGATCGAGACTTACCTTAAATCGCATGCTGAAGCGCTGGGCATGACCTGGGAAGAGTTTTGCCATAAAAACGAGCTGTGATGCGGATTAGTATAAAAATGCATTTTTAATACACCTCCAACCACATTTTGTGTATCCGTATAAAGTTGTACAAGGAAGGAAAATTCGTATAATTTTATCTAACGACTCAGGTCGTAGATTGTCCTTGAACGAATAGTGCGGTTGCACTACCTCTGGAGGTGTCACTGGATTTCCACCTCCAGAGGTTCATTTTTTTTCCTTACCTGCGCTGCGCTTAGCGCCACGAAAAACCTGAGCCGCCCGCCCTTTCCGCTCACCCCTTTCCTGCTGTCACTCGGCATGATTTTCCCCTTGTCAGCCTGCAATCGCTGTTCCTTTGTCGCCTGAGAAAGCGCAACGCTGCGGTTTCGCTTCGGGTGACGAATTGCATCGATATGCAGCGGCTTGCGAAACAGCGCGCAAAGTAAATAATTCTTCGTGGCCGGGGGGTTTCACTCTATGATACTGTTTGAATTTACAGTATTATTGCGCTGTTTAGTGTTAGCCTAATGGAATCCTGAAATGTTTGTTGAACTGATTTACGACAAGCGTAACGTTGCCGGCCTGCCCGGTGCCCGTGAGATGATTTTGCAAGAGCTGGAAAAGCGCGTACAGCGCGTCTTTCCTGAGATGGAAGTCAAAGTGAAGCCGATGGAGCGCAACGCTATCGAAACCGATATGAGCAAAAATGATAAAGCGACGCTGGCGCGTATCATTGAAGAGATGTTTGACGAGGCGGATATGTGGCTGGTGGCGGACTGACCGCAGTCAGCGGGCGGTTAGTGGGTCGGTAAGGGCGCCCCTGATATCAGTGAATAAAGGCGATTGCTTCTCTCTGAATCGCCCTTCTCGCTTCTGAGCTTTCTGCCTGAGATTTTATCCTGCTTGAAACATTTTTTTCTGTCAGATTTTGCGTTGGTCAAAGAGTATATCTGCCTGTTTTTATGGGCCACCGGCGGGATTTTATCGCTTCACATAATTTTACCGCAGACTAATTATCTTCCTGAAATCTCTGTTTTAATTTCTCTGTGTCATCCTGAGTAAATCTTATTAACTCAAATCCCATCCATCATTTAATCGCAACGGTTGTATGTTTTAATTCCTCCGATAAAACTAGTCGATCGCATTTTATAACCAATACTATCTAAAACCTGAACGATACTTATTTCTCTTTGAGAACAGGAAAACGATATGAATTTATTTGCTAACAAAAGAGAACTGCCTTCATTGAAAAAAATGCTGCCCGCCATTTTTTTATCTACGTTAACCTTTTCCGCTCTCAGCGCAGCAGAGTCTGGAACCGTCACTTTCTCGGGTCAAATCGTTGAGGATATCTGCGATGGCTCCGTTGCTGGCGACACGCCGCAGATAAGCTGTTACCGCGACGGAAAATGGAAGTCTCAGCCCCTGTCAATGAATACCAAAACTGAAGGCCATCTGCCGTATAATATCGGCAAGACACAGCTGCAATGGATCGATAAAGCGAAAAAAATTGGCATTATGACCATCAGCTATCGTTGATAGCGTCTGTTTTATAACCTGATCCGTCACTGATTTTTCACCCTCGGCTTAATCCTGATCAATGACAGAACGGACGGAAACGATATTCTACTGTCTGCGGCAAGAATTCCCTGCCTGAACAGAAATAAAACGTAGCGCTCAAAAAAAGGTATTTCAGGATGGATTATTTTATTCTGAGCGTTTATTCATTAAGAACACCGCCTCGCCTGAAGGATTAAAGGCGAAGCGAAAATAGCTGCTAGTTCATAAAAGAGGATCGCTGATTTTTTCGATCAACTCTTTGCCTTGATTTTTAATGCTGCCGACTTTGCTGGTGACCGGGTGCCAGATAAATTCTTTTTCCTGCACCGCTCCGTCATGAGCGATCTCTGTCGCGCGCGCCGGCGACGTCTCTTCGCTCATCCATGCCAGCGCCGCTTCGGCAGTTAAAACCAGCGGACGACGATCGTGGATATCCACCATCCCTTTGTCGCTGGCGGCGGTGACGATAACGAACCCTTCTTTTTCATGCGGCCGGTCGTAAGGCGCTTTGCCGATAGCGGCAAAATAGAGCGGCTCGTCGCTGCGTGAATGGATAAAGTAAGGTTGCTTTTTGTCTTCCGCCCGCTTCCATTCAAACCACCCGTCCGCCGGGACGATAGCTCGCCCGTGGTTCCATAAGGGTTTAAACATACGTCCGCTGGCCGCCGTTTCGCTACGCGCATTGATCAGCGGCGCCTTATCCCACCATTCCGGTCCGTAGCCCCAGAATACGGGATCGAGATGCAGGCTGCCGTCGCGCTGATTAAGCAACAGCACTTTAGTGCCCGGCGCAACGTTAAAGCGTTCGATGGGCATCGGGTCGTAAGGAATGTCGCTCTCCGCTTCGCTGAAAGCGGTCAGGTAAGCTTCCCGGGGTTGATACTGAGCAAAACGTCCGCACATAAACGCCTCCTTTTTTCAAGCATAGCGCGTCAGGCTAAAAATCGCCCTGCTCAAACTCTCTCTCAATGTGACTGATGCATGGTCCTCCCTGACCATATGTATGTTGTAACAAATGCGCGAAATGAATGGATTGTAGAAGCGTCAGGACAATCACAGATATTTCTGCGCCAGCATTTTCAGTTCTGTTTTCGCGGCAGCGCCTAACAGCGTAACGCCCTGCTCAACGAAACTTAGCGCCCGGTCGAAATCTTCAACGCCTTTTTTAACTTCCGCCGCCAGGCTGGCGCCCTCCGTTGCGGCCGCAGCCTGAGCGGCGACGGTGTCCGGCTCCGTCGGCGTCAGGGTGGCGACCTCGGGCGCGGCAGCCTGAGCAGCGGTTACGTCAGGGTTAGCCGACGCGGCATCAACGGCAGGATTTTGTGTAGCGGCAGTTATATCAGTCATGGTGTACTCCTTGGTTTTTGGCTTAAAGAGGAAGCTCCGTAGAACGTTCCCGAATCGTTGGAAAAGCGTGTTCTGTTGTTCAGACATAACGTGCTCCAAAGAATCTGTTTTGCGGTAAACAAAGGTGTATTCAAAAAAACGTTGCGGCGCGGCGTGAGGAGGATCAGGGCCTCTCTTCTCCTTGCACCGCCTGCTTTACTTTCACCGCGGTCTTGGTGGCGGTGCGGTCCGGCAGCGCATCCAGTTTCTTCTGTAATTGAGCGACCTGATTGGCGAGGGCATCGACTTTCGCCTCGCGCCTGTCCGCTACATCGCTGTACTCCTGTCGGATGCTGGCGATCCTCTTATTCGCTTCGTTGCTGACGAAGAGGAAAATGATGGTCATGACGATGCAAAGGAGCGAAGAGATGAGGAACAGACATCCCAGAATCAGGCTCCGCTTATACCTTGTGGGTCGGGCTTCGCTACTGGCTATAATCATGGCTGCTCTCCTCCAGGGTTTTAATCAGCCGATCTACCTCGTTTCTGAACTTGTCGTTCTTGTCCACCTCAGTCATTGCCAGCAGGATGGAGACCGAACTTTTAATCAGGCGCAGATCGGTTTCCAGCGTAGAGATGCGCCGCAGGTTTTTATCATGCCTTCCGCGCAACTCATCGTTCTCCTGCCTGAGCAGACCATTGCTCTCTTTCAGCAATACGACCTGCTCTTTGTAGCTGCTAATGATCTCGCCGCCCGCTCTGTTATTGGTGACAAAAGAGGCGATGCTTGCTAATAACGGTTTCCAGAAAAGCGCGGCGGCACTTCCTCCAAGCAGTAATGCCCCGACGCTGGTGATCAAACTATTTTCCATGCCACACCTCTCAAATTCGGCGAAACAGAGTGCATGAAAATGAGTGTGGATGCTGACTCATCCTCATCTCCAACGATGCTGTTTAATCGCTATCCCTTTACCCTGCCGCACGTTCCGCTGACAGACTTTGTCAGGAAAAGTGGGCGACAAAAGGTAAATTCAGACGTTTGCGCCAGCCAAAAATTAAGGTTGCTTAAATTATTAGACTAAAGGAAACTTAAGTCAAGCTAATTTAAGATAACTTAATTATGACGACAGAATCTGCCGGCGATCGCGTCAGAGCGAGACGCAAAGAACTTAAGCTGACCCAGAAGATGCTCTCTGCAAAGGTGGGCGTTTCGCACGTTGCTATCTCGCAGTGGGAGAAAGACGAGACGGTACCTCGCGGCGAAAACCTGCTTCGTCTTGCCGAAGCATTAGGCTGCGCGCCAGCCTGGATTGTTGACGGCGAAGGTCAATTATTTAACTTTACTTCAGCGGCTGCGAACTTTTGCTCAGTACCGGTTATCTCCCGCGCTCAGGCCAGGGAGTGGACGGCGGATTATCTGTTGCAGCATCCCGAAAGCGACGTGGAATTTATTCAAAGCAATATGGCGCTCTCGGCTTCCGCCTTTGCGCTGATTTTGCAGGGAAGCGCGATGGAGCCGGAGTTTCGCGAGGGGGATTGCGTGATTATCGAACCGGCGATCTTCCCGCTCCCCGGCGACTTTGTGGTCGCAAAGCACGGTGAAGAGACCCTGTTTTTGAAGTACCGCCCGCGCGGTCTGGTGAACGGCGAACAGCAGTTTGAACTGGTTCCGCTTAATGAAGATTATGCGGTATTAAGGTCGCAACAGAGTCCGCTGAACATTATCGGCACTATGGTTGAACAACGCCGTTATCGCCGACGGAGCGCCTGAAACAACGCCGTGCGCTAACCGCCGCCTCTTCGCCAATAAAAAAGGCCGCTGCGGCGGCCTTTGTTCAATGACGCCTTTCACTCACCGGAAAGCGCATCCTGATAGCTATCCGCAAACGGCACGCCGGAGGCTTTTAGTCGGGTCAGTTTCTGAACGATGTCATTTCTCACGGTATCATCGCCAGCCTGCCAGTAAGGCTTAACGGCAGTTATGATCTTATCCGCGGTTGATGCGTTGTATTGAGAAGCCTCTTCGCCATCCAGTATTTCATGGATTTTTTCGTTCATCTCTCGCAAGTCGACCATACCTTCCTCCTTCATGAAACGGTATCTAAGTATAGTCAGCTTGTTAACACACCTACACCTGCATATTCATAATGTCCGTATAAGCCGACACCAGCTTATTGCGCACCTGAACCCCCATCTGCATGGAGATCGATGACTTCTGCAGATCCACCATCACGTCATTCAGCGAGACGCCCGGTTTACCCATCTCGAAATCCTGCGCCTGACTGCGCGCGCTGTTCTGGGTTTCGCTGATCTTGTTTAACGCCGCCTTCATGGTCGCCGCAAAATCGACCTGGTTGCTTGCTTCGCTGGCGCTGTTGCTCGCCTGTAATGAACCGAGCTGGAGTTGCTGCAGTACGCTATCAATCGCCTGGATGGCCATGCCCTACCTCATAAAAAAGGGTGTGATTTTTCTACGTTCGGAAAGTTAGCACAGAGTCAATAAGACAAAGGCTTTAAATGACCGCAAAAAGGTGGGCTTTTTCAGCCATCGAATTTCCTGATTCAACAAATAATGCCATGCATTGAAGTGGAGCTTAATTCACGCAGTATCAGGGAGTCAGTTTTGTCACCACAACAAACACGGTTAATTTTGTCAGGCAGGAATCGGTCATGAATGCGAGTGCAGCAGCCACACAGGATTCAGCAAAAAAAGGCTTCAGTGACCTTCTCACCCGCCTGCGCGCCAATCCGCGTATCCCTCTGATTATCGGAGCCGCGGCGGCCATCGCTATTGTTCTCGCCCTTGTACTTTGGGCCAAGGCTCCCGACTATCGCGTGCTTTACAGCAACCTGTCTGATGAAGACGGCGGCGCTATCGTTACCCAGCTTACCCAGATGAACGTCCCCTACCGTTTTGAAGAGAACGGCGGCGCGCTGATGGTGCCGGCGGAAAAGGTGCATGAACTGCGCCTGCGTCTGGCGCAGCAGGAATTGCCGAAGGGCGGCTCGGTCGGCTTCGAACTGCTCGATAAAGAGAAGTTTGGCATCAGCCAGTTCAGCGAGCAGGTGAACTATCAGCGCGCGCTGGAAGGCGAACTGGCGCGCACTATCGAAACGCTGGGTCCGGTGAAGAGCGCGCGCGTGCATCTGGCGATGCCGAAACCGACGCTGTTCGTGCGCGAGCAAAAAGCGCCGTCAGCGTCGGTCACGCTGGCGCTGCAGCCGGGTCGCGCCATGGACGAAGGGCAGATCAACGCCATCGTGCATATGGTCTCCAGCAGCGTGCCCGGCCTGCCGCCGGGCAACGTCACGGTGGTGGATCAGGCGGGTCGCCTGTTAACCCATTCCGACGCGGACGGCCGCAATCTGAACGACACCCAGCTGAAATATACCGGCGACGTCGAAAGCCGTTATCAGCAGCGCATCGAGGCGATCCTGAATCCGATCGTCGGCCAGGGGAACGTACACGCGCAGGTCACCGCGCAGCTCAACTTCGACACCAGCGAGCAGACCGACGAACAATATAAGCCCAACGGCAGCCCCGATAACGCCGCGATCCGTTCGCGTCAGACCAGCACCAGCGATCAGTCCGGCTCGCCTTATCCGGGCGGCGTGCCTGGCGCGCTGACCAATCAGCCGGCGCCTGCGAACACCGCGCCGGTTAACGCACCGAACGCCAACAACGCCAACGGGCAGAACAACGCCAACGGCAACGCGGCGAACAACGGCACCACCACCAGCACGGCGCGTCCTGCCGGCCCGACCAACTCGCGTCGCGATGACACGGTGAACTACGAGCTGGATCGCACCATTCGCCACACCAAAATGAACGTGGGCGACGTGAAGCGCCTCTCGGTCGCGGTGGTGGTGAACTATCGCGCGGATGATAAAGGCAAGGCCGTTGCGCTCAGCGATCAGCAGATCAAACAGATTGAAAACCTGACGCGCGAAGCGATCGGCTATTCACAGAGCCGCGGCGATACCATCAACGTGGTGAACTCGCCGTTCAACGAAGTGGACAACAGCGTCGGCGACCTGCCCTTCTGGAAGCAGCAGGCCTTCTTTGATCAGCTGATGAACGGCGGACGCTGGCTGTTGATCGCCCTGGTGGCCTTCATCCTCTACCGCAAACTGGTGCGTCCGCATCTGGTGCGTAAGCAGGAAGCGGAGAAAGCCGCAGCCGAAGCGGCCGCGCAGGCAGCTGCCGAGAAGCAGGAAAATGACGAAGCCTATAACGTTCAGCTCAGCAAAGACGAGCTGGAGCAGGAGCGCAAATCTCAGAGCCGCGTAAGCGCCGAAGTGATGAGCCAGCGCATCCGCGAGATGTCTGAAAACGATCCGCGCGTCGTCGCGCTGGTTATCCGTGAATGGATGAGTAACGAACTATGAGTCTGACCGGTACTGAAAAAAGCGCCATCCTGATGATGACCATTGGCGAAGAGCGCGCGGCGGAGGTGTTCAAACACCTCAACCAGCGCGAGGTGCAGCACCTCAGCGCGGCGATGGCCAACATGAAGCAGGTGTCGCATAAGCAGCTCACCGAAGTGCTGCGCCAGTTTGAAATCGACGCCGAGCAGTTCGCCGCCCTGAGCCTCAACTCCAACGAATATCTGCGTTCGGTGTTGGTCAAGGCGCTGGGCGAAGAGCGTGCCTCCAGCCTGCTGGAGGATATTCTCGATACGCGTGAAACCACCAGTGGCATGGAAACGCTCAACTTTATGGAGCCGCAGGCGGCGGCGGATCTCATCCGCGACGAACATCCGCAGATTATTGCCACCATTATGGTGCACCTGAAGCGCGGCCAGGCGGCGGATATCCTCGCCCTGTTCGACGAGCGTCTGCGTCACGACGTGATGCTGCGTATCGCCACCTTCGGCGGCGTGCAGCCGGCGGCGCTGGCGGAGCTGACCGAAGTGCTCAACGGCTTGCTGGACGGCCAGAACCTCAAGCGCGCGAAGATGGGCGGCGTGAGAACCGCGGCGGAGATCATCAACCTGATGAAAACGCAGCAGGAAGAGGCGGTTATCGAAGCGGTTCGCGGCTTCGACGGCGACCTGGCGCAGAAAATCATCGACGAGATGTTCCTGTTCGAAAATTTGGTGGACGTCGACGACCGCAGCATCCAGCGCCTGCTGCAGGAAGTGGAGTCCGAGCAGCTGCTGGTGGCGCTGAAGGGCGCCGAGCAGCCGCTGCGCGAGAAGTTCCTCAAGAACATGTCTGCACGCGCGGCCGATATCCTGCGCGACGACCTGGCCAACCGCGGCCCGGTGCGCATGTCGGCGGTGGAGAACGAACAGAAAGCTATCCTGCTTATCGTTCGTCGTCTGGCGGAATCGGGCGAGATGGTGATTGGCGGCGGCGAGGAAACCTATGTCTGATGCCTTTTCTGCCCGCCCGTGGCAGCGCTGGCAGCCTGAAGATCTGGGCCGCCTGAACGAACCGGAAGAGAGTTTCGATCCGCTGCCGGAAGCCGACGCCAGCTATGACGCGGTGGACGAACAGCAGCAGCAGCTGGAGCGCCTGCAGATGCAGGTGCGTAAAGAAGCGCAGGGCCAGGGCTATAACGAAGGTTTTCAGCAAGGCTCCGCCGAAGGCCAGAAAGCGGGCTTTGACGCCGGCTTTCAACAGGGGCTGGCGGAAGCCCAGCAGCAGCAGGCGCCGCTTCAGGCGCGCATGCAGCAGCTGGTGACCGAGTTTCAGCATACGCTGGAGGCGCTCGACAGCGTGATCGCCTCGCGTCTGATGCAGCTGGCGCTGGAAGCGGCGCGTCAGGTGATCGGCCAGGCGACCACCGTCGACGGCAGCGCCCTGCTGCGCCAGATCCAGCAACTGCTGCAGCAGGAGCCGATGTTTAACGGCAAGCCGCAGCTGCGCGTTCACCCGGACGACCTGCAGCGCATCGAACAAACTCTCGGCCCGACGCTGGATCTGCACGGCTGGCGTCTGCTGGCGGACAGCACGCTGCACCCCGGCGGCTGCAAGCTCAGCGCCGAAGATGGCGATCTCGACGCCAGCGTGGCGACGCGCTGGCAGGAACTATGCCGCCTCGCCGCGCCGGGAGAGTTCTGATGACCACCTCCCGCCTTTCCCGCTGGCTCGGCGCGCTCGACGCCTTTGAAAAGCGCATCGCGCAGGTGCAGCCAGTACGCCGCTACGGTCGGCTGATCCGCGCCACCGGTCTGGTGCTGGAGGCCACCGGCCTGCAGCTGCCGCTCGGTGCCACCTGCGTCATTGAACGCAACGACGGCAAAAGCATCAGCGAAGTCGAGAGCGAAGTGGTTGGCTTTAACGGCCAGAAGCTGTTTCTGATGCCGCTGGAAGAGGTCGACGGCATTCTGCCGGGCGCGCGCGTTTATGCGCGCCTCACCGGCGACAATCCGCAGAGCGGCAAACAGCTGCCGCTCGGGCCGCAGCTACTGGGCCGCGTGCTGGACGGCAGCGGCAAGCCGCTTGACGGCCAGCCCTCGCCCGATACCGGCTACCGCGCCCCGCTGATCACCCCGCCGTTCAACCCGTTGCAGCGCACGCCGATCACCGACGTGCTCGACACCGGCGTGCGCGCCATCAACGCCCTGCTTACAGTGGGACGCGGCCAGCGCATGGGACTGTTCGCCGGCTCCGGCGTCGGCAAGAGCGTGCTGCTCGGCATGATG
>DENB01000004.1:49773-65793 GCA_002359495.1 Enterobacteriaceae bacterium UBA2655
ATGGACTCCCTGACCCGCTACGCCATGGCGCAGCGTGAAATCGCGCTGGCGATCGGCGAGCCGCCGGCCACCAAAGGCTATCCGCCTTCGGTGTTCGCCAAGCTGCCTGCGCTGGTGGAGCGCGCCGGAAACGGCATTGACGGCGGCGGCTCGATTACCGCCTTTTATACCGTCCTGACCGAAGGCGATGATCAGCAGGACCCGATCGCCGACTCGGCGCGCGCCATTCTCGACGGCCACATCGTGCTGTCGCGTCGTCTGGCGGAGGCGGGACACTATCCGGCGATCGATATCGAAGCCTCCATCAGCCGCGTCATGACCCATCTGATCGATGAAAACCAGTACGCGCGCGTGCGCCAGTTCAAGCAGCTGCTCTCCAGCTTTCAGCGCAACCGCGATCTGGTGAGCGTGGGCGCCTATGCCGCCGGCAGCGACCCGATGCTGGATAAAGCGATCAAGCTCTATCCGCAAATGGAAGCCTTCCTGCAACAGGGCATCTTTGAACGCAGCGATTACGACAATGCCTGCCTGCATCTGCAGGCGATGTTCGGCTGACCGTCGCTGAATAGGAGGTACAGGCAATGAAAACCGCAAACGCCATCGACACATTGCGCGATCTCGCCGAGAAAGATCTGGAAAAAGCAGTGATCCATCTCGGCGATATGCGGCGCGGCGTGCAGCAGGCTGACGAGCAGCTCAACATGCTGCTCAACTATCAGGACGAATATCGCCACAAGCTCAACGAAGATATGTCGGGCGGCATCGCCACCACGCGCTGGACCAACTACCACCAGTTTATTCAAACGCTGGAAAAAGCGATCGACCAGCACCGCCATCAACTGCAGCAGTGGAATAAACGCCTGGAGCTGGCGCTGACGCAATGGCGTGAAAAACAGCAGCGGCTGAACGCCTATCAGACGCTGATTACGCGCGCGGCGGAAAACGCGCTGCGACAAGAAAACCGTCTCGATCAGAAACGGATGGATGAATTTGCCCAACGGGCCGCATTGAGGAAAGGCGAATGATTACGCTGCCAAACATAGCCACCAGCGCCAACGCTGCCGCCACCGCCAGTAGCAACGCCGCCGGCGTCGCCGGCGCGGGCGAAACAGAAACCGCCGCCGCAGGCGAACTTCAACAGGGCGCGAGCGACCTGCCGCAGGATTTTCTCACCGCGCTGGGTAACCGCTTGCTGACGCTGGCGAAACAGCAGGGAGAGCCTGCGCAACCGGCTGAAAACGCAGCGGAAAGCGAGGCGAAAAGCGCTCCGGCGAGCGATTTGACCGCTCTTCTGGCCGCGCTGGATAAGCCCGGTACGCTGAGCGCGCTGTTACAGCCGGAAAATATTAAAGCCACAGCGAAATCCGCCGATGATAAGGATAAGTCGGACGCGGCGGCGCTGAGCGCAACGGATCAACAAAACCTGCAGGCGCTGTTCGCGATGTTACCGGCAACGGTTAACGCGGCGACGCCGGCGCAGACCTCAGAAGCCGCGACCGAAAGCCTGACCAGCGATAGCGCGGGGGCGAAGCGCGCTGCGACTCCGGCGTTAAGCCTGTTGACCGCGCAGAGCGATGCCGATGCAACTCAGCAAGAAAACGCGCCGACGCAGGGTAAACATGCGCAGCTGGCGGCTGAGGCCGTTTCAGCAGGCGACAGCGCGTCGGCTGGCGTCGGCACGCAATCCGCCGCCGCGACGACCCCAAGCAGCGCCTCCGCGCTGACGCTGGACGGCAGCTTTCAGCAGGCGCTGAGCGCGTTCGGCACGCAGGAGGATAAAACCGCCGCGCAGCCCGACAGCAGCAGC
This sequence comes from Enterobacteriaceae bacterium UBA2655, assembly GCA_002359495.1. Classification (GTDB taxonomy): domain Bacteria; phylum Pseudomonadota; class Gammaproteobacteria; order Enterobacterales; family Enterobacteriaceae; genus Pantoea; species Pantoea superficialis. The sequence goes on from DENB01000004.1 coordinate 51,581, forward strand.
ACGCTGACGGCCAGCGCGCCGTTGAGCGGCGCCAGCCTCGTCAACACGCCGGTTACGGCGTCGGCCAGCGCCAGTACGCCTTCGACCCCGATGCTGAATGCGCAGCTCGGCAGCCCGGAGTGGCAGCAGGCGCTGAGCCAGCAGATCGTGATGTTTACGCGCAACGGCCAGCAAAACGCCGAGCTGCGTCTGCATCCGGCGGACCTGGGCGCGATCCAGATTAGCCTGAAGCTGGATAACGATCAGGCGCAGTTAAATATGGTTTCCAGCCACAGCCATGTCAGGGCGGCGCTGGAAGCGGCTCTTCCGCAGCTGCGCAGCGCGCTGGCGGAGAGCGGAATCAACCTGGGACAGAGCAACGTCAGCAGCGACGCCTTTGCGCAGGGCCAGGGTTACCAAGGCCAGCAGCAAGCGCGACGCGACAGCCAGCACGGCAGTTTCTCTCTCTCCCAGGACAATGACAATGAGATCACGCCCATTGCCGTCCCTTCAGCCCTTCAGGCGCGTGTGACCGGCACTGGCGCTGTGGACATCTTTGCCTGACAGCGACAAACGCTGAAGGTAAGCGTAAAACCCGCGTCTTTTCTTCCCATTGTTTGACTTAAGACGCGGGATAATCTGTCCAGGCAAGTCGAGAGGCTTGCCGTTAATTCACAGGAAGTTACTGCAAACATGTCTGATAACGCGAAAGCAAAAGGCCGCAAACGTTCAATCTTAATCCCGGTGTTACTGATAGTAACGCTGGCCGCTTGCAGCGTGGCAGGCTATGCAGTGTGGCGAATGATGAATAAACATGAGGGCGACAAGCCGGAAGCCGCGAAAGTGGAGCCGCCTGCCGCACCCGTATTTTTTGCACTGGATACTTTTACGGTTAACCTGGTTAATCCCGACAACGATCCCGATCGCGTGCTGTACGTAGGCTTTACCCTGCGTCTGCCCGATGAAGCGACCCGGAGCCGTTTGGGCGATTACCTGCCTGAAGTCCGCAGCCGTCTGCTGCTGCTGCTTTCCCGTCAGAACGCCGCGGCGCTGGCGACGGAGCAAGGCAAGCAGGATCTGGTTGCGCAGATCAAGCAGGTGCTGGCGCCCCCGTTGGTGACAGGTCAACCTCCGCAGGTAGTAAACGACGTGCTGTTTACCGCCTTCATTTTAAGGTGAATTGATGGGCGATAGCATTCTTTCCCAGGCTGAGATAGACGCGCTGCTTAATGGCGACAGCGACAGCGTGGAAGATGAGAAAAGTCATGTCGGGGGCGAAGGCAACATTCGCCCCTACGATCCGAACACCCAGCGTCGCGTGGTGCGCGAACGTCTGCAGGCGCTGGAGATCATTAACGAACGCTTTGCCCGTCAGTTTCGTATGGCGCTGTTTAACCTGCTGCGCCGCAGCCCGGATATCAGCGTCGGTGCGATCAAGATTCAGCCCTATCATGAGTTTGCCCGCAACTTGCCGGTGCCGACCAACCTGAACCTGATCCACCTGAAGCCGCTGCGCGGCACTGCGCTGGTGGTGTTTTCGCCCAGCCTGGTGTTTATCGCGGTCGATAACCTGTTCGGCGGCGACGGCCGCTTCCCGACCAAGGTCGAGGGGCGCGAGTTCACCCATACCGAACAGCGCGTGATCCGCCGCATGCTGAAGCTGGCGCTGGAAGGCTACAGCGACGCATGGAAAGCGATCTACCCGCTGGAGGTGGAGTACGTGCGTTCGGAAATGCAGGTGAAGTTCACCAATATTACTACCTCCCCTAACGACATCGTGGTGAACACGCCGTTTCAGGTGGAGATCGGCAATCTGGTGGGCGAATTCAATATTTGCATTCCCTTCTCCATGATTGAGCCGCTGCGCGAACTGCTGGTGAATCCGCCGCTGGAAAACTCCCGCCAGGAAGATAACCACTGGCGCGACAACCTGGTGAAACAGGTTCAGCACTCGGAGCTGGAGCTGATTGCGCATTTTGCCGACGTCTCGCTGCGTCTGTCGCGTATTTTAACGCTGAAACCCGGCGATGTACTGCCGATCGATAAACCGGATCGCATTATCGCCCACGTGGACGGCGTACCGGTGCTGACCAGTCAATATGGCACGCTGAACGGCCAATATGCGCTGCGTGTCGAGCATTTGATTAACCCGATTTTGAATTCGCTGAATGAGGAACAGCCCAATGAGTGACAGCAAGAAACCGTCCGATGACAACATCTCTGCGGACGATCTGTGGGCTGAGGCGATGAACGAGCAGGCCGCGACCAGCGCGCCGCAGAGCGAGAACGTGTTTAAAACCTTCGAGAGCAACGACGTTGCCGGCTCGCTGCAGGATATCGACCTAATCATGGATATCCCGGTGAAGCTGACGGTGGAGCTGGGGCGCACCAAAATGACCATCAAAGAGCTGATGCGCCTGACGCAAGGCTCGGTGGTCTCTCTGGACGGTCTGGCCGGCGAACCGCTGGACATTCTGATCAACGGTTACCTGATCGCGCAGGGCGAAGTGGTGGTGGTCAACGACAAATATGGCGTGCGCATCACCGATATCATTACTCCCTCTGAGCGCATGCGCCGTCTGAGCCGCTAATGATGAACAGCAACGCTTCATCGCTTCACAACGCCTCCGTGCAGCAGGCGCCCGCGATCTCCACCGGTTCGGTGCTGACGCAGGTAAGCAGCGTGCTGGCGGTGATTGTGTTGTTGATTCTGGTTTGCGCCTGGGCGGCGCGCCGCCTCGGCTTCGCGCCGAAGACGGTGAGCAGTCAGGCGCTGAAAATGAGCGCCAGCGTCCAGGTCGGCCAGCGCGAACGCGTGGTGATCGTCGATACCGCCGATGCGCGTCTGGTGCTGGGCGTCACCGCGCAGCAGATTACCCATCTGCACACCCTGCCGCCCGCCGCGCCAGAAGAGAACCGCCCGGCCGCGCCGCACGATTTTCGTCAGCTTTTACAGACTTTGGTTAAACGTCCCGGAAAATCTTAATGATGCGTCGACTGCTTTCCCTTCTGCCGCTGTTGCTGCTGGCGCCCGTCGCCCATGCGCAACTGCCGGGTTTGATGAGTCATCCGCTGCCGAACGGCGGCCAGAGCTGGTCGCTGCCGGTTCAGACGCTGGTATTTATCACCGCGCTAACCTTTATTCCGGCCGTGCTGCTGATGATGACCAGCTTCACGCGCATCATTATCGTTTTCGGTTTGCTGCGTAACGCGCTCGGCACCCCGTCCGCGCCGCCGAATCAGGTGCTGCTGGGGCTGGCGCTGTTTCTGACCTTTTTTATTATGGCGCCCACCTTCGACAAAATTTATCAGGACGCCTACCTGCCGTTCAGCCAGGACAAAATCAGTATGGATGCGGCGCTGGAGAAAGGCGCGCAGCCGCTGCGCGACTTTATGCTGCGTCAGACGCGCGAAGCCGATTTGGCACTGTTCGCCCGACTGGCCAACACACCGCCGATCGCCGGCCCGGAAGCGGTGCCGATGCGGATTCTGCTGCCGGCCTATGTCACCAGCGAGCTTAAAACTGCCTTTCAGATCGGCTTTACGGTATTTATTCCGTTTCTGATCATCGACCTGGTGGTGGCCAGCGTGCTGATGGCGCTGGGGATGATGATGGTGCCGCCCGCCACCATTTCGCTGCCGTTCAAGCTGATGCTGTTTGTGCTGGTGGACGGCTGGCAGCTGCTGGTGGGTTCGCTGGCACAAAGCTTCTACTCCTGAATCGCATTATTGACCTTTACAAAGAGACGAGATTGAAATGACTCCCGAATCGATAATGGTAATGGGGCAGGAAGCGATGAAGGTCGCGCTGATGATGGCGGCCCCGCTGCTGCTGGCCGCGCTGGTCAGCGGCCTGGTTATCAGCCTGCTGCAGGCGGCGACTCAGGTCAACGAGCAGACGCTCTCTTTTATTCCCAAAATCCTCGCCGTTGCGGCGACCGCGATTATCGCCGGTCCCTGGATGCTCAACCTGGTGCTGGATTATATGCGCACTCTGTTTACCAACCTGCCTTACATGATCGGCTGATGATCGAGCTGGATAGCAGCCAACTGGTGCATTGGGTCAGCCAGTTTTACTGGCCGCTGGCGCGTATGCTGGCCCTGATCGCCACCGCCCCGGTGCTGAGCGAACGCACCATCAGCAACAAAGTCAAAATCGGCCTTGCCGTGATGATCACCTGGCTGATGATGCCGCTGCTGCCGCCGGTCGAGGTGTCGCTTTTTTCTGCGGCGGGCTTCTGGCTGCTGATCCAGCAGATGCTGATCGGCATCGCGCTGGGACTCACGATGCAGTTCGCCTTTGCCGCGGTGCGCACTGCCGGTGAAATCATCGGTCTGCAAATGGGGTTATCCTTCGCCACGTTCTTTGATCCCGGCAGTCGTCTGAATATGCCGGTGCTGGCGCGTTTTCTTGATATGCTTGCCATGCTGCTGTTTCTCAGCTTTGATGGTCACCTCTGGCTGATCTCCATGCTGGCAGACAGTTTTCATATGATGCCGGTCAGCGGCGCGCCGTTAAACGCCAACGCTTTTATGGCACTGGTGAAAGCCGCCGGTTTAATTTTCCTTAATGGCATGATGTTAGCGTTGCCCTTAATCGTTTTGCTCCTCACCTTAAATCTGGCACTGGGTTTGTTAAACCGGGTTTCACCTCAACTCTCGGTTTTCGCTATCGGTTTTCCAGTCACCTTATCGGTTGGGATCCTCTCCTTAGGCATGATGATGCCGCTGCTCGCCCCCTTCTGCGAGCATCTTTTCGGCGAAGTGTTTGATTTAATCGCTCGCTTTCTTACTGAATTATCTCGCGCATAATCATTAAGTATTCAACAAAAAAACCGAACCAATAGTTAAGCGAGCCAAATCTTTCTGTGCATTTTTCGAACCATTTTTTTCAGAAATCAACTAAGGAAATTCTGATAAGTGCGCCAGTTCGATGAAAATTATTCTTATTAAAAGAGGCTTCGCGTATTTTAAATAGAAGATTCTTAGGGTGCATAACCTTATGTATCTGTTGACTAAGTGCCCAAAGTTCTGTTTTTGAAGAAAAAAAAGGCAATGCTGATTTTTCTTGTCAGAATCCTTTTTTTCCGGCATTGTCAACACTCGCTGAAGCTTCACACTTTCGCATATCGAATGTTTTTGAGACTTGTCTTATCAGCTCTGTGGTTATTTTGCGCGATAGTGACCAGACTCACAAAACAATGCGGTGAGAAAACAATCATCTTCTGCCAGTGATCTCTATGGTCGCCGGCGGATAAGTGATGTTGCTGATGCGCAAAACAAAGCTTTGCAGTCAGGGTCAGGGATGAATACATTTGAAGGGCTTGTTGCCCGTCGCCATGCTGCTCGCAAAATAAGAGTGCTATTGGAAATCTCTCTCGTACCGCAAAACGCGTAATTCATCGTTGATTTAAACGGATAACAAATTGGTGAGGGTCGCTAACATGCCAACGATTATTATGGATTCATGCAACTACACACGCTTGGGTTTGTCGGACTACATGTCGTCAAAAGGAGTTAAAAAGAAAAATATTACCTCCGTATCAGATATCGAACAGCTGCAACAAAAGTGCGAGCAGTTAAAACCTGGCGTCGTCTTTATTAATGAAGAGTGTTTCATTCATGAAGCCGACTCCAGCGAGCGCATTCGCAGCATTATCATGCAGCACCCTGATACGCTGTTTTTTATTTTTATGGCGATCTCCAATATTCATTTTGAAGAATACCTTTACGTGCGTAAGAACCTGATTATTACATCAAAATCGGTGAAAACGACAACACTGGATTCCTTGCTGAGTACTTATCTGCAGAAGAAAATTAATACCTCTCCCCGTATTACTGCCGCGCTCGACATCCATCCATTGACGTTGAGCCAGACTGAGTCGAACATGCTGAAAATGTGGATGTCTGGTCATGACACCATTCAGATTTCCGACAAAATGCAAATTAAAGCGAAAACGGTTTCGTCACATAAAGGTAATATTAAGCGTAAGATCAAAACCCATAATAAGCAGGTTATCTATCATGTGGTACGTCTTACGGATAATGTGACCTCGGGTATTTACGTCAACGTACGCTAATACTCGACCCGCTAAAAAAGCCGGCCCGTAAAGCCGGCTTTTTTTATTATGCCCTGTCAAAAATGCGAGTCTGATCCCACTTTATCCCCTCCCCTGCTCTAATCCTTTCCGCTTCCTTGCCGATGTAATCGACAACGACCCTGATAACCTATGAGAGCAAGGATATGAAAACAGCATTGGTCACTGACGGAAACAACCGGCTCAGCGTCTGGCAAAATCTTCGCCTGATGCCCCTCTTTAGCTTTATTTTCGGCGGCATCCTGCTGCTGTTCGCTCTCTGTATCGGGCTCGCCTCTTGGTTTCTGGCGCAAAGCAATCAGTCGCTCAACGACGCCACGGAAGAGATTCAGACCCGGATGGGGATTTCCAACAGCTCCAACCATCTGCGCACGGCGCGCCTCTATGTGATTCAGGCCGGGGCGGCGGCGCGCATCGGCGAGATGGATCTGTTTCGCGACAACATCGCCCGTACTGAAAAACGTATCCAACAGGCGCGGGATGGTTCAGCGTCTATATGAACCGCCCGAATAAACTGGCGGAAGGCATCGCGCTGGACGCGCCGCTGCAACAGCGCTTCGACGACTACATCGATAAAGGTTTGATGCCGATGATCAAAGCCGCCAAAGACGGCAGCTTCGAAACCATCATTTCGCAGGAGACGGAGGCCACCCGCAAGCTTGACGACGCCTACAACGAGGTGCTGCTGAAGGCGATTAAAATCCGTACCGATCGCGCCGAGGCGATCAACGCCAACGCCGCGCACCAGTCGCGCATCGGCTATATCGCCATGGCCGCCGCGTTGCTGCTGACGCTGTTGACCTTTGTCTTCTTGCGCCGCGTGGTGATTACCCCGCTGCGCCATTCCGTCGCGCGTATCGAACGCATCGCGCAGGGCGACTTAACCAGTGCGCCGCAAAGCCACGGCCGCAATGAAATCGGCCTGCTGATCCATAACCTGCAGCTGATGCAGGACGCGCTGGTGAGTACCGTCGGCACGGTGCGTGAGGGCGCGGTGGCGATCTATCAGGGCTCCGGCGAAATCAGCGCCGGCAATACCGATCTCTCCTCCCGTACCGAGCAGCAGGCGGCGGCGCTGGAAGAGACCGCCGCCAGCATGGAGCAGCTTACCGCCACGGTGAAGCAGAATGCGGAAAACGCCCATCACGCCAGCCAGCTGGCGGCGGATGCCTCCGGTAAAGCGCGCAGCGGCGGCGAGATCGTCAACGGCGTGGTGCAGACCATGTCCAATATTTCCGGCAGCTCGAAAAAGATTGCCGAAATCACCAATGTGATTAACAGCATCGCTTTCCAGACCAATATTTTGGCGCTTAACGCGGCGGTGGAAGCCGCCCGCGCTGGCGAACAGGGACGCGGCTTCGCCGTGGTGGCGAGCGAAGTGCGCAGCCTGGCGCAGCGCAGCGCGCAGGCGGCGAAAGAGATTAAAACCCTGATCGAAGACTCCATCAGCCGGGTCGACCAGGGTTCAGAACTGGTGGCGAACGCCGGCAGCACCATGGAGGAGATCGTGCAGTCCGTGGCGCGCGTCAACGACATCATGGGCGAGATCGCCTCGGCGTCGGACGAACAGCGGCGCGGCATCGAACAGGTCGCGCAGGCGGTAAGCCAGATAGATCAGGTGACGCAGCAGAACGCCGCGCTGGTCGAGCAGGCCGCCGCCGCCACCGACGCGCTGGAGTCGCAGGCGGAGCATCTCAGCGGCACGGTGCGACGCTTCCGGCTGGCCGACGCGGCAGTAACCGAATTCCCTGACCTGGCGCTGGCATTACAGAAACAGGATATGGCGTTAACAACTTAATCAGTACGTTGCCAGGTAACTCTACATGAAAAAATCGACGTTATTGGATCAAAACGAAGCTACAACGCTGCTGTCGCAGATGGTTCAGCGCTTGCCGCTTTCGGATGCACATTTTCGTCGGATCAGCCAGTTGATTTACCAGCGCGCTGGCATTGTGCTGGCCGACCACAAGCGGGAAATGGTGTACAACCGCCTCGTGCGTCGCCTGCGCATGTTGAACATTGATGATTTTGGCCGCTACCTGGCACTGCTGGAAAACGATCCCAACAGCGCCGAGTGGCAGGCGTTTATCAATGCGCTGACCACCAATCTGACGGCGTTCTTCCGCGAGGCGCACCATTTCCCGATCCTGGCGGAACACGCCCGCCAGCGTTCGGGCAGCTACAGCGTCTGGAGCACCGCCGCCTCCACTGGCGAGGAGCCGTACTCCATCGCCATGACGCTGGCGGAAACCCTGGGCGCCGGTCCGGGCAAGTTTCAGGTGCACGCCAGCGACATCGATACCCAAGTGCTGGAGAAAGCGGTTTCCGGCATCTATCGCCAGGAGGAGCTGCGCACCCTGTCGCAGCAGCAGCTGCAGCGCTTTTTCCTGCGCGGCACTGGCCCGCATGACGGCATGGTGCGCGTGCGTCCCGAGCTGGCCAACCTGGTCAATTTCAGCCAGCTTAACCTGCTGGCGAATGACTGGGCGCTGCCGGGACCCTTCGATGCGATCTTTTGTCGCAACGTGATGATCTATTTCGATAAAGAGACGCAGGAAAAAATCCTGCGCCGTTTCGTTCCCTTGCTGAAGCCGGGTGGACTGCTCTTCGCCGGTCATTCAGAGAACTTCAGCCAGATCAGCAAAGAATTCTGGCTGCGTGGACAAACCGTCTATGGACTGACTAAGGAAAGTCGATGAGCAAAATCTCCGTGATGTGCGTGGATGACTCAGCGCTAATGCGGCAGCTGATGACCGAAATCATCAATAGTCATCCCGATATGGAAATGGTCGCCACCGCGCCCGATCCGCTGGTGGCGCGCGATTTGATCAAGCAGTACAACCCGCAGGTGCTGACGCTGGATGTCGAAATGCCGCGTATGGACGGCCTCGATTTTCTGGAAAAGCTGATGCGTCTGCGCCCGATGCCGGTGGTGATGGTCTCCTCCCTGACCGGCAAGGGATCGGAAGTGACGCTGCGCGCGCTGGAGCTGGGGGCGGTGGACTTCGTGACCAAGCCGCAGCTCGGCATTCGGGAAGGGATGCTGGCCTACAGCCAGATGATCGCCGATAAAATCCGCGCCGCCGCGCGCGCCAGGCTGCATGCGCGCGTCGCCGCGCCGCCGCCGGTCACGCTTAAGGCGGGGCCGCTGCTCAGCAGTGAGAAGCTGATCGCCATCGGCTCCTCTACCGGCGGCACCGAGGCGATTCGCCATGTGCTGCAGCCGCTGCCAGCCACCAGTCCGGCGCTGCTGATTACGCAGCATATGCCGCCGGGCTTTACCCGCTCGTTCGCCGACAGGCTCAACAAGCTGTGCCAGATCACGGTGAAAGAGGCGGAGGACGGGGAGCGTATTCTGCCCGGTCACGCCTATATCGCGCCGGGCGCCATGCATATGGAGCTGGCGCGCAGCGGGGCGAACTATGTAGTGAAACTGAACGAAGGGCCGCCGGTGAACCGTCACAAGCCTTCAGTGGATGTGCTGTTCAATTCGGTGGCGACCCATGCCGGTCGCAACGCGGTGGGCGTTATTCTGACGGGAATGGGCAACGACGGTGCCGCCGGGATGCTGGCGATGCATCGCGCCGGCGCCTGGACCATCGCCCAGAGCGAAGCGACCTGTGTGGTATTCGGTATGCCGCGCGAGGCGATCGCCTTCGGGGGCACCAGTGAAGTAGTGGACTTAGGTCACATCAGCCAGCATATGCTGGCCAAAATTAGCGCCGGACAGGCATTGCGAATTTAACAAGCCCGTCCTGCCGGACGAGACAACTCAGGAGTAGATATGGCTGATAAAAACATGCGCTTTTTGGTAGTAGACGACTTCAATACGATGCGTCGTATTGTGCGTAACCTGCTGAAAGAGCTGGGCTTCAACAATGTTGAAGAGGCGGAAGACGGCGTCGACGCGCTGACCAAGCTGCGCGCCGGCGGATTCGACTTCGTCATTTCCGACTGGAACATGCCGAACATGGATGGACTGGAGCTGCTGCAAACCATTCGCGCCGACGCCGCGCTGGGTAAACTGCCGGTGCTGATGGTGACGGCCGAGGCGAAGAAAGAGAATATCATCGCGGCGGCTCAGGCGGGCGCCAGCGGTTATGTGGTGAAACCTTTCACGGCTGCCACCCTTGAAGAAAAGTTAGGCAAGATCTTCGAAAAACTGGGCATGTAAGGAGATGCAATGAGCGAACTTCCGAAACCAACACAGGATGCGACGGCGCACGATATTATTTCCCGTATCGGCGCGCTGACGCGTATGCTGCGCGACAGCCTGCGTGAACTGGGTTTGGATCAGGCGATTGCTGAAGCGGCGGAAGCCATTCCAGACGCCCGCGATCGTCTCGATTATGTGGTACAAATGACAGCTCAGGCCGCCGATCGCGCCCTGAACAGCGTGGAAGCGGCGCAGCCGCATCAGGACGCGCTGGAAGCGGGCGCCGGCGATCTTAAAGGGCGCTGGGACGCCTGGTTCGAGAACCCGATCGAGCTGTCGGACGCCCGCGCGTTGGTTTCGGATACGCGCGAATACCTTGCGGCGGTGCCCGAGCATACCTCATTCACCAACAAGCAGCTGCTGGACATTATGATGGCGCAGGATTTTCAGGATCTGACCGGTCAGGTGATCAAGCGCATGATGGACGTTATCCAGGAGATTGAGCGTCAGCTGCTGATGGTGCTGCTGGAAAATATGCCGGAAGCCAACGCTTCCCAGCGTAAAGAGGGCAACGGCCTGTTGAACGGTCCGCAAATCAACGCCGCCGCGCCTGGCGTGGTGGCGAACCAGGATCAGGTGGATGACCTGCTGGACAGTCTTGGTTTCTGACCGGAAGCGGCCAGTTGGCCGCTGACTGTCGCCCGTCGGGGCGGGGCCGTCCGGCTTCCGCCCCCCTTATAGCTAAATAAGCTCTGGTTTTTACCCTTTAATCTCCGCTTTAGCCTCCGCTAACTTTGGCATCCTATGCTCAGAATTCCTGCCAGCAGAGGTTTGTCGTGGCTGAAGATAGCGACGAGGACAAAACAGAATCGCCCACAGCCCACCGACTTGAAAAAGCACGTGAAGAGGGGCAGATTCCGCGTTCGCGCGAACTGACTTCCCTGTTAATGCTGGCGGGCGGCCTGATGATCCTCTGGATGGGCGGCAAAATCATGGCGCGTCAGCTTGCCAGCATGGTCGCCGCCGGACTCCATTTCGATCACGGCATGGTGACCGATGACAAGCTGATCATCGGCCATATCGGCAATCTGATCGGCCAGGCGATTCTGGCGCTGCTGCCGCTGATGGCCGGACTGGTGCTGATCGCCATCGCCGCGCCGATGCTGCTGGGCGGCATCGTCATCAGCGGCAAAGCGATCAAAGTGGATTTTACCAAGCTTAATCCGCTCTCCGGCCTGAAGCGCATGTTCGCGGGCCAGGCCTGGGCGGAGCTGCTGAAAGCGATTTTTAAGGCGGTGCTGACCGGCTGCGTCGCCGGCTGGTACATCTGGTCGCACTGGCCGGAGATGCTGCGCCTGATCGCCGAGTCGCCGCTGAACGCGCTGGGGCACGGCCTGGATATGATCGCGGTCTGCTGTCTGATGATCGTGCTGGGAATGATCCCGATGGTGGGCTTCGACGTCTTCTGGCAGCTCTACAGCTACTACAAGCGTCTGCGCATGTCGCGTCAGGAAATTCGCGACGAGCACAAGCAACAGGAGGGCGATCCCCACGTGAAAGGACGCATTCGCCAGCAGATGCGCGCCGCCGCGCGCCGCCGCATGATGGCGGACGTGCCGAAAGCGGACGTGATCGTCACTAACCCCACGCACTACTCCGTTGCGCTGCAATATAACGAGAAGAAGATGAGCGCGCCTAAAGTCATCGCCAAAGGCGCCGGCGAAATCGCCCTGAAAATTCGCGAGCTGGGCAACGAGCATCGCATCCCGATTCTGGAAGCGCCGCCGCTGGCGCGCGCGCTCTATCGTCATACGGAAATCGGTCAGCACATCCCCGGCGCGCTCTACGCGGCGGTGGCGGAAGTGCTGGCCTGGGTCTGGCAGCTGCGTCGCTGGAAACGCGAAGGCGGCCTGATCCCGAAGAAACCTCACGCTCTGCCGGTACCGGCGGAGATGGACTTTGCTGGAGAGAACAGAAACGATGGCTAANNGCTAAACTGCGTTTACCTAATAACTTCAAAGACACGCAATGGCAGGTGCTGGCCGGTCCGGTGCTGATCCTGATGATCCTGTCGATGATGGTGCTGCCGCTGCCGCCCTTTATCCTCGATCTGCTGTTTACCTTTAACATTGCGCTCTCCCTGATGGTGCTGCTGGTGGCGATGTTTACCCAGCGCACGCTGGAATTCGCGGCGTTTCCCACCATTCTGCTTTTCTCTACCTTGCTGCGCTTGGCGCTGAACGTCGCCTCGACCCGTATCATCCTGATGGAGGGACACACCGGCGGCGCGGCGGCAGGACGGGTGGTCGAGGCGTTTGGCCACTTCCTGGTGGGCGGCAACTTCGCCATCGGCATCGTGGTGTTTATCATCCTCGTCATTATCAACTTTATGGTGATCACCAAGGGCGCTGGCCGTATTGCGGAAGTGGGCGCGCGCTTCGTGCTTGACGGGATGCCGGGCAAACAGATGGCGATCGACGCCGACCTCAACGCCGGACTGATCGGCGAAGAGGAGGCGAAGCGTCGTCGCTCGGAAGTGACCCAGGAAGCGGACTTCTATGGTTCGATGGACGGCGCCAGTAAGTTTGTGCGCGGCGACGCCATCGCCGGCATTATGATCATGGTGATTAACGTCATCGGCGGCCTGCTGGTCGGCGTATTGCAGCACAGCATGGATATCGGCCATGCGGCGGAGAGCTACACGCTGTTGACCATCGGCGACGGCCTGGTGGCGCAGATCCCGGCGCTGGTGATCTCTACCGCGGCAGGCGTTATCGTGACGCGCGTCAGCACCGAGCAGGATGTGGGCGAGCAGATGGTGACGCAGCTGTTCAAAAACCCGCGCGTGATGATGTTGAGCGCCGGCGTGCTCGGCCTGCTCGGCATGGTGCCCGGCATGCCGAACCTGGTGTTCCTGCTGTTCACCGCCGCGCTGCTGGCCCTCGCCTGGTGGCTGCGCGGACGCGAAATGCAGCCGAAGCCCGCAGCGGCCGCCGCCGCGCAGAGCGGCGTCGGCAAACCGCAGGAAACCCAGACCGCCGTCGAGGCGTCATGGAAAGATGTGCAGCTGGAAGATACGCTGGGCATGGAGGTCGGCTACCGGTTGATCCCGATGGTGGATCATCAGCAAAACGGCGAGCTGTTAGGCCGCATCCGCAGCATTCGTAAAAAAGTGGCGCAGGAGGTCGGTTTCCTGCCGCCGGTGGTACATATTCGCGACAACCTTGAGTTGCCGCCCGCGCGCTATCGCATTCTGATGAAGGGCGTGGAGATTGGCAGCGGCGACGCCTTCCCCGGGCGCTGGATGGCGATCAACCCCGGCACCGCCGCGGGCACGCTGCCGGGCGAAGCGACCGTCGATCCCGCCTTTGGCCTGGCTGCCATCTGGATCGACAGCGCACTGAAGGAGCAGGCGCAGATTCAGGGCTTCACCGTAGTGGAAGCCAGCACAGTGGTGGCGACGCACCTGAACCACCTGATTGGTCAATACGCCAGCGAGCTGTTTGGCCGTCAGGAAGCGCAGCAGCTGCTTGATCGCGTGACGCAGGAGATGCCGAAGCTGACGGAAGACCTGGTGCCGGGCGTGATCTCGCTGACCACGCTGCACAAGGTGTTGCAGAATCTGCTGACCGAACGCGTGTCGATTCGCGATATGCGCACCATTATCGAGACGCTGGCGGAACATGCGCCGGTGCAGAGCGATCCGCAGGAGCTGACCAGCGTGGTGCGCGTGGCGCTGGGCCGCGCCATTACCCAACAGTGGTTCCCGGGCAACGGCGAAGTGCAGGTGATCGGCCTGGACGCCACGCTGGAGCGTCTGCTGCTGCAGGCGTTGCAGGGCGGCGGCGGACTGGAGCCGGGCCTGGCGGATCGCCTGCTTAGCCAGGCGCAGGCGGCGCTTCAGCGCCAGGAGATGCTCGGCGCGCCGCCGGTGCTGCTGGTCAATCATCCGCTGCGCGCGCTGCTGTCGCGCTTCCTGC
>DENB01000056.1 GCA_002359495.1 Enterobacteriaceae bacterium UBA2655
GCACCCCGGCCCGATCGGCTACCTGGCGCGCATGTTGCGCCGCATGGCGCCGCGCGGTCTCGCTGGCTTCGCCGTAGCGACGCGACTGACCCTGTTCCAGCGGTAGCCCCGCCAGCGTCCAGCCGATGGTGCCGTTGCGCAGCGCATAAACCGGATTGCGGATCCCGGCGTTCACCAGCGACTGGGCGCCGATAATACTGCGCGTGCGGCCGGCGCAGTTCACGATCACCGTGGTGTCAGGCGACGGCGCCAGATCGCGCACCCGCAGCACCAGCTCGGCGCCGGGCACGCTGACGCCCTGCGGGATGCTCATAATCTGATATTCATCAAAGCGGCGCGCGTCCAGCACTACTACATCCGCCTGGCTGCGCAGCAGCGCATCGACCTGTTCGGCGGCCAGCGACGGGGTGCGATTATGGTGTTCAACCAGTTCGCCGAAGGCTTTGCTGGGCGAATTGACGTCGATAAACAGCTCGCCGCCTGCGGCCCGCCAGCCGTCGAGATCGTCCGCCAGCAGGGCGATATCCTGATAGCCGAGCGCGGCGATGCGCGCAGCGGCGCTGTGCGCCAAACCTTCGCCGTTGTCATAGAGCGTGATGGGCGTGGCGCGCCGGGGGATGCGATCCAGCAGCTCCAGCTCCAGCTTCGACAGCGGAATATTTACGGCAAACAGCGGGTGTCCGCTGGCGTAGAGCGCCTCGTCGCGCACGTCGACCAGCGCCGTTTCCTGCTGCTGGCGCAGCGCCTGTAAAATATCTGCGGCCTGGCGCAGAGGAAATGTCAGTTCAGCCATGTGAGAGATCCCAGATGTTTGGCAAATAGCGGTTGCTGTAGCCGGAAATAAAGGTTTTTTCGCTGCCGTCTTCGCGGTAAACCGCGCGTTTCACCGCGCCGATGTTTGCGCCGTAGACGTGAATGCTGATCGAAACGCTGTCGTCGAAGGCGTTGCTGACGCGATGGATATCGCCGACGCCGGGCGACACCGCCTCGACGCGGCCGGGCTCAAGCCGCACCGGCGCGCCATCCGGCTGCAATCCCTTTTCGTCGGACCGCCAGGATTGCGAAATCTCCGCGCCGCGCAGCATGCCGATCAATCCCCAGACGCGGTGATCGTGGATCGGCGTCGACTGGCCCGGTCCCCAGACAAAGCTCACCACGGAGAAGCGCTGCTGCGCATCGGCATAGAGCAGATATTGCTGGTAGCGTTCGGGATGCGGCTGCGCGAACCTTTCGTCAAGCCAGTCATCGTGCTGAATAAGCTCGCGCAACCATTCGCTGCCTTTTTCCAGAATCTCGCTCTCCTGCGGCTGCGCATCGAGCAGGCCCGCCAGCCTGGCGACGAAATCGCGCAGACGATAATGTTGCAATTCACTCACGGTTTATTCTCCTTCTTCTTGTGCGATCCGGTTTGCGCCGGCGGCGAGGCTGAAGTCAAAGGCCTGGCTGACGTCGATGGTTTTCGGCAGCACCTGATAGCGATGGAAAAAGTCCGCCGATCGTTGCAGCGTCGGGATCAGATCGGCGTTGAATACCAGCGGACGGATGCGGGCGTCTTCAATCCAGCTGGCGGTGATGGCGGTCGGCATGTTCAGGGTTTGGCTCAGCACGCCGGCAAACTGTTGCGGATGCCGCTGCGCCCAGACCTGCGCTTTGGCGAGGCGGGTCAGCAGATCGGCAATCGCCATGCGTTTGGTGGGATCCTTTAACGCTTCGTCGCGCGCCAGCGCATAGGAGTAGCCGGACATAATGCCGCGTCCGCCGCCCTGCGGCACCCGCACCGTGCCGTCAACCTGAGTCGAGGTGGCAATATAGGGTTCCCAGGGCGCCCAGGCGGCCACCGCGCCGGAGGTCAGCGCCGCGCGGCCATCCACCGGCCCCAAAAAGCGCAGCGTCACGTCGGCAGGCTTCAGACCGGCGCGCTCCAGCAGGCCGAGGATCAGGTAATGGCCCCAGCCGCCGCGATTCACCGCGATCTGTTTGCCTTTTAAATCCTGCAGCGAATGGATACCGGCGTCCGGCCGCGTCAACAGGGCGATGCTGTCAGGGTTGTTTTGCCAGGCGCCTACCGCCTTGACCGGCGCGCCCGCCGCATAGACAAATAGAAAGGGCAGATCGCCGGTAAAGCCGATATCCAGCGCGCCGGCGTTCAGCGCTTCCTGCACCGGCGCGCCGGAGTCGAAAGCGGTCAGCGTCAAATCGTACGGGAGATTTTTCAGCTCGCCGGACGCCTTCAGCGCCGCGAAACGGTCGCCTTTGACATCCCCCAGGCGCAGCGCGACCTTATCGGCAGCCAGCAAGGGTTGCAGGCCGAGCGCCAGCGTCAGCCCGGCGAAAAGCGCAGCCAGACGCATCAGGCGCTCCTTTTGCCGCGGTTCAGCGCGGCGACTTTCTCGCGCGTCAGCGGAATCAGCGCTTCGCCATATTCCACCGCGTCGTTGAGCGGATCGAAGCCGCGGATCAGGACGCTGTCGATGCCGAGTCGGTAATACTCCAGCAGCGCGTCGGAAACCTGTTCCGGCGTGCCGACCAGCGCGGTGGAGTTATAGCCGCCCTGTACCAGCTTCGCGACGCCGGTCCACAGCACCTTATCCAGCCGGTCGCCCTGGTTGGCGGCCTCCAGCAGACGCTGCGCGCCGACGCTCTGCGGTTTCGGCAGGCCGAAGGTATAGCCGCTTTCGGTCAGCTGACGGCTGGCGACCTCGCGAATATGCTCAGCGCGCTCCCAGGCCTCTTTTTCCGTTTTGCCCAGAATCGGCCGGAAAGAGATGTTGAATTTAATTTCGCGCCCCTGTTTCGCCGCCGCCGCGCGCACGTTGCGCACGGTTTCCGCCGCGCCCGCCAGCGGCTCGCCCCAGAGCGCGAACACATCCGCATGACGCGCCGCGACATCGATCGCTTCCGGCGAGGAGCCGCCAAAATAGACCGGCAGCGTTTTCTGCAGCGGTTTAATGGCGGAGAATGCCTGTTCGGCCCGGTAGAAATGGCCTTCATGATCGTAAGGCGCAGCCGATTCCAGGCTGCGCTTCAGCACGCTGAGGAATTCATCGGTGCGTGCGTAACGTTGCGCCTTATCAAGGTAGTCGCCATCCCGACGCTGTTCGCTGTCGCTGCCGCCGCTGATGATATGCACCGCCAGGCGGCCGTCGGTAAGATGATCGAGAGAAGCGAGCTTGCGGGCCGCCAGCGTTGGGGAGACGAAGCCCGGACGATGCGCCAGCAAAAATTTCAGCGTCGAGGTATGCGCGGCGGCGTGCGCCGTCACCAAAAAGCCGTCCGGTTGATCGGACCAGTAGCCGACCAGAATACGGTCGAATCCGGCCTGTTCGTGGGCGCGGGCGAAACGGGCGATGTACTGCTTATCAAACAGCGGGCCGCTGGCGGGGATGATTTCCGAGGCCAGACGATGGCCGATCATGCCGAGAAACTGAATGCTCATGCTTTTCTCCTGAAGTGAGGTCAGGCACTCAAGCTACGGGCGCAGGGCGGAAAAAAGGAAATGCGTTATTGTGCAGAGGTTTTGCAGCGGAAGGATAAAGGCGGCGAGACGGGCTTAAACGGCAGAAAGCGGGGAATATAAGATTTCAGAATAATATAGAAGAGAGGGACGAGCCTGGCTCGTCCCCTGAATGTTACGCCAGCACCAGACCGGCAATAGAGGCGGAGAGCACGCTCACCAGGGTAGAGCCGTACAGCAGCTTCAGACCAAAACGGGAGACCACGTTGCCCTGTTCTTCATGCAGACCCTTGATCGCGCCAGCCACGATGCCGATAGAGGAGAAGTTGGCGAAGGAAACCAGGAACACGGAGAGGATGCCTTCCGCGCGCGGTGAAATCTGACCGGCGATTTTCTGCAGATCCATCATCGCCACGAACTCATTCGACACCAGTTTGGTCGCCATAATGCTGCCCACCTGCAGGGCTTCGCCAGCCGGCACGCCCATCACCCAGGCGAAGGGGAAGAAGACGTAACCCAGCACGCCCTGGAAGCTGATGCCGAAAATGGTATCGAACAGGGCGTTGATACCGGAAATCAGCGCGATAAATCCGATCAGCATCGCCGCGACGATAATCGCCACGCGAAAGCCCGCCAGGATATATTCGCCCAGCATTTCAAAGAAGCTTTGGCCTTTATGAATGTCCTGCAGCTGCAGATCTTCTTCCGTGTCGACGCGGTACGGGTTGATCAGCGAGAGCACGATAAAGGTGCTGAACATGTTAAGCACCAGCGCGGCGACCACATACTTCGGCTGCAGCATGGTCATATAGGCGCCGACGATCGACATCGACACGGTAGACATCGCGGTCGCGGCCATGGTGTACATGCGGCGCTGCGACATCTTGCCGAGAATATCCTTATAAGCGATGAAGTTTTCTGACTGTCCCAGAATCAGAGAGCTAACGGCGTTGAAGGATTCCAGCTTGCCCATGCCGTTGATTTTCGACAGCACGGTGCCGATGCCGCGGATCACCCATGGCAGAATGCGGAAATGCTGCAGGATGCCGATCAGGGCGGAAATAAAGACGATCGGGCAGAGCACGTTCAGGAAGAAGAAGGCGAGACCTTTATCGTTCATGCCGCCGAAGACGAAGTTAGTGCCCTGAGCCGCATATTTCAGCAGCGAATCAAACAGACCGGCAAAACCTTTTACGAAGCCGAGACCCGCTTCCGAGTTAAGGAAGAACCAGGCCAGCAGCACTTCGATCACCAGAAGCTGGACAATGAAGCGAATGCGGATGCTTTTGCGATCGTGGCTGACCAGCAGGGCCAGCACGCCCACCACCACCAATGCCAAAAGAAAATGGAAAATATGGGACATGTGTGCTCCAAATTTGAGGAGGGTTGTAATTTGTCGCGTATTCTATGTAACGCGTTGCTTAAAAACGAGAGCTAAACCACATTATAAGTATTCAATATCGTGTTTTTCTCAGAAAACTCTTAGCGATCACAACCTTTTTACCAGGACATTACAAATACAATAACCACAAAGATATTGTTTATAATTTGCTCTGCGGGTAGAGTGAAAGTTATTGCCCGATCTGGCTGCTTTACTGTACCGTAATGTATAGCAAAGGCTATACTTTATAGCATTATCTATCACACCGATAACGATAACCCATTTTCACTTGCGTCTGTATCACCCTATCTTTACCGGGCGAACAAGCGTTCAGACAGGGTAAGAGACTATGTTAGAAAGCCGCACCGCAGAGCGCGCCGCTCGCGGAGCCAGAAAAATTAAACTTGCGCTGCTGGGACCCGCCTTTATCGCCGCAATCGGCTATATCGATCCGGGCAATTTCGCCACCAATATCCAGGCGGGCGCCGCTTACGGCTATAAGCTGCTGTGGGTCGTGGTCTGGGCTAACATTATGGCGATGATGATCCAGCTGATGTCCGCTAAGCTGGGCATCGCGACCGGAAAAAATCTCGCTGAACATATTCGCGACCGCTTTCCGCGCCCCGCGGTATGGCTTTACTGGGTGCAGGCGGAGATTATCGCCATGGCTACCGATCTGGCGGAATTTATCGGGGCCGCGCTCGGCTTTAAGCTGTTGCTGGGCATTTCGCTGTTTCAGGGCGCCGTACTCACCGGCGTCGCCACCTTTTTAATCCTGATGCTGCAGAGCCGCGGGCAGAAGCCGCTGGAGCTGGTGATCGGCGGACTGCTGCTGTTTGTCGCCGCCGCCTACATTGTCGAGCTGTTCTTTTCGCAGCCTAAAGCCATTGAGCTGGTTAAAGGCATGGCGCTGCCGTCGCTGCCGTCGTCCGACGCGGTGTTTCTTGCCGCCGGGGTGCTGGGCGCGACCATTATGCCGCACGTCATCTATCTGCATTCGGCGTTAACCCAGGTGGGCAAGCGCGGCACAGAAGCTGAACGCTACTCCTCCACCAAGCTGGATGTGGCGATCGCCATGACCATCGCCGGCTTCGTCAATCTGGCGATGATGGCGACGGCGGCGGCGGCGTTTCACTTCAGCGGCCATACCGGCATCGCCGATCTCGATCAGGCCTATCTGACGCTGCAACCGCTGCTCAGCCATGCGGCGGCCATGGTGTTCGGCCTGAGCCTGGTGGCGGCCGGCTTGTCCTCGACGGTGGTCGGCACCCTGGCCGGTCAGGTGGTGATGCAGGGCTTTATCCGTTTCCATATCCCGCTCTGGGTACGCCGCGCCGTGACGATGCTGCCCTCATTTATTGTAATTTGGGCGGGCTGGGACCCGACGCGGGTGCTGGTCTTCAGCCAGGTGCTGCTCAGCTTCGGCATCGCGCTGGCGCTGGTGCCGCTGCTGTCGTTTACCGGCAACCGCCAACTGATGGGCGACGCGATGGTGAACTCGCGTCTGATGCAAAATGCCGGTCGGCTGATCGTAGTGCTGGTGGTGGGGCTGAATATCTATCTGCTGGTGGGCGAGGCGCTGGGCCTGTAGCGCTAAGGCCGCGCAGCAATAAAAAACCCGGCGATGCCGGGTTTTTTTATTAATGGCGGTCGTGCGGATGACCATGATGCCACTCATGGCGACGATCGTGTCGCCATTCCTGACGGCGATGCATCTCGCGACGACGGTGCTCGCGTTCCCAGGCGCGCTGACGACGCCACTCTTCATGTCGCCACCAGCGATGATTGTTGTACTGATAGCGGCTGTGCCACCAGCGCGGTTCGCGCCAGCGTCCGCCATCCCAGTAATAGCCGCGGCGATCGCGGTCACCCAGGTGCAGCGAAACGCCGGGTGCAAGGTGAATGGTCGCGCTTGAGGCTTGCGCTGTGTGGTGAGCCAAAGGCGCCAGTGTCGCCAGCAAGGCGGCAAACAGAATCGCACGTTTCATCTTTTCTCCTTATCGGTAGCTTATTGCCTGCTACCCTAAGGCTATTCTGCCACAGGCAGTCGGCATGAACTTCAGCACCACTCTGAAAAAGATAAGAAAGCCTGAACGGCAACACTTTCTGCTTAAAACGCCGCCCGTCCGGGAAGAACGGACGCGCCGTTAACTGAGCGCCGCCTCGATCGCGGCCAGCTCCTCAGGCGAGAAGGCGCGCTGCGTCAGCATCTGCACCGCATCGTCGATCTGCGCGGTTTTGCTGGCGCCGATCAGCACCGAGGTGACGCGCTCGTCGCGCAATACCCAGGCGAGCGCCATCTGCGCCAGCTTCTGTCCGCGCCGCTGCGCGATCGCGTTGAGTTTGCGCACCTTCTCCATTTTCTCCGCCGTCAGCTGTTCCGGCTGCAAAAATTTGCTGCCGCTGGCGACGCGGGAATCTTCCGGGATGCCCTGCAGATAGCGGTCGGTCAACACCCCGCCGGCCAGCGGCGAAAAGGCGATGCAGCCCACGCCGTTTTCGCCCAGCGTTTCCAGCAGGCCAGCTTCCGGCGTGCGCTCGAACAATGAATAGCGCGGCTGATGAATCAGACAGGGCGCGCCCAGATCGCGCAGCATCGCGATCGCTTCGGCGGCGCGCGCGGCGGGATAGTTGGAGAGGGCGACGTAAAGCGCTTTTCCCTGGCGCGCAATCTGCGCCAGCGCGCCCATTGTCTCTTCCAGCGGCGTTTCAGGATCGGGACGGTGATGATAAAAGATATCCACATACTCCAGCCCCATGCGCTTCAGGCTCTGATCGAGGCTGGCGATGAGATACTTGCGCGATCCCCAGTCGCCGTACGGCCCCGGCCACATGGTATAGCCCGCTTTGGTGGAGATAATCAGTTCGTCGCGATGGGCGCGAAAGTCCTCGCGCAGGATGCGGCCGAAGTTCTCCTCCGCCGAGCCTGGCGGCGGCCCATAGTTGTTCGCCAGATCGAAATGGGTGATGCCTTGATCAAAAGCGTGGCGCAGCAGTTCGCGACTGTTATCGACGCGCGTGCTGTCGCCAAAGTTATGCCACAGACCCAGCGAAATGGCGGGCAGCTTCAGGCCGCTGCGACCGCTGCGGCGATATTCCATCTGCTGATAACGTTCGGGATGCGGGAAAAAGGTCATACGGCGTTCCTGTCTCAAGGGGAAGGGCGAGTCGAGAACATAGCAGTGTATACGTTTACACGCAGCGGCGACGCGCGGCGGATCGCAACTTGCGGATTTTTCCGACGAAATCGCCGCTGGCGCAGCCTCGGCTAAAGCCGCAGTAGAGCGACATCAGCTATACTTTCTTCGCATCCTCTGGCGCGAAAAACGTCAAACCAATGCGGCGCGGCGCGAGGTTGCAGAGGCATCACGCAACGGCGACTGAGATTCGGAAAGTTGCCGCTGGGCAGAAGGGCGGCATCAGGGTTAAGGTTATGCCTCGCATTTTAGCTGATACGCTCACCTTTCGTACCGGTGAGCGTTGTTGTTTTATTGGCAGGATTTTATAGTGTCCTCCAACTCTTTAAGACCCCAAGCGGAGCAGCAGAAGAATGACAAAATATGCCTTGGTCGGCGACGTGGGCGGCACTAATGCCCGTCTCGCCCTGTGTGAGGTGGAGAACGGCAGCATCTCCCAGGCCAAAACATTCTCAACATCAGATTACGACAGCCTCGAAGCCGTCATCCGCCGCTATCTGGACGAAGCCAATCAGGAAATCAAGGACGGCTGTATCGCCATCGCCTGTCCGATAACCGAAGACTGGGTCGAAATGACCAACCATGACTGGGCCTTTTCCACCCGTCAGCTAAAGGCGAATCTCGGCTTTGAGCATCTGGAAATCATCAACGATTTTACCGCCGTTTCCATGGCGATCCCGATGCTGGCGCAGAGCGACGTTATCCAGTTTGGCGGCAAAGAGCCGTTGAAAGATAAGCCCATCGCCATTTACGGCGCCGGCACCGGCCTTGGCGTCAGCCATCTGGTGCATGTGGATAAGCGCTGGGTCAGCCTGCCGGGCGAGGGCGGACATGTGGATTTCGCGCCGAACAGCGAAGAAGAAGATCAGATTCTGGAAGTGCTGCGCGCTGAAATGGGCCACGTTTCCGCCGAGCGTGTGCTCTCCGGCGCCGGTCTGGTGAATCTCTATCGCGCCATCGTGAAATCGGACAATCGCGTGCCGGAAAACCTGAAGCCGAAAGACGTTTCCGAGCGCGCGCTGGCGGACAGCTGCATCGACTGTCGTCGCGCGCTGTCGCTGTTTTGCGCCATCATGGGCCGTTTCGGCGGCAACCTGGCGCTGAACCTCGGCACCTTCGGCGGCGTCTATATCGCCGGCGGCATCGTGCCGCGCTTCCTGGATTTCTTCAAGGCGTCCGGCTTCCGCGCCGCGTTTGAAGATAAAGGCCGCTTCCGCGATTACCTGGTTGATATCCCGGTCTATATGATCACCCACGACCAGCCCGGTTTGCTGGGCGCCGGCGCCCATCTGCGTCAGACGCTGGGCCGCATCCTCTGATTTTTCCCCTCAGCGAACGGCCTGCGCGCCGTTCGCTTCACAGACGCATCAGTTGACGAAACTCTTTGACCTTGCTGCGACTGACCGGCACCTGAAAATCCATATCGCGCAGTTTAAGAATGTAAGTGTTATTGAACCAGGGTTCGATCTCGCGGATCTTGCTGAGATTGACGCAGTAAGAGCGATGACAGCGAAAAAACTCGGGCTCCGGCAGGCGGCTGCAAAATTCGCTGATTGTCATCGACATCACATACGCCTCGCGCCGCGTATAGACGAAAGTCAGCTTCTCGTGCGCCTCCACGTAGTAAATGTCATTAATGTCGGTGACGATGATGCGCTCATCTTTCATCAGGTTAACGGTCTGCGGCGCGTTGCGGCTCGGCACGGCGCTGCCTGGCGCGGGATGCTGCCAGCTCGCTTCCAGCTTGTTGAGCATGGTGACGATGCGCGCTTCATGATAGGGCTTGAGAATATAGTCGAACGCTTCCAGCTCGAAAGCCTCGACCGCATGCTCCTTCCAGGCGGTAATAAACACGATAAACGGCTTATGAGCGAATTTGCTGATGTTCTGCGCCAGCAGCATACCGTCCAGCGAGGGAATATTGATATCGAGAAATATCACGTCGATCGGGTGATTTTGCAGATACTTCAACACTTCAAGGCCGTCGTCGAAACAGGCCTCGATCTGGATCCGGCTGTGTTGCTGAATCATCCAGCTCAGCTCCTGCTGAGCAAGAAACTCATCTTCAACAATAATGGCTTTCAACGCGCGTTCCCCGATTAAGCTACTGATAAGCGCTGCTGCTCCGTGAGTCGCTGACCATTTTTGGTAAGCGTAAAGGCGATTTCCGTGCCCGGCTGATGGCGGGTAATCTCCAGCCCGTGACCATACAGCAGTTTTACCCGATGATGCACATTCAGCAGGCCGATTTTATTGCCCGGCATCTCGTGGCGCGCCACGCGCGCCACGACCTCCTCGCTGATGCCCTGGCCGGTATCGCGCACCGCGATCCGCACCCGATCGCCCAGATCCTTGACGCTGAGCGTCACCACCCCTTTGCCCCGGCAGGGCTGAATGCCATGTACAATGGCGTTCTCCACCAGCGGCTGGATCAACAGGCTGGGAAGGGCGCAGTGCAGATCTTCATCGATGTCATAGATCATTGACAGCTTGTCGCCGAAGCGCGCCTGCTCGATGGCGATATAATCTTTCACCTGCCAGAGCTCTTTTTTAATGTCGATAAATTCGTCATCGTTCAGCTCGAGGTTGTAGCGCAGGTAGCGCGACAGGTTGATCACCAGCTGCCGGGCGGTATCGGGATTAAGCCGGATCGAGGAGGAGATGGCGTTCAGCGCGTTAAACAGAAAATGAGGATTGATTTTACTCTGCAGCGCGCGCAGTTCCGCTTTATTCGCCATCTCGCGCAGCTGCTCCGCGCGCGACACCTCAAGCTGGGTGGAGATAATCTGCGACAGTCCGATCGCCATCTCCTTCAGCGAGCCGGTAATGCGGTGGGCGCGCCGGTAGTAAATTTTCAGCGTGCCGGTCACTTCCCCTTTTTCCCACAGCGGAATCACGATCATCGAATGAATGTCGCGGGTGCGATGCGCTTCATCGTTGTTCTTGATGATGATTTTCCCGCTTGAAATCGCCAGCGCGGTGGTCGGGCTGATGCCGTCGTCGCCGTTCTCGTAGTTCTGTTCGCCGTACCCCACATAGGCGAGGATCTGGTTTTTATTGGTGATCGCCACCGCGTCGGCATGAATATCACTGCGGATGATGTCGCACACTTTGCGCAGCGAGTCGCTGTTCACCTGGCGAAACAGCGGCAGCGTTTTATTGGCGATCTCCAGCGCCAGCTTGGCCTGGCGCGCCGCAATCGCCTCTTTTTCCCCCTCCACGCTCTGCACCAGCAGCACGATCAGGCCGATGCTGGAGGCGCCGAGGATCATCGGCAGGGCGATTTCCGAGACGATCTCCATTCCCAGCGACATCGGGCGCGCCCAGAGAACGATCAGCAGCATGGTCAGCGACTCGCACAGCATGCCGCCCAGAATGCCGATGCGCCAGCGTCGCTCTTTACTGACGCGACGGTTTATCGCGCCGGCGACGATGCCGGCGATGATGCTGGTGATCAGACAGGGCACCGACGAGACGCCGTGGATGTCGATCAGAAAACGATGCAGGCCGGCGATCGTGCCGGTAGCGACGCCGACCCAGGGGCCAAACAAGATGCCGCCTGCCATAACGGCGATCACGCGCACGTTGAGCAATGACCCCTCGACGTTAATCGCCGACCAGGTGCTGAACAGCGCGAACAGCGAAAAGATGGCGGTTGCCACCAGCTTTTCCTGCGCGGAATGTTCATCTTTTTGCAACAGCTGGCGGAACGGACGGGTGCGCGTCAGAAAAAACAGACAAATCAGCATTAACGCGGCGCGGTCGAATACTGCCAGCAGCATGTCGAAATGAGATTGCACAGAACGCTCTTATCGGAAGGATGTTGCGCCTATGATAAAAAATGTGATCGCGATCTACCAGCGGCGCGGCATGCAGAATGCGCGAAAGCGGCTTCAGATCAATTTTAACCCCAGGCTGCGCTAAAACGGGAAATCCTGGTAACGAAAAGGGGATCACGTTTTCCCGCGCGATATTGCTGGTTGCGCCGCGCGGGGTTTGTTATTTTTCGGGATTCTCGTTTAACTTTCGTCCTGCACGCCAGGCGGCCTGTATGCCCGACAGAGGTGCTCTATGCAGTTGAAAACAGAGCGGTTGATTATCAGCAAGCTTCAGCCGCAGGACTGGCTGCTGTTTAAGCGCGTGCATCAGGACAGAGTCAGCATGACCTGGGTCAGCGAGATCCCGGACGAGGAGGATTTGCGTCAGCGCTTCAACGGCCGCCTTGCGCCCTGGCAGGTCACCAGCTTTCATATGCTCTGCCTGGTGGCGCGCCTGCGTGAAAGCGGCGAAGCGATAGGTCTGTTCGGCTGTACGGCGGAGTGGCAGCCCTATCGCCAGGCGGAAGTGGGCTACATGCTGCTGAACGAATACTGCGGGCAGGGTTACGGCAGCGAAGCGCTGAAGGCGCTGTGCGATTTTCTGCTCAACGCCGAATTTCATAAGCTGAAGGCGCTTGTGGTGGAGGGCAACTGGCCCTCGCGGCGCATTCTGGAGAAAAACGGTTTTATGCTGGAAGGGACAATACGGGATAATTATCTGCTGAACGGTCGCTGGGTAAACGATTGGATGCTGGGTCGTCTGAATCATGAAAAATAAAAAAATTTTCCTCCGCCTCTCGACAGACTGATTCCCGCCGCGCTATGTTCATCTTTCGGTCACGGTCGTGACCTGCGTCGCTCGGACGGTCCGGGCGCTTACGTTACCCTAGAGGATGCTATGGCTGATAACAGCTCAACCCGTCGTTTTTCCCGTATCGATCGTCTTCCCCCCTATGTTTTTAACATTACCGCCGAACTGAAGATGGCTGCGCGCCGGCGCGGCGAAGATATCATCGACTTTTCGATGGGAAATCCTGACGGCCCTACGCCCCCGCACATCGTCGAAAAGCTGTGCCAGGTGGCGCAGCGCGAAGATACGCACGGCTATTCCACCTCGCGCGGGATCCCGCGCCTGCGTCGCGCAATTTCCCGCTGGTACGCCGATCGCTACCAGGTCGAGATCGATGCGGAATCGGAAGCGATCGTCACCATCGGCTCGAAAGAAGGGCTGGCGCATTTAATGCTGGCCACGCTGGATCATGGCGACACCGTGCTGGTGCCGAACCCCAGCTATCCGATCCATATCTACGGCGCGGTGATCGCCGGCGCGCAGGTGCGTTCCGTGCCGCTGGTGGCGGGCGTCGACTTTTTCAACGAGCTGGAGCGCGCCATTCGCGAAAGCTATCCCAAGCCGAAAATGATGATCCTCGGCTTCCCGTCGAATCCGACGGCGCAGTGCGTGGAGCTCGATTTCTTCGAGCGAGTCATCGCGCTGGCGAAACAGTATAACGTGCTGGTGATCCACGACCTGGCCTATGCCGATATCGTCTATGACGGCTGGAAAGCGCCTTCGATTATGCAGGTGCCGGGCGCGCGCGATGTGGCGGTGGAGTTTTTCACCCTGTCGAAAAGCTACAACATGGCAGGCTGGCGCATCGGCTTTATGGTCGGCAACAAAGAGCTGGTCGCGGCGCTGGCGCGCATCAAAAGCTACCATGACTACGGCACCTTTACGCCGCTGCAGGTGGCGGCCATCGCCGCGCTTGAAGGCGATCAGCAGTGCGTGCGCGATATCGCCGAACAGTATAAGCGCCGTCGCGACGTGCTGGTTAAAGGGCTGCACGAAGCGGGCTGGATGGTGGAGATGCCGAAGGCGTCGATGTACGTCTGGGCGAAAATCCCCGATCATTATGCGAATCTGGGATCGCTGGAATTCGCTAAGCGACTGTTGCAGGAGGCGAAGGTCTGCGTCTCGCCCGGGATCGGCTTTGGCGATTACGGCGATACCCATGTGCGTTTCGCGCTGATTGAGAACAGCGATCGCATTCGTCAGGCGATAAGGGGAATTAAGGCGATGTTCCGCGCCGATGGCATTCTGCCGGGCACGGTAAAAACCACGGAAGAGCAGGCCTGATAGCAGGGGGCGACCGCGCGTCGCCCCTCGGCATTACAGCATCAGCATAAAGGTGCCGACCCAGAGCAACAGGAAAAAAGAGATTCCCATCAAAGCATATTTCACTCGTCAACTCTCCTGAGCGGTTGCGATAAAGACGATCCTCGACCCGCGCAACGCGAACAGTTTCACGAAAAGGCGAGCGCAGAACAGCCTGCGCCGCACCCTTCCTGCTTATATCATTCTGAGTCACTCAGAACAGGATCGCGCGCTAATTTACGCGGAATCGCAAGCAAAATAAATAGGCCTGCTCTGAGCGTCGCGTCCCGCTGTTAGCGCACCTCAATTTCAGGGATCGCCGACATGCCGACCCGCAGCCGCGCCAGATCGGCTTGGTTGGCGTCCAGCACGATTTTCACCGGCAGACGCTGTACGACTTTGGTGTAGTTGCCCGTCGCGTTATCGGGCGAAATGGCGGAAAAGGTCGCTCCCGTGGCTGGCGCGATGCTGTCCACGCGGCCGGTAAAGGTTTTGCCCGGCAAGGCGTCTACCGATACCGTGACGCGCTGACCCTGGCGCACGTCCGCCAGCTGGGTTTCCAGATAGTTAGCGGTGATATAGGTCTGCTGCAGCGGCACCACCGCCAGCAGGCGCGTGCCCGCTGAGACATAGGCGCCGAGGCGCACCGAGCGCTGTCCCACCATGCCATCCACCGGCGCGACGATGCGCGTATACGACAGGTTCAGGCGCGCCTGGTCGACGCTGGCTTTGGCGGCAGCGACGTCCGCTTCCGCTTGACGCACGGCGGCCTGCAGCACGCCGATCTCTTTCTGCGCCGACGTCAACGCGGCCTGATTCTGGCGCACCTGCGCGGCGGCGGCGCGCAGCGTCGAACTCGCTTTCTGCTGATCGTCGGCGGCGACCGTGCCGCTCTTATAAAGTCGGTCGTAGCGGCCGGCGCTTTGACCCGCATATTGCGCCGACGCCTGGCTGGCCGCCAGCGTCGCTTTCGCTTCGTCGATCACCGACTGCTGCTGCTCCAGCTGCGCCTGGCTACTGGCCCGTTTCGCCTCGCTGACCTGGAAATTGGCTTCGGCGGTTTCCAGCGCCACGCGATAGTCGCGATCGTCCAGCGTCGCCAGCACTTCGCCCGCCTTCACGCGCTGGTTATCCTGTACGTTGACGCTGGCCACGTAGCCTGAAACCTTCGGCGCGACCAGGGTGTAATCCGCATTAACGTAAGCGTCGTCTGTGCGGTGATCGTTGCCGGTCATCGCCAGCCAGACGAAGAAAGCCATCGCCAGCAAAACCAGCAGCAGAATGCTCAGCAGCACGGTTTTTCTCATCATTAAAGCACGCATCATCTTTTTATCTCATAGTGGGCGTAACAGGTTGAATCAGGGTTTGCGGCGGCCAGACGCGTTTCGGCAGCCAGGCGGTCAACAACACCATCAGGGCGGCGAAGCCGATCAGCATCAGATAGGCGTCGCTGATGCTCAGCACCGTCGCCTGGTGTTTCAGCAGCGTGGCGAAGCCGCTCAGGTTTTCACTGGCGCTGACGCTGCCGTCGGCCAGCAGCGGGCGGCTGCTGTTCGCTTCGGCGGCGTTCGGCGCGCTCATCAGCCAGAGGCGGCTGGCGGCGTTATTGACCAGCACGTTGGAATGAAACTGTTCGCGATGGCTGACGAACCACTCCACCAGAATGGAGGCCGCCACGCTGGAAAATCCGCGCACGGTGTTAAACATCGCCGAGGCGAAGGGGCCTTCCGGCGGCGCCACGACGCTGGTGGCGCTCATCAGCACCGGCAAAATCACCATCGGCTGGCCAAACGCCTGCAGCGCCTGGATTAGCCAGAAATTTTGCCGCGCCCAATCGCTGGTAATGTGAGAGCCGAGCAGACAGGAGATCACCAGCAGCGCCACGCCGCCGCTCAGCATCCAGCGACAATCGACCCAGCGGATATTCAGCAAGGCCGCCATCATTGGCGCGACCAACAGCTGCGGCAGGCCAATCGCCAGCGCCAGCGGCGCGAATTGCAGGGTGCGAAATCCCTCGACCTGAGCGAAATAGGTTGAGGGCAGGGCGGAGCCGGAAAGCGACAGGATCAGCACGCCCGCCAGCGTCAGCAGACCGTGGGTCAGATTGCGCCGTTCCAGCATTTGCAGTTTGAACAGCGGCAGCGGATGGAACCATTCGTTAATGAAAAACACTGTCAGCAGCGCCAGCGCGGCGAGCAGCATGGCGACAAACAGCGGCGAGTCCAGCCAGTCCAGACGCTCGCCCTGCGTCAGCGCCAGGATCAGCAGGGCGACGCCGCTGCAGCCGGTCAGCATGCCGAACAGGTCGATCTGCTTAAAACGCTCCAGGCGCAGCGGATCCTGCGGCAGCCCCCAGCCGATCAGAGCCATGGCGATCGCCATCAGCGGCGCCACCTGCCAGAAAACAAACATCCAGCTCACTTTGTCGGTCCAGAACGCGGCCAGCGTCGCCGCCATATTTGGGCCGAACGTGGCGGTGAGGGCATAAGCGCTGAGGCCGAAGAGTTTGATCGGCGGCGGAAGAAAGCGCAGCGCAACGGTCATCAGCAGCGGCGGCAGCGCGCCGCCGAACAGGCCCTGCACCACGCGCAGCGCGATAAATAGCGTCGGCGAATGCAGCAGCGGCAGCAGAATGCCGGAAAGCATAAAGCCGAGCGAGACGGCGATCGCGAAACGACGCAGCGAAAAGGTCACGGCGAACCAGGGCGCAATCATCATGGCGGCCACTTCCGCCGCCTGATAGGCGGAGATAATCCAGCTACCCCGATCGTAGCTGACGCCGATCGCCGCGCGAATGTCAGCCAACGCCAGATCGGTGACGCGATCGTTTAATCCTGAGGTGAGCGCGGCGATCAGTACGCCCAGCAAACCCAGCGCCAGACGTAGCGTAAAAGGGTGGGGCGCCGGCGCGGCGGCAGGCTGAGCAGTCATAGCAGGCGTTCTCGTTATTTTATGATGCAGTGTATTGCGATGTGATACAGATCATATCTTACATACTGATATGCTGTATTGCAATGTGGTACAGGCTGTAAAAGTTGCGCATTTCGCGCTACAGTAAGGCAGCACACAAAGGAATGCGTTATGGCTGAATCCTCATCCTGCCGCGATGATGAAAAAACGGGCGGCATTCAGGTGATTGCCCGTGCGGCGAAAATACTCAATGCGTTGGGCGAACATCCCGGCGGCATGAGCCTTGGCGAAATCGCGCAGGCGGTGAATCTCCCCCGATCCACTGTTCAGCGCATCGTCGCGGCGCTGGATAATGCGCAGCTGGTGCGCAGCGCCGGCGCCGGTGGGCTGCGCCTCGGACCCGCTCTGCTTAAGCTTATCTCCACCGTCCACAGCGACGTGGTGGAGATCGCCCGTCCCTGGCTGGAGGCGCTTTGCGCCGCGACGAATGAAACCGTCTCGCTGGCGCGCGCCAGCGGCACCCAGCTCGCCATCATTCACTATCTGGTCGCTTCGCGCGAACTGCGCGTCGTGCCGCGCATCGGACTCAATCTGCCGCTCTACAGCACCTCTGGCGGCCGCGCCTTGTTGGCGCTGGAAAGCGACGAAGATGTGCGCGTGATGGTCGGCGAAGCGTACCGCGAGCTGACGGAGCATACGGTGAAAACCCTGCCGGAGCTGCTGAATCTGATTGCTGAGGTGCGCCAGACCGGCATTTCCTACGATCGCGGCGAAACGCTGGAGGGAGTCTCGACCATGGCGGTGGCGCTCGATACCCTGTTCGGCCGTTTTTCCATCTCTTTATTAGTGCCCTCGGCACGATTCTACAAAAATGAAGCCCGCTATCGTGAGGAAATGCTGAAGTGCAAAGAGGCGCTGACGCGTGAAATCGGCAAAATCGCCGCTCCAGAAGGATAACCAATCGATGAAAACATTACTGATCGCGGTGGATAATACGCCGGTTGCGGAGAAAGTGATTTCGCTGGCCATCGAAGAAGCACAGGCGCATAAGGCGAATGTGGTGGTGCTTTGCTGCGTCGATCCCGCTTACTCCTCCTGCAATCAGCCGATTGAGATCGACGCCGGGGAAGATCCGGCCGATTTTATCCCGGCGCAGGATGAGCAGAACACCGCGGAGCTGGTGGTGCGTCACGCGCTGGCGCCGCTGCTGCGCGCCGGCATCGCGGCGCGCGGCGTCATTCTGGCGGGGGACGCGGCGGAAACCATCGTCACGCAGTCGCAGCAGCTCAACGCCAGCATGATCATTATGGGTCGTCGGCATCTCTCTTCCTTTAATCGTCTGCTGAAAGGCTCCGTCAGCGCGGCGGTGATCGAACGCGCCCACTGTCCGGTTCTGATCGACGTGCGCAAGGATTAAGCTTTTCTTTATGACCTCCACACTGTTGCTTACGCTGGCGGCTTTCGCGCTGCTGGCGCTGATTATCGCGCTGCTGGTTCGCACTACCCGTCTGCGTCTCTGGCAAGGCCTCATCCTGCTGCTGATGCCGCTGCTGCTGGCGAATCTGCTCTGGTTTAGCTGGCTAAAGCCGCAACAGCAGCGGACGGCTGTCGCGGCGCAGGCGGAAAAAAGTCTGAACGACACGCCGGGCTACCGAATTTTAAAAACCCAGGAGCCTGCGCTCTGGCGACTGCTGCAACAGGAGCTGGCGCACCGGCTGCGGGAAGGTGAAAAGCCGCCCGTCGCGCTGGGCGAAATGCGCGGCATGCTTGCCGACGTGGTGAACCAGCGGCTGGTGCGTGCCAGCGACGCCAGCGTGGTTCATTACATCGCCGTCTCGGTAAGAGAGATGCAGGCGCTGCAACGTCAGGATCCGCAGCTCTGCTTTCGCTTTCTCTTTCCGCACGTCAGCGGCGGCGTAAATTTAGCCAGCCAGCTCTCTCCACAGCTAAACCTGCAGGATGCCGACGCGATGGAACAGTTGTTGCTCGACAGCACCGGCGCCGAGCGGACGGTCGACATGGCGGAAGCGCGCCGTACCCTGCAGCTGCTGGTGGCGCCGCTTTACGCCAAGTGGGGGGATAAATTGAAACAGCTCAATATGCCTGCCGACGCAGCGCCGGACCGCGCCGCCATGTGCGCCATGTCGATCGATCTTTACAGCGCTATTCTCGCTTTGCCTGAGGCGCAGGCCGCTAACCTGCTGCGTAAAATGATGACGCTTTCCGGTTAACCGGCAAAAAAATGCCCGCTCAGCGCGGGCATAAGAACCTTCTTTTTACTTCTTTGTTGTATTACCTGGTGTGGTGCAGGGGCGTGCTTGATGTAAGAATCATCCCATCTTTCAGCTGATAGCTCCAACCGCTTAAATAAATCGATTTGATTGGTAAAAACTTGGTTTAAAAAATAAAATCGCGCCCCATTCCTATGGTTCGGGCGGAGGAAGCTAAATATACTGCGCGGCGAGATGAGGATAATATGATGAAAAAAAGAGTTGTCAGCGCGTTAGCGCTTTTATTACTGGCCGGCTGCGCCGGCAAGCCGGGTGGATTTGAACGGGTGGATGAAGATTCGGCTTCCCATACGGTGCAATATCGCTACGATCCGCAGAAAGTAAACCGGGATGCTATGCAGGCGGACCTGGCGAAATATTGCAATCAGCGCGGGTTTGATAAAGTTGAAGCGTTGCCGGCGCAAGATAGTCATATTCCGGGGTTAAAGAAAGCCTGGTTTCAATGTAATTATGCGATAAAAAGTTAAACAGGGCGGGTAATAACCCGCTCTTTTATTTTTATATATTGCTGTGTGTTATCTTTGCCCGCGCGTTATCTGCTGTGATGATGGCCATAGCCGTGTCCCCAGCCATGCCCGTGTCCATGTCCCCACCCGCCGCCATGGCCGTGGTCGATAATACATCCGCTCAGCATGCTCATAATAGCGACAACCGATGCGATTTTAATCATCTTTTTCATGGAAAGTTCTCCTCTTTTCCGTTGAATATAAAGCTACGCCGGAAAAGTGAAGTGAAGATGCACATAATGTAGAGTTATTTATAGAAGCATTACAGGATATTTCGAGGAAGACAGTAGCGGCGGGAGGATTAAATAAAACCAATCGGAATGAACTGAAACAGAAATTATAGTAGAGAGAATCCTCCGAAAAGCAAGTAAAAATAAAGCCTGGTCCTGTCGCTATTACCCGCTACATTAATGGAATTGATAAAAAGGGAGAAAGCATAATGACGCGTCAAGTAGTAAACGTTTTATCGCTGCAGGCCGAACTGGGCGAATGCCCGCTCTGGTCAATGGAAGAGCAGGTATTATGGTGCGTGGATATTCTGGCGCCCGCTATTCACCGTTTCGATCCTAAAAGCGGCGAGCTACAGACCTTTCCGCAGGCGGAAGAGGTTGGCTGCATCGGCCTGCGTGAAAAGGGAGGCCTGATTGCCGCGCTGCGCAGCGGAGTATGGCTACTGGATGCGCAGGGCAGGCCGGAGCGCAAAGTGGCGGATAATCCCGGCATCGCCAGCCAGAGCCGTTTTAACGACGGCCGCGTCGATCCTTGGGGAAACTTCTGGTGCGGCAGCCTGTGGGAGCCGCAGGATAAAAACGGCGCGCTGCTCTGCCGCGTCGACAGTAGCCTCAATATTGAAGTCATGGCGCGCGATATAAAAATTTCCAACGGCGTCGCTTTCTCTCCCGATCGGCGCTGGATGTACCACAGCGACACGCCTAATGAAGTGCTCTGGCGCTATCCGTTAACCAGCGACGGCGAACCTGGTCCGCGCGAACTTTTCCGACGTTTTGATGCGAAAGGCGGCCTGCCGGACGGCGCCGCGGTAGACAGCGAAGGCTTTTACTGGTCGGCTCAGTTCGATGGCGGACGCATCGTACGCATCGGTCCGCGCAGCGCTGAGATTGTTGATGAAATCGTGCTGCCGGTACGCTGGCCGACCATGGTCGCTTTTGGCGGCAAGGATCTGAAAACGCTTTATATCACCAGCTCGCGCGAAGATCGCAGCGCGGAAGAGCTGGCCCGCTATCCGCAGTCGGGCGATATTCTGGCCGTCGAGGTGGAGGTCGCGGGCGTCGCGGAGCCGCGCTTTATCGAAAAATAACCCGGCGAAAGCCGTGTCGCGCCGACACGGCTTTGCTGCGCTTAGCTGCGTTGCAGAACCTGCTTTGAACCCATATCGCCCTGCGGCAGGCGGATCGTCAGCGACAGGAAGAGCGAAATCGCCAGCAGCGTCATAATCAGACTGAAGGTCACGGTAAATCCGCCGAACAGCGAGGCGACCAGCGAGCCCAGCACGCTGCCGATGCCGAAGCCGAGATAGAGCACGCCGTAATTCTTGGTCAGGTTATTCAGGCCGAAGAAATCGCTGACCAGCGAGGGATAAACGGTGATGGTGCCGCCGAAGCTAAAGGCGACGCAGGCCAGCGACAGGAAGAACGTCATCTCATTCATATGGGTAAAGAGCAGAATGCTCATTCCCGCCAGCGAAACGATCTGCGCCAGAGAGATAACCCGGATGCGCGCCATTTTATCGGAGAGCACGCCGAGCACCAGCCGCCCGCTCAGGTTGGCGATCGCAATCACCGTAACGGCATTGGCGGCGGTTTGCGTGCTGAGATGCACCAGCCCCTCGCCGATATCTTTCGCCACGCCGATTACGTACAGCCCGCTCATACAGGCGGTAAGAAACATCAGCGCCAGCATCCAGTATTGCGGCATCCGCATGGACTGCGCCAGCGTAAAGTTGCGCGCCTGAAGCGCTGTATTGACGCCGGCGCTCTGCAGCGGCGCTTCGCGCATCAGTAAGGCGCCGATGATAATCATCGTCATCGCCATAATGCCCCAGATCACGAAAGTCTGTTCCAGACCCTGCGTCGCCAGCAGCCAGCCGCAGATAAACTTAAAGCCGAGACTGCCGAGGCCGTAAGCGCCAATCGCGCAGGCGGAGATCACCCCTTTGCGTTCGGGAAACCATTTCACACAGTTGGAGAGCGTCATCAAATAACCTGCGCCGTCAGCCAGTCCGACCAGCACGCCCGCGCTGAGCCAGAGCATCATCAGGTTGTCGGCATACGAAGTCAGCCAGAAGCCCAGCGCCATCATTACCCCGGCGCCGATAGTAACGTTGCGCACGCCGAATCGCTCCTGCAACTTGCCCGCCAGCGACGAGGCGATGGCCAGGCCCAGGCTAAGCAGGCCGAAAGAGAACGCCACCTGACTGATTGGCGCGTCCAGCTTGTGCGAAAGCTGGCCGTTGAACAGGCTCCAGGTATAAACCGAACCCAGCGCAAACTGCGTCAGGACGGTGCCGATAAGGGTCAACCAGCGCGCGCGCTGGTGCGAGGGGGGTAATGTTTGGCTCATGATCGTCTCTCCCACAGGGAATCCGTTAACTAAAGAGATGATAAGCCGGGTAACTATCTCACAGGAGATTCCGGCATGAACGGCAGCCAGCACGGCATGAAATGCCTTGAAAAAGGCATGAAAGTGATTGCAAGCCGCAACTGTGTCCGAAAGAGAGCGAAGATGAGCAAGGATAATGATCGGTAAATAAGTATGTCGTGGGTGCAAGGAAACTGCAGCGTGGCAGATTTTTTGCCAGGCTTAAAAGCCAGACAACAGGAGGAAATATGAAAGACCGAGCATATGAATCCCTTTCCAACGAGGATGAGGTCCGCTGCATTATCGGTCAGGCTGTTATTGAGTTGAGCGATGAGCATCAGCCCGTGAACAAATCAACGCTCTCCCTCAAGCTATTATCGATGGCCGACCGGGACCGTGACGATGAACGCGTGCTGCTTTACTGGATTGCCAGGAAAGCGATTAATCAGCCGCATCAACTGAATATAAGCGCCCGCAGCTGGGGGTAAGTCCTGATAACGGGCGGGCACCAGCTCGCCCATTGCTTCGTCACGCGCGAGTGAAAAAGCGCGTCAGATAGCCTCTGGATGAAGGGGCATCGTTATTCGCTCACTTTCTTCCTGCACGAAGCGAATATTGCTGAAAGTTCATTATTTGTCGCTGGATTCAACATGGCCGCCGCGGAATAACTGACAGGAATGAAAAGGTAACTCTGTTCTTCTCAGGGGTTGTTTATTAACTTTGGGCAACGGAGCACTATTACTGGCTGTGTTATCTCCCTTTCAGAATCCCGAACTCACCCCTTTGCTTTTTCTCGCCTTTCCGTGGTTATTCATCCGCTCTGTATTTTCTTCGCCATTTATTAATATATTTTTAATGTTGCAGATATTGATATGCGTCAAGTTAAATCCATCCTTTTAATAAAGCTCTGTCTGCTTTTATTTCTTCAAAATAAAAGTTCTTTTTTATAGTGGTAATGGTTTTTTTTCTGATATATCAGGAGCGCTTATCGTTATTAAATAGAGGAAAATTCTTAGTTATTGTCTTATGGCAAATTAAAGATCGGCATACTTGATCTTTTTTCGATCATTGCTCTATTATCGCCGGCGACAAACCGTAGCGTGAAAAGTGTGCACAGCGATAAACTAAGGGATGATGAGATGGCTGACAGTTTCCAGAATGAAGTGCCCAAGGCACGTATTAATCTAAAACTTGACCTGCATACGG
>DENB01000090.1 GCA_002359495.1 Enterobacteriaceae bacterium UBA2655
CAGCCTTGTTGGCCCTCTGACCCTGACCCCGCGGGCCCCGCTCCCCAGCCGCTGGCTGACGCTGCTGCCGCTCGGCAGCACGACCGCGCGCTCGGCAGGCATGTCGCTGACCGCGTCGCGCCTCAGCCTGTTGCTGCTCGCCGCCGCGCTGACCGCTGCGGCGACCCTGACTATCGGTCCGTTGAGTTTTATCGGCCTGATGGCGCCGCATATGGCGCGCATGCTCGGCTTCCGCCGCGCGCTGCCGCAGATTTTGCTGGCCGGGCTGTTGGGGGGAGGGCTGATGGCGTTCGCTGACTGGTGCGGGCGTATGCTGGCGTTTCCGGATCAGATTCCGGCAGGATTGATGGCGACCTTTTTCGGCGCGCCCTACTTTATTTATCTGCTGCGACGGGCGCGTTAGCAGAAAGCGGACCGGCAGCGCGCCGGTCCACCAGGATTACAGCTTNNNNCATAAAGCCCGCTTCAAACGCCGACGGCGCCAGATAGACGCCTTCTTCCAGCATCAGATGGAAGAAGGTTTTGAAGCGCGCAACGTCGCACTTCGTCACCTCTTCGTAGCAGGTCACCTGATCCGCATCGGTAAAGAACAGGCCGAACATGCCGCCGACGTGGTTAACCACCAGCGGGATGTTTTCCGCCTCGGCCGCGGCGCGCAGGCCGTCAGCCAACTGCGCGGTCAGCGTGCTCAGCGTCTCATGGGTGCCCGGCTGGGCGATCTGCGTCAGGCAGGCGAAACCGGCCGCCATGGCGATCGGGTTACCGGAGAGCGTGCCAGCCTGATAGACCGGACCGGTCGGCGCCAGCGCTTCCATGACGTCGCGGCGTCCGCCGAAGGCGCCCACCGGCATGCCGCCGCCGATGATTTTGCCGAGGCAGGTCAGATCGGGGGTGACGTTGTAGTGCGCCTGCGCGCCGCCGAGCGCCACGCGGAAGCCGGTCATCACTTCGTCGATGATCAGCAGCGCGCCGAACTCGTCGCACAGGGCGCGCAGGCCCGGCAGGAAGTCAGGCTGCGGCGGGATGCAGTTCATGTTGCCCGCCACCGGCTCGACGATGATGCAGGCCACTTCATGCGGATACTGTTCGAAGGCGGCGCGGACGGAATCGAGATCGTTGTAGGTGCAGGTCAGTGTGTGCTTTGCAAAATCGCCCGGCACGCCCGGCGAATTGGGCTGGCCCAGCGTCAGCGCGCCGGAACCCGCTTTCACCAGCAGGCAGTCGGCGTGACCGTGATAGCAGCCTTCGAACTTGATGATTTTATCGCGTCCAGTAAAGCCGCGCGCCAGACGGATGGCGCTCATCGTCGCTTCGGTGCCGGAATTCACCATGCGCACCATATCCATGCTGGGCACGAGTTCGCACACCAGCTCCGCCATTTTCACTTCCATCTCGGTCGGCGCGCCGAAGCTCAGGCCGCGCGCAGCCGCTTCGATCACCGCGTTGCGGATCGCGGCGTTGTTGTGGCCCAGCACCATCGGACCCCAGGAGCCGACGTAATCGATATAGGCTTTGCCGTCGGCGTCATACAGATAGGCACCGTCGGCGCGCTCGATAAACAGCGGCACGCCGCCGACGCCGGTAAAGGCGCGTACCGGCGAGTTCACGCCGCCGGGGATCAGGCGCTGCGCTTCAGCGAAAAGGTTTTCTGACTTACTCATGTTTCAGCTCCAGCTGTTCTCAGAAAATATCCCGCCATTCTACGGGAACTTGCCGGACGGGTGAAAGGCGAGAAGAGCGATTGCTGCGAATCGCCAGGATTTTTAGCAACATATGCGGACGCGATCGGCGTATCATGCCTGTCCCGATCCATTTCATACTGAATTCAAGATGAACGAAACGCCCGAATCTGCCGAGCAGCTGCCGGTCGTGCCTGCCCGGCGCGGCGACTATCTACGCCTGCTGCTACGTCGTGATAAAACGCCTGTCGCCACGCTGATCCTCGCCGGTATCGTGGGCACGCTCGCCGGACTGGTGGGCGTGGCTTTTGAAAAAGCGGTGAACTGGGTTCAGACCGAAAGGCTGAGCCTGCTGGCCCATCCGCCGGGCTGGATCGCCTGGCCGCTGGCGTTTGTGCTCTCCGCGCTGCTGGCGGTGATCGGCTACTGGCTGGTGAGGCGCTTCGCTCCGGAAGCGGCCGGCTCGGGCATCCCGGAAATCGAGGGCGCGCTGGAAGAGTTGCGTCCGGTGCGCTGGTGGCGCGTCATTCCGGTCAAATTCATCGGCGGCATGGGCACGCTGGGCGCCGGCATGGTGCTGGGCCGCGAAGGGCCTACGGTGCAGCTGGGCGGCAATATCGGCCGCATGGTGCTCGATATTTTCCGCATGCAGAGCACCGAGGCGCGCCACTCGCTGCTGGCGACCGGCGCGGCGGCCGGACTCTCTGCCGCGTTCAACGCGCCGCTGGCGGGCATTCTGTTCATCATCGAAGAGATGCGCCTGCAGTTCCGCTACAGCCTGATCTCCATCAAGGCTGTGTTTATCGGCGTGATTATGTCGAGCATCGTGTTTCGCCTGTTCAACGGCGAGCATGCGGTGATCGAGGTCGGCAAGCTGACCATCGCGCCGGTGAATACGCTCTGGCTTTATCTGTTGCTGGGCATGGTGTTCGGCGCCGTGGGCGTCGCCTTCAATAGCCTGATCTTTAAAACGCAGGATTGGTTTCAGAAGCTGCACGGCGGCGTGATGAAAAAAGCGCTGATCATCGGCGCCTTGCTCGGCGGCCTGTGCGGCATTCTCGGCATGATCGTGCCGGAAGCGGCGGGCGGCGGATTCAATCTGATCCCGATTGCGGCGGCGGGCAACTACGGGCCGGGCATCCTGCTGTTTATCTTTGTCGCGCGCGTGGTCACGACTTTGCTTTGCTTCGGCTCCGGCGCGCCGGGCGGCATTTTCGCGCCGATGCTGGCGCTCGGCACGTTGCTCGGCACCGCCTTCGGCATGGTCAGCGCGGCGCTGTTTCCCGCCTACCATCTGGAGGCGGGCACCTTCGCCATCGCCGGCATGGGCGCGCTGTTTGCGGCGTCGGTGCGTGCGCCGCTGACCGGCATCGTGCTGGTGCTGGAGATGACCGATAACTATCAGCTGATTCTGCCGATGATCATCACCTGCCTGGGCGCGACGCTGCTGGCGCAGTTTCTCGGCGGCAAGCCGCTATACTCTTCCTTACTGGCGCGCACGCTGGCGAAACAGCAGCAGCAACAGGATGCGCAGGCCGCCGGGGCACAGAGTGCAAAGCAGGGTGCTTGATTGCATTAACCGGCTGGCGGATAATAACGAAATTGAGGTCGTTTTCTGACCTGGACGTTTACCGGAGTATAAGATGAGTGATGATGTAGCAGCCCTGCCGCTGCAGTTTACCGATGCGGCAGCCAGTAAGGTGAAAAACCTGATCGCTGATGAAGAGAACCCGGACCTGAAGCTGCGTGTGTATATCACCGGCGGCGGCTGCAGCGGTTTTCAGTATGGCTTTACGTTCGATGACAAGATGAACGACGGCGACATGACCATTGAGAAACAGGGCGTCGCGCTGGTGGTCGATCCGATGAGCCTGCAGTATCTGGTGGGCGGTTCGGTGGATTATACCGAAGGTTTAGAAGGTTCGCGTTTTATCGTGACCAATCCCAACGCCAAAACCACCTGCGGCTGCGGCTCCTCCTTCAGCATCTGAGGGTGTTGGCCGCCTGACGGCGGCCTTCCTTACCACTCTATCGTTACCAGCTTCGCCACCGTCCTGCGTGTGGCCCTATCCATGATGTTGCTCTGCGTGACGCGCGGCTGCGCGCTGAAATGACGGCCGCAGTCGACTGCCGTCGCGGCCGTGCGATCCCTCTTTTGCTCAATCGTACAACGGGAAAAGATAGTGAGCTTTACGGCGATGGAGCCGGTGGTTGACGCGCCGGCGAGAGGGCCGGCGAGCAACAGCCCCAAAGCCAGCAATATGGCCCGGGTCATAATAAATTCCTGGTGTCGTCAAAAAATGCATAAGGCAAAAAAACGGACAGAGAGCATACGTGTACTCAGCGTCTCGCTATTTGATTAACGGCAATGTTTGGTTTTTCTTTAATGCGGATTTGATGTTTGATTGTTCAACCTGGAGCGCGGCGCAGAGCTGCTGCGCGGCCAGTAACAGACGCGGTCCCGGTCGGCTGAGCCAGTCATCGTTGATGGCGATCACCGGCGCCTTAAGCTGCGGTCGCCAGAACTGCGCGACGCTCTCGGCCTGCGTGGCGCTGCCGCCGATGACGATCGCCTGCGGTCGACGCGCTAAAACCTGCTCGCGGCTGACCTGGGGCCAGGGCACGGGGCTGTCGGCGAAAATATTTTCGCCGCCGCACAGTGAAACAACCTCATTCTGCAACGTCGCTCTGGCGGCGGTAAAAAGCGGCTGCTGACCAAACTGTAAGAAAAGCGGGATTTTGCGCTGCCGGGCGTAGCGTTGGCGCAGCCTGTTTTCCTGCTGTTGCAGTTCGTCGGCGTTGCGCTGCGCCAGCGCAGGCTGCGGACTCCATTTGCCCAGGCTGCGCAGGGCGGCGATCATGCCGTCGATAGTCACTGGATCGATCCACTCGACCTGCACGCCCAGCCGCTGCAACTGTTCGATTTGCCGCTGAGGATTGCCGCCGCGCCAGGCCAGCACTCTGTCGGGCTTCAGCGCCAGAATGCGCTCAACGTTGATCCCCTGCCAGTTGGCGACCTGCTCGATGTTTTTCGCCTCGGGCGGATAGTCGGACCAGACGCTGACGGCGACCGGCGTGATGCCGGCGGCGAAAGCCAGTTCGGTCAGGTGCGGAGAGAGGGTAATGACGCGCGGCGCGGCCGCCAGCAGGCCGCTGCTGAACAGCAGCAGCCAGAACGCCGTCAGTCGTCTGACAAGTTTAGCCACGCGCCAGATGAGCCAGCAGCGTTTCCACCAGCAGCGAAGACTGCTTCGCCGCCACGGCGAGAAACTCCTCGAAGCTCAGGTGGGATTCCTGATCCGCGACGTCTGAAATGGCGCGCACCACCACAAACGGCACCTGGAACTGATGGCAGACGTGGCCGATCGCCGTCGCTTCCATCTCTACCGCGATCGCCTGCGGGAAAGTGCGGCGAATGCGCGCCAGCGGCTCCGCGCCGTTGATAAAGGCGTCGCCGCTGACCACCAGGCCGCGCACCGCATTGAGATTCAGCCGTTGAATGCAGCTTTCCGCCGCCGCGATCAGCGCGTCGTCAGCCACAAACGCTTCCGGGCAGCCCGCCATCTGACCTGGGGCATAGCCGAACGCGGTGACGTCCGCGTCGTGATAGCGCACTTCGTCAGAAACGACGATATCGCCCACTTTCAGCGTTGACGCCAGACCGCCCGCCGAGCCGGTGTTAATCACCAGATCCGGCTTGCAGATTTCAAGCAGCAGTGTGGTGCCGAGCGCGGCCGCCGTTTTGCCGATGCCCGATTTCAGCAGAGCGACCTCAACGCCGTTCAGCGTGCCGGTGTAAATTTCACAGCCGGCCAGCGTCAGCGTTTGGCGGTTTTCAATTTTGTCACACAACAGTGTGACTTCCTGCTCCATTGCGCCAATAATGCCTGCTTTCATAAAGAGTCTCGCTAATAGGGTGGAATTAATCGTTGAAAGTGAGGCATAGTCTATCATGGCTGACAGGGGATTAATTCAGGTAAAAATAAGGGGTAATTATGGCGACGATCAATTTCAGGACGAAGATCAGTTTTTCCCGCCCTTATACCAGTCGTAAAGATCCCGAAGGCGAATATTTTATTACCCGCCACTTTGAAAGCGATCGCGGACGTATTATCAATTCGGCGGCGATTCGACGTTTGCAGCAAAAAACCCAGGTGTTTCCCTTAGAGCGCAACGCGGCCGTGCGTTCGCGCCTGACCCATTCGCTGGAAGTGCAGCAAACCGGCCGTTATATCGCGAAAGAGATCCTGCAAACGCTGAAAAGCCGCGGCGGGCTGGCGCAATATGGCCTGGACGAGCTGGAGGGCGCGTTCGAGAGCCTGGTGGAAATGTCCTGCCTGCTGCATGACGTCGGCAATCCGCCCTTCGGCCATTTCGGTGAGGCGGCGATCAACGACTGGTTTGAAGATAATCTGTCGGCGGAGCTGGTGGACCCCGTCGTGGCGGGCGTAGAAGTTGAACAGCAGGCGGATTTTGATCGTCTGAACGCCATGATTCGTCAGGATCTCTGCCATTTTGAAGGTAATGCGCAGGCGATCCGCATGGTGCATACGCTGTTGCAGCTTAATCTCAGCTATTCTCAGGTCGCCTGCATTTTAAAATATACCGCGCCCGCCTGGTGGCAGGGCGAAAAACCGGCGGAATTTAGCGCGTTGATGAAAAAGCCGGGCTTTTATTTATCCGAGCAGGAATATATCGCCGAACTGCGTCAGGCTACCGGCATGGCGGAGTACCACCGTTTTCCGCTGACCTATATTATGGAAGCGGCGGACGATATCTCCTATTGCATCGCCGACCTCGACGATGCGGTGGAAAAAGCGATATTTAACGTTGATGCGTTGTATGAATTTCTTTCCCGGGCATGGGGAACCATTAAGCCCGGCGATGCGTTCAGCCGCACAATAGGCGAGGCCTGGCGCGAAGCCTGTAATAAGAAACGTCGCAGCAAAAGCGATCAGTTTTTTATGTCGCTGCGGGTGAATGTTCAGAGCGTGCTGGTAACCTATGCGGTAAAAAGATTTGTCGAAAATTTGCCGGCTATTTTCGACGGATATTTCAATCATGCGCTATTAGAAGATGAAGGCGAAGAGGGACGCCTGCTGCATTTATTTAAAACGGTCGCCCGGCAACACGTATTTAACCATTCCGAAGTGGAGCAGCTGGAATTGCAGGGTTATCGGGTGATTAAGGGATTGCTGGAGATCTATCTGCCGCTGATGAAACTCAGCTATGAAGACTTTAGCAGCTTGATCAACGAGGATTTTC
This sequence comes from Enterobacteriaceae bacterium UBA2655, assembly GCA_002359495.1. Taxonomy (GTDB): domain Bacteria; phylum Pseudomonadota; class Gammaproteobacteria; order Enterobacterales; family Enterobacteriaceae; genus Pantoea; species Pantoea superficialis. Next base: position 6,945 of record DENB01000090.1, read on the forward strand.
TCAAAGGGCATCCAATTGAGACACGTCTGTTTCACAAGCTCTCCGGCAAGCATCGCAAAGCCTACCAGCAAAAAATGCGTTCATTAAATATTGACCATAAATATGAACGTTTACTCTGGGAGCGTTATTATCGTTTCCGGCTGATTCAGGACTATATCAGCGGTATGACCGATCTCTATGCCTGGGATGAGTATCGTCGCCTGATGGCGGTGGAATAATCGCGCGTTTTGTAAAGAGGCGGAATAAATTTTTACCTTTGGCTAAAACTTCTTTATGAACTTCGCGCTAAAAAATAAATCTCAATCTCACGACTACAGCAATGGTCACGACATAGAAACTTTAATGAGACAACGACGAATGAAAAAAAGTACTTTAATGCTGAGCGCGCTGGCGCTTAGCCTTGGCATGGCGTTAAGTCCAGTCACTGTTTCGGCGGCTGAAACGGCGTCTTCTTCCAACCAGCAGCTGCCGAGCCTTGCTCCGATGCTGGAAAAAGTGATGCCTTCGGTAGTTAGCATCAGCATTGAAGGCAGCACGACCGTTAAAAATCCGCGATTGCCGCAGCAGTTTCAGCAATTCTTCGGCGATGATTCGCCTTTCTGTCAGGATGGCTCGCCTTTCCAGAGCTCGCCGATGTGTCAGGGCGGTGCGCCCGGCGGCAATCCCCAGCAGGAAAAATTCCGCGCGCTGGGTTCCGGCGTGATCATCAACGCCAGCAAGGGCTACGTCGTCACCAATAACCACGTCGTCGACAACGCCACGAAAATTCAGGTGCAGCTGAGCGACGGTCGTCGTTACGACGCCAAAGTGATCGGCAAAGATCCGCGCTCCGATATTGCGCTGATTCAGCTGAGCGAGGCGAAAAACCTCACCGCTATCAATATCGCCGACTCCGACAATCTGCGCGTCGGCGACTACACCGTGGCGATCGGCAACCCATACGGCCTGGGCGAAACCGTCACCTCCGGCATCGTTTCCGCACTGGGCCGCAGCGGCCTGAACGTGGAAAACTATGAGAACTTTATTCAGACCGACGCGGCGATTAACCGCGGCAATTCCGGCGGCGCGCTGGTGAACCTGAACGGCGATCTGATCGGCATCAACACGGCGATTCTGGCGCCGGATGGCGGCAATATCGGTATCGGCTTCGCGATCCCAAGCAACATGGTGAAAAACCTGACGACGCAGATGGTGGAGTATGGTCAGGTGAAACGCGGCGAGCTGGGCGTGATGGGCACCGAACTGAACTCCGAGCTGGCGAAAGCGATGAAGGTCGACGCGCAGCGCGGCGCCTTCGTCAGCCAGGTGCTGCCGAATTCGGCGGCGGCGAAAGCGGGCATCAAAGCCGGCGACGTCATCGTCTCGCTGAACCACAAACCGCTGAACAGCTTCGCCGCTCTGCGCGCCGAAGTCGGCTCGCTGCCGATCGGCACCAAAATGGAGCTGGGTCTGCTGCGTGACGGCAAGCCGGTCAACGTAACCGTGGAGCTGCTGCAGAGCACCCAGGACAAAGTGCAGTCCGCCACCATCTATACCGGGATTGAAGGCGCGGATCTCAGCAACAGCGACGTCAGTGGCGTGAAAGGTGTCAAGGTCGATAATGTGAAGCCGGACAGCGCGGCCGCGCGCATCGGCCTGAAAAAAGGCGATGTGATCCTGGGCGTTAACCAGCAGCGCATTAATAACCTCGGCGAGCTGCGCAAGCTGCTCGACACCAAACCTTCGGTGCTGGCGCTTAACGTGAAGCGCGGAGATAGCAGCATCTATCTGCTGATGCAGTAAACCTTTCGGCAATACGCTTCTCAGGCGGGCGCAGGCCCGCCTTTTCTTTGCCTGCGATAACGCGCAGCGGCATGAAGTGTGACGTCTGACGCAATTCTGCGATTCCCTGTCTGGCTCTGTGCAGCTGCACAATGCCAGCGCGCCACCAGGCGCGTATTCTTTATCTCCTTACCTTTCGCAGGAGATTTTCATGGCCTCTTATCATCTCGACGCCCGGCTGGCGCAGAATATCGTCGCGCGCACCATGAAAATTATCGATAGCAATGTCAATGTGATGGATGCCAGAGGACGCATTATCGGCAGCGGCGATCGGGAGCGTATTGGGGAGTTGCACGAAGGCGCGCTGCTGGTGCTCTCTCAGGGCAGGGTGGTGGATATCGATGACGCGGTAGCGAAGCATCTGCACGGCGTGCGGCCCGGCATCAACCTTCCGCTGCGTATCGACGGCGATATCGTCGGCGTGATTGGGCTGACGGGCGAGCCGGTGGCGCTGCGCCATTATGGCGAGCTGGTGTGCATGACGGCGGAGATGATGCTGGAGCAGACGCGCCTGCTGAATATGCTGGCGCAGGATAGCCGTCTGCGCGAGGAGCTGGTGCTGAACCTGATCCGCAGCGAAACGCTGCCGCCCGCGCTGAGCGAGTGGGCGCAGCGTCTGGGCATCGATCTCAATCAGCCGCGCGTGGTGGCGGTGGTGGAGGTGGACAGCGGTCAGCTGGGCGTCGACAGTGCGATGTCGGAGCTGCAGCAGCTGCAAACGCTGCTGACCACGCCGGAACGCGACAACCTGATCGCCATTGTCTCTCTCACCGAAATGGTGGTGCTGAAACCTGCGCTCAATGCGCACGGGCGCTACGATCAGGACGATCACCGCAAGCGCGTCGAACAATTGCTGCAACGCATGAAACAGAGCGGCAACCTGCGCATGCGTATCGCGCTGGGCAACTATTTTACCGGGCCGGGCAGCATCGCCCGTTCTTACCGCACCGCCCGCACCACCATGATGGTAGGCAAACAGCGCATGCCGGATCAGCGCAGCTATTTTTATCAGGATCTGGTGCTGCCGGTGTTGCTGGATAGCCTGCGCGGCGGCTGGCAGGCTAACGAGCTGGCGCGTCCGCTGGCGAAGCTGAAAAGCATGGATGGCAACGGCCTGCTGCGCCGCACGCTGCTCGCCTGGTTTAGCCATAACGTGCAGCCTTCAGCAACGGCGAAGGCATTGTTTATTCATCGTAATACGCTGGAGTATCGGCTCAACCGCATTTCTGAACTGACCGGATTGAATCTGAGCCATTTTGACGATCGGCTACTGCTTTATGTGGCGCTGCAGCTGGATGAGCAGGGCTAAGCAGGGGCGAAGCGCTTCGCCCCGCAGAAGGCGTATCAGCGGCTGTTACGGGTAAGTTTGTCGAGATCGGCTTCGATTTCGGTGATTTTGTTGGTTACCACGCTTTCCAGATGGCGCAGATCGGCAAGGATCTTACGTTTCAAATCGACATCCGCCTGGTCGCGCTGACAAATCTGGTCCAGCTCGTCGATAACATAGCGCAGGTTAGGACTGATCTCCTGCACCTCTTTATAACCCTGGCCGGTATGATCGGCGACCACGGTTTTGCGTTGACGCGGATATTTAAACTTCACGCTTTTAGCAAAAAACTCGCCTTTATCCTTGCGGAAATAGATCTTCAGAATGTCGTTGTTCGCTTCCTGACGCAGGCTGTAGCGGTCGATATCGTCAGGGTTGCTGATGCCTAAGCTTTTGAGGTTGTCATACATAGCTTTCGTTCCAGTTGCAGAGTGGGAAGCGCGCAATTGCCCTCTGTTTTCCGGCTGAGGCCGGAAGCTTTTCAGGGAATACTTAAACAACTTTAGACTCAAAACCCAGGATGGACATTGCGCGGCCTGATTAAACTGGCGCGGATTATGAACTGAATAAAAAGTAAACGCACCTGTTAATTCGCGCTGCGAAACAGGAAATTTCTCAAAGGCTGTAAAGAAAAGATGACGGGCCGCGAAAGCGGCCCGCAAGGGATCAGTCGATGGTGCGCAGCAGTTCGTTAATGCCGACTTTGCCGCGCGTTTTCGCGTCGACTTTCTTCACGATGACCGCGCAGTAGAGGCTGTAGCTGCCATCTTTCGACGGCAGGTTGCCGGAAACCACCACGGAACCAGCCGGAACGCGGCCGTAGTGAACTTCGCCGGTTTCGCGATCGTAAATTTTGGTGCTCTGGCCGATATAAACGCCCATTGAGATCACCGAACCTTCTTCGACGATCACGCCTTCAACCACTTCAGAGCGCGCGCCAATGAAGCAGTTGTCTTCGATGATGGTCGGGTTAGCCTGCAGCGGTTCGAGAACGCCGCCGATGCCGACGCCGCCTGACAGGTGAACGTTTTTGCCAATCTGCGCGCAGGAGCCGACGGTCGCCCAGGTATCGACCATGGTGCCTTCGTCAACGAACGCGCCGATGTTGACGTAAGAAGGCATCAGCACGGTATTGCGGGCGATGAACGCGCCCTGACGCACCGCAGCGGGCGGAACCACGCGGAAACCCTCTTTCTTAAAGCGCGCTTCGTCATAGTTGGCGAATTTCATCGGCACTTTGTCATAGAAACGCGTCTCTGCACCTTCCATCACCTGGTTGTCGTTGATGCGGAAAGAGAGCAGAACGGCTTTTTTCAGCCACTGATGAGTTACCCATTCCCCGTCGATTTTTTCTGCGACGCGCAGCGCACCGCTGTCCAGCAGCGCGATAACCTGGTTGATAGCTTCACGGGTTACGGTGTCGACGCTGGTCGGGGTAATGTCGGCGCGGCGTTCGAAGGCGGATTCAATAACGCTCTGTAGCTGTTGCATAATTTTTCCTGGTTCTGTCATGTCCGGCGCAGGGAGTCAGAAATCGCCCCGGTTCAGCGGGCGGTATCACCGTTGTCCCTGCGCATTTAAAGATCGATATGATGATAAAGCGATTTCAGTCACACTTTATCGTTTGGATTAAGGGCCTCTGTCAACCGTTCTTGCAACACAGCGCGCATTTCAGCATCAAGCGCACGACGTTCGCTGTTGGCCAGAATAAACAGATCTTCTACCCGTTCGCCGATTGTGCTGATGCGCGCGCCATGCAAAGAGACGCCGAGGCTGGCGAAAACTTCGCCGATGCGCGCCAGCAGGCCGGGCTGATCGAGCGCCACCAGTTCAAGGTAGCTGCGGCGATCGGTATGGGTCGGCAGAAATTTCACCTCTGTCTCGACGCTGAAGTTTTTCAGCTTCGGCGACTGGCGGCGGGTGCGCGGCGCCACCCATTCCGTTTGCGTAATCGCCTGCTCCAGCGCCTGGATGATAATGGCGTGGCGATCCGGCGCCAGCGGACTGCCGTCCGGCTCCAGCACGATGAAGGTATCCATCGCCATGCCGTCGCGGCTGGTGAATATCTGCGCATCGTGCACGCTCAGATTACGGCGATCCAGCTCGCCCGCCACGGCGGCGAACAGGTGTGGACGATCCGGGCTCCAGATGAAAATTTCGGTGCCGCCGCGCGTCGCCTGCGGGCTGACCAGCACCAGCGGCTTGGTCAGATCGTGCGAGATAAGGTGGCGCGCGTGCCAGGCGAGCTGGTTGGGCGTATGACGCAGGAAATAGTCGGCCCGGCAGCGACTCCAGATATGGTGCAGCCGCTCTTCATTGAGGTTATCCATCCGCAACAGCGCCAGCGCCAGCAGACGATGATGACGCACGCGCTCGCGCAGATCCGGGCTGTTCTCCATGCCGCGTCGCAGCTGTTTTTCCGTGGCGAAAAAGAGTTCGCGCAGCAGGCTCTGCTTCCAGCTGTTCCACAGGCTTTCATTGGTGGCGCAAATATCCGCCACCGTCAGGCAGACCAGATAACGCAGACGGTTCTCATTCTGCATCACCTCCGCAAACTGCTGAATAACCGTGGGATCCTGAATATCGCGGCGCTGGGCGGTTACCGACATCAGCAGATGATGGCGCACCAGCCAGGCGACCAGCTGGCTTTCACGCGAGTTAAGGCCGTGCAGCTCGGCAAATTCCAGCACGTCCTGCGCGCCGAGAATCGAGTGATCGCCGCCGCGCCCCTTGGCGATATCGTGGAACAGGGCCGCCATCAGCAACAGCTCCGGCTGCGGCAGGCGCGGCCATAGCTCCACGCAAAGCGGATGTTTCGGGCGGGTCGTTTCGTCAGCGAAGCTCTCCAGCTTTTGCAGCACGCGGATCGTATGCTCGTCCACCGTGTAGGCATGGAACAGATCGAACTGCATTTGGCCGACGATCGTGCCCCACTGCGGCGTGTAGGCCCAAAGCACGCTGTGACGGTGCATCGGCACCAGCGCGCGGCTCACCGCGCCGGGGTGGTGCAGGATCGACATGAAATAACGGCGCGCTTCCGGGATCTGGCAGAGCGGCTGTTTCAGGTTGCGGCGCGCATAGCGCAGCTGGCGCAGCGTGGTGGAGTAGATGCCTTTGATATTTTCGTTGCGCACCATCACGTAAAACATGCGCAGAATGGCCTGCGGCTCACGCTCGAACAGCGTTTCGTCGCGCAGATCGATCAGGTTGCCGCGCAGCTGAAACGCCTCGTCAATCATGCGCGGCTTTTCCGTGGCAGGGAGCGCCAGAATCGCTTCGTCGAACAGTTGAAGCAGCATCTGATTCAGCTCGCCGATGCGGCGCGTGACGCGATAAAAATCTTTCATCATGCGCTCGACCGGCTCGTTGCCTTCGCCCTGATAGTTCAGGCGCTGCGCCACGGTGAGCTGGCGGTCGAACAGCAGGCGATTGTCGTAACGCGTTAATGTCAGGTGCAGCGCAAAACGAATGCGCCAGAGAAACGCCTGACACTCGTTCAGCTCGTTACGCTCGGCCTCGGTTAAAAAGCCGAAGCCTACCATTTCATCCAGCGAGGTGGCGCCGAAGTGGCGGCGCGCCACCCACAGCAGCGTGTGGATATCGCGCAGGCCGCCGGGGCTGCTTTTAATATCCGGCTCAAGGTTGTAGCTGGTGCCGTGGTAGCGCTGGTGCCGCTCCTGCTGCTCTTCAATTTTGGCGGCGTAAAAGCGGGCGGATGGCCAGAAACCGTCGCTAAAGATATTTTTCTGCATCTCCAGAAACAGCGCCACGTCGCCGGCCAGCATGCGCGATTCGATCAGGTTGGTGGCGATGGTCAGGTCGGATAACCCTTCCAGCAACGACTCTTCCAGCGTGCGCACGCTGTGGCCGACCTCCAGCTTCAGGTCCCACATCAGCGTCAGCAGCTCGCTGACGCGTTGCGCCGCCGCCTCATCCAGCGTCTGGCGGCTGAGGATCAAAATGTCGATATCGGAGAGCGGATGCAGTTCGCCGCGGCCGTAGCCGCCGACGGCGACCAGCGCGATGTCGCTCATCGCTTCGAAACCGTAGAAGCGCCACAGGCGGCGCAGCAGACGATCGATAAAGCGCGTGCGCGCGCTGACCAGCTTTTCCGCCGTCTCGCCGGCATCGAAAGCCGTCGCCAGCAGCTGGTTGAAATGTTCCAGACGCTGCTTGAGGTTTTCGCGGGTTAACGCCTCGTCGTCCCAGTTCGCCGGGGATTCTTTCAGGCTGTTTTTCACTGCATCCGTCACGCTACCACTCATCGACTCGCTCTCTTTGTTGACGACATAAAAAAGCCGGCTTGGCGCCGGCTCTTCACTGTTGTTGCTTACTTACCCTTCGTTGACCAGCACGGCAGGAATGGTGTCGTCTTTACGCAGGGTTAAAATCTCACAGCCGTTTTCCGTCACCACAATAGTATGCTCATACTGCGCGGACAAGCTGCGATCTTTGGTTTTCACCGTCCAGCCGTCTTTCATGGTGCGGATGCGGTAGTCGCCGGCGTTTACCATCGGCTCGACGGTAAAGGTCATGCCCGCCTGCAACACCACGCCGCCGTCGTCCGCATCGTAGTGCAGCACTTGCGGCTCTTCATGGAAGCCTTTGCCGATGCCGTGGCCGCAATATTCGCGCACCACGGAGAAGTCGTTCGCCTCGACATATTTCTGGATTTCACGTCCCAGCGCGCGCAAACGGACGCCCGGCTTGATCATCCGCAGCGACAGATAAAGGCTCTCCTGCGTCACGCGGCACAGACGCTCGCCGAGGATGGTCGGCTTTCCGACGATAAACATTTTCGAAGTATCGCCGTGATACTCGTCTTTAATTACCGTCACGTCGATATTGATGATGTCGCCATCCTTCAGCAGACGGTCATCGCTGGGAATGCCGTGACAAACCACTTCATTTACCGAGATGCAGACCGATTTCGGGAAGCCGTGATAGCCGAGGCTGGCGGAAACCGCTTTTTGCTGATTGGTGATATGGTCGTGGCAAATGCGATCCAGTTCACCGGTGGAAACGCCCGGCTTGACGTGCGGCTCGATCATTTCCAGCACCTCGGCGGCGAGACGGCCGGCGACGCGCATTTTTTCGATTTCTTCAGGGGTTTTGATTGATATTGCCATTAATTTTATCCGCAGTTGCCGAAATTTTCGGCAATAATGAATTTTGTGCTGTCATGTTAGCAGTCAGCAAAACGCCTGCCAAATAGTGAACCTTCGCGGCGCGGCGGGCAACAATTATTGGCTTCGAACCCTGCTTTATGGTATAAAGCGCGCCGACGATTCTCTGTACGGCCCTAAAGCCGACAGGAAACGCATAAATCTCATTATGTGTACTTAAAACACACATGTATCGACACATATCCCGGGGTGCTTCGAAAGAGGTCGGTGGTATGGGATACATGGAGGCTCAACCCCAATCAAAACCCAGAGGTAAATCATGGCAACTGTTTCCATGCGCGACATGCTTAAGGCCGGTGTACACTTCGGTCACCAGACCCGTTACTGGAACCCGAAAATGAAGCCTTTCATCTTCGGCGCGCGTAACAAAGTTCACATCATCAACCTTGAGCAGACCGTACCGATGTTCAACGAAGCCCTGGCTGAGCTGAACAAGATCTCTTCCCGTAAAGGCAAGATTCTGTTCGTCGGTACCAAGCGCGCTGCCAGCGAAGCGGTAAAAGAAGCTGCGCTGAGCTGCGATCAGTTCTTCGTTAACCATCGCTGGTTAGGCGGCATGCTGACTAACTGGAAAACCGTTCGTCAGTCAATCAAACGTCTGAAAGATCTGGAGACTCAGTCTCAGGACGGCACTTTCGACAAACTGACCAAAAAAGAAGCGCTGATGCGCGATCGCGAACTGGCCAAGCTGGAAAACAGCCTGGGCGGTATCAAAGATATGGGCGGTCTGCCGGACGCGCTGTTTGTTATCGATGCTGACCACGAGCACATCGCGATCAAAGAAGCAAACAACCTGGGCATCCCGGTATTTGCTATCGTTGATACCAACTCTGATCCGGACGGCGTCGACTTCGTTATTCCGGGTAACGACGATGCGATCCGTGCTGTAAGCCTGTACCTGAATGCCGTTGCCGCTACCGTGCGTGAAGGCCGTTCTCAGGACCTGGCTGAGCAGGCTGAAGAGACATCTGTAGAAAACGCCTAATAAGGTTTGCTCTTTTACAGAGCCCTTAGACATCAGACGTGATCTGTAAGGGGCCTGACAGGGCCCCTTTATTTTATCCAAGTCTGTCACGCCCCCGTTCGGGTTGGCGGGGCAGAATAAATTTTCCGCAACAGGTGCCTGCTGGTGCGAAAGCATACAGGTACGAACCGAGGACTCTGGAATGGCTGAAATTACCGCTGCACTGGTAAAAGAACTGCGCGAGCGTACTGGCGCGGGCATGATGGACTGCAAAAAAGCGCTGACTGAAGCGAACGGCGACATCGAGCTGGCAATCGACAACATGCGTAAGTCTGGCCAGGCGAAAGCTGCGAAGAAAGCAGGCAACGTGGCTGCTGACGGCGTGATCAAAACCAAAATCGTCGGTAACTACGGCGTGATTCTGGAAGTAAACTGCCAGACCGACTTCGTTGCGAAAGACGGCGGCTTCCAGGCGTTTGCTGACGAAGTTCTGGAAGTGGCTGCCGCTGAGCGCATCACCGACGTTGACGTGCTGAAAGCGAAATTCGAAGAGCAGCGCGTTGCGCTGGTAGCGAAAATCGGCGAGAACATCAACATTCGTCGCCTGGCAGTGCTGGAAGGCGAAGAGCTGGGTAGCTACCTGCACGGCGCGCGCATCGGCGTTCTGGTTTCCGCTAAAGGCGCTAACGAAGATCTGATCAAACAGGTTGCTATGCACGTTGCGGCCAGCAAGCCGGAATATGTGAAGCCGGAAGACGTCTCTGCTGAAGTGGTTGCTCGCGAGCACCAGATCCAGCTGGAGATCGCCATGCAGTCAGGCAAGCCGAAAGAGATCGCAGAGAAGATGGTTGAAGGCCGCATGAAGAAATTCACCGGCGAAGTCTCTCTGACCGGTCAGGCTTTCGTTATCGACCCGAGCAAAACCGTGGGTCAGGCGCTGAAAGAGCAGGGCGCTGACGTGATTAACTTCATCCGCTTCGAAGTGGGCGAAGGCATTGAGAAAGTGGAAAGCGACTTCGCTGCTGAAGTAGCCGCTATGTCCAAACAGTCTTAATGGTCCGAAAGAACCGCCGGAAGGCGGTTCTTTTTTGTCTGCAGTACGCTTTTTCAGTCTCATCCCACTAGCTATTATCTGGCACTAAGCGGATGATCGATCAGATTTAACTTCTCACTCATCAAATCTTCCAGGAAGAAATGACCATGGCGACCAACGCAAAACCTGTATATCAACGTATCCTGCTGAAACTGAGCGGCGAAGCCCTGCAAGGCGCCGAAGGCTTTGGTATCGACGCGAGCGTGCTTGACCGCATGGCGCAAGAGGTGAAAGAACTGGTCGAATTAGGCATTCAGGTGGGTGTGGTCATCGGCGGCGGCAATCTGTTTCGCGGCGCGGGCCTGGCGCAGGCGGGCATGAATCGCGTCGTGGGCGACCATATGGGCATGCTGGCGACCGTGATGAACGGGCTGGCGATGCGCGACGCGCTGCACCGCGCCTACGTCAACGCGCGCCTGATGTCCGCCATTCCGCTCAACGGCGTATGCGACAACTACAGCTGGGCGGAAGCGATTAGTCTGCTGCGCAACAACCGCGTGGTGATCTTCTCCGCTGGCACCGGCAACCCGTTCTTTACCACCGACTCAGCGGCCTGTCTGCGCGGCATCGAGATCGAAGCGGACGTAGTGCTGAAAGCGACGAAAGTAGACGGCGTCTACTCTGCCGATCCGGTCAAAAACCCGGATGCGACGCTGTACGAGCAGCTGACCTATCAGGATGTGCTTGAGCGCGAATTAAAAGTGATGGATCTGGCCGCCTTTACCCTGGCGCGCGACCATCAGCTGCCGATTCGCGTCTTCAATATGAACAAACCTGGCGCGTTGCGTCGCGTCGTGATGGGCGAAAAAGAAGGCACCCTGATTACGCATTAATACCCGACGCGGCATAAAATAGGGTATATTCTGTCTGCGCGGCGGCGAGCCGGCGCGCGCCATTCAGGATTATCGATGATTATCGACACCGTTCCGGCCATGCCGGAACTGGCCAGGTCAAACCGAATCCAAGGGTTTCAACGTGATTAACGACATCAAAAAAGATGCTGAGACGCGCATGGATAAATGCGTCGAAGCGTTCAAAAACACCATCAGTAAAGTACGCACCGGGCGTGCTTCTCCTTCGTTGCTCGACGGCATCGTTGTGGAATATTACGGCACGCCGACGCCGCTGCGTCAGCTGGCCAGCGTTACCGTAGAAGATTCTCGCACGCTGAAAATCAACGTGTTCGACCGCTCCATGGGGCCGGCGGTCGAGAAAGCGATCATGGCTTCCGATCTCGGTCTGAACCCCAGCTCAGCGGGCAGCGATATCCGCGTTCCCCTGCCGGCGCTGACCGAAGAGCGTCGTAAAGATCTAATCAAAATCGTTCGCGGCGAAGCCGAGCAGGGCCGCGTCTCTGTGCGCAACGTACGCCGCGACGCCAATGATAAAATCAAAGCGCTGCTGAAAGATAAAGCGATCGGCGAAGATGAAGAACGTCGCGCGCAGGATGAAGTTCAGAAAATGACAGACGCGCATATCAAGAAAGTGGATCTGGCCCTGTCTGAGAAAGAAACGGAGCTGATGGATTTCTGATCCTCAGCGCTATCTGCAAAACGCCGTACAGAGAGGTATTCTTCCGGAATGCGTTATCTTGCGGCGTTTTATATTTTGCCCCATTCCGGGAGCGCGCCTCTCTTAGCGCGCCTGTTTACGACTTCACACGGATAGCCTTATGAAACGATTAACCCTGCTGGGTTCGACAGGTTCAATTGGCGCCAGCACCCTGGCGGTGATAAGCGAAAACCCCGAGCAGTACCAGGTGACGGCGCTGGTTGCAGGCCATAACGTCGCCCTGATAGCGGAGCAGTGCGAGCGCTTCCGGCCGCGCTATGCTGCCATGGCGGACGAAAGCGCCGCAGCCGCGCTGCGTGAGCGACTGAGAGCACTCAAGGTCGAGACTGAAGTGCTCTCCGGCGTTCAGGCCGCGTGCGAGCTGGCCGCGCTGGACGAGGTGGATCAAGTGATGGCGGCGATTGTCGGCGCATCGGGCTTACTGCCCACCCTGGCCGCCATTCGCGCCGGTAAAACCGTGTTGTTGGCGAATAAAGAGTCGCTTGTCACGTGCGGCCGTTTGTTTATGGAGGCGGTGCGCGATAATCAGGCGCAACTGCTGCCGGTCGACAGCGAACACAACGCCATTTTTCAGAGTTTACCCGCTTCCATCCAGCATCAATTAGGTTACGCTGACCTGCGGAAAAACGGCATTGAGTCGATTATCCTCACGGGATCGGGTGGCCCTTTTCGTGACGCGCCTCTCGGCGATCTGGCGGCAATGTCCCCGGAACAAGCTTGCGCGCATCCGAACTGGTCGATGGGGCGAAAAATCTCCGTGGATTCGGCCACCATGATGAATAAAGGTCTTGAATACATTGAAGCTCGTTGGCTGTTTAACGCGACCGATGCGCAGATGGAAGTGATCCTGCATCCGCAGTCGGTGATCCACTCCATGGTGCGTTATTGCGACGGCAGCGTTCTCGCCCAGCTGGGCTCGCCGGACATGCGTACGCCTATCGCGCACAGCATGGCCTGGCCGGCGCGTACGCCGGCAGGCGTGACGCCGCTCGATTTTAAGCGTATGGGCGCGCTGACGTTCGCGGAGCCTGACTTTGCCCGCTATCCTTGCCTGAAACTGGCGATCGACGCCTGTAACGCAGGGCAGGCGGCGACGACCACGTTGAACGCGGCGAATGAAATCGCCGTGGCGGCCTTCCTGAATCGGCAAGTCCGCTTTACGGACATCGCCGCCCTGAATATGGCCGTGCTCTCATCCCTTTCCTGTCCCGAGCCGGAAAGCGTCGAGGCGGTGGTGGAGATCGATCGCGTGGCGCGCGCGTCGGCGACGGAAATGTTGCCGCGCTTCAGGTTGCCGGTCTGATCGCGCCCTGCTATTTGTTCGATTCAGGCGGAAATGGTATAGTCGCTCGCGTTTAACGGTCTGGCACCGAATTCGGTGCGCCCCGGCTTTAGCGGTCGGGATTTTCACCGGGCGCAATGTATTCAGAAACCACAGCATTTCTGATTAAAGGAATTGATTACGCGTTATGTCGTCAAACAATCACAACAACACCGATGACCAGCAGGGAACCGGTCCGCGTCATGTCGCCATCATTATGGATGGCAATGGCCGTTGGGCGAAGAATCAGGGAAAATTGCGTATTTCCGGCCACAAAGCGGGCGTGAAATCGGTACGCCGCGCCGTCAGCTTTGCGGTGAGTCATCATCTTGACGCGCTGACGCTCTATGCGTTCAGCAGCGAAAACTGGAGCCGTCCGGTGCAGGAAGTGACGGCGCTGATGGAGCTGTTCGTCTGGGCGCTCGACAGCGAGGTGAAAAGCCTGCACAAACATAATGTGCGATTGCGGGTTATCGGCGATACCAGCCGTTTCAACGCCCGCATTCAGGAGCGTATCCGTCGCGCAGAGGAACTGACTCAGCAAAATAATGGACTGACACTCAACATTGCCGCCAATTACGGCGGGCGTTGGGATATTATCCAGGGTGCCAGAAAACTGGCTGAACAGGTACAGGAAGGCTTATTGCGTCCTGACCAGATAACCGAAGAAAGCCTGGCTTCGCAGCTCTGTCTGCGCGAGCTGGCGCCGGTGGATTTAGTGATAAGGACCGGGGGAGAGCATCGGATCAGCAACTTCCTGCTATGGCAGGTCGCCTATGCTGAGTTTTATTTTACCGATGTTCTTTGGCCTGATTTTGATGAACACGTTTTTGAAGGTGCGCTGAATGCTTTCTCTCTGCGGGAGCGTCGCTATGGCGGCGCTGCACCAGGCGGCGCCTGAGCAACCTGGGGGTAACCTTTGCTGAAGTCTCGTCTGATTACCGCGTTGATTTTAATTCCGCTGGTGATTGCTGCGCTGTTCTGGTTACCGCCCGTTGGCTTTGCGATTACAACTATCATTATCTGTATGCTTGCCGCCTGGGAATGGGGGCAGCTGGCGGGCATGGCGTCCCGTCCGCAACGCATCTGGCTGGCCGTACTCTGCGGCCTGCTGCTCGCCCTCATGCTTTTCACGCTGCCGCCTTATCAACATGACGTTCATCTGCCGCAAATCGCCACGTCGCTTTGGGCGTCGCTCTGCTGGTGGATCGCCGCGCTGCTGTTGGTGCTCTTTTACCCCTCTTCTGCGGCTTTGTGGCGTAATTCACGTCCGTTGCGGGTGCTGTTTGGTATTCTCACGCTCGTTCCTTTTTTCTGGGGCATGATGGCGCTGCGTCAGTACCATTATGAAACCGATCATTTCGCCGGTTCCTGGTGGCTGCTGTTTGTGATGTTTCTGGTCTGGGGCGCAGATTCCGGCGCCTACATGTTCGGCAGGCTGTTCGGCAAGCATAAGCTGGCACCGAAGGTTTCGCCGGGCAAAACCTGGGAAGGCTTTCTGGGCGGGCTGGTCTCTTCGGCGATTATCGCCTGGCTGTTCGCTCTGCTGGCGCCGCTGTCGGTGGCGCCCGGCACGCTGATTATCTGCGCGGTGATTGCCGCGCTGGCTTCGGTTCTGGGCGACCTCACTGAAAGTATGTTTAAACGTGAAGCCGGAATTAAAGACAGCGGCAACCTGATCCCTGGCCACGGCGGCATCCTCGATCGTATCGATAGCCTCACCGCTGCCGTTCCGGTGTTTGCCTGCCTGCTGCTGCTGGTGTTCCGCACCCTCTGAGGACACGCGAAGATGTTGAACATACTCTGGAGTTTCGTCGCGTTTATCGTCGCGCTCGGCGTGCTGATCACCGTTCATGAATTTGGTCACTTCTGGGTCGCCCGCCGTTGCGGCGTGAGGGTCGAGCGTTTTTCCATCGGTTTCGGCAAGGCGCTCTGGCGCCGCCGCGACCGCCAGGGCACCGAATATGTCATCGCGCTGATCCCCCTCGGCGGCTACGTCAAAATGCTGGATGAACGCGTCGAAAGCGTGCCGGCGGAGTTGCGTCATCAGGCATTTAACAACAAAGCTATCTGGCAGCGCACCGCCATCATCGCGGCCGGTCCCATCGCCAATTTCATTTTCGCCGTTTTCGCCTACTGGGCCGTTTTTATTCACGGCGTGCCGGGCGTTCGTCCGGTTATTGGCGAAATTGTGAACGGTTCGGTCGCCGCAGAGGCGCAAATTGCGCCTGGCATGGAACTTAAATCGGTCGATGGCATCGAAACGCCTGATTGGGATGCGGTGCGCATGGCGCTGGTTGGTAAAATCGGCGACCGCGAGACCACCGTGACGGTTTCCCGTTTTGGCGAGAATGCGACCCAGCAGAAACGGCTCGATCTGCGCCAGTGGCAGTTTGAGCCGGATAAGCAGGACCCGGTCATCGCACTGGGGATTCGTCCGCGCGGACCGCAGATTGAAACGACGCTGGATAACGTGCAGGCGGATTCGCCCGCCAGCGCGGCCGGTTTGCAAGCTGGCGACAGGATCGTTAAAGTCGATGGTCGGCCGTTAACGCAATGGCAGGCGTTTGTGGTTCAGGTACGGGATAATCCCGGCAAGAAAATGGCTCTTGAGATTGAACGCAAGGGCGAGCTGATCCCGCTGACGCTGACGCCGGAAGCCAGACCAGGCCATGCGGCAGAAGGGTTCGCCGGCGTGATACCGCGCGTAATCCCGCTGCCGGATGAGTATAAGACGTTAAAACAGTATGGGCCTTTCGAGGCGATTAGCGTAGCCAGCGTGAAAACCTGGCAGCTGATGAAGCTGACGGTTTCTATGCTGGGCAAGTTAATCACCGGCGACGTTAAGCTGAACAACCTGAGCGGGCCGATTTCGATCGCCCAGGGCGCAGGCATGTCAGCGGAGTATGGGTTGATTTACTATCTGATGTTTCTGGCGTTGATTAGCGTCAACCTGGGCATCATCAACCTGTTTCCTCTGCCGGTTTTAGATGGTGGGCATCTGCTTTTTCTGGCGATCGAAAAGATCAAAGGAGGACCGGTGTCCGAGCGAGTTCAGGACTTCAGTTATCGCATTGGCTCTATCCTGCTGGTGTTGTTAATGGGGCTTGCACTTTTCAATGATTTCTCACGTCTGTGATAGCTGGAACGCTGGCTGACGAGGGATGTGTTAGGAAAACGCATAATAACGATGGCGATGAAAAAGTTGCTCATAGCGTCGCTGCTGTTTAGCAGCGCCACCGTTTACGGTGCAGACGATTTCGTGGTGAAAGACATTCATTTCGAAGGGTTGCAGCGAGTCGCCGTCGGCGCGGCTCTGCTGAGCATGCCGGTACGAGTAGGCGATACGGTGGATGATGACGACATCAGAAATACCATTCGCTCTCTGTTCGCGACCGGCAACTTCGAAGATGTGCAGGTTCTGCGAGACGGCGAAACCCTGATCGTTCAGGTAAAAGAACGTCCTACCATTGCCAGCATCACTTTCTCCGGCAACAAGGCGGTGAAAGAGGAGCAGCTGAAGCAAAACCTCGAAGCCTCAGGCGTGCGCGTCGGCGAAGCGCTTGACCGCACCACGATCTCTTCCATCGAGAAAGGGCTGGAAGATTTCTACTACAGCGTAGGTAAATATACCGCTAGCGTAAAAGCCGTTGTGACGCCGCTGCCGCGTAACCGCGTCGACCTGAAGCTGGTCTTTACGGAAGGCGTTTCGGCGAAAATCCAACAGATCAATATCGTCGGCAATAAAGCCTTCAGCTCTGACGAGCTTATCTCCCGCTTCCAGCTGCGTGACGAAGTGCCGTGGTGGAACGTGGTGGGCGATCGCAAATATCAGAAGCAGAAACTGGCCGGCGACCTTGAAACGCTGCGCAGCTTCTATCTCGATCGCGGCTATGCCCGTTTTAATATCGACTCTACCCAGGTCAGCCTGACGCCGGATAAAAAAGGCATCTATATCACGGTCAACATCACCGAGGGCGATCAGTACAAAATCGCCGGCGTGGTTGTTAACGGCAGCATGGCGGGCCATTCGGCGGAAATCGAACATCTGACCGCTATCCCTGCGGGCGAGCTGTACAACGGCACCAAAGTCACGCAGATGGAAGACGACATCAAAAAGCTGCTGGGTCGTTACGGCTATGCCTATCCGCGCGTCGTCACTCAGCCGGAAATCAACGATGCCGACAAGACGGTGAAACTGCATATCAATGTGGACGCCGGCAACCGTTATTACGTGCGTAAAGTGCGTTTCGAAGGCAACGATACGTCGAAAGATTCCGTGCTGCGTCGCGAGATGCGTCAGATGGAAGGCGCCTGGCTGGGCAGCGATCTGGTGGATCAGGGCAAAGAGCGTCTGAACCGCACCGGCTACTTCGAAACCGTAGATGTGGATACCCAGCGCGTGCCGGGCTCGCCGGATCAGGTCGATGTGGTTTACAAGGTTAAAGAGCGCAATACCGGCACCTTTAACTTCGGCGTCGGCTTCGGTACAGAGAGCGGCGTCAGCTTCCAGGTCGGCGTTTCTCAGGATAACTGGCTGGGTACAGGTAATACCGTTAGCATCAGCGGCACCAAAAACGATTACCAGACTTACGCTGAATTCGCCCTAACCGATCCTTACTTTACCGTTGACGGGGTGAGCCTCGGCGGTCGTGTTTTCTATAACGACTTTAAAGCTGACGATGCGGATCTTTCTGACTACACCAACAAAAGCTACGGTACGGAAGGCACGCTCGGCTTCCCGATTAACGAAAACAATACGCTGCGCGTCGGCTTAGGCTATGTGCATAACGATCTGTCGGATATGCAGCCGCA
Organism: Enterobacteriaceae bacterium UBA2655; assembly: GCA_002359495.1. Taxonomy (GTDB): domain Bacteria; phylum Pseudomonadota; class Gammaproteobacteria; order Enterobacterales; family Enterobacteriaceae; genus Pantoea; species Pantoea superficialis. The sequence continues at coordinate 25,044 of DENB01000090.1, forward strand.
GGTCGCCATGTGGCGTTATCTCGATTCGGTCGGCAAGCCGCAGCAGTTGAACAGCGAAGGCGACTTCTCCGCTGACGACTTCACCTTCAACTACGGCTGGACCTATAACACGCTGGACCGCGGTTTCTTCCCGACCTCGGGCAACCGCACCAACCTGAACGGTAAAATCACCATTCCGGGTTCAGATAACAACTTCTACAAAGTGACGCTGGATTCGCAGCAGTATGTGCCGCTGAATCAGGATCGTACCTGGGTGCTGTTGGGACGCGGCCGCGTGGGTTACGGCGACGGTCTGGGCGGCAAAGAGTTGCCGTTCTATGAAAACTTCTACGCCGGCGGCTCAAGCACGGTGCGCGGCTTCCAGTCCAACACCATCGGTCCGAAAGCGGCGTACTACAACGACAATTCGTCAGACTGCTCCGGCGCCAACAACATCTGTTCATCGAACGATGCGGTGGGCGGCAACGCCATGGCGGTGGCCAGCCTGGAGCTGATCACGCCGACGCCGTTCCTGAGCGAGAAATACGCTAACTCCGTGCGGACGTCGCTCTTCGTCGACGCCGGCACCGTGTGGGATACCAAATGGGAAAATACGGCTGATACGCGTATCGCCGGCGTGCCGGACTACAGCGACCCGAGCAATGTCCGCGTCTCAAGCGGTATCGCATTGCAATGGATGTCGCCGCTTGGCCCGCTGGTCTTCTCTTATGCGCAGCCAATCAAGAAGTATGACGGAGATAAAGCAGAACAGTTCCAGTTCAACATCGGTAAAACCTGGTAAGGTTCTGAGCAGGGAAGCGTAAGCAGAGTATTGCGCCGGGATGGATCGTCCAACAGACGATCCCTCTTTTGCGCAAAAACTGTGTCGCAGACACAAACGTTGATGGTAAGGAGTTTATAGTGAAAAAGTTGTTGTGTGCCGCAGGTCTGGGTCTTGCTTTAGCTGTCTCCGCGGGCGCTCAGGCTGCTGACAAAATCGCAGTGGTAAACGTGTCCGGCATTTTCCAGCAGTTACCGCAGCGTGCGACCGTTGCTAAGCAGCTGGAGAACGAGTTCAAAGGCCGCGCGACCGATCTGCAGAGCCAGGAACGCGATCTGCAAACCAAAATGCAGCGTCTGCAGCGCGATGCGTCGACCATGAAGGCCAGCGAGCGCAGCCGAATGGAAAAAGAGATCATGACGCAGCGCGAAGCGTTCTCCTCTAAAGCGCAGGCTTTTGAGCAGGACAACCGTCGTCGTCAGATGGAAGAGCGCAATAAACTGCTGAGCCGTATTCAGGATGCCGTGAAGAAAGTGGCGGCCGACGAAGGTTATGACGTCGTTATCGACGCCAACGCCGTGGCTTACGCAGCAAATGCGAAAGACATTACTGCAGACGTGCTGAAACAGGTTAAATAATCGATGTCATCAATTCGACTGGCTGATTTAGCCCAGCAGTTGGATGCAGAATTGCACGGAGATGGCGAAATCGCCATCTCCGGCATTGCTTCTATGCAATCCGCCCAAGCAGGTCAAATCACATTTCTCGCCAACAGCCGCTACCGCGAGCAGCTCGCCCAGTGCCAGGCATCGGCCGTGGTGCTGACGGAAGCGGATCTGGAATGGTGCCATTCGGCCGCACTAGTGGTTAAAAATCCCTATCTGACCTACGCGCGTATGGCGCAAATTCTGGATACCACCCCGCAGCCTGCGCAAAATATCGCGCCGAGCGCCGTTATCGACCCCAGCGCGAAACTGGGCAGTAACGTCTCGGTTGGGGCGAACGCGGTGATCGAATCCGGCGTGGAGCTGGGCGATAACGTGATTATTGGCGCCGGCTGTTTCGTCGGTAAACGGACGCGTATCGGTCAGGGCACGCGCCTGTGGGCCAACGTCACGATCTATCATGAAATCGTGATCGGTCAGGATTGTCTGATTCAATCCGGCACCGTTATCGGGGCAGATGGTTTTGGTTATGCTAACGATCGCGGCAACTGGGTGAAAATTCCTCAGCTGGGCGCGGTAATTATCGGCGATCGCGTCGAAATCGGCGCCTGTACCACCATCGATCGCGGCGCGCTGGATAACACTCTGATCGGCAATGGTGTTATCATAGACAACCAGTGTCAGATTGCACACAACGTTGTTATTGGTGATAACACGGCGGTTGCCGGCGGTGTGATTATGGCGGGTAGCCTCAGGATTGGTCGTTATTGTATGATTGGCGGCGCCAGCGTGATTAACGGCCATATGGAAATTTGTGACAAAGTCACCGTAACCGGAATGGGAATGGTGATGCGTCCAATTACAGAACCTGGGGTATACTCTTCGGGCATCCCGCTGCAACCCAACAAAACCTGGCGTAAAACTGCAGCACTGGTGATGAATATCGATGACATGAGCAAACGCTTAAAAGCCATCGAACGTAAAGTCGGCAAAGACGACTAAACGCATCCCGAGACTGACTGGCTTTCATAGAAAAAGGCTGGGCAGGAAAAGCCAGGTGCCAACGAACCGATTTGCGGCCTGCAGATGATCGTTTTGATCGATGCAGGCCGTGTTATTGATGCCATCAGATTTTTTAGGACAGGAAGAGTATTTTGACTACTGAAACGCATACTCTGAAGATTGAAGAGATTTTAGAACTGCTGCCGCACCGTTATCCGTTTTTGCTGGTTGATCGCGTGCTGGAGTTCGAAGAGCACAAATACCTGCGTGCGGTGAAGAATGTTTCGGTAAACGAACCGTTTTTCCAGGGGCACTTCCCTGGTAAACCGATTTTCCCAGGCGTTCTGATCCTGGAAGCGATGGCGCAGGCCACCGGCATCCTGGCGTTTAAAAGCGTAGGGAAGCTGGAGCCGGGCGAACTTTACTATTTCGCCGGCATCGACGAAGCGCGTTTCAAACGTCCGGTTGTGCCGGGCGACCAGATGATTATGGAAGTGACATTCGAGAAAACCCGCCGCGGGCTGACGCGCTTTAAGGGCGTTGCGACCGTTGACGGCAAAATTGTCTGTGAAGCGACCATGATGTGTGCCCGTAGCCGGGAGGCATAAGCAGTGATTGATCAAACCGCCAACATCCATCCCAGTTCTGTTATTGAAGAGGGGGCCGTCATTGGTCCTAACGTACACATCGGCCCGTTTTGTTATGTCGGCGCCAACGTCGAGATTGGTGAAGGAACGGTATTGAAGTCGCACGTGGTGGTGAATGGCCACACGCGTATCGGCAAAGATAACCAGATTTATCAGTTCGCCTCCATCGGCGAAGTGAATCAGGATCTGAAATACGCGGGTGAACCGACGCGCGTGGAGATTGGCGATCGCAACCGCATTCGCGAAAGCGTCACCATCCATCGCGGAACGGTTCAGGGCGGCGGCGTCACCACCGTCGGCAGCGATAACCTGCTGATGATCAACGCGCATATCGCTCATGACTGCGTCGTGGGCAACCGCTGCATCTTCGCCAATAACGCCACGCTGGGCGGCCACGTCACCGTGGACGACTTCGCGATTATCGGCGGCATGACGGCGGTGCATCAGTGGTGCATCATCGGCGCGCACGTCATGGTCGGCGGCTGCTCCGGCGTCGCGCAGGACGTGCCGCCCTACGTGATCGCGCAGGGCAACCACGCCACGCCGTTCGGCATCAACATCGAAGGCCTGAAGCGCCGCGGCTTCAGCAAAGAAGCACTGCATGCGATTCGCAACGCCTATAAGCTGCTCTACCGCAGCGGAAGAACGCTTGACGATGTGAAGCCGGAAATCGAAGCGCTGGCCCAGCAGCATAGCGAAGTGAAGCCGTTCTACGACTTTTTCGCCCGTTCTACCCGCGGGATCATTCGTTAACAGATGTCATCGCGTCCCTTAACGATTGCCCTGGTCGCCGGAGAAACCTCCGGCGATATTCTTGGCGCCGGCCTTATTCGAGCTCTGAAAGCCAAACACCCTGATGCGCATTTCGTCGGCGTGGCGGGTCCGCTTATGCAGGCGGAAGGGTGCGAAGCCTGGTATGAGATGGAAGAGTTGGCGGTGATGGGCGTGGTGGAAGTGGTGGAACGCCTGCCGCGTCTGCTAAAAATCCGCCGCGATCTTACGCAGCGTTTCAGCGCATTGCGGCCCGACGTTTTCGTCGGCATCGACGCGCCCGATTTCAATATCACGCTGGAAGGGCGGCTGAAGCGCGCGGGCATCCGCACTATCCATTACGTCAGCCCGTCGGTATGGGCGTGGCGTCAAAAGCGCGTTTTCAAAATTGGCCGCAACACCGATCTGGTGCTGGCCTTTCTGCCTTTTGAAAAAGCGTTTTACGATCGCTTCGACGTTCCCTGCCGCTTTATCGGCCATACAATGGCGGACGCTATGCCGCTGCAGCCGGATAAGCTGGCCGCGCGGCGCGAGCTGGGAATCGCTGCGGATGCGCTTTGCCTGGCGCTGCTGCCCGGCAGCCGCAATGCGGAAGTCGAGATGCTAAGCGCCGATTTTCTGAAAACGGCCCGGCTTTTGCGCGTGCGTTATCCGACGCTGGAAATCGTCGTGCCGTTGGTAAACGCCAAACGACGCGCGCAGTTCGAGCGGATCAAGGCCGAGGTGGCGCCTGAACTGCCGATGCACCTGCTGGACGGCAAAGGGCGCGAGGCGATGGTGGCCAGCGATGCGGCGCTGTTGGCCTCCGGCACCGCCGCGCTGGAGTGCATGCTGGCGAAATGCCCGATGGTGGTGGGGTATCGCATGAAACCCTTTACCTTCTGGCTGGCGAAGCGGCTAGTGAAAACGCCTTACGTCTCGCTGCCGAATCTGCTGGCGGGGCGCGAAATCGTCAAAGAATTGTTGCAGGAAGAGTGCCAGCCCGATGCGCTGGCGGCAGCGCTTGAGCCGCTGCTGCATGCGGGATCGGCGCGCGATACGCTGCTGGCCACCTTCCATCAGTTACATGAGCAAATCCGCTGGAATGCCGATGAACAGGCGGCCCAGGCGGTACTGGAGTTAGCCCGTGGCTGAATTTATTTATCCTGATGCCCGCCTGATCGCCGGCGTGGACGAGGTCGGGCGCGGACCGCTGGTCGGCGCCGTGGTGACCGCTGCGGTGATCCTCGATCCGGCAAATCCGATTGCCGGACTGGCTGATTCAAAGAAGCTGTCGGAAAAGCGCCGTCTGGCGCTCTATGACGAAATTACCGCGAAGGCGCTCGCCTGGAGTCTGGGCCGCGCCGAACCGGAAGAGATCGATCGGCTGAATATTTTGCATGCCACTATGCTGGCGATGCAGCGCGCGGTGGCGGGGCTGGCCGTGCAGCCTGACTTCGTGCTGATTGACGGCAACCGCTGCCCGGCGCTGCCGATGTCCGCGCAGGCGGTGGTCAAAGGCGACAGCCTGGTAGCGGAAATCAGCGCGGCCTCGATTCTGGCTAAAGTCACACGCGACCGGGAAATGGCTGAGCTGGATAGTCTGTTTCCCGACTATGGCTTTGCCCAACATAAAGGTTATCCTACCGCCCTGCATCTGGAAAAACTGACGCAGCACGGCGCCACGCCGCATCATCGTCGCAGCTTTGCGCCGGTGCGCAACATCCTGATCGATGCCGACGTTCTGGCCGCTCGCCAGCCCGCTGCGCTTTAATAGCCTGACGCTGTTTAACCGGAAACTGATATGGCTGAACCTCGTTTTATACATCTGCGCGTACACAGCGACTACTCCATGGTGGATGGGCTGGCGAAAACCGGCCCGCTGGTAAAAAAAGCCGCTGCGCTCGGCATGCCGGCGTTAGCGATCACCGATTTCACCAACCTTTGCGGTCTGGTGAAATTCTACGGCACCGCGCACGGCGCTGGCATCAAGCCGATTATCGGCGCCGACTTCAACGTCGCCAGCGAACTGATGGGCGACGAACTGACGCAGCTGACGGTGCTGGCCGCCAACAATGCGGGCTATCAAAACCTGACTTTGCTGATTTCTCGCGCCTATCAGCGCGGCTACGGCATCAGCGGCCCGACGATCGATCGCGACTGGCTGATCGAGCATCAGGAAGGATTGATCCTTCTCTCCGGCGGCCGCCGCGGCGACGTGGGCCGTAGCCTGCTGCGCGGCAACAGCGCGCTCGTCGCTCAGTGTCTGGCGTTCTGGCGGCAACATTTCGACAATCGCTACTATCTGGAGCTGACGCGCACCGGCCGACAGGATGAAGAGAGTTACCTGCACGCGGCGGTTGAGCTGGCCATCGCCGAGGGCATTCCGGTTGTCGCCACTAACGAAGTCTGTTTTCTCGAGCCGGACGATTTCGACGCGCATGAAATTCGCGTGGCGATCCATGACGGCTATACCCTGGACGATCCCAAACGTCCGCGTAACCACAGCCCTCAGCAATATATGCGTAGCATCGATGAGATGTGCGAGCTGTTTTCGGACATCCCGGAAGCGCTGGAAAACAGCGTGGAGATTGCTAAGCGTTGTAATGTCACGGTGCGCCTCGGCGAATATTTCCTGCCGCAGTTCCCGACCGGCAATATGAGCACCGAAGATTTCCTGGTGGCGAAATCGCGCGAAGGGCTGGAAGAGCGTCTGGAGTTTCTTTTTCCCGAGCCTGAGGTGCGCGAGCAAAAACGCCCGGACTATGACGAGCGTCTGGAGATCGAGCTTAACGTCATCAACCAGATGGGGTTTCCCGGCTACTTCCTGATCGTAATGGAATTTATCCAGTGGTCGAAAGACAACGGCGTGCCGGTGGGACCGGGGCGTGGTTCCGGCGCGGGTTCGCTGGTGGCCTACGCGTTGAAAATCACCGATCTCGATCCGCTGGAATTCGACCTGCTGTTCGAACGTTTCCTTAACCCGGAACGTGTTTCCATGCCCGACTTCGACGTCGACTTCTGCATGGAGAAGCGCGACCAGGTGATCGATCACGTGGCGGAAATGTATGGCCGCGATGCGGTGTCGCAGATCATCACCTTCGGCACCATGGCCGCAAAAGCGGTAATCCGCGACGTGGGCCGCGTGCTGGGCCATCCCTACGGTTTCGTCGATCGCATCTCGAAACTGATTCCGCCCGATCCGGGCATGACGCTGGAAAAAGCCTTTGTCGCGGAACCGCAGCTGCCGGCGATGTACGAGGCGGATGAAGAGGTCAAGGCGCTGATCGATATGGCGCGCAAGCTGGAAGGGGTGACGCGCAACGCCGGGAAGCACGCCGGCGGCGTGGTGATCGCGCCGACTAAAATCACCGACTTCGCACCGCTCTACTGCGACGAAAACGGCAACTACCCGGTTACCCAGTTTGATAAAAACGACGTGGAGTATGCCGGACTGGTGAAGTTCGACTTCCTCGGTCTGCGTACGCTGACCATCATCAACTGGGCGCTGGAGATGATCAACGCCCGGCGCGCGAAGCTGGGCGAAGCGCCAATCGATATCGCGGCGATCCCGCTGGAAGATCAAAAAAGCTTCGACATGCTGCAGCGCGCGGAAACCACCGCGGTGTTCCAGCTTGAATCGCGCGGCATGAAAGATTTGATCAAACGTCTGAAGCCTGACTGCTTCGAAGATATGATCGCGCTGGTGGCGCTGTTCCGTCCGGGACCGCTGCAGTCCGGCATGGTGGATAACTTTATTGACCGTAAGCACGGGCGCGAAGCGATCTCTTATCCCGATATCGAATGGCAGCACGAAACGCTGAAGCCGGTGCTGGAGCCGACCTACGGCATCATTCTGTATCAGGAACAGGTGATGCAGATCGCGCAGGTGCTGGCCGGTTATACCCTGGGCGGCGCGGATATGCTGCGTCGCGCGATGGGTAAAAAGAAACCGGAAGAGATGGCGAAGCAGCGCTCAGTGTTCAAAGATGGCGCCGAAAAAATGGGCGTCAACGGCGAGCTGGCGATGAAGATTTTCGACCTGGTGGAGAAATTCGCCGGTTATGGCTTTAACAAATCGCACTCGGCGGCCTATGCGCTGGTTTCCTACCAGACGCTGTGGCTGAAAGCGCACTATCCGGCGGAGTTTATGGCGGCGGTCATGACGGCCGATATGGACAACACCGAGAAGGTGGTGGGGCTGGTAGATGAGTGCTGGCGCATGGGGCTTAAGGTGCTGCCGCCGGATATCAATTCCGGCCTTTACCAGTTCCACGTCAACGATGATGGCGAGATCGTCTACGGCATCGGCGCGATCAAAGGCGTCGGCGAAGGGCCGATCGAGGCGATCATCGATGCGCGCAACCAGGACGGCTATTTTAAAGAGCTGTTCGATCTTTGCGCCCGCACCGACACGAAAAAAATCAACCGGCGCGTGATGGAGAAACTGATCATGTCCGGCGCGTTCGATCGTCTCGGTCCGCATCGCGCCGCGCTGATGAGCGCGCTGGGCGATGCGCTCAAGGCGGCGGATCAACATGCCAAAGCGGAAGCTATCGGTCAGGCCGACATGTTCGGCGTGCTGGCGGAAGAGCCGGAACAGGTTGAAAAATCCTATGCCAGCGTCACGCCCTGGCCGGAGCAGGTCCGGCTCGACGGCGAACGCGAGACCCTCGGGCTTTACCTTACCGGGCATCCGATTAATCAGTACATTAAAGAAATTGAGCGCTATGTCGGCGGGGTGCGGCTGAAAGACATGCATCCCACCGATAGGGGAAAAACCACCGTTGCAGCCGGCCTGGTGATTGCGGCGCGCGTAGCGGTGACCAAGCGCGGCAACCGAATTGGTATCTGCACCCTGGACGATCGTTCCGGTCGTCTTGAGGTCATGCTATTTACCGATGCGTTAGAGAAGTATCAGCAGCTGCTGGAAAAAGACCGTATCCTGATCGTTAGCGGACAGGTCAGCTTTGATGACTTCAGCGGCGGCCTTAAAATGACCGCCCGCGAAGTGATGGATATTGACGAAGCTCGTGAAAAATACGCGCGCGGACTTGCTATCTCGCTGACGGACAGGCAAATTGATGACCAGCTTTTAAACCGTCTCCGTCAGTCCCTGGAGCCTTATCGATCGGGGACCATTCCGGTACACCTTTATTATCAGAGGGCGGATGCGCGGGCGAAGCTGCGCTTTGGTGCAGCGTGGCGAATTTCGCCCAGCGATCGTTTACTCAACGATTTACGGTCGTTGATAGGAGCGGAGCAGGTGGAACTGGAGTTTGACTAAAACAGGAACATTATGAGTCTTAATTACCTGGATTTTGAACAGCCAATCGCAGAACTGGAAGCGAAAATCGATTCGCTCACCTCGATTGGCCGTCAGGATGAAAAACACGATATTAATCTGGACGAAGAAGTGCAGCGTCTGCGCGAAAAAAGCGTCGAGCTGACCCGTAAAATCTTCTCCGATTTGGGCGCATGGCAGATCGCGCAGTTGGCTCGCCATCCTTTGCGTCCTTACACGCTGGACTATGTCCGTAACGCCTTTGACGAATTCGACGAGCTGGCCGGCGACCGCGCTTATGCCGACGATAAAGCGATCGTCGGCGGCATCGCTCGTCTCGATGGCCGTCCGGTGATGATCATCGGTCATCAGAAAGGCCGTGAAACCAAGGAGAAAATCCGTCGTAACTTTGGTATGCCGGCACCCGAGGGCTACCGTAAAGCGCTGCGTCTGATGGAGATGGCCGAGCGTTTCAACATGCCGATCATTACCTTCATCGACACGCCGGGCGCTTACCCGGGCGTCGGCGCGGAAGAGCGCGGCCAGTCCGAGGCGATCGCCCGCAACCTGCGTGAAATGTCCGGGCTGAAAGTGCCGGTCATCTGCACCGTGATCGGCGAAGGCGGCTCCGGCGGCGCGCTGGCGATTGGCGTGGGCGACAAGGTCAACATGTTGCAGTACAGCACCTATTCCGTCATCTCGCCGGAAGGCTGCGCCTCTATCCTGTGGAAAAGCGCGGACAAGGCGCCGCTGGCGGCGGAAGCGATGGGCATCACCGCCGATCGTCTGAAAGAGCTGAAGCTGATCGACTCGGTGATCCCGGAGCCGCTGGGCGGCGCGCATCGCCACCCGGTCGATATGGCTGCGAGCCTGAAGCAGCAGCTGCTGGCGGATCTGGCCGATCTTGATGTGCTGAGCACCGAAGAGCTGCTCAACCGTCGCTACCAGCGTCTGATGAGCTACGGTTACGCGTAAGCCAAACTCTACCGGAAAAGCGGTCCTGCGGGGCCGCTTTTTTTATGTCTGAACGCCACCCGCCTAAAGTGCGGATCAATCTGACTCAGTCCCGGCGCACTTTTCGCTATTCTTATTCAGTGCCACAACAAAACCGGAGGTGGGCATTGAATATTATTGCGATCATGGGACCGCATGGCGCTTTTTATAAAGACGAGCCGATTCGCGAACTGGATGTGGCGTTGAGTCAGCAGGGATTCCAGCTCATCTATCCAAAAAACGCCAACGACTTGCTGAAGCTGATTGAGCACAACCCGCGTATTTGCGGCGTGATCTTCGACTGGGATGAGTACAGCATGGAGCTGTGTCGGGAGATCAACCATCTCAACGAACATTTGCCGCTCTACGCTTTCATCAACACCCACTCTCAAATGGACGTCAGCATCAACGAAATGCGCATGGCGCTGCGTTTCTTTGAATATGCGCTGAGCGCCGCTGACGATATCGCGCTGCACATCCGTCAGTATACCGACGAATATATCGATCACATTACGCCGCCGCTGACCAAAGCGCTTTTTACCTATGTGAAAGAGGGCAAGTACACCTTCTGTACGCCGGGGCATATGGCGGGCACCGCCTTCCAGAAAAGCCCGGTGGGCAGCCTGTTTTACGATTTCTTCGGCGGCAATACGTTGAAGGCGGATATCTCCATCTCCGTCACCGAATTAGGATCGCTGCTCGATCACACAGGGCCGCATCTGGAGGCGGAAGAGTATGTGGCGCGCACCTTCGGCGCTGAACAGAGCTATATGGTGACCAACGGCACCTCGACCTCTAATAAAATCGTCGGCATGTACGCCGCGCCAGCGGGCAGCACAGTGCTGATCGACCGCAACTGCCACAAGTCCCTGACGCATCTGCTGATGATGAGTGACATCATCCCCATCTGGCTGAAGCCGACGCGAAATGCGCTCGGCATTCTGGGCGGCATACCGAAACGCGAATTTACCCGCGACAGCATTGAGCGCAAGGTGGCGCAAACGCCGCGTGCCGCCTGGCCGGTGCATGCGGTGATCACCAATTCCACCTATGACGGCCTGCTCTATAACACGCAGTACATCAAAGAGACGCTGGAGGTGCCGTCGATTCACTTCGATTCCGCCTGGGTGCCTTACACCAACTTCCATCCTATTTATGCCGGAAAAAGCGGCATGAGCGGCGATCGCGTCCCCGGCAAAGTCTTCTATGAAACGCAGTCGACGCATAAGCTGCTGGCGGCCTTTTCACAGGCTTCGCTGATCCACATTAAAGGCGATTACGACGAACACACCTTTAATGAAGCTTATATGATGCACACCACCACCTCGCCGAACTACGCGATTGTCGCCTCGATTGAAACCGCGGCCGCGATGCTGCGCGGCAATCCCGGTCGGCGTCTGATCAATCGCTCGGTTGAGCGCGCGCTGCATTTCCGTCGCGAGATCCAGCGTCTGCGCGAAGAGTCGGATAGCTGGTTCTTCGACATCTGGCAGCCGGAGCATGTGGAAGAGGCGGAGTGCTGGCCGATCCAGCCCGGCGAAGAGGACTGGCACGGTTTCACGCAGGCCGATCGCGATCATATGTACCTGGATCCGATCAAAGTCACTATTTTGACGCCGGGCATGAGCGAGCTGGGCAAGATGGCGGAAGAGGGGATCCCGGCGGCGCTGGTCGCTAAATTCCTCGACGAGCGCGGCGTGGTGGTAGAGAAAACCGGCCCTTACAATCTGCTGTTTCTCTTCAGCATCGGCATCGATAAAACCAAGGCGATGAGCGTGCTGCGCGGGCTGACTGAATTTAAGCGCGCTTACGATCTTAACTTGCGCGTGAAGAACATGCTGCCGGATCTCTATGCCGAAGATCCCGATTTCTACCGTAACATGCGCATCCAGACCCTGGCGCAAGGCATTCATCAGCTGATTCTGCAACATGACCTGCCGCGTCTGATGCTGAAAGCGTTTGATGTGCTGCCTGAAATGCGTATGACGCCGCACCAGGCGTTTCAACAGCAGGTGAAAGGTCATGTCGAGACGGTGGACATCAACGATATGGTGGGCCGCGTCTCCGCCAATATGATCCTGCCTTATCCTCCCGGCGTGCCGCTGGTGATGCCGGGCGAAGTGATCACCGAGGAGGGACGCGCGGTGCTCGATTTCCTGCTGATGCTTTGCACCATCGGGCGCCACTATCCCGGCTTTGAAACCGATATTCACGGCGCGTCCTTAACCGAAGACGGCCGCTATCTGGTACGGGTGCTGAAAAACGAAAGCAGCCAATGAAATCAGAATGATACGGCTTGTGATGCGGCGCCGGGAGGCGTAGGGTCACAGGCTGTTAACAACGTGACGGAGAGCCTATGTTGCAGTTAAAGCAGGTCCACCATATCGCCATCATTGCGTCTGATTATGCGCGCAGCAAAGCGTTTTACTGCGATGTGCTCGGTTTTACCCTGACGGGAGAGTTTTACCGCGAGGCGCGCGACTCCTGGAAAGGGGATCTGGCTCTGAATGGAGAATACACTATCGAGTTGTTCTCTTTTCCCGAGCCGCCGGCGCGCGTCAGCCAGCCGGAAGCGTGCGGGCTGCGTCATCTGGCGTTTACCGTCGAAAATGTCGACGCCGCCTGCGCGCTGCTGGCGGAAAAGGGCGTCAGCTGCGAGCCGGTGCGAATCGATCCGCTGACCGGCAAGCGCTGCACCTTTTTCACCGATCCCGACGGTTTGCCGCTGGAGCTTTATCAGGCGTAAAATAGCGCGCTCTGCGGGCCGCACCCTGCGGCCCTGATTACGATGGATGTCTCATGCCTTTGTCTCATCTGGAATCGCTGCTGGTCCCCGACGCTTCGCTGGCGGTGGCCTTTAGCGGCGGCCTCGATTCCACGGTGCTGCTGCATCAGCTTACGCGCTGGCGGCAGCGCTATCCCGCGACGAAACTGCGCGCCCTGCACGTCCATCACGGTTTGAGCCCGCATGCGGATGCCTGGGCCGCGCATTGTCTGGCGCTTTGTCAGCGTTGGCAGGTAGAGTGCGACATCCTGCGCGTTCAGGTGGAAAGCCGCGGAGAGGGTGTTGAAGCCGCCGCGCGCCGCGCGCGTTACGCGGCGCTGGAGAGCCGTCTGCAGCCCGAAGAAACCCTGCTGACCGCGCAGCATCTCGACGATCAATGTGAAACCCTGCTGCTAGCGCTGAAGCGCGGCAGCGGTCCCGCCGGGCTTGCCGCCATGCCGCAGCGGCTGCGGCTGCCGGGCGGCAATCCTCTGCTGCGTCCGCTGCTGGGCTTTACGCGTCCGCAGCTGGAAGCCTGGGCGGCGACGCACCA
>DENB01000049.1:0-5500 GCA_002359495.1 Enterobacteriaceae bacterium UBA2655
TTGCCGCCTCATCGGCCGGCAAGGCGCGGCTGTCGGTGCTGATGACCCAGACGTCCGCCGCGTCCGGCTCAACGGGCGCGTCGCTGTCAAACAGCACATGCACCCGGGCGCCGGCCTGCGCCAGACCGCTGCCGGCATCGTTGGCGCCGGTAAAGTCGTCGGCGATCGCCAGGACGGGGGTTGCCCATTGCCGCTCTCTCATCTTCTCTCCTGTTCCGGCCGTTTGCCGCTGAGATGATTATATTCAATCACGGTTGATTATATGTGAGCAAGATCAAATTAATTGAAATCTGAATGTTTTATAACTTCTCCCACAGTAAGTGATACATGCCGCACTGGTATGAGCAAAACCAATCAGGCGAGACGACCTCGCAGGAGAAAGGGTAACGAGATGAATATCAACAGCACGGTGCTCAGTGGTTATCAGGCGCTTAATGACGTGAGCTATCTTCTTCAGGGCACGCAGAAAGCGCTGCTGGTCACCGACAAAAACATTGAGGCCATTCCCGCCGTTCAGACGCTGATCCGCCAATTGCGCGGCCAGATCACCACGCTGCATCTGGTGAACAGCGTTCCGCCGGAGCCGAGCCAGCATGATGTGGCGGCGATTGTCGCGGCGCTGCCGACCCGCGATATCGATATGGTGATCGGCGTGGGCGGCGGCAGCGTACTGGACGTCGCCAAGCTGCTTTCAGTGCTCTGCGTGGCGGGCGCGCCGACGCTGGAGGCGCTGCTGGCCGGTGAGAAACCGCAGACGCGCACCGCCTCTTTACTGATCCCTACCACGGCGGGCACCGGCTCGGAAGCGACGCCGAACGCGATCCTGGCGATCCCGGAGAAAGAGACCAAGGTCGGCATCATTAGCCCGGTCATGCTGCCGGACTATGTGGCGCTGGCGCCGGAGCTGACCACCAGCATGCCGGCGCATATCGCCTCGTCAACCGGCATCGACGCCCTGTGCCACCTGATCGAATGTTTTACCGCGACCGTCGCCAACCCGGTCAGCGATAACTACGCCCTGATCGGCATGAAAAAGCTGTTCGCCAGCCTGGAGACCGCAGTCGCCGAGCCGGGCAACCTGCAGGCGCGTCTCGATATGCTCTGGGCCTCTTACTACGGCGGCGCGGCCATCGCCCATGCGGGCACTCATCTGGTGCACGCCATGTCCTACCCGCTCGGCGGCAAATATCACATTCCGCACGGCGTGGCAAACGCCATTCTGCTGGCGCCCTGCATGCGCTTCGTGCGTCCGGCGGCGGTGGCGAAGTTCGCTCAGGCCTATGACCTGCTGCCGGACGCCGACGCGTCGCTGGACGACGAAGCCAAATCGCACGCGCTGGTGGCCTGGTTCGCGGCGCTGGTGAAGCGTCTCAGGCTGCCGGCCAGCCTGGATGAGCTGGGCATCGGCCCGGATCACCTGCCCTATCTGGTGGAGGCGGCACTGGAGGTGCAGCGCCTGATGAAGAATGTCCCTGCGCCCGTCAGCGCCGATGACGTTCGCGATGTCTACCTGACTCTGTTTCCAACCCTGAATCAATAAGGTTTGCGAGGAAAAAATGACTAAAAAAATTAACGGCGTTCTGACCGCCATCGTGACCGCCTTCGATCGCGACGGCGCCTTTAATCCGGCGGCCCAGCGCGCCCAGGTGAAGCGTCAGCTCGACGCCGGCAACGGTATTTTTTGCGGCGGCACCAACGGCGAATTTTTCGTGCTCAACGAGCAGGAGAAGCTGGCGGTCACCGAAACCTGTGTGGATGAAGTAAACGGCCGCGCGCCGGTGGTGGCGCACGTGGGCGAGATCTCCACGCGTGAAACCATCCGCCTCGGCAAACAGGCGGCGAAACTGGGCGTCGATGCGCTGTCAGTGATTACCCCCTGGTTCGTGCCGCTGAAGCAGGACGAACTGATTTATCACTACCAGACCGTCGCCGACGCTCTCGAGGTGCCGCTGTTTCTCTATAACATCCCGGCGCGCACCGGCAATACCCTGCAGCCGGAAACGGTGCGCACGCTGGCTTCGCTTCCCAACATTATCGGCATCAAAGACAGCGCAGGCAGCTACGAGAGCCTGAGCGGCTTCCTGAAGGCGGGCGAAGGCATCGACAACTTCGACGTGCTGAACGGTCCCGACTCACTGATTCATCAGGGCTTCGTCGATGGCTGTTCGGCCTGTATTTCCGGACTCGCCAACGTAGCGCCCGAGGCGATCAACGCCATCTGGACGCGTTTCCAGGCGGGCGATATCGCCGGTTCCCGCGAGGCGCAGGAGAACGTGACCGGCCTGCGCACCGATCTCTACAGCGTCGCCTTCTCCCCCGCCGCAGTGAAAAAAGCGCTGGCGCTGCTGGGGCAGGATGTAGGCGAAAGCCGCTACGCGGTGCGGTTCAGCGCCGATGACGAACAGAAAATTCGTCAGATTGTAAATCAGTACCTGCAGTAATGGCCGTCAGAGCGGCGGCGGCTGCTCTTGCCTGTTAACGTCAAACACCGGGAAGCCTTATGAAAGTGATTTGCACCTCGCCGTCCTTCGCCAAATACGATGCGACGCCGATCGAGACCCTGAAACAGAACGGCTTTGAGCTGATTACGCTGCCTGCCGATGCGCCGCTCGACGCGCTGGAACCGCATCTGGCGGAGACCGTCGCGCTGATCGTAGCCTTTACCGAGGTCAACGAGACGCTGCTGGCGAAAGCGCCCAATTTGAAGATCGTCTGCAAGCACGGCGTCGGCGTCGACAATATCGACCTTGAGGCGACGCGCGCCCGCGACATTTACGTCACCAACGTCCCGGACGCCAATAAACATGCGGTCGCCGACTTCGCCTTCGCGCTGATCCTCAACAGCGCCCGCCAGGTGACGCAGGCCGCCGTCGAGACCCGTGCCGGACGCTGGCCGCGTATCTTCGCTACCGACGTCTACGGCAAAACACTGGGCATTATCGGCCTGGGCAATATCGGCAAGCAGGTGGCGCTGCGCGCGAAAGGCTTCAACATGCGGGTGATCGCTTTCGATTTTTACCCGGATGAGAAATTCGCCGCTGAGCACGGCGTTGAGTTCGTCAGCCTGGATCAACTTACCGAGGCGAGCGACTTTATTACCCTGCATACCCCGCTGACGGATGAGACCCGCAACCTGTTCGACGGCGCGCGCATTCAGCGCATGAAGAAGAGCGCCTTCTTAATCAACGTGTCGCGCGGCGGCGTGGTGAACGAACAGGATCTGTTCCATGCGCTGCAGGATAACGTCATCGCCGGCGCGGCGGCGGATGTGTTCGAACAGGAGCCGCTAGAGACGCATCCGCTCTTTACGCTGCCGAGTTTTATTCCTACTTCGCACATCGCCGGTTATACCGACGGCGCGATCAGCGCCATCGGCGAACGCTGCGTTGCGCAGATTGTGCAGTGCGTTAAACAGGGCGAGCGCCCGCTGAACGTTATGAACGGGCTGGCGTAAGCGCCGCCCTGGTATGTCATCGAACTTTCGGGTGATTATTATTATGAACAACACCTTGAGCGCGACCCGCATTCGCTGGTGGATTGCCGGCCTGATGTGGCTGGCCATCGCCATTAACTATATTGACCGTACCGTACTCTCTGCCGCCGCGCCGCACCTGATTCAGGAGCTGGAGATCAACCCGGAAATGATGGGCTTTATCATGGCCGCCTTCTTCTGGTCCTATGCGCTGCTGCAAATCCCGGCGGGCTGGTTCGCCGACCGCTTCGGTCAGAAGAAAGGCTTAGGCATCGCCGTAGGCTGGTGGTCTATCGCGACCATGGCGATGGGGCTGGCGACCGGCTTTAAATCCCTGCTGGCGCTGCGCCTGGCGTTAGGCGTGGGCGAAGCGGCGGCCTATCCCAGCAACGCCGGCATCACTGCGCGCTGGTTCCCCGACCGCGAGCGCGCCACCGTCTCCGGCCTGTTTGACAGCGCCTCGAAGTTCGGCGGCGCGGTGGCGATGCCGCTAATCGTCTGGATGATCGCCATGTTTGACTGGCGCATCACCTTTCTGGCGATCGGCGCCATCGGCCTGTTTTGGGTGATCGCCTGGTATTTTATCTATGCCGAAAACCCGGAAGATCATAAGAAGATCGCCGCCAGCGAAGTCAGCCTGATCCGCGACGGCCAGGCGCAGAAGCATGGCGATAAGTCGGTGCGTCCGATGAAGTGGTACAAGCTGCTGCGCTACCGCAATATCTGGGCGATGTGCATCGGTTTCTTCACCATCAACTACACCTCCTACTTCTTCATCACCTGGCTGCCGACCTACCTGGTGAAAGATAAGGGCATGGATTTCCTGAAAATGGGCATGGTGGCCGCGCTGCCGCTGATTTGCGGCATGGTGATCGAAGTGATCGCCGGCTGGGCGTCGGATCGCATGGTGCATAGGAAAGTGCTTTCGCTGACCGCCACGCGCAAACTTTTTCTCACCATCGGCCTGTTGATGGCGCTCTGTATCGGCTTCGCCCCCTTTACGGAATCGGTGTTCATGACGGTGCTGCTGCTCTGCATCGCGAAGTCTGGCACCACCGTCGCGGCCTCTCAGGTCTGGGCGTTGCCGGGCGACGTGGCGCCGAAAAACAGCGTCTCCATCGTCGCGGGCCTGCAAAATACCGTTTCCAATATGGGCGGCGCGGTCGGCCCGATCATTACCGGCGCCATCGTCGGCGCGACCGGCCACTTTACCTGGGCGCTGGTTTTCTCCGCCGTGCTGGTGGTGATCGGCATTCTTAACTACCTGTTCCTGATGGGCAACGTCGAGCCGATCGTGGAAGAGGATGCGGCGACGGCGCACTCCGCCGTGGCAAGCCGCGCCTGACGCTGTTCCCGACGCCGTAGCGGCTGCCGCCGTGACGGCGTTTTCTTACCTCACCCTGACCCATAACAACATAAATTGGAGGCGATGATGTCGCTTAATTCCAATGGTTCTCCCGTTACCGTTTCGGCAAGTGAAAAACAGACCGGCAAATTCCGCTTCGTCATCCTGACGGTGCTGTCAGTGGGCATTGCCATTAACTATATCGATCGCGCCGCCATGAGCGTGGCGATCCCCTTTATGAGCGAGGAGCTGCATTTCTCTCCCACCGACAGCGGGCTGCTGCTGTCAGCCTTTTTCTGGAGCTACGTGCTGTTTCAGCTTCCCGGCGGCTGGCTGGTGGATAAACTGGGGCCGCGCCTGACCTTTGCGCTGAGCAGCCTCGGCTGGGGACTGGCCACCGCGGCCTGCGGCCTCGCCAGCAGCGTCGCCGCGCTGGTCGGCTTCCGCTTCGTGCTCGGCGCGGTGGAAGCGCCCAGCTATCCCGCCAGCTCCTCTACCGTTACCCGCTGGTTCCCGCGTCAGGAACGCAGCTTCGCAGCCGCCACCTTCAACAACGGCAGTAAAATCGGCGGCACGCTGGCGATCCCGCTGATCTCGTTTTTGATTGCGCTGGTCGGCTGGCGCATGACCTTTGTGATTTCCGGCGTGGTGGCTGTCGTCTGGGCGCTGGGCTGGTATCTCTG
>DENB01000049.1:5560-33280 GCA_002359495.1 Enterobacteriaceae bacterium UBA2655
CTTTATCGAAGCGAATCAGGACCCGCAAACCGGCGAGCCGATGAGCGTGCGTCAACTGCTGGCGCAGCGCACCGTACAGGCGATGATGGCGGGCTTCTTCTGCATCAACTTCGTCTCCTACTTTTTCTTTACCTGGTTCCCGACCTACCTGGTGGAAACCTTTCACCTGTCGCTGATGAAGTTCGGCCTGCTGGGCATGCTGCCGGGCCTGGCGGCGATCGTGGGCGGCTGGTGCGGCGGCCTGCTGTCAGACAGCCTGGTGCGCCGCGGCTACTCCCTCAGCGTGGCGCGCAAAATCCCGCTGGTCGGCGGCATGTTGGGCAGCGCGACGATCGGCCTGGCGGCCTTCTCGCCCACGGTGGGCCTGGCGCTGGCGGCGCTCTGCTTTGCCAACTTCGCCGCCACCTTCGCCTCGGCGGCGCTCTGGGCGCTGCCTTCCGACGTCGCGCCAAACCGCGCCAACGTCGCCACCATCGGCGGCATCCAGAACATGGCGGCCAATCTCGCCGGGATTATCTCGCCGGTGATGATCGGCGTGATCATGCAGTTCACCCACTCTTTTGTTATCCCGCTGGAGATCGCGGGGGTGGTAGGCATTGCGGGCGCGCTGATCTACGGCTTCTGGCTGCCGCGCGTTAAACCGATGCAGTTAAACCTGGCGCAGGCTGCGCAGAGCAAAACAGGAGTTGAAGTATGAACACGAATTCACGCTGGAAAAAACGGCCTGACCATTCAACCTGGGGCGATTTCGGCGCCGACGACCAGCTGGGCCGCCTTAATCTGCTGACGAAGGAGAAAGTGCGCGAAGGCGTCGCCGAGGTGACGACCGGCGACACCTTTTGCCTCAGCCTGCCGCTCGATTTGCCCGGCGGCACCGCGATGAATCCGCGCCGTCCGCCGCCGCAGTTGAACGCCACGCGCCGCGGCGAGCACGCCAATATGACTTATCCGCTGTCGCGCGACGACGCCCGGCTCAGCGATGTGATTTGCGACGATACCGTGACGCTGGCGCTGCAGTATTCCACGCAGTGGGACAGCCTGGCGCACATGGGCCAGTGGTTCGACGTTCGGGATAACGGCCAGCCGGAAATGGTTTTTTATAACGGCTATCGGGCGGGCGTCGATATCGTCGGCGAAACCGACTATCGCGGCGGCTGCGGCTGCCATCAGGGCGCGCATCTCGGCGCGAAAGCGCTGGGTATTGAGAATATGGCGCAGCAGGGCATTCAGGGGCGCGCGGTAATGATCGATATCAAGCGCCACTTCGGCACCGAACGCTTCGCCTTTGGCTATCGCCATCTGCAACAGATCCTCGCGGCGGATGAGATCGACATCAGACCGGGCGATATGGTCTGCTTCCGCACCGGCATGGATGAAGCCATTCTGTCGATGGCCGGCGAACCTGACATGGCTTATCTCAACAGCCATTTCGCCGGGCTGGACGGCGCCGACGGCGCGCTGCGGCAGTGGGTGGAGCAGAGCGGCGTGGTCGCCCTGATCGCGGACAACCCGGCGGTAGAGATGTTGCCTGCGCGGCCGCTGAACGATGACTTCTACCCTTCGCATCCTTTGCACGACCTCTGCCTGTTCCGCCTCGGCGTCTATCTCGGCGAGCTTTGGCTGTTGAGTCCGCTGGCTGACTGGCTGGCGCAACAGCGGCGCCACGCCTTTCTGCTGACGGCCCCGCCGCTTCGGCTGCCTGGCGCGGTAGGTTCGCCCGCCACGCCGATCGCCACCGTCTGACTCTCTGCAACCGTCAATCCCGGCGCGGCCGACAGGGAGATGCAACCCAACCGGCCCGCCCTCCTGTGAGGAATCACGATGAGCGCTTCGCAACAGGATTTAGCCGCCCCGCAGGCGGACCATCGCCTGCCCACCACTTTTCAGGGTTATCTGCGCAGTTTCGGTCCCGGCCTGGTTCTGGCGATGACCTTTCTCGGCACCGGCGATCTGGTGGCCTCCACCGTCGCCGGCGCCAACTACGGTTACGACCTGCTCTGGACGCTGGTGATCGCGTTGCTGGCGCGGGGATTTATGATCTCCTATATCGCCAAATACACCCTGATGAACCGCTTTGGCGACACGGATATTATTCAGGGCTATAAACGCGTCTGGCGCGGCTTTCCCCTGTTTTTCGGCATCTTGATCGCGCTGGTGGCCTTTGTGGTGCAGATGAGTTTTTTACGCGCCGGCGCGGTAGGACTTTATCAGCTGTTTAACCAGACCGGCGGAGAGACCTGGGGCGTTTTTCTCTGGAGCGTGGTAATTGTCGTGGTCACGCTGCTGATGATGGTGACCCGCAACCAGTATCGCCATCTGGAAACGCTGGCGCGCATCGCGTCGGTGATTATGATCGGCTCCTTTCTTTACGCGCTGTTCAAAGTGGGCCATTTCGACGTGACCGGCTTTTTTCGCGGGCTGACCTTCGGCCTGCCGGAGAACGCCGGTCCGTTTTTCGCCGTGTTTATCGCGGTTTCGACCATCGGCGCCATCGGCGGCTCCACCAGCAATCTGCTCTATCCCGGTTTTATGCGCGACAAAGGATGGGTTGGGCCGCGCTATCGCAAGCTGCAGCAGCTCGATCTGCTGTTCGGCATGCTGCCGATGCTGATTATTAATGTGCTGTTCTGGAGCGTGGCGGCGGAAGCGGTGCACGGCTCCGGCAATACCATCGCCGATGAGAACGATTTATCGCGGATGATGGCGTCGGTGGTAGGCCCGGCAGGCCCGACGCTGCTCTGGACCTGTATTTTCCTCGCCAGTTTTACCAGCTTTCCATCGCAGGCACGCGGCTTCTGCTCGTTGATTTTCAGCTGCGTGCATCACGCCTCCGATTTGAATCGGCGCTATGCCGCTCCCGATGACAACCCCTGGTTTAAACGGATACAGATCGGCGTTTATATCGTTCTGCCGATTATCGTGACCTTTCCCGGCGCGCCCGATCTGGTGATGCTGAACGTGCTGGGCACCAGCGTCGCCACGTCGCTGGTGCTGCCTCCGCTGCTGGTCGGCCTGGTGATTATGACCAGCCGTAAGCGCTTTATGATGGCGGGTTGCGCCAACCGGCTCTGGGAACAGGCCATCCTGGGGATCATTTCACTGATCGGCATCTGGTCGACATTTGAGATTGTGCGAAATTTTTTCCGTCAGGCGCTGCACCTTATTTAAAGGCCGAGGGTCGGAGCAGACGCCCTGTATAACGACGCCAACAGGCAGTATGCGTAAGCATCGCCAGTCTGACTAAGCGGCGCATACTGCCTGTTGGGAAAGCGGTTTAACCCCGCAGAAACTGGCGGTACGCCGCGATTAACGCCAGGAAGTCCTCTTTGCCGCAAAACGCCAGGCTCTCTTCGTCGTAAAAGGTCATGCCCTCTTCCAGCTCCGCCTCGTCAAACGCCAGCACGTTGGCGCGAACCATCACCTCTTCATCATCCAGCCAGAGGGTATATTCGTGGCCGACGCGCTGCCACTGTCGTTCACTGCCGCGTAACTGCGCGGCGGCGGCGATAATCTCGTCCAGTACGCGGGTATCGCCCTGCACTTCCTCATTAAACCAATGTCCGATGGCTTCATGCCCGACAGAGAGGCGAACCTTTACGCCCCCTGTGACATCATGCAAAAATTCATAGTCCATCGCGCACATCTCCTCATCGTTGCGTCGCTGCCCGGCAGAAATGCCGCCTGCCTGGATTTTACTACCCGACAGCGTTTGGCAAAATAAAAAAGAGGCAGGGAAAAGCCGGGGCACCCTTCAGCGCATCCGGGAGAGGATCGGGTTTTTATCCACCCAGTGATGTTTGGCGACGGCTGCGACATGCAACAGCAGCATGACGCTGAGCGCGATACATCCGCCGCGATGAATCATAAAGAAGAAGTGATTTACCGCTTCGTTACGGACAGGCTGCGGAATATTCACCAGACCAAACAGGCGATAGCCATGCTCCAGCATGATAAAGCCGCTAATTAGCACCACGAAAATAATCAGATAAAACAGCTCGTGCATAAATACGATAGCGCCTTTTTTCGCGCCAGTGATATGGCTGCCGTAAGGCACTGAAGGCCGGAAAAAGCGCCAGACAAAACGCATAACCATTAACACCGTGACAACTGTCGCCAGCGACATATTCAGCTCAGAGAAAAAGGCGAAGATTTTTTTATCAGTAATAAAGTGCAATGCGTAACCGACTATTGAGGCGTAAATAATACCGACTGCGCAAACCCAATGTAATAACCGGCTGAATTTATCATAACGCGCGCGAACGTTTGAATTATCCATTTCAACTCCGAAGCGAATTTAACGTTGAATAAAAAAAGTGGCCCTTGCGGGCCACGAAATTAAGATTTATTTCTTCAGAGTCCAGGCATCTTTCCAGTGGCTGCCCACGCCCGGCTCGTAATGATTGGCCGAGGCGGACCACTGCTGGCAATAACCGCTGTACGGGAAAGGTTTACACTCGTAGGTGTGGCCGTCTTTCGGCTGCAGAACGACGGTGCCCGCTTTATAGGACTTCAGCTTGTCCGGGAAGGTGAAATCGTAATCGCCGGTGTCGCCGCCGGTAGAACCTGATTTCAGCTGCAGATCCTGCGTGCCCTGTTCAATCACTTGCCCGGTCGGGTTGGTCGCGACATAACGCAGGATGTGATGGCCTGCCTGAACGTTGTTCAGCGCGATGCTGAGCGGATACTCGCCGGTGCTGAAGGTCTCTTTCAGGAAGCCTTTGTTGGCGCCCGCATGATCGCTGACGGTCGCTTCCAGCGTCACGTCGCCGGTCACATCAGCCTTCAGCGAGACCTCTGACTTACCCTCGACGATATCGCTGGCCTGGGCGTCGCTCAGGGTAATGCTCTCTTTAATCTCCTGATGGGACAGTTCATAGGAGATCACTACGCTTTGCAGATTGCTGCTGGTGCGGACATAGACGTTGTTAGTGCCGTATGCCGGGTTAATCTCCCCGCTCTGGTCTTTCACGCCCACGCGAATATCGCTGTGGCTGGCGTTCAGCTTCTCCGCCAGATCGTGAGACCAACGCTGCATCGCGCCCTGCTCTACGTTGCTGATTTCCAGCGCGGTTTGCATGGCGCTGACTTCCTGCCCGTTGTTATCAATAAAGCGCGCAATGACTTTATCGCCTTTGTTCAGGTCCTGGCCATAAATCGCGCCGTTAAGCTGCTTGCTCCACTCCGCTTCCTGGCCTGGATCGTCGCCGTTGTTGTCTGCCGGGAAGTTTACGTCGATAACCTGGTAGAAGCTGTTAGCGGTATTATCGATTTCCCAGACGGCATAAATAATCTGATAGCCGGTACGCTGCGGCACATCGCAAACATGCGTGACCACAGTTTCCGGCGTTAAGCCTTTGCCATCGATTTCACAGAAAGGTTTTGCTTCAAAGGAGTCGCGCGTCAGCGGTTTATTAACGTCCCAATCTTGTTTAGTAATGAAATACTGCCATTTGGTTGTTGCATGGAGTGCGGTGTGATACCAACGGAACTCATTACGGCCTGGCTTAATATCTGTTTTCAGCCACTCAGATACGCTTTGACGATCCAGAGGTTCAAATCCCGATACGCCTGCGCTGGCCAACTGACCATCAGCCGGTTTCGCCGCCACAGGGAAGCCTTTGGTTTGTTCGATGCTCTGCGGTTCCCATTGCGCCCTGCCGCAATTCATCTGTTTGTTCAGCTTACACATATAAGCACGGCTTTCCGGTTTTTCAACATAACCGTGCGCCAGCGCGCCGCCAGAGATTAATGCTAAAGAGATCGTTAATGCGATATTTTTTAATTTCACTTTTGACATCCTGTTTTGTTTTTAGAAAATTAAATTCCTCTCAGGACGCTTATTCTAAGCAAGCTAAGAAATAAAAAATGATAGAATATTAACGACATACTGCATTTGCTTATGTAAAAAAAGTTATCCAAAAAATTTGCGAGGCGATGAACAATAAACAACACTTTTTAAATATTGACATTAATTTTCATAAGTAGATATTTATGAACAAATAAAAATAATTTTTTAATTCTCTGATAATGAAATGTATGGCCTGACGGCGACGAGGCAGAAAAAAATGACTTCATCATTAAGCAAAATAATGACGATCGAGAAATAATTTTATATGCTCACTATTGTATTTCTTTAAGGCGTTTAAGACTGCCAACGCCAGATTTTTGTGAGATATAAAAACAGAGCAATAAAAAAAGGGCGACATCGTCGCCCTTCTCTTTGCTGATTGCGCGTTATACCGCCGTCTGAAAAATCACGCCTTGCGCTTTTTCCGTGTACTGGTTCAACTGGTCGAAGTTGAGGTAACGGTATGTGTCGGCCGCCGTCTTATCCACCTGCGCCATAAATTGCTGATACTCATCCGGCGTCGGCAGCTTGCCCAGCAGCGATGCGACTGCCGCCAGTTCGGCCGAGGCGAGAAACACGTTCGCGCCGGTGCCGAGACGGTTCGGGAAGTTACGCGTCGAGGTAGAGACGACGGTCGCGCCGTCCGCCACGCGCGCCTGGTTGCCCATGCAGAGCGAGCAGCCCGGGATCTCGATACGCGCGCCACTTTTGCCGAAGACGCTGTAGTAGCCCTCTTCCGTCAGCTGCGCCGCGTCCATTTTGGTTGGCGGCGCAACCCACAGACGGGTCGGCAATTGGCCTTTGTGGCTGTCGAGCAGTTTGCCGGCCGCGCGGAAATGGCCGATGTTGGTCATACAGGAACCGATAAACACCTCGTCGATCTTCTCGCCCTGGACATCGGAGAGCATACGCGCATCATCCGGGTCGTTCGGCGCGCAGAGAATCGGCTCGTTGATTTCGGCCAGATCGATGTCGATCACGGCGGCGTATTCCGCATCCGCATCGGCTTCCAGCAGCTGCGGATCGGCCAGCCATTTTTCCATGCCCTGAATACGACGCTCCAGCGTCCGGCGATCGCCGTAGCCTTCCGCAATCATCCACTTCAGCAGCACGATGTTGGAGTTCAGGTACTCAATAATCGGCGCCTGATCCAGCTTGATGGTGCAGCCGGCGGCGGAGCGCTCGGCCGATGCGTCGGTCAGTTCAAACGCCTGCTCCACTTTCAGATCCGGCAGGCCTTCAATTTCTAGAATGCGGCCGGAGAAGATGTTTTTCTTGCCTTTCTTCTCAACGGTCAGCAGACCTTGTTTGATGGCGTAGAGCGGAATGGCGTGCACCAGATCGCGCAGAGTGATGCCCGGCTGCATTTTGCCTTTGAAGCGCACCAGCACCGATTCCGGCATATCCAGCGGCATAACGCCGGTTGCGGCGGCGAAGGCCACCAGACCGGAGCCCGCCGGGAAAGAGATGCCGATCGGGAAACGGGTATGCGAGTCGCCACCGGTGCCGACGGTATCCGGCAGCAGCATGCGGTTCAGCCAGGAGTGGATCACGCCGTCGCCCGGGCGCAGCGAGACGCCGCCGCGGTTCATGATAAAGTCCGGCAGCGTGTGGTGCGTAGTGACGTCAACCGGCTTCGGATAGGCGGCGGTATGACAGAACGACTGCATCACCAGATCGGCTGAGAAGCCGAGGCACGCCAGATCTTTCAGTTCGTCGCGGGTCATCGGACCGGTGGTATCCTGGGAGCCGACCGAGGTCATTTTCGGTTCGCAATACTGACCTGGACGGATGCCGTCGACGCCGCAGGCGCGACCAACCATTTTCTGCGCCAGTGAGAAGCCGCGCGTGCTCTGCGCCACATCTTTCGCCTGACGGAACACGTCGCTGTGCGGCAGACCGAGCGACTCGCGCGCTTTGGTGGTCAGGCCGCGGCCGATGATCAGCGGAATGCGGCCGCCGGCGCGCACTTCATCGATCAGCACGTCGGTTTTCAGTGCAAAATTCGCCAGCACTTCGCCGGTTGCGTGGTTGCGCACTTCGCCTTTAAACGGATAGATGTCAATGACATCGCCCATGTTCAGGTTGTTGACATCCACTTCGATCGGCAACGCGCCCGCATCTTCCATGGTGTTGAAGAAGATTGGCGCGATTTTGCCGCCCAGCACTACGCCGCCGCCTTTTTTGTTCGGCACGTTCGGGATGTCGTCGCCCATAAACCACAGCACGGAGTTGGTGGCGGATTTACGGGAAGAGCCGGTTCCCACCACGTCGCCGACATAGGCGAGCGGGAAGCCTTTCGCCTGCAGCGCTTCGATCTGTTTGATCGGACCGACGTTGCCCGGCTCATCCGGCTCAATGCCTTCGCGGGCGTTTTTCAACATCGCCAGCGCATGCAGGGGAATATCGGGACGCGACCAAGCATCGGGCGCCGGCGAGAGATCGTCGGTGTTGGTTTCGCCGGTCACTTTGAATACGGTAACGGTGATCTTTTCCGCCAGCTCAGGACGCGTGAGATACCATTCGGCATCAGCCCATGACTGCATCACCTGTTGAGCATGTGGATTGCCCGCTTTCGCTTTCTCTTCCACATCATAGAAGCTGTCGAACATTAGCAGCGTATGGGAAAGCGCTTTGGCGGCGATGGGTGCCAGTCGGGCATCGTCGAGAGCATCGATCAGCGGATGAATATTGTAACCGCCCTGCATGGTGCCCAGCAGTTCGATAGCTTTTTCAGGGGTTACCAGAGGAGAGGTCGCTTCACCTTTGGCGATGGCCGCCAGGAAGCCAGCTTTTACATAGGCTGCTTCGTCGACGCCTGGTGGGACACGGTTAACTAACAGATCTGTCAGGAATTCTTCTTCACCCGCTGGCGGGTTTTTCAGCAGTTCAACCAGCGCGGCCATTTGGGATGCATCTAATGGTTTAGGAACAATTCCCTGGGCTGCACGCTCGGCAACGTGCTTACGGTATTCTTCTAGCACGACGTTCTCCTCGCTCTCATTGTATAGGCTTTCCGGCCACCTCATTGATGCTCTGGAGATCGGCATCCTGTGTAGGGTCAGGTGTCCGGTTTGCGGGGGGCAGCATAGCAGGATTTCGTGCGCTTGTTAATCTGTTTACAAAAAAGCAACATTGTTACATCAGGGATTGAAAACAGCAGTATAAAATTGCAACGTCGGAATGAGATGTATGATGGCGTAACGCAATAAGACAAAACGGTACGCCGAAAGTTTAGGATTCTTTTTGCTACCATAAACTTTCTTGCCCCCTGTTGCGTATGCTTTTTTGTGATGAAACTGACGTATTCTGCCGGTGTACTTCCAACAGTTATTTAGCATATTGTCGGGTTACACGTCGAAATGCGCAGCAGAAAGCACAACTTCCGTTAGTAGTTAAAACAAGCCTACTACGCTAAATGGCTAGCGCAATTAACGCAGTAGCAACGAAAACAAATTTTTAAGCATGAAAAAATAATCATTAATTACGTGCTAAAAATGTGTTTGGCATTTTTAATCCTCCGGGTTGAACCTTAAAGGAGGAAATATGTTTATATCAAAAGCAATGCGCGTTTTTGTGACTGTTTACCGTGAAAAAAGCTTGAAATCTGCCGCAGAACAGCTCTGTCTTACTGTACCGCCAGTGTCGCGGATGCTTAAAATTCTCGAAGAACGTATTGGCGAAAAACTATTTATCATCGAACGTAACAGGATACGGCCAACTCATGCGGCTGAATGCCTTTACAACCAAATCCTTCCACACTACTGTGCGCTTGAAAAGCTGAAAAAAACGCCTGAGCGCTCGCTTAAGCTTTCATCGCCTTATCTTAATACACTGATTGTTACCGACCTTTTTGAAACATTACCTGTACATCCGGAATATCAAACGCTCTTGCGGCAGGCCGACGGTATACAAGATGACGACGATATTTTTATCAGCCTGCATTCTGTCGCTTCGCCTTCCCATTTTCTCATTGAATATGCTGAATTAACGTTATCTCTATGTTGCATAACTTCGCTCGTTGCCGACTGGAAAAAAAGCGCGATACTGGCTGAACAGGATATTATTTGTCAACCTGGGTTTCAAAAAGCGCTGGAAGTGTTACGCACACATGGCTTCAAAGGAAATTATCGCCGTATTGATAACCCGGTTGTTTTGCAAAGTGCACTTTTAAAGGAGGAAGGCATTATTTTCCGAATATTTAATAAAATACCCTCAAAACTTAACACGTTACCCTACATTTACCGTCAACCGATTTTTATCTACACCAATCAATTTAAGAAAAACTCTTTTCAAGAAGAAATTGTTACTGGAATCAAAAAGAGCATAGGAGATTTATAGGCATTAACACTAAATTCTGTTACCTAAGTAATAAATTACGTTATGATGACTCCAGATAATTCGGATAAGTTATATACCAACTTGCTTAGTAATGAGAATGGTTGCATCCCTAAAAAAAAATCAAATAGAGGATTAACAAAATTCTTTTTGTATCTGGAAGTATTTTTATACATACACCGGAGCCAAGTTAGAAAAAGTTTAATCTCATGCCATATCAGATATGTTGGCAACAGGAGGAGACAAAATGAGTCATCTCATAACATGGGAATTTTTGAATGCGTTTTTCAGACCCCCCCTTTTTTTTTGCTTCATCTTTTCTTTATGGGGTGGCATGGTTTGCTATCTGCTTAACAGATGTTTCAGAGCGATTGCTGTCATTCAGTTCCCATTATTCTCACAACTCATTATCTCTACATTTTTAGGTACGTTAGCAGGAGTTTTTTGTCAGAACATGGCATTGAGCGAGTCTATTATTCAGATCGTGTCCGGACTAGCAGGTGCTATTGGCAGCAACCTACTGTACTGGCTATGGAAATGTTGGTTCCCACTCAGAAAATCATATTAATGATGTTCACAACAAGACGTTAGCACAATCAGTAAATAAGGATTATTATAAAAGAAAAAAACCAAACAAATTAAAAAATCATGTAAAACAAACAAAAAATAAAAAACATTAAGGACATTTTATGAAAATCGAAGAAAAATATATAAAAGAAACACCTACCATCATTACAGTTAATATCAATCACCCTCTGCACGCTATTAACCCTGGCTTACTGGGCGTGAACCACCGTTATTTTCTTAATGGCGTGGGCATGTGGGATCCTGAACTTCGTCGGGTTAAGCCAGAGTTTCAGGAAAAATTTGATACAATCGGATTAACAACGATTCGTTATCCGGGTGGCACAACTGCCAATCTTTTCCAGTGGAAACGCGCAATTGGTGCTTATAATACACGTATCCCACAAGTTGATCCCTACCTTGATATGGGGCCCGATGATTGTTCTTTCGGGCTTGATGAGGCGCTACGTTTTGCCGAAAGTAATCATATGGAAACCCTCTATGTTTATAATTTCGGTAATGGCAATGCGCAGGACGCCGCTGAGTTAGTTGAATATCTGAATGCTCCGAATGATGGAAAACACCCTATGGCGGCGCTCCGTGCGGCAAATGGTCATCCGGAACCTTACAACATTCGCTCTTTTGAAATTGGTAATGAAATTGCCTTTATACCTCAACTGGTCGATCAAGAATATTGGCTGAGAGGCGCGCCAGAAAGCCAGTGGGCTGAATTATATGTTCACGGCGGCACAGTAAATTTTACCGATCAGAATACAGGATTGGAGAGTGACTGGCGAGATAGTGCGGCAAAAAGCGATGGCTCTTCACTTCAGGTAAAATATATTAAATATGCTCCCGTCAATGCCGCCGTCATGAATCCGCAAATTAAAGTAGCGGGTCAATCCTGGAATAGGATTGAAAGTCTCATTTATGCAGGAAAAGAAGATGTTTACGTTCTGGACGAACAAACCGGAGCCATTTATTTCGGCGATGGGACTCATGGTAATATCCCACCTCTTGATAGTATCATTACTGCCAGCTATAGCACCACGCATGATGGTTTTAAAGATTATGTTAAATCCATGAAGGCAGTTGATCCCACTATTAACGTTTATATGGCGATGAATATCGTTGATGTACTGGTCCAGGCTGGTAAAGACATTGACTATGATGGTATGGTTATTCATCCTTACGGCTCATTTGAGGGTCCGTTCGATCCCGATAACATTCCGCAATATTATTATAGTGCAATGGTAGATGCCGAAAGAAAAGTGCAGGTAGTAAAAAACTTACAAATTTCTCTGCAAAATTATTCCGGTAGAGATATTAAACCTGTTATCACTGAGTATGCCTTACATGATAGCGAGTTTAAGAAAATTGGAACGACTAATGAGACTGCACTTTATTATGAGGGTACATTAGGCGCAGCGCTTTATAGCGCTTATCAACTTATCCAGTTTATAAAAATGGATTTGGATTATGCATTAAGGCATTCACTCATTGACCGGATGTTTGAAAAATTATCTGCAACCCCGATGGCGTTTTTTGACACTTATACATTCCTCAAATCTGCACATGCCTGGATGATGGAGATGTTTTGCCAGCGAACCGGAGAAATGGAAGTTCAATCGTATTTTGAGAATGTGCCTGAATTAACCGTAACCGTAAGTGAAAATGGGCAGCCTGTGCAACGCACTATTCCTTTGCTGAGCGGAATGGCTTCGGTGGAAGGTAACGAATGTTACCTTATGGTTCTCAACAGCTCGGCAGATAATCCGATAAGCGCATCGATTAATCTGCCAGTAAACGGCGTTGTCGATGCTGAAGTTTGGTCTCTGACCGCTGAGAATATCGATGATTACAATACTGATGAACAGCCTGACAAAGTCATCAAACAGGTTTCCGCCGTCAGTGTATTTGACGGTGTTCTGAACTATAGTTTTCCGGCACATTCGCTTACTGCTTTTAAGGTTATTATGAACGCGTAGCTCTGATTTCCTGTTGTCGCGATGCCTCTTCAGAGGCATCGCTTTTATATCTGCGCGATCAGGTATTCTCTGAATTGGACGGATAAAGTTTCGTGCCTGCTTTTAACACTGCGTCATCGCTGTTCCGCATCGGCGGCAGCATTAACCATAAACAGATTGTCAAAAATAACGCAGCCCGGGCCAGCATCGCTGATAGTGATTCATTTTCCACAACAGTTTTTATATTTTTTTCCACTGCCACAATGGCAAGATGCATTCCTGCTGCCGGGCTGATACAGCTTTACCTCCCGAGCCAATATTTGCATAATAATATCTGCTGGATATCCCGCTGCCATTAAGTCACGCATCAGGTTCATTTCCCGCCCGATATGTTTAAAGAAATGTTTATAACCTGCACAAAGGTAATTATGACCCAACTGGCCACTCATGGATATGGCAAAGCGGTGTTTCGGGCAGCCACCATGACAGGCAAATCGATACTTACATTGCAGACACTCCTGCGTCAGCGTTTCACTTTTTGCTCGTCCAAATGTTATAGCCTGTTCGCTATTGTTCAGCGTTTTGATCGTTTGCCGATGAATATTTCCCAGCAGATGCTCTGGATAGACAAAGTGGTCGCAATTATAGAGATCGCCATTTGATTCCAACGCCAGAGCATGACCGCAGTTTTCTGAATGAACGCATAATACGGGGGGTTGACCACTCCAAGCTGCTAGGGCTACGTCAAACATCTGCACCGATACTCGTCCCACATCCCGACGCACCCAGATATCGAAAATTTTGTTGAGAAACTCCCCGTACTGCCAGGATGGTACGCTCCAGGGAGCCAGCGTTGCCGCACTCTCGCCAGGCTGTACCAGCTTTAATAACGCAACGTCAGCAGTACTAATACGCTCAACCAGCGGAATAAATTGAATATGCCGTGAACCGGCAGAAACAAGGAATTCATACACTTCAGCCGCATAGCCGACATTGTGTTTGCCAACTACGGTCAGAGTGTTAAAGGCAACGCTGTATGTTTTCAAAAGTTTCAGCGCATCTATTACATGCTGGTAAGTGCCTGCCCCACTGCGCGTCACCCGATAAGTATCATGCAGGTGTTGAGGTCCATCTATAGAGAGACCAATCAAGAAGTTATGTTCAGCAAAAAAAGCCGCCCATTCAGGAGAGAGCTGAATTCCGTTAGTTTGCAACGCATGCTGAATCTGTCTGCCGCCGCCATATTTATTACACAGCGCAATGACCCGCCGGAAAAAGGACAGCCCCATGATGGTAGGTTCGCCTCCCTGCCAGGCAAAGAGCACCTGTTGACTCGGCTGCGCTTCAATATGCTGCCTGATATATTGTTCAAGCGTCTCTTCTGACATACGCCAGTTCTGCTTTCGCTCCGGATAAAGGGCATCTTTTTCCAGATAGAAGCAGTAGCTGCAGTCAATATTACAGACCGAACCTGTCGGCTTTGCCATTACATGACACCCATGTACAGCCATGTTCAGACGATATCCTTCTTCAGTACAGTCTGATAACGCTGCTGAGGACGACGGCCAGCGCATTCAGAAACAGCGCCGCGCAAATTAACTGCTTAGCACTATTAGTTTTGCGTAAAATTAACTCAGTATGCCACAAACGCTTTTGCTGATGGCTCAGCGTGTTAACTACCAGCGCTAAAGTTAATAAGGCAGAAATACTCCCCATAAGAATTAGCACGGCATGCCCACGATAAAATCCCGATTTTGCCATCAGCAACGCGAGAATAAGGATAGAACAGGCAGTACGGTGCCACGACATCGCTGTACGCTCCGGCTGCAGGCCGGAATCTTTTTCACTCTGCATCTGACTCACAGCACCACCAAAATAAACAATGTAAGCATAATGCCAGTGGCCAATCCTGCACTCAGCCAAAGCAGCCCATGTGGAAAAGGAAGATCAGCGTCATGTCTCATTGCTCGCTCATTGTTAACCCAGCGACGGTAGGCATAATATGACAGGCAGGCAGCGGTCAATCCCAGCGTCACAACCAGGCTCTCCCGGAACAGGTCGGGCGCAAGTTCGGCAGCCAGTTGATCAATGCCGATAGCTGCGGCCATAAATGCCAGTGCGGTGCGTATCCAGGCTAAAAAAGTACGCTCATTAGCCAGCGTGAACCGGTAATCCGGTGATTTTCCCTGTGTTTCCCACATTATCGGCCGTTCTCTACAATGTATTGATAATATTCCGCAATATGTTTCGCGATAGTGTATTCAACCAGATCCCCGCGTTCATTAAAGCCCTTACGGATTTTAACCAGCAGAGGAACCGCAGAGCTAATATTGAGAATTTGGCAATCTTGCTCAGTCGGCAGTTCAGCAGTAAGGATGTCCTGATAGGTATCAATATTTTCATTTCGCTCTTCTAAAGCCTGATACAACCCTCCGGAAACTTCTTCCGGCGACAGTAACCCTAAAGCTGGCGTCAGGTAGATATAATTAACTTGGGCAGGCAAATTGTTTTCCCGATACAGAATACGGGTCAAACATTGAAGTTTTTCTGACAGCTCAATGCCGAAGAGCGTGCCTACCGACTCCGGCGGAGAGAGAAATTCCAGCGTAAGCGTTTTCCGAGAGATCGTCTGTTGCTGTTGACCATCCATCAAACTAATGCGTGTTTTTATTCCCTGTTTTTCTGAAGTGCTGATAACCATCGTCCCGATGCCTGCCTGACGCTTTACTAACCCTTTCGCCACGAGTTCAGCCAGAGCACGACGGGCCGTGATACGGCTGACGCCAAAACGCTCCTCAAATTCAGCCTCTGTAGGCAACACATCGTTCTTTTTGTATTCGCCTGTTTTGAGCTGATGCAGCAAAATTTCATACAGTTGCGCATACAGCGGCTTGGCTCCCCGTGAGTAATCGAGATCTTTTTTCACAAAAATATTCCATTTGAAGCATGCCCCGAAGATGTCGGGGATTCAGGTATTAATTGAGCCGCATTTCTAATGCCATTTTGTAAAACAGGCTCTGATGCTGTGCAATCGTAATTTCTTCCAGTACGAACTGCCACAGATCTTCCTTTGTCCACTCCGGCCTGGCAACCTTCTCCAGTTTGAGCAAAAGATCGGATTGGCCGCTGTTTTCCAGATGTTGTTGAATACACAGTATGCCGTAACGGATTTGCGGCGAGTAGTCGCGAAATGCCGGTATCAGCATCGGATCCAGCCCCAGCAAGGGTAAAGCCGGTTGGGTAAATCCATAGCGAGACTCGAGTTCTTCCGGCGCATCGCTCTCTTTCATGTAGCGTTCCATCGCTAAAAAGAGGCGTCTGGCAACCTCCTGATCCTGGCATTGCCATTCCTGTTTTGGATCGCTTTTAAGATCATACAAACGGTGCCCAAACCGGTCCGATCTTTGAAGCATGACCGATTCTGCTGGAATTTTCATGAGTGGACAGCCTTTGGTAAAGCTGAAACCCGGATGCAAAGTCATCCTCTGTAATTCCTGCGGCGTAAAGCGGCGATTAATACGGGTGGGCATCAGAGTATATTCATACAGATTAGCGATGCCCTGCTCAACGGGGGAACGCATGTAAACATAGCGGCCATCAGTAATATTCACATGGCACCCGTGATAGCCAAACAGCGCATAATCACGTACTGGCGTGTCGTCAAGGATGGCAGGCTTCAGGGAAACGCCTTGCATATCGACCGGTATTTCTGCCCCGAAGAAATCCAACAGCGTGGCCGGAATATCGATGGTTTGCGCCAGCGCCTGGCGCGAACCGCCTGCGTCGGCACAGTCCGGATGCCAGATAAAAAACGGAATATTCGCCACTTCATTATATAGCGGCATAATATTTTTGCCCCACCACTCATGCTCACCTAGCAGGAAACCATGATCGGTATTGACGATAAGCATCGTATCTTTCCATAGTTCGTATCTATCCATGTAGTCAAGCACTCTGCCCACATACTCATCCACCATTGTCAGCAATGCCTTATAGTACTTTTGGATAATAGCTTTGCGTTCGCCACTCTCCGTGACAAAGTAATATGGCGGCCACCCATCAAATAAAGAGGACTCATCAATACCATACATTTTCAGGTATTTTTCTGGCACAAAGAAGGGTTCATGCGGGTCGAAACACTCAAGCTGGAGAAACCATTTATCTGCAGCATGGTTGGTCCGTATGAATTCCAGACCACTACTTATTGTGCGCGCCAGAGGATGTTCATCCTCATGTTTCATGAATTGCACGTTGATTTGATGCTGCGTTCGACTGGCGATCCGCCGTTGCTTAATTTCTTCCGGCTCTCCGGATTCATACTGGCAGAGCGGCTCATCTACTACCCCTTTCCAGGCATCGCCTTCCTGGCCTCGAATAAATTCGTAAGTGCTGTAACGGGAATGGTATGTGGCACCGCCATCCCGCCAGTAGTGCTTATGATCGGTCACCAGGTGCGTATGGATACCATGTTTTTTCAAAATTTCCGGCATTGAATCATCAAACGGCTCCAGTGGAGACCAGGAACGATGCAGGAAATTGTACCTGCCCGTATGGATTTCACGGCGTGCTGGCATACAGGGCATACTGCCAACGTAAAAATTGTTAAAACGTACCGTTTTTTCTTTAAGCCTTTGAAAATTGGGCGTGATGGCTGCATCGCTGCCATAAGCAGATAACATGTGCTTATTAAGTGAATCGAACATCAACATGATGGCCTTCATGCGCTTTCTCCATAAGAAAAATTCATTTTATGCCTGCCCGTTTTCCGTTGTTTTATCGTAGCGGCGGTATTTGCCAACTGCATAGGTCAGTACAAAGGCTGCGGCACATCCGGTTAGCCAGGCAAAAATATATTGCATATATTTACCGTCAGCGATAAGCGGCAGCGCAGATAGTCCAGCAGCGCCAATACCGTGCGTGGTCACATTGAACAGCACCACCATTATGCCGCCAATGCCCGCGCCGATAGAGCCGGTAATAAAGGCGAAGCCTGCTGGAATGTTCACGCCAAAAATGGTGGGTTCACCTACGGCTAATATGGAAGTCGGAATGGCGCCTTTAGCAATTTTTTTCATCATAGGATCACGGGTAAGCAGCAGCACCGCTATCGCTGCGCCAACCATTCCGGAATTGGACATTATTTGAATGGCAAACAGCGGAGCATGCCCGGTAGCGTTGATCATTTCCAGATGGATAGGGAACAAACCATGATGAAGGCCAAGGGAGATCAGAAACGGGAACAATGCAGCTAGCACAAACCCTGCCGCCATCCCGCCATTGGTGAGCAACCCGTTCAATCCGTGTAATATCGCATTTGATACCACCCCTGCGGCTGGCATTATTAAAAAAAGTAAGGCCGCAGCCATAACGCTCAAAATAACGGTGGGCGTCAGCACAACATCCAGCACATCCGGGATCAGTCGACGCACTCTTTTTTCCAGCCAACACATCAGCCAGACGCAAAAAATGACGCCAATCAGCCCGCCCTGGCCGGGCGTCAGACCCAGGACGGAAATTTGTGGCGCAATAGTAATCGCACCCAATACTCCACCCATTATGATTGTACCTCCAAACTCTTTTGCCGCCGTTACGCCGGTATAAATTGCCAGAAAACCGAACAGCGATTTAGAGACAATATTAAGAAATTCACACAGGCCCAAAAGATGACGTTGTTCAAGCACCACCTGAGCGGGTGATAAATTACCGGCAGCCATAACTTGGTTAACCATTGCGTAGGAATCTGCCGAGTTAATTAAGACATTGTTTAGCCCCATCAGGATCCCGGCGGCGATTAATGGCGGCAGAACCGGAACAAAGATATTAGCGATATGCTTAAGCACCACTTTTATGAAGGTCTGTTTTTGCGCCCTTTCCCGGGCTTGGTTTGCACGTTGTTCCATGTCGCATGACGGAGGAATAATGGGCATTACCTTCATGTTATTACTGATAATGGCAGCGATTTTAGAGGATTTTCCCGGTCCGACAATAACCTGCAATGTATCGTCTTCTACCACGCCAAGCACGCCCTTAATCGTTTTCAGCGCCTGCATATCTATCTGAGTCCTATCAACAACCGACATTCTTACTCTGGTCATACAATTAGTCACATGAGCCAGATTCTTCAGCCCGCCGCAATATTTCACAATGGAGTCAGCAACAAGGTTATAGTTCATTTTAGCATCCTGCGTTCTGTTTTTCACTCAATTGTTATAACAATATAACATTTAAAATAATGTGAGAAATGTCATAGATATAGATCAAAAAATTGTTGCATTTTATAAGGTGAGATCGGACATAGATTTTGGAGAAAATACAGATGTTAAGAAAATTTTTGTCAGTACTCTTTGCATTCTGAAAACTGTCTAATATTATTGAAAAACAGTAAAGTGCGCGGCCATAGCCAACATCAGTATGAAAAGTGATTAATTAATTTTTTTGAAGTAATAATCTGCCTCTTTCCTGATAAGCGTATTAACTTTTATTAACCAAAATGAATATAACAGCTTATTAAGTCTGGCTTTTATGTTTTTTCAGCACGCCATCGAGCAATGAAGCTGACATCGTAACAGGCAATGCACTGAAAAAATTGACTTTTAAAAGCGGGTAACGTTCCTTACATACGTAGAGAAAATAATTATTCAAAAACAGTATATTTATGAATCAGACATTTCTTTAAACATAAGATTTATATTCTTATGTTATATTAATATATTCCGTAAGCTAACCCTTGCGAAAAGTTAGTTTTTATCGTTAACTGGAATTTAAGCAACTGCAAAGCGCCCGAATCTTTCTAATTGTTAGAATGACTATTGTATATCACAGGGTGTAATACGCATTAGCTTAATAAGCTACAGTTCAGGAAGACATTTATCCTTTTGAAGAAGCATAAAATGATTAAATTATTAAATACTTTCAAAAAATTCACCAATTTTATTTTTATTACATTATTTTTTACTCCAGCAGCCTATCCTGAAGTACTTAAGTCAGTACCGAGTACTTTTACTGCTAAAACAGGCGGCGAGGCACGATTTCTGCTATTTCTTCCTGAAGGAGGCGCAATTTTACCTAATAATGTTCATGTCGATGGCCTGCCTTCCGATTTTACCCCTCTTCTGACCTGCACGGGAAAAAAAGGGGACAAATGCAATGCTCAGGCGGGAACGGACGATCTGCCGATCCTGACGCTGAAAGTCGCGGTCCCTTCATCAGCGGAGGAAAGAAAATATACCGCCACAATAACTTATGAGCATGAAGGCATAATATATAAAAGCACAGCCGTTATTGATGTCAGAGAAAAAATAAAATTTACTCACCCAGGCATTATGCTAAATAAGGCGATGCTGGAACAAATCAATGCTCATTTGCAATCTGGAAATCCAGTATGGAGCAGAGCCACGCAAATCGCCTCGGAAAGTTTTTATGGCAGTAAATCCTACCAGCCTTCACCTCATAGCACCGTCTCCGCCGATGGTAATGAAGCGACCGATCTGCGAAACGACGCGATTGCCGCCTATACACAAGCGTTACTCTGGTCCGCTACTCATGATGAAACCTACGCCAGAAACGCCATACGTATTATGAACGCGTGGTCTGAAATGCTTTCCACTGACTTTACAGGTAGTAACCGATTCAACCTGGCGGCTTGGATGGGAGATGTCTGGCCGCGCGCTGCTGAAATTATCCGCTACACATATCGGGACAAGGATGGCAATGCGATCTGGAGAAGCGACGAGATTGCCCGCTTCGAAGATATGCTGAATAAATATTATGCCCGCTTTATTCTGGGTGATTTTTACACTTCTGGTATGTATGGCGGTAACTTAATTGCTTCTCAGGCGGCAGCGCTGATCAATATTGGCGTATTTAATAATGATGCGGAGACCTTTCTTGCCGGCATTGAAAAGTGGCGCCGTATGTTACCGGCTTATATTTATATGAAAAATGATGGTGATATACCTGCCCCGCCTGTTTTCTGGAGAAATAACTATATCAACCGCACTAATTTATTAGGTCGTAACGGCTATTGGTATGATCAGAATCTTAAAGCTGATGAAATTGGCGAGGGTGGTATTAGCCAGGAGACCTGCCGGGATTTGGGACATGTACTTTGGGGTTTTTCAGCGTTAGCGAATGGAAGTGAAACGGCCAGAATTCAGGGCATTGATCTCCATGCCGAAACAACAATGGGGACGTCAAACACGGCTCGTCTTTCCGCCGGTCTTGAATTTAATCTGGCGTTTCTTAATGCGAATGAAAGCAATAAAACCATTGCGGCGCCTGCGGCTTTATGCGGGGGAGTCATCAACGCAGGACAATCTCCAGGCAAAGGTGAAATTTTATTCAATGATATTGTGATGCGCAGAGGGCTTTCGCTGCCGGAAACGTCCCGTTATTTAGAAAACCAAAGGCCTACTTCAGCGAGCTATTTTATGATTTGGGAAACAATGAGTCACTATAGCAACCCCTGAACCCGTCCGGTAAAAACGTAAGCCGCCGCTACAGGAATTTGTTTACCTACAACCTGAGCTGCATGCATAAAAAAACGGCCCCAGCGGGGCCGTTTGAATCAGATTAACTTTAGTGGTTTACTTCTTCTTCGCTTTCGGGTTCGGCAGATCGGTGATGCTGCCTTCGAAGATTTCCGCCGCCAGGCCGACCGACTCGTGCAGCGTCGGGTGCGCATGGATAGTCAGGGCGATATCTTCAGCATCGCAACCCATTTCGATAGCCAGACCGATTTCGCCCAGCAACTCGCCGCCGTTGGTGCCGACAATGGCACCGCCGATGATGCGATTGCTCTCTTTATCGAAAATCAGCTTGGTCATACCGTCCGCGCAGTCGGAAGCGATAGCACGGCCAGACGCCGCCCACGGGAAGGTCGCGGTTTCATAGCTGATGCCTTTCTCTTTCGCTTCTTTCTCAGTGAGGCCGACCCATGCCACCTCCGGCTCGGTGTAAGCGATAGACGGGATCACTTTCGGATCGAAGTAGTGTTTTTTACCGGCGATCACTTCCGCCGCTACGTGGCCTTCATGCACGCCTTTGTGCGCCAGCATCGGCTGCCCGACGATATCGCCGATAGCATAGATATGTGGCACATTGGTGCGCATCTGCTTATCAACGCGGATAAAGCCGCGATCGTCGACTTCCACGCCCGCTTTGCCTGCATCCAGATTTTTACCGTTCGGCACACGACCAATCGCCACCAGCACTGCGTCATAACGCTGCGCTTCAGCCGGCGCTTTTTTGCCTTCCATCGAGACGTAGATGCCGTCTTCTTTCGCTTCTACGGCGGTGACTTTGGTCTCCAGCATCAGGTTGAATTTCTTGCTGATGCGTTTGGTAAAGACTTTCACCACATCTTTATCCGCAGCCGGAATGACCTGATCGAACATCTCGACCACATCGATTTCTGAACCCAGCGAATTATAAACGGTGCCCATCTCCAGACCGATGATGCCGCCGCCCATCACCAGCATGCGCTTCGGCACTTCTTTCAGCTCCAGCGCAGCGGTAGAGTCCCATACGCGCGGATCTTCATGCGGGATAAACGGCAGCTGAATCGGACGGGAACCGGCTGCGATGATGGCGTTATCGAAATTGATGGTGGTTGAGCCGCCTTCGCCTTCTACCACCAGGGTATTGGCGCCGGTAAACTTGCCCAGACCGGTCACGACTTTGACCTTACGCCCTTTCGCCATGCCCGCCAGACCGCCGGTCAGCTGGTTAATGACTTTCTCTTTCCAGGTGCGAACCTTGTCGATGTCGGTAGAAGGCTGACCAAAGACGATGCCATGCTCTTCAAGCGCTTTCGCCTCTTCAATCACTTTCGCGACGTGCAGCAGAGCTTTAGAAGGGATACAGCCGACGTTCAGACAGACACCGCCAAGGGTGCTGTAACGCTCGACAATGACGGTCTCCAGACCTAAATCAGCGCAACGGAAGGCTGCAGAGTAGCCTGCAGGACCTGCCCCAAGTACCACGACCTGAGTTTTAATCTCTGTACTCATCATGACCTCTTAATTGATTTCCGGCGGGTCAGACGTCTTTTTTACCTGTCGCCGCGAGCGACGAGTAAATGAGTTATTAGCAACGCCCTTCATCCACCGGGACGCGTTCACCGCAAGAGTTTACAGAATTGTTAACAGACTGCAAACAGCGGCGTCACGAACGGCTACAACAAGGCCGGCATTTGCCGGCCTTGATTAACTTCACATCACCAGACGGCGGATATCTGACAACATGTTGCCGATGATGGTGATAAAGCGCGCGCCATCAGCACCGTCGATCACACGGTGATCGAAAGAGAGAGAGATCGGCATCATCAGACGCGGCGCGAACTCTTTACCGTTCCATACCGGCTCCATCGCCGACTTGGAGACGCCAAGGATCGCTACTTCCGGCGCGTTAACAATCGGCGCGAAGTGGGTGGTACCCAGGCCGCCAAGGCTGGAAATGGTAAAGCATCCGCCCTGCATATCGCTCGCCGTCAGCTTGCCGTCGCGCGCTTTTTTCGAGGTCGCCATCAGCTCGCGGGAAAGCTCGGTGATGCCTTTTTTGTTCACGTCTTTAAAGACCGGAACCACCAGACCGTTTGGCGTATCAACCGCCACGCCGATGTTGATATATTTCTTCAGCGTCAGCTTCTGCCCATCTTCAGACAGCGAGCTATTGAAGCGCGGCATCTGCTCCAGCGCAGCCGCGACCGCTTTCATGATAAACACCACCGGGGTGTATTTCACATCCAGCTTGCTCTTCTCCGCTTCGGCGTTCTGCTGCTTACGGAACGCTTCCAGATCGGTGATATCGGTTTTGTCGAAGTGGGTAACGTGCGGGATCATCACCCAGTTGCGGCTCAGGTTAGCGCCTGAGATTTTCTGGATGCGGCCCAGTTCGACTTCTTCGATTTCGCCGAACTTGCTGAAATCGACTTTCGGCCACGGCAGCATGCCTGGCAGACCGCCGCCGGTCGCAGCGGCCGGCGCCGCTTCAGCGCGTTTCACCGCTTCTTTAACGTAGCTCTGCACGTCTTCTTTCAGGATGCGGCCTTTACGTCCGGTCCCTTTAACTTTCGCCAAATTAACGCCGAATTCACGCGCCAGACGACGGATAACCGGCGTGGCGTGGACATATGCGTCGTTTTCAGCGAAATCGCTTTTGGCGTCCGCTTTCGCTGGCGCTGGCGCCGCTTTCTGCTCGGCTTTCGCCGGGGCAGCCGCTTCTTCTTTCTTCGCAGCCGGCGCAGCGGCAGGCGCAGCGCCTTCTACTTCGAAGACCATGATCAGCGAGCCGGTTTTCACCTTGTCGCCGGTAGAAACTTTGATCGCTTTGACTGTGCCTGCGAACGGCG
The DNA here is from genome assembly GCA_002359495.1 of Enterobacteriaceae bacterium UBA2655. Taxonomy (GTDB): domain Bacteria; phylum Pseudomonadota; class Gammaproteobacteria; order Enterobacterales; family Enterobacteriaceae; genus Pantoea; species Pantoea superficialis. Next base: position 29,628 of record DENB01000049.1, read on the forward strand.
CCGGCACTTCCATAGACGCCTTGTCACCTTCAACAGTGATCAGCGACTGCTCGGCGGCGACTTTATCGCCTACCTTCACCATCACCTCGGTCACTTCGACTTCATCGCCGCCGATGTCCGGAACTTCAACATCTTTGGCGCCGGCAGCGGCGGCAGGCGCCGCGGCGGCCTCTTCTTTCACTTCCGGCTTAGGCGCAGCAGAGGGCGCCGCGCCTTCCGCGTCGAAAATCATGATCAGCGAGCCGGTGCTCACCTTATCGCCCGCGGCGATTTTGATCTCTTTCACGGTACCGGCGAACGGCGCCGGCACTTCCATCGAGGCTTTATCGCCCTCGACGGTGATCAGCGACTGCTCGGCTTCCACCTTGTCGCCCACCTTCACCAGGATCTCGGTGACTTCCACTTCGTCGCCGCCGATGTCCGGCACGTTCACTTCTTTGCTCTGCGTCGCAGCGGCGGCAGGCGCCGGAGCGGCCTCTTTCTTCTCTTCCGCTGCGGCCGGCGCCGCGTCTGCCGCGCCTTCCGCGTCGAAGATCATGATCAGCGAGCCGGTTTCAACTTTGTCGCCGGTTGCGATTTTGATCTCTTTTACCACGCCAGCCTGAGGCGACGGCACTTCCATAGAGGCTTTATCGCCCTCTACGGTGATCAGCGACTGCTCGGCTTCCACCTTGTCGCCCACCTTTACCAGAATCTCAGTGACTTCAACTTCGTCTGACCCGATGTCCGGTACCTTAATTTCGATAGCCATTACTCATTTACCTCTTATGCCAGACGCGGGTTGACTTTATCTGCATCGATATCGAATTTGGCGATCGCATCGGCCACCACTTTCTTATCGATTTCGCCACGTTTAGCCAGTTCGCCCAAAGCCGCAACCACAACATAGGATGCGTCCACTTCGAAGTGGTGACGCAGATTTTCGCGGCTGTCGGAACGGCCGAAACCGTCGGTGCCCAGCACGCGATAGTCGCTGGCCGGAATGTAGCTGCGAACCTGTTCGGCAAACAGCTTCATGTAGTCCGTCGAGGCCACGGCCGGCGCGTCGTTCATCACCTGCGCGATGTACGGCACGCGCGCTTCTTCGGTCGGGTGCAGCATGTTCCAGCGCTCGCAATCCTGGCCGTCGCGCGCCAGTTCGGTGAACGAGGTCACGCTATAGACGTCGGAACCGATGCCGTAATCTTTCGCCAGGATCTGCGCGGCTTCACGCACGTGACGCAGGATAGAACCTGAACCCAGCAGCTGCACTTTGCCTTTGCTGCCCTCTACCGTTTCCAGCTTGTAGATACCCTTACGGATACCCTCTTCCGCACCCTGCGGCATCGCAGGCATGTGGTAGTTTTCGTTCAGCGTGGTGATGTAGTAGTAAATGTTTTCCTGCGCTTCGCCGTACATACGCACCAGGCCATCATGCATGATGACCGCCACTTCGTAGGCGTATGCCGGATCGTAGGAGATGCAGTTAGGGATGGTCAGCGACTGGATGTGGCTGTGGCCATCTTCATGCTGCAAACCTTCGCCGTTCAGCGTGGTGCGGCCCGAGGTGCCGCCGACGAGGAAGCCGCGCGCCTGCTGGTCGCCCGCCGCCCACAGCAGATCGCCGATGCGCTGGAAGCCGAACATGGAATAATAGATGTAGAACGGGATCATCGGCAGGTTGTTGGTGCTGTAAGAGGTCGCCGCCGCCAGCCAGGATGCGCCTGCGCCCAGCTCGTTGATCCCTTCCTGCAGAATCTGGCCTTTCTCGTCTTCTTTATAGTACGCCACCTGCTCGCGGTCCTGCGGGGTGTACTGCTGGCCGTTCGGGCTGTAGATGCCGATCTGACGGAACAAGCCTTCCATACCGAAGGTACGGGCTTCGTCGGCGATGATCGGAACCAGGCGATCTTTAATCGACTTGTTCTTCAGCATCACGTTCAGCGCGCGCACGAAAGCGATGGTGGTGGAGATCTCTTTACTCTGCTCTTCCAGCAGGCCGCTGAAATCTTCCAGCGACGGCATCTCCAGCTTCTCGCTGAACTGCGGCTGACGGCTCGGCAGATAACCACCCAGTTTTTCACGCTGCGCGTGCAGGTAGTTATGCTCTTCCGAACCTTTTTCGAAGGTCACGAACGGCAGGCTGTCCAGCTTGTCATCCTCTACCGGCACGTTGAAGCGATCGCGGATGTAGCGAATGCCATCCGTGTTCATCTTCTTCACCTGGTGCGCGATGTTTTTACCTTCGGCGGTGTCGCCCATACCATAGCCTTTGATGGTATGGGCCAGGATTACGATCGGCTTGCCTTTGGTATCCTGCGCTTTTTTCAGCGCCGCATAGATTTTCTTCGGATCGTGGCCGCCGCGGTTCAGGGCCCAGATCTCGTCGTCGGTCATATCTTTAACCAGCGCGGCGGTTTCCGGGTATTTGCCGAAGAAGTGCTCGCGCACGTAGGCGCCGTCGCGAGATTTAAAGGTCTGGTAGTCGCCGTCGACGGTTTCGTTCATCAGCTGGATCAGCTTGCCGCTGGTATCTTTACGCAGCAGTTCGTCCCAGCGGCTACCCCAGATCACCTTGATCACTTCCCAGCCGGCGCCGCCGAAGATGCCTGCCAGTTCGTTGATGATTTTGCCGTTGCCGGTAACCGGGCCGTCGAGACGCTGCAGGTTACAGTTGATGATAAACACCAGGTTGTCCAGCTTCTCGCGCGTGGCGATAGTGATGGCGCCTTTAGATTCCGGCTCGTCCATTTCGCCGTCGCCGAGGAAGGCGTAAACGGTCTGGCCCGAGGTATCTTTCAGCCCACGGTGCTCAAGGTATTTCAGGAATTTAGCCTGATAGATGGCGGACAACGGACCCAAACCCATGGAAACGGTCGGGAACTGCCAGAACTCCGGCATCAGTTTCGGGTGCGGATAAGAGGAGAGCCCCTTGCCGTCGACTTCCTGACGGAAGTTGTTCATCTGCTCTTCGGTCAGACGTCCTTCCAGGAAGGCGCGAGCGTAGACGCCCGGCGAAATATGGCCCTGGAAATAGACCAGGTCGCCGCCGTCTTTATCATTGCGCGCGCGGAAGAAGTGATTGAAACAGACCTCGTAGATAGTCGCGGAGGACTGGAACGAGGACATATGTCCGCCCAGCTCCAGATCCTTTTTCGAACCACGCAGAACGGTCATAATAGCGTTCCAGCGGATAGCGGAACGGATACGGCGCTCCAGAGTCGTATTCCCCGGATAATCCGGTTCATCTTCAACGGCAATAGAGTTGATGTAGTTGCTGAGGGTAGAACCTTCAGCGACCTTCACGCCGCCTTTGCGGGCAGCGCCCAGAACCTGATCGATCAGGTACTGCGCGCGCTCAACACCTTCTTCACGGATGACCGATTCGATCGCCTGTAGCCAGTCGCGAGTTTCGATCGGATCCACGTCATTATGTAAACGTTCTGACATGGGGTGTATTCCTTATCTGTGTCTAATACGTTGAATTGTCTGGAGCCTGTCTCCCTGTACTCTTTCCCCTTTCAGATTCAGGAGGCGAAAAGCACAAGGAGACAGGCCCGTCGTTTTATCCGCGCGTTCGTTGCCGCGCGTTATTCCTTACGTTGCTGTAAACGACGCAGGGAGCGTTCACGACGACTCTGCTCCCGACTTCTGTCCAGCAAGATTTCCTCAAT
>DENB01000039.1:0-29844 GCA_002359495.1 Enterobacteriaceae bacterium UBA2655
CAGCGCGCGCAGCAGCGTCATCTCCACGCCCAGACGGCGATCCGGCGCCATCGGCAGATCTTTGCGTCCCATCAGCAGGGTCTGATAATAGAGCTGCACGTCGGCAGGCGGCATCAGCCGCGCCAGATCGCGCAGCCGCTGCGCATGGCTCACCTCGTCTTCCGTCAGCGAATCCGGCAGCAGTTGCAGCATGGCGACGCGATGCAGCAAACGCAGCATCTCCACCAGCAGCGCTTCCCACTCCACGCCGCGCGAGGCGGCCTGATGCAGCAGCGCCATCACCTGCTCGCCATTGCCGTCCACCAGCGCCTCGATCAGCGCCAGCGGCTGCTCGTCGTCCAGCGTGCCCAGCATCATGCTGACGGTGGCGCTGGCGACTTCGCCCTGCCCCATGGCGATCGCCTGGTCGGTGAGGCTCAGCGCATCGCGCATACTGCCGTCGGCGGCGCGCGCCAGCAGCTGCAGCGCGCGCGGTTCGCTGCAAATCGCTTCCTGCTCCAGCACGTAAGCGAGCTGCTGGCGGATCTGATCCACCTCCAGCGCCTTGAGATGGAACTGCAGGCAGCGCGACAGGATGGTAATCGGCAGCTTTTGCGGATCGGTGGTCGCCAGCAGAAACTTAACGTGCGCCGGCGGCTCCTCCAGCGTCTTTAACAGCGCATTGAAGCTGTGACGGGAGAGCATATGCACTTCGTCAATCAGGTAGACTTTAAAGCGGCCGCGCGCCGGCGCGTACTGCACGTTATCCAGCAGGTCGCGCGTATCCTCGACTTTGGTGCGCGAGGCGGCGTCGATTTCAATCAGATCGACGAAACGGCTCTGCTCGATTTCCCGGCAGTTGTCGCACTGGCCGCAGGGCGTGGCGGTGATGCCGGTTTCGCAATTCAGCCCTTTCGCCAGCAGGCGGGCGATGGTGGTTTTGCCTACGCCGCGCGTGCCGGAAAAGAGATAAGCATGATGAATACGTCCCAATGACAGCCCGTTAGCCAGCGCAGTCAGCACATGTTCCTGACCGACTACGTCAGCAAACGCCTGGGGACGCCATTTTCGCGCAAGTACCTGATAGCTCATGTGGATTAGGTCACTGGGTATCGTTGAAAAGGAACGGCGGCGCAACGCCGGGGCGACGGCCGATATTCATAAAAAAAGGTGAGAACAGAACATCTGCAAACCCTGTATATCATCGCGCTAGTTTATCAGCCACGCGTTGATATGCCTATCACTTTAGGTCGGAAAACAGGGCGCAGCGCCCCGCGCGACGGCGGGGCGAAAGCGCATCAGTGGCCAGGGAAATTGACCAGGCTGTAGCACTCGATGCCTAAGGCATTCAGACGGGATTCACCGCTCAGATCGAACAGATTAATCACGAACGCGGCGTGTTTGACTTCGCCGCCGGCACGGCGGATCAGCTTAACCGTGGCTTCGATGGTGCCGCCGGTCGCCAGCAGATCGTCGACCACCAGCACCACATCGCCCGGCTGAATCGCGTCTTTATGCAGCTCCAGCTGGTCGGTGCCGTATTCCAGTTCGTAAGCTTCGCTGAAGGTTTCGCGCGGCAGCTTGCCCGGTTTGCGCACCGGCACAAAGCCCACGCCCAGCGCCAGCGCGACCGGCGCGCCGAACAGAAAGCCGCGCGCTTCGGTGCCGACCACTTTGGTGATGCCCTGGTCACGATAGCGATCGACGATCAGCGCGATAGTCGCGGCATAGGCCTGCGGATCTTCCAGCAGGCTGGTGACGTCGCGGAACAAAATACCCGGCTTCGGGTAATCAGGAATGCTTTTGATGCTATTTTTGATGAATTCAAGCTGCTGCGCAGTTGCGGTCATAATGTTACGCCTGGTGAAAATTCTGTTTAGCGCAGCTTCCATAGCGTCAACGCCTGCTATCAGGCCAGACGGAAGAGTTTACGGAGGGAAGCCACGCACAAAGACGCCCAAATCTAAGCAAATGACGCGGCAAATGCAACTTTATCGCCGCGACGGGGTGTCATCCGTCTGCTCTTCCACCACCGGAATGCGCAGCATAAACAGCACCAGCGCGCAGAGCATCAGCCCCAGGCCGATACGCAGCCAAAGCAGGTGGACCAGCCAGATTGAGAATGAAAAGGTACAAATAATCAGTAGAATGGCGCGCCCTTTCGCGCCGGGCGGCATCGCGCGATGCCGCTGCCAGTGGCGAATGTAACGCCCGAAAGGCGACGACCAAAGCAGCCAGTGGTGAAAGCGCGGCGAGGAACGGGCGAAACACCAGGCGGCCAGCAACATAAATGGCGTGGTGGGCAATAAAGGTAATACAATTCCCAGCGTGCCCAGCACGATCGCCAGCCAGCCGAGAGTCAGTAAGATAATGCGCTGCATAATGCCACCTGCTAAAACCGATCTGTGGCTACGTTAACATAGTCAGGTAGAAAACCATGAATAGCTCATCGATGCGCGAGCGTCTCTCTCAGTTTATTGCGGCGTTACGCCAGCAGATTCTGGCGATGCCGGACGACGCCGCGCGTCTGCCGCGCTTCGATCGCCAGCTGTTTCTCAGCAAAGGCACCCGCCTGCAGGATTACCTGGCGGAGATTGAGCAAAACTTTCAGCAGCTTTGTCAAAATAACGAACAACCTGAACGGGCAGTCTGGCTGGCCGGGCGTCTGGTGGATCAAATCGCGGCGCTGCAGCGCGAAGCCAGCACGCAGACGCTGCGTTTGCGCCGCGAGCGCCCGGCGCCGGATCGCCGACGCCAGAAGCGGGACGAATACCGCGAGTATGAACGCCGACTGCAGGCGATGGTCGATGAGCGCGAGCAGCGGCTGGCGCTGGCGGAAACCCTGGCGGTGCAGCAGCAGTTGAAGCGCGAGCTGGAGGCGCTGGAGGGGCGTCTGGCGCGCTGCCGCCAGGCGCTGCGCGCCGTCGAATGGCAGCGTAGCCTGCGCCCTTCCCCGCCTCGCGCGTGAAATGAGAAGCGGGCCGTCATCGCTTCTCCGCTTTCCTTCTATACTTAGCGACACTCCACAACCGGAAGACGACGATGGGGCTGCTATCCTGGATAATCATTGGTGCGCTTGCCGGCTGGCTGAAACGGGTGATTTCGCCCGGCCGACCCGGCGGCTTTGTCGCGACGCTGGTGCTGGCGATCATCGGCGCGCTGGTGGGCGGCTATATCGCCACCTATTTTAACTGGGGCAACCTCGCCACGCTGCAAGTCGGCGCCTTGGGCATCGCCTTGCTCGGCGCTCTGCTGATGCTGTTGGTCGCCGCCAAATTACGCATATAGGAAAGGCTATGGCTCTGGAAAACGCGCCCGATGAAGTTAAGCTGGCGGTGGATTTAATCATGCTGCTGGAAGAGAACAAGCTGCCCGTCGAAACGGTGCTGGCCGCGCTGGCTATCGTACAGCGCGATTTCGAGAAAAAGCGGTCGGAGGAGGAGAAAAACTAATCTATTGCCGAGAGAGCCGGACTCAGGCGCAGCATATCCACAAACGCATCCACTAAGCGGGGCGCTTCCGCCTCCAGATCGAAGCTTTCCGGCGTAAAAAGCCAGCTCTCCATAATGCCGTTCACGTAGCCGCGCATGATCACTGCCGCCTGACGGGTGTTCAGGGTTTCGGGCAATTGCCCGGCATCAATACAGCGACGCAATACTTCCTCTATTTTGCTGTAGCATTCCAACAGTAAGCTCTGCTGTATATTACGCAGCGCGGTCATTTCGCCGACGAACTCGCATTTATGAAAGATGATCTCCATTAAGGCGCGACGTTGAGGATCGGTCGCCGTCGCCTGAAGAAAATAGATCAACATGGCGCGCATAACGGAAAGTGGATCGCCCGGGTATTTTGTCTGATACTCAGTTTCCAAATCATCAAGCCCTGCGTCGCATTGCGCCCAAATTTCATTCAGCAGATCGGCTTTATTTTTGAAATGCCAGTAAATCGCCCCGCGCGTCACGCCGGCTGTGCTGGCGATATCCCCCAGCGAGGTGGCGGAGACACCATGTTCAGAAAAACGGGCGATCGCGGCGTCAATAATTTGATGACGCGTTTCAAGCGCTTGCTGTTTGGTTTTTCGTGCCATAGGAGACTTGTTTTCTGAGCTGGAACATTTACATACATTTGTGAATGTATGTACCATAGCACGACCCGTGTTTTAACGCAGCAATGGGTTCATCGGTTTGTGATCCATTGATCATTCGATATCGGACACTAGAGGTTTATTTATGAATAAAAACAGAGGATTAGCGCCTCTGGCGGCCGTCCTGATGCTTTCAGGCAGCTTTGTGTTAACAGGATGTGATGATAATAAATCCGAACAAGCCGCCCAACAGCAGCCCCCTGAAGTGGGCGTGGTTACGTTAAAAAACGAACCGTTGAAAATCACTACCGATCTGCCGGGTCGCACTTCCGCCTATCGCGTCGCAGAAGTTCGTCCGCAGGTTTCGGGCATTATTCTCAAGCGTAACTTCGTTGAAGGCAGCGATATCAAAGCGGGTGAATCTCTCTATCAGATCGATCCGGCGCCTTATCAGGCCACCTATCTGAATGCGAAAGGCGATCTGGCGCAGGCGGAAGCGAACGCGCGCATCGCGCAGCTCACCGTCAAGCGCTATCAGCCGCTGCTTGGCACCAAATATATCAGCCAGCAAGATTATGATACCGCTGTGGCTACCGCCGCGCAGAACGACGCCGCCGTGCAGGCCGCCAAAGCCAACGTGGAAACCGCGCGCATCAATCTCGCCTACACTAAAGTGACTTCGCCTATTAGCGGCCGCATCGGCAAATCAGCCGTGACGGAAGGTGCACTGGTGCAGAGCGGGCAAACCACCGCGCTGGCGACGGTGCAGCAGCTCGATCCAATGTATGTCGACGTGACCCAGTCCAGTGATGATTTTATGCGTCTGCGCGCCGAGCTGGAGTCCGGCAAGCTGAAGCAGGTTGACGGGAAAGCAAACGTTACGCTGCTGATGCAAAACGGCAATGCTTACGCGCAGCCGGGCACCCTGGAGTTTTCTGACGTTACCGTCGACGAAACTACCGGCTCCATCACCCTGCGTGCGATTTTCCCTAACCCCGATCACCGTCTGCTTCCCGGCATGTTTGTCCGTGCGCGCCTGGAAGAAGGCACCAATCCGAATGCGCTGTTAGTGCCGCAGCAGGGCGTGACCCGCACCCCGACCGGTCAGGCGACCGCGATGGTGGTCGGCGCGGATAATAAAGTGGAAGTTCGCAACATCACCACCAGCCAGGCGATCGGCGATAAGTGGCTGGTTACCGGCGGTCTGAAAGAGGGCGAGCGGGTGATCACCGTAGGTCTGCAGCGCGCAAAAGCGGGCGCGCAGGTGACGCCACAGGAAGTCTCGGACGATGCGAAAGCCACGACGGAATCACAAGAATCACAATCTCAGGCTCAGTCTGAAAAATCATCGTCATAACAGGAGCCGTTGAAACATGGCTAAGTTCTTTATCGATCGCCCCATCTTTGCGTGGGTTATCGCCATCATCGTGATGCTGGCGGGCGCGCTATCGATTCTTAAACTGCCGATCGAGCAATATCCCAACGTTGCGCCACCGGCAGTGCAGATTCGTGCGGCCTATCCGGGCGCGGATGCAAAAACCTTGCAGGACTCGGTGACGCAGGTTATCGAACAGAACATGAACGGTATCGATGGGTTGATGTACTTCTCATCGAACAGTGACTCTTCTGGCAACCTTCAGCTGACGCTCAGCTTCGAGTCGGGCACCGATCCGGATATCGCGCAGGTTCAGGTGCAGAACAAACTGCAGCTGGCCATGCCGCTGTTGCCGCAGGAAGTGCAACAGCAGGGGATTCAGGTTCAGAAATCCTCCAGCAGCTTCCTGATGGTCGCCGGCTTCGTCAGCGATGACGGCAGCATGACGCAGAACGACATCGCAGACTTTGTCGCGTCGAATATCAAAGATCCCATCAGCCGTACCACCGGCGTCGGCGATACTCAGATATTCGGGGCGCAGTATGCGATGCGCATCTGGATGGATCCGGCCAAGCTCAACAACTACCAGCTGACGCCGGTGGATGTGATCAGCGCCATTAACACCCAGAACGCCCAAGTGGCGGCAGGTCAGTTAGGCGGCGCCCCGGCCGTACCGGGCCAGCAGCTGAACGCCTCGATCATCGCCCAGACCCGTCTGACCTCGACCGAAGAGTTCGGCAAAATTTTGCTGAAGGTGAACAGCGACGGTTCTCAGGTGCGTCTGCGCGATGTCGCCACTATCGCGCTCGGCGGTGAAAACTACGAGGTTATCGCGCGTTACAACGGCAAGCCCGCTTCCGGTATCGGTATTAAGCTGGCGACCGGCGCTAACGCGCTGGATACCGCGAATGCGGTGAAAGCGACGCTGGGCAGACTGGAGCCGACCTTCCCGGCCGGTCTGAAAGTGGTTTATCCGTACGACACCACGCCGTTCGTTAAAATCTCTATTTTCGAAGTAGTGAAAACGCTGTTCGAAGCGATCGTCCTGGTCTTTCTGGTGATGTATCTCTTCCTGCAGAATTTCCGCGCCACGCTGATCCCGACTATTGCGGTCCCGGTGGTGCTGCTGGGCACCTTCGCGATCATCAACGGCTTCGGCTACTCGATAAACACGCTGACCATGTTCGGCATGGTGCTCGCCATCGGTCTGCTGGTGGATGACGCCATCGTGGTGGTGGAGAACGTCGAGCGCGTGATGGCGGAAGAAGGCCTGCCGCCGAAAGAGGCGACCCGGCGATCCATGGAGCAGATCCAGGGCGCGCTGGTGGGGATTGCGCTGGTGTTGTCCGCCGTGTTTATTCCGATGTCATTCTTCGGCGGTTCTACCGGGGTAATTTATCGTCAGTTCTCCATTACCATCGTCTCGGCGATGGCGCTGTCGGTGCTGGTGGCGTTGATCCTGACCCCGGCGCTCTGCGCCACTATGCTGAAGCCGATCAAAAAAGGCGACCATGGTAAAACCACCGGCTTTTTCGGCTGGTTCAACCGTCTGTTCGATAAAAGCACCAACCATTATGTCGACAGCGTCGGCCATATCGTTCGCAGCACCGGTCGTTATCTGGTGATTTATCTGGTGATCGTGGTGGGCATGGCCTATCTGTTCCTGCGTCTGCCTACCTCATTCCTGCCGGAAGAGGATCAGGGGCTGTTGCTGGCTCAGGCTTCGTTGCCGGCCGGCGCAACCCAGCAGCGTACGCAGAAGGTGATGGATCAGATTACCGACTACTTCCTGACCAAAGAAAAGGACAGCGTGCGTTCGGTGTTTACCGTCAACGGCTTCGGCTTCTCGGGACGCGGTCAGAACACCGGTATCGCGTTCGTCAGCCTGAAGCCCTGGGATGAGCGCGCCAGCAGCGACCTCAAGGTGCCGGCTATTGCAGGCCGCGCGACGAAAGCGCTGGGCGCGATCAAAGATGCGATGGTGATCCCGTTTAACCTGCCTGCGATTATCGAACTGGGCAACGCCACCGGCTTCGACTTTGAATTGATCGATCAGGGCAACCTCGGTCATGAAAAGCTGACCCAGGCGCGTAACCAACTGTTAGGCATGGCGGCGCAGCATCCCGATACACTGGTGGGCATGCGTCCGAACGGCCTGGAAGATACGCCGCAGTACAAGCTGACTATCGATCAGGAAAAAGCGCAGGCGCTGGGCGTTTCGCTCTCTGACATCAACACTACGCTGGGCGCTGCCTGGGGCGGCTCCTACGTCAATGACTTTATTGACCGCGGCCGCGTGAAAAAAGTGTATGTGATGGGCGAGGCGGACTCCCGCATGCTACCTGAAGATATCGGCAAGTGGTATGTGCGTAACGGCAACGGCGAAATGGTGCCCTTCTCTGCCTTCGCCTCGGCGAAATGGCAATATGGCTCGCCGCGTCTGGAGCGTTACAACGGCTTGCCGTCAATGGAGATCCTCGGCCAGGCGGCGCCGGGCAAGAGTTCCGGCGACGCGATGGCGCTGATGGAAGAGATGGCGTCGAAGCTGCCGACCGGCATCGGCTATGACTGGACCGGCATGTCCTACCAGGAACGTCTCTCCGGCAACCAGGCGCCGGCGCTCTATGCGATTTCGTTGATCGTCGTTTTCCTCTGTCTGGCAGCGCTGTATGAGAGCTGGTCGATTCCATTCTCCGTTATGCTGGTAGTGCCGCTCGGGGTCATCGGTGCGTTGATCTTCACTACACTGCGTGGCTTGAGCAACGATGTTTACTTTGTGGTGGGTCTGTTAACCACAATCGGGCTTTCGGCGAAGAACGCCATCCTGATCGTCGAGTTCGCTAAGGATTTGATGGAAAAAGAGGGCAAAGGCTTGGTGGAGGCGACGCTGGAAGCCTCCCGTATGCGTCTTCGCCCGATCTTGATGACCTCGCTGGCGTTTATCCTCGGCGTTCTGCCGCTGGCGATCAGCACCGGCGCAGGCTCCGGCGCGCAGAACGCGGTAGGTACCGGCGTTATGGGCGGGATGGTTACGGCGACGGCGCTGGCGATCTTCTTTGTACCGGTTTTCTTCGTGGTGGTTCGTCGCCGTTTCGGCAAGAACAAAGCGGAGATTGAACAGGGACATCCTGCCGAGCATTCACAATCGCATTAATGACGTTAATCGCGTAATCAGCAAAAGGCCGCATCATGCGGCCTTTTTTTATTCCCGTTTTCCACTGCTCCCCTTACTTTACTGCGCAGTTGCAATCTCCAACAGGAAAGTTCATACTATTGTTATAGTATAACATTACATAGGAGGCAGCCATGAAAGCTGGCATTCATCCCGCTTACCGGCCGGTGGTTTTCCACGACACTACCGTTGATAAATATTTCAAAATCGGCTCTACGATTAAAACCGATCGCACCGTGGAATTTGAAGGCGAAACCCTGCCTTACGTGACGCTCGACGTGTCGTCCGCCTCGCACGTTTACTACACCGGTAAACAGAAAGATTTCACTAAAGAAGGCAGCGCGGCGCGCTTTAACCAGCGTTTCGGCCGTTTTCTCGGTAAGAAATAAAAGCAAGCATTGCCTTCGGCGAAAGCGCGCCATCAGCATCACAGAGTCGCCTGTTCGTCATTTGTCAGTCGGATTTTCACTGCAAGCTCTTACAGGGAAGAAAGAAAAAAGTCAGGATGTGTCGTGATAGATGATAGCTTCTGGCCGGGTTAATCCCCGGCCTTTTTTATTACTTCATGCTGCTTAACATCTGATCGACATTATGTTGGAACGCCGCCTGATAAGTCGCCGCAGGGCCGTTTTTTTCTGACAGCGCTTCCGGGTAAAGCTCGCCGCCGGGCTGAGCGCCGGTTGCGCTGGCGATCTGTTTTACCAGCCGCAGGTCGGTCTGATTCTCAATAAAGTAGCGCTGAATATGCTGCTGTTTAAGCTGCTTTATCAGCGCGGCCATATCGCTGGCATTAGCTTCCGACTCGGTAGAGAAACCCACCGGCGCCAGGAAGGTTACGCCATAACGCTGACCAAAATAGCCAAAGGCGTCATGGCTGGTCAGGACCTTACGCTTCGCCTGCGGAATCGCCTGGAATGATTTCATCGCCCAGCTATCCAGCTTTTCCAGCTGCTGAATATAATTTTCTCCGCGTTGACGAATATCCGCAGCATCCTGCGGATCCGCCTTAATTAACGCATTCATCACGTTAGTGGCGTAAATTACGCCGTTGCGCATACTGTTCCAGGCGTGGGGATCGGTAACGGTTTCACCGTCCTCTTCCATTTTACGCGTATTAATTCCCTGCGAAGCGACAGTGACCTGACCATTATAACCGGATGCGCTTACCAGGCGATCCATCCAGCCCTCCAGCCCCAGCCCGCTGACAAAAACCAGCTGCGCCTGGGCCAGCGCCTGGCTGTCCTGCGGCGTAGGTTCAAAGGTATGGGGATCGCCATTTGGCCCTACCAGGCTGGTGACATGCACGTGATCGCCACCCACCTGGCTAACGATATCCGCCAGCACGCTAAAACTGGCGACGACATCCAGGGTTTTCGCCATGGTCATTGGCGAGATCAGCATAGCGCTTACTGCCAGGCAAACCGGTAACTTCTTTTTCATCACAACTCCTTAAAATTTAATGGCGGCGCAACAGGCCGCCGCATGGCCCTGTCAAAACAGAAATAAGAAACAGCAGCGCGGCGCTCAGCACCACGGCCGGCCCGGCCGGCAGAGCGAAGTGCCAGGAGGCGAGCAGACCTGTGAAGGCGGCGAAGATGGCCAGCAGCATCGCGACGCCGATCATGCAGGCCAGATGGCGGCTCCAGAAGCGGGCGCTGGCGGCGGGCAGCATCATCAGCCCGACCGACATCAGCGTGCCCAGCACCTGAAAGCCCGCGACCAGATTCAACACCACCAGCGTCAGGAAAATGCCGTGCACCAAGGGCGCGCTCCATTTACCCTGCGCGCGCAAGAAATCAGGATCGAAAGCATCGATAACCAGCGGACGGTAAATGATCGCCAGCGTCAGCAGCGTAAAGGCGGCGATCGCGCCGACCAGCAGAATGGCCGGATTGTCCACCGCCAGCAGCGATCCGAACAGCACGTGGAGCAGGTCTACGCTGGAGCCGCGCAGCGATACCAGCGTCACGCCCAGCGCCAGCGAGCCAAGATAGAAACCGGCGAAGCTGGCGTCCTCTTTCAGCGGCGTGTAGCGGCTGACGGCGCCGGAGAGCAACGCGACGGCAAGTCCAGCGATCAGTCCACCGATGCCCATCGCCACCAGCGACAGCCCTGAAATTAGGTAGCCGACGGCGGCACCCGGCAACACTGCGTGGGAGAGCGCATCGCCAATCAGGCTCATGCGGCGCAGTGAAAGAAAGACGCCCAGCGGCGTGGCGCTGAGCGCGAGCGCCACGCAAGCCACCAGCGCGCGACGCATAAAGCTGAATTCGATAAAAGGCTGAAGTAATGTCACTGGCACAAGCTCCGTTGCGCCAACGCAGGCAGGCGAAGCGTCATACCCTCTGTCGTATCCAGCGCGATCACATCTTGGAAATAGCGCTTTACCAGCGCGTTGTCGTGCAGAACCACCACCAGCGTCGTGCCCTGCTGTTGCTGCTGCTGCAGAATCGACATCAGCAGCGCAATGGTCTGACGATCGATGCCGTTAAACGGCTCATCAAGCAGCCAGAGCTTGCTGCGCTGCAGCATCAGGCGGGCAAACAGCACGCGCTGCAGTTGACCGCCCGATAAGGTCGAGGGCTGCGCAGCGGCGAAGCTGCCCATCTGCACCGCCTCCAGCGCCTGCATAATTTCCGCACGCAATGATGAGGTAATGCCGCCAAACCAGCCGCAGCGCGGCCAGCAGCCCATCGCCACCAGTTCAAAAACGGTAAGGGGAAAGCGCACCTCCAGTTCATTGCGCTGCGGCAGCCAACCGATCTCCTTACGCGACAGCCGCAATTCGCAACGGCCGCTGACGGGCGGCAACAACCCCGCGATGGTTTTCAGCAGCGTTGATTTTCCGCTGCCGTTGGCGCCGATCAGCGCCGTCAGCGTACCGGCGGCAATCTGTCCGTCGATAACGGGCGTGACGCCCTGCCGCTGATAGCCCGCCTGAAGATTAGAAAAAATGATCATGGGGTCACACCCCAGTAAATCGCCGCCGCCAGAGGAATAATCAGCATGATGGCGATACCCAACCTTCCCCACAGCGCCAACAGCAATCCGCTTCGATTCATTGCATTACTCTTATATGTTATAACATAACAAACATACTACCGAATCAGCGGATGGAAAAAGTGCGCAAAGTGTTTCAAAAAGTAAAAATAAGCCGCGGAGTGACTGACATTTAGGCTATGGTAATAGCAACAGCGGAAAAGAGTTTGAGCATTATCACAACGATAGATAATGCCGTTAGCGGCCTGCTTGCAAAAAGGCGGTGAAAACCTAATGATGGCTTCTTACACCTCCTCATTCAGGAAAACGATGCAGCCTGTTATTCATTGTGAGATTGCGCCGGGCGAGAGCAATAGCGAAAAATTACTGGCGATTATTCAACGGAATATTCCCAAAATAGCTGAAGCATTAGCGGGGGATTTACAGTGGTATTCGCAAAATGCGCAGCTGGTTCCCGATAGCTTTAAAATTATTTCCGTTGAAAATATCGCCGCAGATTGTTTTAAAATGCATTATCTTTTTGAATGGAATTTATTTAGTCCCTGTCAGGATCTAAATGAAACGGTCACGCGTAAAGAACAGGTGAATTTCCACATTTTGCCTGGCGCGCTTAGGTTTGACGTGATTGATAATCTTCGCCCCTCGCCCGCTGATGAATTGTAATATTTAGTAATTGAAGTGAGCAGAGCTAATCATTTTGTTTTATATTTACTGTGTCCGTTAAATAGCCGTTTTTAAAATATCGCTTCCAGGCCGCTTTACTTTTAACTCGCCGCACCTGAGTAACGGTGCCAGCTATGGAGGGGAAAAAGATGGACGAATACTCACCGAAACGGCATGATATTGCCCAGCTAAAATTCTTGTGTGAGAATCTGTTTGACGAAAGTATGGCAAGCCTTACCGACAGCCATCACGGCTGGGTAAACGACCCGACGTCCGTAAGCAATTTGCAGCTCAACGATTTGATTGAGCATATCGCCTCTTTCACAATGAATTACAAAATTAAACACGCTGAGAATGAAACGCTGATAACGCAAATAGATGAATATCTTGACGATACCTTTATGCTTTTTAGCAGCTACGGGATTAGCACGCAGGATCTTCAGCGCTGGCAACGTTCAGCCAGACGCTTATTTAATCTTTTTGCAGAAGAAACCGCGTTCCTTCAACAGCCGAGTCATTCCTTTTAGCAACAACGTAAGAACGGTTTAATTATGAACAATAAGGCTTTGACAAAAACGGATTATTTAATGCGACTCAGACGTTGTCGCTCAATCGACACGCTCGAACGCGTGATTGAAAAAAACAAGTATGAACTGCCTGAAGATGAGCTGGCGGTATTCTATTCCGCCGCCGATCATCGTCTGGCTGAACTGACGATGAACAAACTCTACGACAAAGTACCGGGATCGGTATGGAAATACGTGCGCTAAACATGTCTGCGCATTAAGCGCCGCTTTTCCTCCTGCTCCAGTTACCTTTCTTTATATTGCTCTTATTGTTAAATTTGCCTGCCGGCGAGGGATCGGCTTCAGGCAATGCCAGTCAGAAAAAGCGTCGGGAACAGAAGATGAATGGGGTATGTCGGAAATGGTGGAGGCCCTGCCAGCTACATCCCGGCACACGCGTCACCTGCTGCGGCTGCTTCCTTCCGGATCTGACCGAGTTCACAAGTTAGCGTTGCGGGAGAACCAACAGGGCCCCCATTGATAAGCTCTTATCTGAAGAGCGCAGGCATTATCGGGGAACCCCCCGCCAATTGCAAGCCTGCGGCGGGCGACCGTTGCTTTCTTGAACAAGCCGCATTAAAAACGCCCTTCTCGCGCCAGCCGCGAATAACAGCGTAAAATGGACGCGATATTTCACAGGATGCTTTTCATGTCCGACAACGACAGCTTTCAACAGCGTATCTGGCAGATCGTGGCGGCCATCCCTTACGGCACAATAACCACCTACGGTGATGTGGCGCGTCTGGCCGGTTCCCCGCGCGCCGCGAGGCAGGTAGGCGGCGTGCTGAAACGCTTGCCCGCCGACAGCCAGCTCCCCTGGCATCGGGTAATAAACCGTCAAGGCCAGATTTCGCTGACCGGCGACGATCTTTTTCGTCAACGCGATGCGCTTGAAGCGGAAGGGATCGAGATTACCGATGACGGGCGCGTAGCGCTGGATAGATATCGCTGGCAGCCTTGAAAAACGCCCCGGCCGGGGCGTCTCGCGAATTACAGGCTGGTTGGCGCAGGAACGGAAGAAGAAGGCGTGACCTGCGTCGGCGAGGTCGGCGGTACGGTAGTCGCCGCGCCCGGCTGCGTCGGCATCGCCATTTGCGGCACCGGCACCAGGAGCAGTTCCGCTTTCGATCCGCCCTGGTTAAGCACCGGCTTCACCGTATCGGTGATAAAGGCCATTTTACCGTCGATGGTGATCGCGGCGCTTAGCAGGATGCGCGCATTCGGCTGGATATCTGCGGGATTAAAGGGCAGCACGAACTGGAAAGGCGCCTGTTTACCCTGCGTGCGGACCACGCGTTGCGACAACACTTTGGAAGGCGCGTCGGAGACCGAGGCGTCTGACAGCGTCACGGTCAGCACCGCGTCCGGCGGCAACGCGATTCTCTGACGAATATAGATCGAACCGCTTACGTTGGGCTGCGCTATCGCCGCCTGCTGTCCCGCTACTTGAGCGCCCAGCGTTGGCGTCGGTACATCACTGCTTTTGTCGGCACACCCAGCCATTGCGACCGCCAGTGCCATACCGCTTAAGAGGTGCCAGGATTTCATTGATGTCGTCTCCTTATGAGCAAAATGATTATCAGTAGCGAAGGGTTCGCACAGCTTATTACCCGCTGCATGGCCTTAATTCTGGCACAAAAATCAACTACCTGCCTGGCGTGCGCGCGATATCACTGAAACGCCCAACAATGATTGACGGAAACTGGTCGGATCTTTCACACTTAGCGCATCGTTACGTTGAGGGAAATTTTATGAGCCAGGCACTGCACAATCTTCTGAATCTGTTGAATCTGGAGAAACTGGAAGAGGGTCTGTTTCGCGGCCAGAGCGAAGATTTAGGCCTGCCTCAGGTCTTTGGCGGCCAGGTTGTCGGGCAGGCGCTGTATGCGGCGAAACAGACGGTGCCGGAAGCGCGCATCATTCACTCTTTTCACAGCTACTTCTTACGTCCCGGCGACAGCCAGAAAGCGATTATTTACGACGTGGAAAACCTACGCGACGGCAAAAGCTTCAGCGCGCGTCGCGTCAGCGCGATTCAAAACGGCCAGCCGATTTTCTATATGACCGCCTCTTTCCAGGCGCCGGAAAACGGCTTCGAACACCAGCATGGGATGCCGTCAGTGCCCGGCCCGGACGCGCTACTGTCGGAGCGCGACATCGCGCACAAGCTGGCCGCGCTGCTGCCGGAAAAAACGCGTAGTAAATTTCTCGCCGAGCGCCCTTTCGATATCCGTCCGGTAAAATTCCACAATCCGCTGAAAGGCGAAGTGGATGAACCGGCGCGTCAGGTCTGGATCCGCGCCAATGGCGCCCTGCCTGACGACCTGCGTATCCATCAATATCTGTTGGGTTACGCATCGGATCTTAACTTTCTGCCGGTGGCGCTGCAGCCGCACGGCAAGGGATTTCTCGAGGCGGATATGCAGGTCGCCACTATTGATCACTCGATGTGGTTTCATCGTCCTTTCGACTTAACTCAGTGGCTGCTTTATAGCGTAGTCAGTACTTCCGCCTCAGGCGCACGCGGGTTCGTACGCGGCGAGTTTTTTACTGCGGATGGCGTTCTGGCGGCCTCAGCCGTGCAGGAAGGGGTTATTCGTCAGCGGTAGGGAATGAAAAAAGGGGCGATTCGCTCGCCCCTGGATTTGTTTTTATTTTAGCGCACTGCTCTTCCGCGCAGCCCGGCAGGCTTACTGGTTGTAAGCGCTCTCGCCGTGGCTGTTCACGTCCAGCCCTTCGCGTTCCTGATCTTCCGGTACGCGCAGGCCGACAATCATATCCGCCAGCTTGAAGCCGATGAACGCCACCACGCCGGACCAGACGATGGTTACGCCGCAGCTTAACAGCTGAACCCAAACCTGATGACCCATGGTCACGCCCTCCGCATAACCTACGCCGCCCAGCGAAGAGGAAGCGAAGACGCCGGTCAGGATACAGCCCACAATGCCGCACACGCCATGGACGCCGAACACATCGCACGGGTCGTCGACGCGCAGCCATTTTTTCAGCGTCGTGACGCCCCACAGGCCGGCCAGACCGCCTACCAGACCGATAATCAGCGCGCCGCCGACGCCCACATAGCCACAGGCAGGGGTAATGGCGACCAGGCCAGCGATAAAGCCGGAGCTTGCGCCCAGCAGAGAAGGCTTGCCGCGCAGCGCCCACTCGCCGAAGGTCCAGGAGAGCACCGCGCCGGCAGTCGCCATGACGGTGTTCAGGAACGCCAGCGCAGCGATTTCGTTAGCGGCGGAGGCGGAACCGGCGTTGAAACCGAACCAGCCCACATAGAGGATCGCCGTACCGGTGAAAACCATCGGCAGGTTATGCGGCTTGAACGCTTCTTTGCCGAAGCCTGCGCGTTTGCCTACCAGGTAAGCGCCGACCAGCCCCGCGATCGCGGCGTTGATGTGCACCACGGTGCCGCCAGCGAAATCCAGCGCGCCGTCCTGAGCCAGGAAACCGCCCGCCCAGACCATATGCGCAATCGGCAGATAGGCCAGCGTGACCCAGACCACGACAAAGATCAGCACAGCGGAGAAGCGGATGCGTTCCGCGATGGAGCCGACAATCAGACCCACGGTGATACAGGCGAAGGAAGCCTGGAACGCCACATGGATATATTGATAGAAGGAGCCCATTACCGCCGTCAGCTCGATGTTTTTCAGCATCGCCCACTGGAAGCTGCCGAAGAAGGCGTTACCTTCGCTGAAGGCCAGCGAATAGCCGTAGACCATCCACAGCACGCAAACCAGTGAAAAGGTTACGGCGACCTGCGTCAGCAGAGAGAGAACGTTTTTGCCGCGAATCAGACCGCCGTAAAACAGCGCAATCCCCGGAATCGACATAAACAGCACCAGAGCGGTGCAAATCATCATAAATGCGTTATCAGCCTTGTCCGCAACGGCAGGCGCAGCCATCGCAAGCGATGGCTGCAGCGCGAGGCTCGCCAAGCCCAACTTAGTGAATGCTTTATTCATTTCTTTCCATCCCATCACAATACAGAGCCTGGTTTACAATGCTGCTTCGTCGGTTTCGCCGGTACGAATGCGGATGACGCGCTGCAGCTCCGCGACGAAAATTTTGCCGTCGCCGATTTTGCCGGTGTAAGCCGCTTTGCTGATGACATCAACCACTTCGTCCAGCTGGTCGTCAGCAATCGCGATATCAATTTTGACTTTAGGCAGGAAGTTCACGCTGTACTCGGCGCCGCGATAAAGCTCTGCGTGACCTTTCTGGCGACCAAAACCTTTTACTTCGGTGACAGTCAGTCCCTGAATGCCAATGGAAGATAAAGCTTCACGCACATCCTCCAGCTTAAACGGTTTGATTACCACGGTAACCAGCTTCATAGGATCCCCTCCAGGTATTAAATAGATAAGTCTCACCGGACACAAAGGGATCTAAGCAAAGGTTGTGCCAAAAATATAAAAAGCCGGGTAGCAGCTGTTCAGGCAGGCGTCAATGCGGTTGGTTTAATAGCTAGACCGGGGGAAGGTGCAAAAAACGGCGAAAAAGCGCGGCGGGAATGCACTGCTTTGGTGCTCACGGCGTCAAAGCAGTGCATTTATACAGATTATTCTGATTAATGTGGGCGAAAAAGGTGCAAATTATCCTTCAGCGGCAACCGGCATGCTCGTAGCAAGTTCATCGCCCGCCTGCTGCAGTTGAAACATCTGCCAGTAACGTCCCTGCTGCGCCAGCAACGACGGATGGTCGCCCCGCTCTACCACATGGCCGCGATGAAGAACCAGTATGGCGTCCGCTTCTATAATGGTGGATAAGCGGTGGGCGATAACCACCAGCGTAGTGTGCTGGCGAATCGCACGCAGCGTTTGCTGAATCGCCTGCTCGGTGCCGGAATCGATATTGGCGGTAGCTTCGTCAAGAATCAAAATCTGCGGAAGATCGACCAGCACCCGGGCCAGCGCCAGCAGCTGCTTTTGTCCCACCGACAGATTATTGCCCTGCTCGCCCAGCCGGGTATGGATCCCCTCCGGCAACGCCTGCGCCAGGCTGGCCAGCTGCACCTGCTCCAGCGCGCGCCAGACCGCTTCTTCGTTGATATCGCGCCCCAGCCGCACATTAGCCAACAGCGAATCGGCCAGCACGACCGGGTCCTGCTGCACCATCGCCACGCCGCGCCGCAGCACCTGATGCGTCAGCTGGCTTATCGGCCTGTCGTCGAGCAAAACCTCGCCGCGCGTTACCGGGTAGTAACCCATCAGCAGGTTAGCCAAAGTGCTTTTGCCGCTGCCGGTATGCCCGACCAGCGCGATAAAACTGCGCGACGGCGCCTCCAGGGTGATGTCGCTCAACACATCCCGATCGGCGCGGTAGGCGAAGCTCAAATTGCGCAGCGCAATGTGGCCGGAAGTCAGCGGACGGTTATCCGCGCCGTAATCCTGCTGCTGCGCATCGATCAGCTCAAAGATGCGTTCGCCTGCCACCACCGCCTGCTGCAGCATCGACTGCTGCGTAGTTAGCTCGATCAGCGGTTCGTTCAGGCGGCCCAGGTAGGTGATAAAGGCGTACAGTACGCCGACTTCGAATACCCCGGGCGTTGAGAAGCTGAACAGCAGCAGCAGGCCGCACAGGATCAGGGCGGAAAACAGGCTCAGCAACGGACGCAGCAGGAAGCCGTCGAGACGCAACGTCTCCATGCGCGCCAGATAGTGCGAACGGCTCGCCTCGCCCATGCGTTCGCCGAATCTCGCCTGCTGACGGAACTGCTGGATAACGCTCATGCCGTTAATCACTTCATTGAAGCCGTTGTTGATGTCGGCCAGGTAGCTGCGCACCCGGCGGGCGATCGGCGTGCTGAAGCGCTGGTAGATAAACATCACCGCCAGCACCAGCGGAAACATCACCAGCGCCACCAGCGCCATACGCCAGTCCAGGCTGAACATCGCCACCAGCATCGCGCCGATCAGGGCCGCACTGCGCAATACCGTCGCCACCACCGTCACATAGAGATCTTTAATGACTTCGGTATCATAGGTGACGCGCGAAATAATCTGTCCTACCGGCTGGGTATCGAACGCGCTCAGCGGCTGCTTCAGCGCGGCTTCCATTACATCGCTGCGCAGGCGCTGCACCACGCCGATCGCGGCGCGGTTAAACAGCAGCGCCTGCCAGTAGTGCAGCGCAGCGGCCAGCAGCTGCAGCAGGATAAAACTGACCACTAAGCCCGCGACAATTCCCCATGGCATTTGATGTTTCGCGATCAGCCGATCGATGAAAAAGCTGACCAGCACCGGTCCGGTCACTTCCGCCGCCGCGGCAAGCCATAACATGCCTGTGGCCAGCGAAAGCGACTTCCGCCAGGGTTTCCCGTAGGCCAGCAGCCTTTTCAACGTTGGCCAGAGCCGGTCAGATTTAGCCATGAGGCACTCCTTTCTCTTTTTCATCCTCGTCCAGCGCCGCTTCCAGCTGCTGATAGCGATACATATCCCGATACCAGCCGGGCTGTATCGCGAGCTGGTCGTGCATGCCGCGCTGGGCCACCGCTCCCTGCTTCAATACGATGATCTCACTCGCCTCCGTCAGCGCCGACAGGCGATGGGCGCTGATGATAAGCGTACGCCCCGCTCCCCACTGGCGCAGATTATGCAAAATGTCATGTTCCGTACGGCCATCGACCGCCGACAGCGCATCGTCGAGGATCAGAATTTCCGCATTCAGCAGCAGCGCGCGGGCGATAGAAATACGCTGTTTTTGTCCGCCGGAAAGCATGACGCCGCGCTCACCGACTTCCGTTTCATACCCCTGCGGCAGGCGCAGAATATCGTCATGCACGCTGGCGAGCTGCGCCACATGCTCGATTTCCGCCTGGCTAGCGTTGGGCTTGCCGAGAGCGATATTGTTGGCGACCGTATCGGAAAACAGAAACGGCGTCTGGCTGACCACCGCCAGTCGGCTGCGCCAGCAGTCGATGCGCAACTGCGGCAGCGGAATGTTGTGATAGCAGATATCGCCGTGATCGATGTCGAAGTGACGCTGGATCAAGCTGAGCAGCGTACTTTTTCCGCTGCCCGTCGCTCCGCACAACCCGAGCATTTGGCCCGGCTTCAGCTGAAAGTTAACCTGGCGCAGCACCGGCGCGGCGCTGGCCGGATAACGAAACTCCCGGATCGCCGCTTTCAGGATCCCCGGCTCGGCCGGCAGCAGCTTTTGCCCATCAACCACCGCCGGCGCTTCCGCCAGCAGCGCGCGGATACGACTCCAGGCGGCGCTGCCGCGCTCCACAATATTGAACATCCAGGCGAGCGCCAGCATCGGCCAAATCATCAGGCCGAGGTACATCACAAAGCTGGTAAGCTGACCAAGCGTCATCGTGCCGTGCCAGACCATCCAGCTGCCGCCGCCGATGGCTAATAGGTTAGAAAATCCGATGGCGATATAAATCGTCGGATCGAAACGGGCATCGACGCGCGCCACGCGCAGGTTTTTTTCGCCCGTATCGCGGGCGATGGCGGAGAATTGCTGAGACTGGTGCGCTTCCAGGCCAAACGCCTTGATCATGCGAATGCTGGTCAGGCTTTCCTGGGTTTGATCGTTGAGCGTGGAAAATGCCGCCTGCGACAGCTTGAAGCGTTCGTGCAGCTGATTGCCGTAGCGATGAATGATTACCGCCATAATCGGCATCGGCACCAATGCCAGCAACGTTAACTGCCAGCTGAGCTGGGTGCTCATCACCAGCAAGACCACCAGCCCCATCACCAGCGAATCGACCAACGTCAGCACCCCTTCGCCAGCGGCGAAGACTACGCGATCCACATCGTTGGTGGCGCGGGCGATAAGGTCGCCGGTGCGGTGGCGCAGATAAAATGCCGGATGTTGGCGGCTGAGCTGACGGTAAAAATCTTCCCGCAGCTCCACCGCCAGCTGATAGGAGGCGCCGAACAGCAGCACGCGCCAGACGTAGCGCAACAGGTAGATGATCACGGCGGTAATCAGCATCACGCCGATCCACATAAAGATACGGGCGCTGCTCATCGTATGATGCGTCACGCCATCGACAATCACGCCAACCAGATGCGGCGGCAGCAATTGCAGCAGGGCAATAATAATCAGCAAGGAAACAGCGCCCAGATATCGCCGCCACTCGCGCAAAAAATACCAACTTAACTGGCTGAATAATCGCACAACACTGCTCTCAATGTATTTCCGGGCCTTTCTTTCAGGACCAAGCCGAGCCGGATTGATTTATCTCTTCCATGGCGGAGCGCGGAAAGAGACAGGTTTTCCATGACCGCCATTATAACGGAATCATAGCAACCTGTTTTCCTGACTGTGCCCCAAGCGAGCTATCCGCTCGCGCTCGACGCGGCGCGACCAGCCAAAAGCAGACGCGGCAGGCGCGCCGCGTTACGCCTGGTGCCCCGGCGCTTCGCTTAATTGTATCGGAGCGTAATCAAGGTGCGGCGTAGTCAACCAGTGATTCAGGTAGTGCGAGACCGCCTGCGTTTCGCAATGCCCGATGACGGGCAGGTGCGGCAGCTCCGCTTTTAACTGGCTCATGGCGTTGCCCATAATAAACCCCTTGCCGACCCGCTCCAGCATTTCCCGATCGTTCATCGCATCGCCGAACGCCATACAGTCGGCCAGCGTCAGGTCCAGGTGCTGACATAACAAAGCCAGCGCGGCACCTTTATTGCAGTTTACCGGCAGCACTTCCAGGCAATTTCGGGCGGAAAAGCAGAGATCCGCCCGTTCGCCCAGCGCAGCATGGAGCTGGCTTTTTAGACCGCACAGCGCCTCATGGTCGCCAACGAAGCAGATTTTCGTCACCTGATGGGCGGTAAACCAGCCCTTATCATTGAACAGATGAATGCTGGCTTTGGTGCGCCAGTGAGTGTGCAATACCTCTTCCGCTACCGAAGGCGTCAGATCGCTGGCGAACAGCTGATTGCCTTCCGGATCGTGGATGCGCGTGCCGTTGCCGGTGATCAGCCAGGCATGCAGATTCAGCTGTTGACGTAACTTCTGCATTTCCAGCAGATGCCGTCCGGTGGCGAACGCCAACATGACCTGCCGCTCATGCAGCGCAATCAGCGTGGCCAGCGTCTCCTTGCCAAGCTGGTGGTTCGGTAAGAGTAAAGTGCCATCCATATCGAAAGCGGCTAAACGCGCCATAAAAGCCTCTCTTGCTGAAATGGTCTTTTCTACGCTCCTTGCCGGAGCGCAAAACGTCATACTGTGGTAAAGCAACGAAAAGAAACCTGATAACAGTAACAGGTGTTCACCAGCAGCGACAGGCATTACCATAGGCGAAAATTTTTATCGGGACATAAACAATGAAAAGAGCCGTGGTTGTTTTCAGCGGTGGACAAGATTCCACCACCTGCTTAATTCAGGCGCTTCAGCAGTATGATGAAGTCCATTGCGTCACTTTTGATTATGGTCAGCGCCACCGTGAAGAGATAGAGGTGGCGCGAGAGCTGGCGCAGCAGCTGGGCGCGCGGGCGCATAAGGTTCTGGACGTCACCCTGTTGAACGAGCTGGCGATCAGCAGCCTGACGCGCGATAGCATCCCGGTGCCGGCATACGATCCCGACGCCAGCGGTTTGCCCAGCACCTTTGTGCCCGGCAGGAATATTCTTTTTATGACGCTGGCCGCCATTTATGCCTATCAGGTTGAGGCGGAAGCGGTAATTACCGGCGTATGTGAAACTGACTTCTCCGGCTATCCCGACTGCCGCGATGAGTTCGTCAAAGCGCTCAACGAAGCCGTAAAACTGGGCATGGCGCGCGACGTTCGCTTCGAAACGCCGTTGATGTGGCTGAACAAAGCGGAAACCTGGGCGCTGGCGGATTACTGGCGACAGCTGCCGCTGGTACGCCAGCAGACCCTGACCTGCTATAACGGCATTAAGGGCGACGGCTGCGGAGAGTGCGCCGCCTGTCATCTGCGCGCAAACGGCCTGCAAGCTTATCTTGATAATGCGGAAAGCGTTATGGCCGCCATGAGGTCGAAAAGCGGACTGGCCTGACGGCAAGCGGCAACCTCTGCGCCTTATCGCTTGCTACTCCATCAGTGCCTGCAGACGTTGCCGCAGCGCGCCTTCGAGAGAAACCGCTTTCTGACTCGCAAGGTCGATGCAAACAAACGTCAGCGTTGCATCGGCGATCGGCGTCTGATCGTTCGTCAGCATCACGCGCTGCGCCAGCACGCCGCTTTTGCTGTTCAGTTGCACCACCTCGCTGTCAATTTGCAAAACGTCGCCCAGCACGGCCGGGCGACGATAGTTGATGTTGATATTCACCACGACAAAAGCCAGTTTCTGCATTGACAGCCATTCGAAGGCCTCAGCCTGCTCCAACCATTGCCAGCGAGCCTCTTCAAGGAACTCCAGATAACGCGCATTGTTCACATGCTGATAAACATCAAGATGGTATCCACGCACTTTTATTGAAGTCCGCATAAACGCCTCTCTGAAAGCCGGTTAGCTGGTATGACCTGATTAGCGTAGCAAAGGCCTGTCGGCGTAACCGGCATTTCTCAACGGCTGCGACCAAAGTCACAGTTTCAGGCGAGAGGCGTTGCGTTCAATCAGCGCATTGCCGATGCCGGGCACCTCTTTTAGCTGCTCAATGGCGGTAAAAGGTCCGTACTGTTCCCGATAGCTGACGATAGACTGCGCCTTTTTCAGCCCGATTCCATTCATCGCAGCCGCCAGTTGCTCGGCGCTGGCCTCGTTAATGCTGATCTTTTGCTCCTGCGTCGTCACCTGACTGGCTGGCGCTTCCGACGCGGTTTCCGCCGCTAACAGCGAATGGGTGTAGAACGCGCCGCCGAGCGCCAGCGTAAGGTAAATTGCGTTAAGCGATTGTTTAAACATACTGTTTTCTCCTTGTGTTTAACAGCAAACACAGGGTGTCACAGCGTTATCGCGACGGCAAAAGGCAACGCGCAGAAATGGAAAAGGCCGCATAAGCGGCCTTTGTTTGTTTCACTACTTACCGGGTTTTTGCGAGGCTTACTGCATTTGCGCCGCGGCGCCGTATTTGATTTTCGCCTCTTTACGCAGGTTCTGTAGCAGGGCTTCAAAAGCGATTTGCGCATTGTTTTGCGTTACGCCTTTCACCATCTGTTCGATCTGGCCTTGCGGCATGGAGCCGACAGTAACCTTATCGAGCGCGACCAGTACCACATTGCCCTGCATATCTTCGCTGACGCCGTAAGAAGGACGATCTTTTTCCGGCTGCGGCAGATTGAACGCCGCCTGAGCAACCGGATCCTGCGTATTGCGGTCAACCGTTTTGCTCTCGCCGAAACTCAGACCCGCAGCGGTTAATGCATCCTGCTTGCCCGCTTTCAGGTCGGCGAGGATTTTGTCCGCCTGCGCTTTAGCCTGCTGTTCCGCCTTATCATGCTTCAGCGTATCGGCGATTTGGCCTTTCACTTCGTCCAGCGCTTTCACCGCTTCCGGCTTGTGCTCGCTGATGCGCAGCACAAAAGCGCGATCGCCATCGACGGAAATGATGTCGGAATTGCTGCCCGGCGCGCCATTCGCGCCCGTCAGGCCGCCATTGAAGATCGCCTGTTTAACCTGGTCGAAATCGAGATCCTGCGGCACGTTGTCGCGGCTGAACCAGCCGGTTTCCGTCGCTTTGACGTTGGCCGCCTGCTCGGCGCCCACCAGTGACTCATTGTCGTTGCTGGCCGCCTCGCTCACTTTCTGCTGCAGCTTATAGAAGGCGTCTACGGCTTTTTCCTGCTTCACCTTCTCCGCAACGGCGTCGCGCACTTCCGCCAGCGGCTTCACCTGCTCCGGCTGTAAGTCGTCGAGGCGAGCAATCAGGTATCCGACTGACGATTTGATCACGCCTGACAGTTGCCCTTTTTGCGTTAAGCCGGCGTTTTTCAGCTCATCCGGCGTAGTGCTCGGCTCCAGCCAGCCCATGTCGCCGCCTTTACGCGCCGAGATCGGATCGATCGATTTCTCTTTAGCCAGCGCCGCGAAATCGCCGCCGTTTTTTAGCTGCGCCAGTACCGCGTCGGCATCCGCTTGCGTTTTCGTCTGAATGACGCTGAAGCGGCTGCGCTGCGGCTGCGAGTAGTCCGCTTTATGTTGGTCGTACCAGCTCTGAATATCCGCATCGCTGGCCGCGGTCTGCATACTGGCGGCATCCAGCTTGATATAGCTGACGCGGAACTGCTCCGGCGCCATAAAACTGTTTTTATGCTGCTGATAATACTGGTTGATTTCATCGTCGCTGGCGCTCTGCTTCGCCGCCAGCGCGTTGACGTCCAGCGTTGCCTGACGAATCTGACGCTGCTGCGATACCAGACCGACCAGCTTATCGGTTTCGCCTTTCAGCATGAAATCAGTGTTGGCGACGGCGTTGATCAGCTGCTGCGTCGCCAGCTGCTTGCGCAGGGCTTCAGCGTATTGATCGGCGGTAAAGCCCATGCTGCCGATCAGACCGTTATATTTGGCGTTATCGAATTTGCCGTTGGTCTGGAAAGCCTGCTGGTTGAAAATCGCCTGTTTGATCTGATCGTCGCTGATGCCAATACTGAGCTCTTTAACATATTGATCAAGCAAGGTTTCGTCGACCAGCTGAGAGAGCGCCTGCTGACGCATTTGCTGCATATAGCCTTCATTGCTGGCGAGCTGAGAGAACTGCTCGCCTAACATCTGCTGTTGGCGGCTGCGCTCATTGTTATAAGCGCGCTCCAGCTGCGCACGGCTGATCTCGTCGCCGTTGACCTTCGCGGCGTAATCACCGCCGCCGCCGATCAGATAGTTGCCGACGCCGGTCAGCACAAAGGAGAGGATGATCAGTCCCAAAAGAATCTTGAGCACGACATGATTCGACGCCGCGCGTAAATTGTCCATCATGGTATGACAACACTCCGCTGTAGTGTGAAGATAAAGCCAAGGCGCAGCGGCCTGCCTGAAGCAGGCGCGCCACACAGCTGCGGTTCAGGCCGGCAGCTATCAGCCATGCGCAGACAGCGGCCAAGGGCTTGTCACGCATCAATATAAAAAAGGCACATCATGGATGATGTGCCCGTATGTTACATGAGAACGCGAGATCCGTCCGCAATCCATTGAAGAAAATGCTTCAATGGCCGCCCGTCATTAGTTGACGGCGTCTTTCAGCGCTTTGCCTGCACGGAAGCCCGGCACTTTGCCTGCCGGAATGGTGATCTCTTTGCCGGTCTGCGGGTTGCGACCGGTACGGGCAGCACGCTCACGTACTGAGAAGGTGCCGAAGCCAACCAGCGCCACTTCTTCGCCGCCTTTCAGCGCATCGGAAACAGAATCCATAAATGCATCTAAAACACGTCCAGCTGCCGCCTTAGAAATGTCAGCGTCTGCAGCGATTTTGTCGATTAATTGTGACTTATTCACTCTTTTTATCCCCTCTTTATTATTCACATCGTATCCCGCTTCCCGCCGGATACGAACGCGCAGCAAGTTATATCAAGCCTGTTGAGCCGAAACAACGGTATTCATCTTAAACGTCATTTCTGCAGCCACCTAAATTAGCGGCACAAAAAAAAGCTGGCAAGCATCAATTCGCTTGCCAGCTTCGCTTTTTAAGGCTTTTTGTCTTTAGTCACTATTTTGCTGTAGCGACCTGCATGCCATAGGGCGCATTTTCCAGCGCCAGGTTCAGCACTTCTTCGATACGCTTGACCGGATGGATGTCGAGATCGGCAATCACATTCTGCGGAATCTCTTCCAGATCGCGTTTGTTGTCATCCGGGATCAGCACGGTTTTAATGCCGCCGCGATGCGCCGCCAGCAATTTCTCTTTCAAACCGCCAATCGGCAAGACCTGACCGCGCAGCGTGATTTCACCCGTCATCGCCACATCAGAGCGTACCGGGTTGCCTGTCAGACAGGAAACCAATGCGGTACACATCGCGATACCGGCGCTAGGACCGTCTTTCGGCGTCGCGCCTTCCGGCACGTGCACGTGAATATCGCGCTTCTCGTAGAAGTCGCCGTTGATGCCCAGTTTTTCGGCGCGGGCGCGAACTACGGTCAGCGCAGCCTGAATCGACTCCTGCATCACCTCGCCCAGCGAACCGGTATAGGTCAGCTTGCCTTTGCCCGGCACGCAGGCGGTTTCAATCGTCAGCAGATCGCCGCCCACTTCGGTCCAGGCCAGACCCGTCACCTGCCCCACACGGTTTTCGCTGTCGGCGCGACCGTAGTCGAAGCGCTGTACCCCCAGGAAATCCTTGAGGTTTTCACCGTTAATCACGATGTGCTTTTTCGCGCTATCCATCAGCAGGCTTTTCACCGCCTTACGGCACAGCTTCGACAGCTCGCGTTCCAGGCTACGTACGCCCGCTTCGCGCGTGTAGTAACGAATAATGCCGATGATCGCACTGTCATCAACCATAATCTCGTCTTTCTTCAGCGCGTTACGCTCGATCTGCTTCGGCAGCAGATGCTGCTTCGCGATGTTCAGCTTCTCATCTTCCGTGTAGCCGGAAAGACGAATAACTTCCATACGATCCAGCAGCGGCGCCGGAATATTCATGGAGTTAGAGGTGGCGACAAACATCACGTCGGAGAGATCGTAATCCACTTCCAGATAGTGATCGTTGAACGCGATGTTCTGCTCTGGGTCCAGTACCTCCAGCAGCGCTGAAGCGGGATCGCCGCGCATATCGGAAGACGTCTTGTCGATCTCATCCAGCAGGAACAGCGGGTTTTTTACCCCGACTTTCGCCATCTTCTGAATCAGTTTGCCCGGCATAGAGCCGATGTAAGTACGGCGATGTCCGCGGATTTCAGCTTCATCGCGCACGCCGCCCAGTGCCATACGCACATATTTGCGTCCGGTGGCTTTGGCGATAGACTGCCCCAGCGAGGTTTTACCGACGCCCGGCGGTCCCACCAGGCACAGGATCGGTCCTTTGATTTTGCTGACGCGACTCTGCACCGCAAGGTACTCAAGGATGCGGTCTTTAACGCGCTCCAGACCGTAATGGTCGATATCCAGCGTTTCCTGCGCTTTACGCAGATCTTTTTTCACCTTGCTGCGCGCATTCCACGGAACCTGCACCATCCAGTCGATGTAACCGCGCACAACCGTGGCTTCCGCCGACATTGGCGACATCATTTTCAACTTCTGCAGTTCGGCTTCAGCCTTATCGCGCGCTTCCTGCGGCATTTTCGCCGCATCGATTTTACGCTTCAGCGCCTCATATTCGTCAGGCGCGTCATCCATTTCGCCCAGCTCTTTCTGAATGGCTTTCATCTGCTCATTCAGATAGTACTCACGCTGGCTTTTTTCCATCTGTTTTTTAACGCGGTTGCGGATGCGTTTCTCAACCTGCAGCAGGTCGATCTCCGATTCCATCATCGCCATCAGGTATTCCAGCCGCTCATTGATGTCGGACATTTCCAACACTGACTGTTTATCTGCCAGTTTCAACGGCATATGCGCCGCCACGGTATCCGCCAGGCGGGCCGCGTCGTCGATATTGTTCAGCGAGGTCAGCACCTCGGGCGGGATCTTTTTATTGAGCTTGATGTAGCCTTCAAACTGGTTAATCGCGGTGCGTACCAGCACTTCCTGCTCGCGCTCGTCGATTTCCGGCGAAACCAGATATTCAGCCTGAGCCACAAAGTGATCGCCGTTATCAGCTAGCGTGGTGATATGCGCGCGCTGCAAACCTTCCACCAGCACTTTTACCGTGCCGTCGGGCAGTTTGAGCATTTGCAGTACAGACGCTACCGTCCCTACTGAAAAAAGATCGTTAATGCCAGGTTCATCCGTTGAAGCCTCTTTCTGTGCTACCAGCATGATCTTCTTATCTTGATCCATCGCGGCTTCGAGGCACCGAATCGATTTTTCCCGACCAACAAACAACGGAATTACCATGTGCGGATAAACCACCACGTCGCGCAACGGCAACACAGGGATTTCAATGCGTTCAGAACGCTCAGGATTCATAGAGCTCTCTCTTAGTTTAAAGTCCGCCAGGTGATGGGCACCGCATAATGCAGGGAATGTGCAGTTAAGCCCACAGGTAATTGAGTATATGGGGATGATCGTCTGACATTCAATGTCACAGGTGCGAGAAAAACAGAAGGGGAAAGATTTTTCCCCTTTTTTAAGATATCAACGCGGTTGATTTGTTTACTTATTCGCCAGAGGCCTGGGCTTCATGCTTGCCGTAAATCAGCATCGGGTCAGACTGACCTTCGATGACCGACTCGTCAATCACCACTTTTTCGACATCTTCCATCGAAGGCAGATCGTACATTGTTTCAAGTAACGCGCCTTCAACGATAGAACGCAGGCCGCGCGCGCCGGTTTTGCGCGACATCGCTTTCTTCGCAATGGCCGTCAGCGCTTCTTCGCGGAATTCCAGCTCAACGCCTTCCAGGTTAAACAGCGCCTGATACTGCTTGGTCAGGGCGTTTTTCGGCTCGCGCAGGATCTGAATCAACGCCTCTTCGCTCAATTCATTCAGCGTCGCGACAACAGGCAGACGTCCGATAAACTCAGGGATCAGACCGAACTTGATCAAATCTTCTGGTTCAACCTGCGAAAGCAGTTCACCTTCGGTCGCTTTTTGCGATTTGCCCTTCACCGTCGCGCCGAAACCAATGCCTGAGCCAGTTTCCACACGTTGAGAAATCACTTTATCCAGTCCGGCGAACGCGCCGCCGCAGATAAATAAGATTTTCGAGGTATCGACCTGCAAAAACTCCTGCTGCGGATGCTTACGGCCGCCCTGAGGCGGAACGGCGGCAACCGTACCTTCGATCAGTTTCAGCAGCGCCTGCTGTACGCCCTCGCCCGACACGTCACGTGTGATGGAAGGGTTGTCCGACTTACGCGAAATCTTATCGATTTCATCGATATAGACGATGCCGCGCTGCGCTTTCTGCACATCGTAGTCGCATTTCTGCAGCAGCTTCTGGATGATATTTTCCACGTCTTCGCCCACGTAACCCGCTTCGGTCAACGTCGTGGCGTCCGCCATGGTAAAAGGCACGTCCAGCAGGCGCGCCAGCGTTTC
>DENB01000039.1:29897-52720 GCA_002359495.1 Enterobacteriaceae bacterium UBA2655
TCTTTAATCTCTTCGCGAATGATGTCATTACACAGATCGACACACTCATCGCAGATATACACTGACGGCCCGGCAATCAGCTTACGCACTTCATGCTGGCTCTTGCCGCAAAAAGAGCAGTACAGCAGCTTACCTGAACCGTCTTTGCGCTTATCTGTCATCAGTTAACCTCTTCTTGTTCTCTGGCCATACCGAAGTACGGCGCAGGCCGCGCGTACACGGCCGATATTCATTCAACTTAGCCACCCGTATCCCGTTAACTATAGCGTAAGGACGCGGGCAGATGAGTCTTATTCGCGATGCGTCAGGATGGAATCGACTAAACCATACTCTACCGCTTCACTGGCTGAGAGGAAACGATCTCGCTCGGTATCAAGCTCGATTTGTTCCAGCGGCTTGCCGGTGTGCTCAGCCATCAGCGTATTCATGCGCTCTTTCACTTTAAGAATTTCGCGAGCATGAATCTCGATATCCGTCGCCTGACCCTGGAAGCCGCCCAGCGGCTGGTGGATCATGACGCGGGAATTAGGCAGACAGAAACGCTTGCCTTTTGCGCCAGCCGTCAGCAGGAAAGCGCCCATCGAGCAAGCTTGTCCCATACAAATAGTGCTGACATCCGGCTTGATGAACTTCATGGTGTCATAGATCGACATGCCTGCGGTAATCACGCCGCCCGGCGAGTTGATATAAAGATAAATATCTTTCTCCGGGTTTTCCGCTTCCAGAAACAGCATCTGAGCGACGATTAGGTTAGCCATGTGGTCTTCAACCTGGCCGGTCAAAAAGATGACGCGCTCTTTGAGCAGGCGGGAATAGATGTCGTAAGAACGCTCGCCGCGCGAGGTTTGTTCGACCACCATAGGCACCAGCGCCATGTGCGGTGCAGTAAATTCACGATCGCCACTGTATGACATTACCGTCTCCTGATAAATTTCATTGGCAACATTCTGTACCGATTCTACGTGAGGCGAGCCAAGAAAACTATGCTCAGCCTCGTCTCCGACACCTTCAGGACGGTTAATCAGCCAGCTTAACTGTTTTTACGCATTCTCCCTTGAATTGGGGATGCTGCCCAGTTGTTTCAAGCATAACAACCTTTTCTTTAATCGCTAACCCGGAAAAATAGCTTAGCGGACAATTTGCCGTTTAATTAGGCAAATAAGCGATGAAACCATACTGCAGGCGCCGGTAAAAACAAAAAGGCCCGCTGCTTTACAGCAGCGGGCCTGGAAAACAGGATTAACCAGACGATTAGGCCGTTGCGGTCTGATTCATCAGTTCCTGGAAGCCAACGGTTTTTTCAGACACTTTAGCTTTTTCCAGCACGGCTTCAACCGCCTGCTCTTCCAGCGCGACGTTGCGCATGTTGTTCATCAGCTCATTGTTTTTGCTGTAGAACTCGATCACTTCCTGCGGATCTTCATAGGCAGACGCCATCTCTTCGATCAGCGCTTTAACGCGATTTTCGTCCGCTTTCAGCTCATGGGTGCGAATCACTTCGCCCAGCAGCAGACCGACAACCACACGGCGTTTCGCCTGCTCTTCAAACAGTTCGCGCGGCAGTTCCAGCGCCTGTTTTTCGTTGCCGCCGAAGCGTTGAGCGGCCTGACGACGCAGCACGTCGATCTCGCCGTCGATCAGCGCGGAAGGCACGTCGATTTCATTGGCTTTCACCAGACCATCGATCGCCTGAGTCTTGATGCGGTTACGCACGGCGCCTTTTAGCTCGCGCTCCATGTTTTTACGCACTTCAGCGCGCAGACCGGCAACGGAGCCGTCTTCAACGCCGAAACGCTGGATGAACTCTTCAGTCAGCTCCGGCAGTTCGCGCGTTTCGACTTTCTTCAGCACGATCTCGAACTTCGCATCTTTCCCTTTCAGGTTTTCTGCGTGGTAGTCATCCGGGAATTTCACGTCGATGGTGAAGGTTTCGCCCGCTTTGTGACCCACGACGCCTTCTTCGAAGCCCGGGATCATGCGGCCCTGGCCCATCGCCAGAACGAAATCAGAGGCTTTGCCGCCTTCAAACTCTTCACCGTCAACAGAACCGCTAAAATCGATAGTCGCGCGATCTTCAGCTTCCGCCGCCGCGTCACTCTCTTTCCAGTTTGCCTGCTGCTTGCGCAGCGTTTCCAGCATGGTGTCGACATCAGCGTCAGTCACTTCCACAACCGGTTTTTCAACTTCGATCGCGTCCAGACCTTTCAGCTCAACTTCCGGATAGACTTCGAATTCTACAGAGTAGGTAAAATCTTCGCCCTGCTTGTACTCGCCCGGCACGTAGTTCGGCGCGCCGGCCGGGTTGATTTTCTCTTTGATAATGGCGTCGACAAAGTTGCGCTGCATCAGATCGCCCAGCACGTCCTGGCGAACAGAGGCGCCATAACGCTGAGATACGATGTGCATCGGCACTTTGCCTTTACGGAAACCATCGATACGGACTTTTTTAGCTACATCCAGCAGCTCTTTCTTCACAGCGCTCTCGATGCTGTCGGCTGCGACAGTAATCGTAACGCGACGGCCAAGGCCCTGAGTGGTTTCAACTGAAACTTGCATCTTGTTACCTCAAAAAATCACGTGCTCGGTCAACTTCAGACACCACACATCGTGAAATGCGCCGTATCTAACAACCGGGACGGCTTCTGTGAAGAGAACCTGATCCCTGTTACCAGAAGCGTCCCGAAGACATTCCGGAAAAATAGACGCAGCATTATAGCGGCATCGTCGGAATGAGTCGAGGATGCAAACCCACCACTTTTTAACGACTTTGCCGCTTTTTGCGTAAGAGATCGCGTTTGAGGTGAAAAGAAAGGAAAAAACGGCCGGGCGGCCGTTTTTAGCGAAGCGTTTGTCAGGCCAGCATTCCGGCGCCGCGACAGTTCGGCGAGGCCAGTACGGTATCCTGCAAGCCCTCCCACTCTTTCAAGGTGTAGGTATGCAACGCCAGCGCGTGGACGCTGCCCGCCAGCTCTTCAGCCAGCGCGCCATAGATCGCGCGGTGGCGCGCCAGAAAGCGTTGGCCGCAAAAGCTGTCGCTCACGATGACCACTTTGAAATGGCTTTCCGACCCTGCAGGGACATTATGACGATAACTTTCGTCATGCACTTCCAGATGTGCCGGTTCGAACGCCATACGCAACTTTTCTTCTATTTGTTCGCGAATCATCATTACATTCCTCAACGGCGAGCGATGTGCCCCATCTGATTAAATATTAGTAGGTTTTTTACCGTTTCCGCAGGGAGAGGCGAAAAAAAATAAGCCATTCTTTTCCTGTCGTTGCGCATCATAACCTGTAATCCTGCCGGGTCAACTCACCCGTTCTGGTGCATTACAGAAAATTCCTTTGCAATCAAAATCCCGCTTTCCAGGGCTTTTTTCACCGGCGCGCAATGCTATGATGGCCGAAGTTTTGCAAGCCAACCCACTATGCTAACGAGAAATAAGTATGTTCAAAAAAGTGTTTATTCCCCTGCTGGCTGCTTTTATTTTGGCCGGCTGCGCCAGCAACAGCAATACGCTTAACGTCGAACCTAAAATCGAACTGCCGCAACAGGATCCCAGCCTGATGGGCTTGACGCTGAGCATTAACGGCGCCGATCAGCGAAGCGATCAGGCGCTGGCGAAGGTTAACCGCGACGGCCAGCTCGTCACGCTTACCCCGTCCCGCGATCTGCGCTTCCTGCTGCAGGAAGTGCTGGAAAAACAGATGTCCGCGCGCGGTTATATGATTGGACCTAACGGCGCCGTCGATCTGCAGATCGTGGTCAACAATCTGTATGCCGACGTGACGCAGGGCAATGTGCGTTACAGCATCACTACCAAAGCGGATATTTCGATTATCGCTACCGCCAAAAACGGCAATAAGCAAGTGAAAAACTACCGTCAGACCTATAGCGTCGAAGGGGCCTTTAGCGCCACCAACGATAAGATCAAAAACGCCGTGAACTCGACGCTGAGCGACGTCATCGCCGACATGGCTCAGGACACCAGCATTCACGATTTCATTAAGCAAAACGCCCGCTAATTTCCGCTGCTTTTCGCCCGGCAGCCTGCCGGGCGCATCCGTAAGGTGAGTATGAGCCGTCACTACCTTCGCATTTTTACCCAGCGTAACGCCGCCGTTTTACTGCTGCTCGGCTTCGCATCGGGCCTGCCGCTGGCGTTAACCGCCGGTACTTTGCAGGCGTGGATGACGGTGGACAATGTCGATCTGAAAACCATCGGCTTCTTTTCGCTTGTCGGTCAGGCCTACGTCTTTAAGTTTCTCTGGTCGCCGATGATGGACCGCTTCACGCCGCCTTTCCTCGGCCGGCGCCGCGGCTGGCTGATAGTGACGCAGTTGGCGCTGATCGCCGGCATCGTCGCGATGGGCTTTATGCAGCCGGGTCGGGACCTGACCTTGCTGGCCGCGCTGGCCGTGCTGGTCGCCTTCTGCTCCGCCTCGCAGGATATTGTTTTCGACGCCTGGAAAACGGATATTCTGCCGCCGGAAGAGCGCGGCAGCGGCGCGGCTATCACCGTGCTGGGCTACCGGCTGGCTATGCTGATTTCAGGCGGTCTGGCGTTATGGCTGGCCGATCGCGTGTTGGGCTGGCAGGCGACTTACTGGCTGATGGCGGTGATGATGGTGCCGGGAGTGATCGCCACTCTGCTGGCGAAAGAGCCGGAAAGCAGCCTGAATGCGCCGCACTCGCTGCGCCAGGCGGTGACGCTGCCGTTGCAGGACTTCTTCCAGCGCAACAACGCTTGGCTGCTGATTACATTGATTGTGCTCTACAAGCTGGGCGACGCCTTTGCCGCCTCGCTAACCACCACCTTTCTTATTCGCGGCGTCGGTTTCGAGGCGGGCGACGTCGGGCTGGTGAATAAAACGCTCGGCCTGCTGGCGACGATTATCGGCGCGCTTTACGGCGGCGTGCTGATGCAGCGTCTGAGCCTGTTCCGCGCGTTGATGCTGTTCGGCCTGTTGCAGGCCGTTTCGAACTTCGCTTACTGGCTGCTGGCCGTCACGGACAAACATCTCTGGAGCATGGCCAGCGCCGTGTTTGTCGAAAACCTCTGCGGAGGCATGGGCACCGCCGCCTTCGTTGCCTTGCTGATGGCGCTATGCAATAAATCGTTTTCCGCCACTCAGTTCGCGCTGCTCTCGGCGCTCTCCGCCGTAGGTCGGGTTTATGTCGGTCCTGTCGCCGGCTGGTTCGTCGAACTATGGGGCTGGCCGACTTTTTACGCCTTTACCGTCGTCGCAGGGCTGCCCGGCCTGCTGCTGCTCTGGCTCTGCCGCGACACCCTTAACCGCACGCAGCAAACCGGCGCTTTCCTGCCGCGCACCGCCTGGAAACAAGGATACGCCTGGGCGATTCGGCTTTTTCTCGCCGGATTCATCCTGCTCATATTTGGTTTGTTTTTGCTTATAATTCAAGCGACAGATCTCTGGCAACCGGTTATAATTTTGCCGCATTTGTTTGAAATGGGTATGGCTTTGGCGTTAGTGGGCGTGGTCTGCGGCGTATTTCTGGATTATCTGGCGTTACGCAGGGGACAATAAACAAGGGGTGAATTTTCCAGCCGTTTTTTGAAAAAATTACGTTCTGGAAATCAGCTTAAAACGTTTTTTATCATCCGGTGTTATTTTTCAGCAGAAAAAATACATGGAATTAACATTGACTGATAATTATTAAAAACCGGTGAGCAATTATTTTGTAGAAAAATTACTACTTAAATGATGCAGATTTGTTAAATACTTGGTCATTTAAATCGAAGGTTATACTTTCCCTGATTTTTCTAAGGATATATCCATTGTTTTTTGTTATATCAATGCCAACTGTTTGTCAGCATTAATAATTTGAGACCCTGCATAACATCTGTGACACCCTTTGCAAAAGGTGTCAACGTCCGTCTGACACATCCTTAAGCTGGTTTACACTGCATAAACGTTCCCGTAAAATGCCGCCACACTTAAACGACAATAGAGCCCTTTGTCATTGAGGTCGTTAAATGAGACTCAGGAAATACAATAAAAGTTTGGGGATTTTGTCATTAACTGCAGGCGCTTTATTACTTAGCGGCTGCGATAGTGCATTGTTAAGTCCCAAAGGACAGGTTGCAATGGAGCAACGTTCGCTGATACTGACAGCCTTCGGGTTAATGTTGATCGTCGTTATTCCCGCAATTCTGATGGCAGTGTTGTTTGCCTGGAAATATCGGGCGTCTAACACGAACGCGAAGTACAGCCCCAACTGGTCACATTCGAACAAAGTTGAAGCGGTAGTCTGGACCATTCCGATCCTGATTATCCTTTTCCTTAGCGTATTGACCTGGAAATCAACCCACGCGCTGGAGCCGAGCAAGCCGCTCGCTTCTGACGTTAAGCCGGTTGAGATTGACGTAGTCGCGCTGGACTGGAAATGGTTGTTCATCTATCCGGAGCAAGGCATCGCCACCGTGAACGAGATCGCTTTCCCGGCCAATACGCCGGTAAGCTTCAAAATCACGTCCAACTCCGTAATGAACTCCTTCTTTATCCCGACCTTGGGTAGCCAGATCTATGCGATGGCCGGCATGCAGACCGAACTGCACCTGATCGCCAACGAGCCGGGCACCTTTAAAGGTATCTCGTCTAATTTCAGCGGTCGCGGCTTCTCTGGCATGAAGTTCAATGCCATTGCTACCAAAGACGATGCGGAATTCCAGCAGTGGGTCGCCAAAACCAAAGCGGCGCCTAACACGCTGACTACCATGGATGATTTCGAAAAACTGGCTGCGCCCAGCGAAAACCATCCGGTGGAATATT
This sequence comes from Enterobacteriaceae bacterium UBA2655, assembly GCA_002359495.1. Taxonomy (GTDB): domain Bacteria; phylum Pseudomonadota; class Gammaproteobacteria; order Enterobacterales; family Enterobacteriaceae; genus Pantoea; species Pantoea superficialis. The sequence goes on from DENB01000039.1 coordinate 36,692, forward strand.
TCTCCACAGCGAATCCTGCGCTTTTCCAACAAGTTGTTGATAAGTTCAAGATGAGCCACGGGAAAATGGACATGCCACAGCATGAAGGTATGGACATGAGTCACACCGCTTCCGCGGGAGCCGAGGAATAATACGATGTTCGGAAAATTAACACTGGATGCAGTGCCGTATCATGAACCTATCATCATGATCACGGTCGCCGGTATCATTTTAGGTGGTCTGGCGCTTGTTGCTGCGATTACTTATTTTGGTAAATGGCAATATCTGTGGTCAGAATGGTTTACCTCCGTTGACCACAAAAAACTGGGTATCATGTACATCATCATGGCCTTCGTCATGCTGTTGCGCGGCTTTGCCGATGCGATCATGATGCGCGCCCAGCAGATGCTGGCGTCAGCCGGCGAGGCGGGCTTTTTGCCGCCGCATCACTACGACCAGATCTTCACCGCCCACGGCGTGATTATGATCTTCTTCGTGGCGATGCCGTTTGTGGTAGGTCTGATGAACATCGCGGTTCCGCTGCAGATTGGCGCGCGCGATGTGGCGTTCCCTTACCTGAACAACCTGAGCTTCTGGTTTACCGCGATCGGCGTGATCCTGGTTAACCTTTCTCTGGGCGTGGGTGAGTTCGCGCAGACCGGCTGGCTGGCCTATCCGCCGCTTTCCGGCGCGGAGTACAGTCCGGGCGTGGGTGTCGACTACTGGATTTGGGCGCTGCAGCTCTCCGGTATCGGTACGACGCTGACGGGCGTTAACTTCTTCGTGACCATTCTGAAGATGCGCGCGCCGGGCATGGACCTGTTTAAAATGCCGGTCTTTACCTGGACCGCACTCTGCACCAACGTCCTGATCATCGCTGCGTTCCCGGTTCTGACCGTGACCCTGGCGCTGTTGACGCTTGATCGTTACCTCGGCTTCCATTTCTTTACCAATGATATGGGCGGTAACATGATGATGTATGTCAACCTGATCTGGGTCTGGGGTCACCCGGAAGTGTACATCCTGGTTCTGCCGGTGTTCGGTGTCTTTGCTGAAGTTACCGCGACCTTCTCGAAAAAACGTCTGTTTGGTTACACCTCGCTGGTGTGGGCGACCATCGCCATTACCGTACTGTCGTTTATCGTTTGGCTGCACCACTTCTTCACCATGGGCGCAGGCGCGAACGTTAACGCCTTCTTCGGCATCATGACGATGATCATCGCGATTCCGACCGGGGTGAAAATTTTTAACTGGCTGTTCACCATGTATCAGGGCCGTATTCAGATGCACTCTGCCATGCTGTGGACCGTCGGCTTCCTGGTCACCTTCTCCATCGGGGGTATGACCGGTGTTCTGCTGGCCGTGCCGGGCGCGGACTTCGTTTTGCACAACAGCCTGTTCCTGATCGCGCACTTCCATAACGTGATTATCGGCGGTGTGGTATTCGGTTGTATGGCGGGCGTGACCTACTGGTTCCCGAAAGCGATGGGCTTTACCCTGAACGAGAAATGGGGCAAACGCGCCTTCTGGTTCTGGATCATCGGCTTCTTCGTTGCCTTTATGCCGCTCTACGTGCTGGGCTTCATGGGCATGACGCGTCGTCTGAGCCAGGATATCGATCCGCGCTTCCACGAACTGCTGGTTATCGCAGCTGTCGGCGCCGCGCTGATCGCCTGCGGCATCCTGTGTCAGCTGACCATGTTCTGGGTCTCAATTCGCGACCGTCATCAGAACCGCGATCTGACCGGCGACCCGTGGGGCGGCCGTACGCTGGAGTGGTCAACCTCTTCACCACCGGCGTTCTACAACTTTGCTACGGTTCCGCATGTGCACGAGCGTGACGCCTTCTGGGAAATGAAAGAGAAAGGCGAAGCGTACGTCAAGCCGGCGAAATATGAAGAGATTCATATGCCGAAAAATAGCGGCGCCGCTCTGATTATCGCTGCGTTCGCCACGGTATTCGGTTTCGCCATGATCTGGCATATCTGGTGGCTGGCCGGTCTGACTTTCCTGGGCATGATTGTGACCTGGATTGCGAAGAGCTTTGACGAAGACGTGGATTACTACGTACCGGTCAAAGAAGTCGAGCAGATCGAGAAGCAGCATTTTGACGACATCAGCAAAGCAGGTCTGAAATAATGTCAACTGAAACTCTGATTAAGCACCACCACGACGCCCATGCGGAGCATGGGCATCACGATGCATCAGCCAATAAGATTTTCGGCTTTTGGATCTACCTGATGAGTGACTGCATTATCTTCGCAACCCTGTTTGCGACCTATGCGGTCATGGTCAACAGCACTGCCGGCGGTCCGGCAGGCAAAGACATCTTCGAGCTGCCGTTCGTTATGGGTGAGACTGCTCTGCTGCTGCTGAGCTCCATCACCTACGGTATGGCTGTCATCGCGATGAACAACGACAACAAAGCCGGCGTTAATAGCTGGCTGGCGTTGACCTTCCTGTTTGGCCTCGGCTTTATCGGGATGGAAATTTATGAGTTCCACCATCTGATCGCGGAAGGATTTGGTCCGGATCGCAGCGGCTTCCTGTCAGGCTTCTTTACCCTGGTCGGCACCCACGGTCTGCACGTCACCTCCGGTCTGATCTGGATGCTGGTCATGATGTTCCAGGTTTCCAAACGTGGTCTGACTTCCACTAACCGCACCCGTATCCTGTGCCTGAGCCTGTTCTGGCACTTCCTTGATGTGGTATGGATCTGCGTATTTACCGTTGTCTATTTGATGGGAGTCATGTAATGAGTCATTCAGCCAACGAACATGTCGTCCCGCATAGCAGCGTGAAGTCTTATATGATCGGCTTCATCCTCTCTGTCATCCTGACCGGTATTCCGTTCTGGATGGTAATGGATGGCGGCGCCTCTCACAGCACCATTCTGGGTGTGGTTGTTGTCTGTGCGGTGATTCAGGTTATCGTTCACCTGATTTACTTCCTGCACCTGGACACCAAAACTGAGGGCGGCTGGAACATGGTGGCGATTGTCTTCGCGGCAATCATTATCCTGATTGTTGTAATTGGTTCGCTGTGGATCATGTGGAACCTCAACTACAACATGATGTCGTGACGGTCCACTAAAGAGTCGTACTGATGATTAAGCAATACCTGCAAGTTACAAAACCAGGAATTATTTTCGGAAATTTAATTTCTGTCATTGGCGGATTTCTGCTGGCTTCCAAAGGCAGCATTGATTACGCCCTGTTTCTCGCCTCTCTGATCGGTGTTTCGCTGGTCGTTGCGTCAGGTTGTGTTTTCAACAACGTGATCGACCGCGATATCGACAGAAAAATGGAGAGAACCAGGAATCGGGTGCTGGTTAAAGGCCTCATCTCTCCGAAAGTAAGCCTGGTTTACGCCACCTTGTTGGGTATTGCTGGCTTTGCGTTGTTGTATTTCGGAGCGAATCCGCTGGCCATGTGGCTGGCGGTGATGGGCTTCGTAGTGTACGTCGGAATTTACAGCCTCTACATGAAGCGTAATTCTGTGTACGGTACGCTGATCGGCAGTCTCTCCGGCGCGGCGCCGCCGGTTATCGGCTACTGCGCGGTCTCTAATGAGTTTGATACCGGCGCGCTGATCCTGCTGGCGATCTTTAGCCTGTGGCAGATGCCGCATTCTTATGCGATTGCCATCTTCCGCTTCAAAGATTACCAGGCCGCGAACATTCCGGTTCTGCCGGTAGTGAAAGGCATCTCAGTCGCGAAAAATCATATTACGCTTTATATCCTCGCGTTTATGATCGCCACGCTGATGCTGACGCTGAGCGGCTACGCCGGTTACAAATATCTGGTGGTGGCGGCTGCAGTCAGCGTATGGTGGCTGGGAATGGCGTTATCAGGTTACAAAACCTCAAACGATCGCGTTTGGGCGCGTAAACTGTTCGTTTTCTCCATTGTCGCTATCACGGCGCTGAGCGTTATGATGTCGGTTGACTTTATGGCGCCGGCGTCAAAAGACCTGCTGACCTACGTCTGGTAATCAGCATCGCAAATCCTGTCAGGGCGCGTTTATCGCGCCCTTTCTTTTTGTTACCACTACTTAAAAAGTATTATTTTACCCGCCCTGCCCTGCTCCTTAGAATAACCGCAGCAAATTAACAGAGGTTGTAATGAACGATAATAAAATGACGCCGGTGGAGCTGCGTGCGACCTGGGGTCTTGGCACGGTATTTTCTCTGCGCATGCTGGGAATGTTTATGGTCCTGCCGGTATTGACTACATACGGCATGGCGTTACAGGGCGCAAGCGAAGCGTTAATCGGTCTGGCAATCGGTATCTATGGTCTGATGCAGGCCATTTTCCAGATTCCCTTCGGCCTGCTTTCAGATCGCATGGGCCGTAAGCCGTTAATCGTCGGCGGTCTGCTGGTGTTTGTGATAGGCAGCGTACTGGCCGCTAGTACGGAATCGATCTGGGGCATTATTCTTGGCCGCGCGTTACAGGGCTCCGGCGCGATAGCCGCAGCCGTGATGGCGCTGCTCTCCGACCTGACGCGCGAGCAGAATCGCACTAAAGCGATGGCATTTATCGGCATCAGCTTCGGCATTACTTTCGCCATCGCCATGGTAGTGGGACCCATCGTCACCCATGCGTTAGGTTTACATGCGCTGTTCTGGATGATCGCCCTGCTCGCCTCGCTCGGTATCGTTATTACTCTGCTGGTGGTGCCCAACGCGCCGCATCATGTTCTTAATCGTGAATCGGGCATGGTGAAAGGCAGCATTCGTCTGGTGCTGGCGAATCCAAAACTGCTGAAGTTAAATTTCGGCATTTTTTGCCTGCACATTTTGTTGATGTCCAGTTTCGTCGCCCTGCCCGGCCAGTTTGAACAGGCAGGTTTTCCGGCCGCCGATCACTGGAAGGTCTATCTGATCACCATGCTTATCGCTTTCGCCGGCGTAATCCCCTTTATTATTTATGCTGAAGTCAAACGCCGCATGAAGCGGGTTTTCGTCGGCTGCGTCAGCCTGATTCTGGTAGCAGAAATTGTGCTCTGGGGAGCGGGAAGCCATTTCTGGACGCTGGTAGCGGGCGTACAGCTGTTCTTTTTCGCCTTTAACCTGATGGAAGCGATTCTGCCTTCACTGATCAGTAAAGAGTCGCCCGCCGGCTATAAAGGCACCGCCATGGGCATCTACTCTACCAGCCAGTTTCTTGGCGTCGCTATCGGCGGCAGCCTCGGCGGCTGGGTATTCGGAAATTTTGACGCGCAAACCGTGTTTCTGGTGGGCGCTATCGTCGCGGCGATCTGGCTGCTGATCAGCACCACTATGCAGGATCCGCCCTACGTCAGCAGCCTGCGTCTGGTTTTAAGCGAGGCCGCCCTGAAGGCGCCGAATCTGGAAAAACGGCTTAAGGCCCAGCCGGGCGTCTCCTCGGTCTTTATCGTCCCGGAAGAGAACAGCGCTTACGTGAAGATCGACAGCAAGGTGACCAGTCGCCTGGAGCTGGAAGCGTTGATCGCAGCCGCTTAAAAGACAAAAGGGCCGGAAACGGCCCTTTTTATGGTCAGTCGCGAAAGTTTTTAAACTGGAACGGCTGTCCCAAATTACCGCCGCGCACCAGCGCCATCGCGCCCTGCAGGTCGTCGCGCGATTTACCGGTCACGCGCAGCGAGTCGCCCTGAATTTGCGTCTGCACCTTCAGCTTGCTGTCTTTGATCAGCTTGACGATCTTTTTCGCGACCTCGGTTTCAATGCCCTTTTTCATTTTGGCGTCGAGGCTCCAGTTTTTACCGCTATGGATAATCTCTTCAGGAACCTCCAGCGCAGAACCTTCAATGCCGCGCTTCAACATTTTTTCACGCAAAATTTCCACCAGCTGTTTAACCTGGAAGTCTGATTCGCTGGTAATTTTAATGGTTTCATTTTTCTCATTCAGCTCAAAGCTGGCGCTCACGTTGCGGAAATCGAAACGGGTGGAAAGCTCACGGTTGGCGTTCTCCACTGCGTTACGCACTTCCTGCATTTCGACTTCGGAAACGATATCGAAAGATGGCATCTTTTCTTCTCCTGACGCTAAAGTGACATGCATAATACGCGTCTTGCGCCACTAAATAAAATCACCCATCGCAGAAAGCTATACTTACCTGAACTTCTGTGAAGGCAAGCCGCCAACGGGAGGCAGAATGAAAATAACCGTGTTAGGCTGCGGCGCGTTAGGCCAGGTTTGGCTTGCTGCCCTTGCACGCCAAGGGCATGAAGTACAGGGCTGGTTGCGCGTTCCGCAACCTTATTGTTCGGTCAACGTCGCCGATACCGCCGGTCACGTCAGCAACGATACCTTTATCGCCAACGATCCGCTGTTTTTGGGCGAAAGCCAGCTGCTGCTGGTTACGCTGAAAGCCTGGCAGGTTTCGCCCGCCATTAAAAATCTGCAAAGCATACTGCCGGAGCAGTGTCCGGTTCTGTTGCTGCACAACGGCATGGGCACGCTGGAAGAGCTGAAAAGCCTGACGCAGCCGCTGCTGCGCGGCGTGACTACGCATGCGGCGACGCGCGAGGCTACCGTCATCAAGCATGTGGCGCAGGGCATTACGCATATCGGCCCGGCGAACCCTGAGGGCGCCGCGTTCAGCGAGCTGGCTGACGCGCTGCATCAGGCGCTGCCTGACGTCGCATGGCATGACAATATCGCCGCTGCCAGCTGGCATAAGCTGGCGGTGAACTGCGTGATCAATCCCATGACCGTGGAGTACGATTGCCGCAATGGCGAGTTGCGCGCGCGCCTGGCGGAAATCAGCGCGCTTTGCGAAGAGATCGCCTGGGTTATGGAGCGAGAGGGGATGCATACCACGCCTGAAGGTTTGCTGGACAACGTGCTTAACGTGATTGAATCCACTGCGGCCAATATCTCCTCGATGCGCCAGGATGTGATGGCGCAGCGCCGTACCGAAATTGATTATATTACCGGTTACCTGCTGCGGCGCGCCCGCGCGCACGGCATTGCCGTACCGGCCAATACCCGATTATACGAACTGATAAAACGCAAGGAGTCCCATTATGAGCGCGAACGCATCGGTGCTGGTTTGCCTGGCTCATGGCAGTGAAGAGACCGAGGCGGTCACCACTATCGATCTGCTGGTGCGCGCCGGCCTGCGGGTCACGACCGCCAGCGTGGAAAGTAGTGGCACGCGCGAGATTACCTGTTCGCGCGGCGTACGTTTGCTGGCTGACGCCCCGCTGGTCGAGGTGGCTGACAACCCTTACGCCGCCATCGTGCTGCCAGGCGGGCTGAAAGGCGCGGAAACCTTCCGCGACAGTCCGCTGCTGGTGGAAACAGTGCGCCAGTTTCACCTCTCCGGCCGCATCGTCGCCGCGATCTGCGCCGCCGCCGGTACGGTGCTGGTGCCGCATGACCTTTTCCCTGTCGGCAACATGACCGGTTTTCCCGGCCTGAAAGAGACCATTCCCGAAGAGAAGTGGATGGAAAAACGGGTGGTCTGGGATCCGCGCGTCAACCTGTTGACCAGCCAGGGGCCCGGCACGGCGATCGATTTTGCCCTGAAGCTGATCGATTTGCTGGTGGGCAAAGAAAAGGCGCGCGAAGTGGCGTCGCAGCTGGTGATCGCGGCAGGCATTTACGACTATCAGGAATAAGCGCCGGAAAGCAAAAAGGCCGCGTAAGCGGCCTTTTCTTTATCTGAGAGGTTAGCGTACCACAAGCCAACCTACCTTCTTTTCACCTCAGCCTTACGCGCCACGCATCGGCGCCAGAATGGCAAGCAAGCCAGCGAGGATCGATCCTCAGGGGCGGTAAACCTTAACGTTAGTAAATCCCTGCTCATGCAGATAAAGCGCCTGCAAACGGCTCATCACGCCGCGGTCGCAGTAGAGCAGCCAGGTTTTGCTCTGATCCAGATCGCCAAAGTGGGTGCTGAGCTTATAAAACGGCAGCGACTTCACTTCCACGCCCGGCATCGCCAGCGGCTTATCGTCCTGTTCGTCCGCAGAGCGGATATCCAGCAGCATCTCGTTTTCACCCAGCGAGGCGACGGTTTCTACTTCCACCACCTCCTGCTCCGCCTGCTGGGCGATTTCACGGATGTCGAGGTTATTGGCTTCCTGCACGACGCGGTCCAAAATACTGAAATCGAAATTCTGCTCTTCCGCTTCGATTTTCGCCTTCACCGCTTTTACCGTCGGGCTTTTTGAGATCACGCCGCAATATTCCGGCATAGTGCGGGCGAAATCTTCGGTGCCGATGTCGCGCGCCACCTTAATGATGTGCTCTTTATCGTGGGAAATCAGCGGACGCAGAATCAGCGTGTCGCTGGCGTTATCGATCAGGCGCAGGTTGGTCAGCGTCTGGCTGGAGACCTGGCCCAGCGCTTCGCCGGTAACCAGCGCCTGCACGCCGTAACGTTCCGCCACCATCGAGGCGGCACGCACCATCATGCGTTTCAGCACCACGCCCATCTGGCCGTCGTCCACTTTCTCCAGGATTTCGCCCACCACAGGTTCGAAATTAATCGCCACGAAACGCACGCGGTGAGAACGGCCAAAGCGGCTCCAGAGATAGTGCGCCACCTGACGCACGCCGATTTCATGCGCGGCGCCGCCAAGGTTAAAGAAGCAGTAATGAACGCGGCAGCCGCGGCGCATCAGCATATAGCTGGAGACGCCCGAGTCGAAGCCGCCGGAGATCAGCGACAACACATCTTCCTGGGTGCCAATCGGGAAACCGCCCAAACCTTCAAAGCGGCCGGTAACCAGCAGCAGACGATCGTCTTCAACTTCCAGGTTAACGGTCACGTCCGGGTGGTTGAGCTGTACTTTCGCCGTCGGGATATGCTGATTCAGCCCGCCGCCCACGTAGCGCTCAACGTCCTGCGAGCTGAATGTATGGGTGCCGCGACGCTTTACGCGCACGCAGAAGCTTTTACCTTCCAGCCTTTCGCGGTTTAGTTCGAGAGTCTGCTCGAAAATATTATGCATGTCGGTATAGGGGCGATCCTCTACCGCCAACACGTGATGAATACCGGGAATGCGCGTCAGCTCGTCGACGATCACCGCGCGCAGGCTTTCTTTTTTCGCCCGCACTTCGATGTGATCCCAGTGACGCACTACGGCCACTTCTTCATTCAATTCTTTGAGGATATTACGAATATTTCCTGTCAGAATTTTAATAAAGCGCAGCCGCACCGACTGGCTTTTGATGGTGATTTCGGGAAATAATTTAATGATAAACTTCATGGCGACACAGGCTTAAAGGGCAAATAAGTGTTAAAAACAAAAGCACTTAGCTGCTAAAATCACATAATTGCGGGCTTAGCTGGACCGACCGCATCCGAGGCGCGCAAGTATATCACCTTTGTCTGTTGTCTGCTTCTGCTACAGTAGTCACATTCATTATTTTGCTAATTAATTCGCGTCGGCTACCATGAGCGATTGCCAGATGATGTCCCAACCTGTGAGTCGACACTGATTATGCCGAAAAAAGCCCAACAGCCTGTAAGTTTCGAAACGTCATTACAGCAGCTGGAACAGATTGTCAGCCGCCTGGAAAGCGGCGAACTTCCGCTGGAAGAGGCGCTGAACGAATTTGAACGCGGCGTACAGCTGGCCCGTACCGGCCAACAGACGCTGCAGCAGGCGGAGCAGCGTGTGCGTATCCTTCTCAACGACGATAAAGATGCCGATCTGACCTCATTTACGCCGGAAAATGATTAATGGATTTCGCTAAATTACTCAGCGACTGTCAGGATCGCGTGAATCATTCGCTGACGCGTTTTTTAGATCCACTCCCTTTTCAGAGTTCTCCTCTGGTGAACGCCATGCAGTATGGGGCACTATTAGGCGGCAAACGCCTGCGCCCTTTTCTGGTTTACGCCACCGGCGAGATGCTGAGAGCCGATCCGGCCAGCCTGGATGCGCCTGCCGCTGCGGTGGAGTGCATTCACGCCTATTCTTTGATCCACGACGATCTGCCCGCCATGGATGATGACGCGTTACGTCGCGGACAGCCGACATGCCACATTAAATTTGGCGAAGATACCGCTATTTTAGCCGGCGATGCCCTGCAAACGCTCGCCTTTTCCATTCTGGCCGACGAGCCGATGCCGGGCGTGAGCAGCGAGTTTCGTCTGCTGATGATCTCCGAACTGGCGAAGGCCAGCGGCGTAGCCGGCATGTGCGGCGGTCAGGCGCTCGATCTGGCGGCGGAAGGACAAAATGTGGATCTGGCTCAGCTTGAGCAAATTCATCGTCATAAAACCGGCGCGCTGATCCGCGCAGCCGTGCGCATGGGCGCGCTGGCGGCCGGTCAGCGAGGACGCGACGCATTGCCGACGCTGGACAGCTACGCGGATGCTATCGGCCTCGCCTTTCAGGTGCAGGATGATATCCTGGACGTCGTAGGCGACACGGCGATTACCGGCAAACGCCAGGGCGCCGATCAGGATTTAGGTAAAAGCACCTATCCGGCATTAATGGGACTGGATAACGCCCGCCGTAAAGCGCTGGATCTTTACCAGGAAGCGCTGGGCGCGCTGGAAATTCTTGCTGCGCAATCGTTCAATACAACCGCATTGCAAGCGCTGGCAAGCTTCACCATTGAACGCGACAAATAACTTCCATAACGAGTCTCCGATGAGTTTTGATATTGCAAAATACCCGACGCTGGCGCTGGCAAGCACGGTACAGGAATTACGTTTACTGCCAAAAGAGAAGCTGCCCGTGCTCTGCGACGAGCTGCGCCAGTATTTGCTGGACAGCGTCAGCCGCTCAAGCGGCCATTTCGCCTCGGGTCTGGGCGTAGTGGAACTCACGGTTGCGCTGCATTATGTCTACAACACCCCTTTCGATCATCTGGTCTGGGATGTCGGCCACCAGGCTTATCCGCACAAAATTCTGACGGGACGCCGCGACAAAATCGGCACTATTCGGCAGAAAAATGGCCTGCACCCTTTCCCGTGGCGCGGCGAGAGCGAATATGACGTGCTGAGCGTTGGTCACTCCTCCACCTCCATCAGCGCCGGTCTCGGCATGGCGGTCGCCGCCGAGCGCGAAGGCAAAGGTCGCCGCACCGCCTGCATCATCGGCGACGGCGCGATCACCGCCGGGATGGCGTTCGAAGCGATGAACCATGCCGGCGATATTAAATCCGATCTGCTGGTGATCCTGAACGACAACGAGATGTCGATCTCCGAAAACGTCGGCGCGCTCAACAACCGTCTGGCGCAAATCCTCTCCGGCAAAACCTATGCGCGCCTGCGCGAAGGCGGCAAGCGCGTGCTTACCGGCCTGCCGCCGATCAAAGAGCTGGTCAGGCGCACCGAAGAGCATCTGAAAGGCATGGTGGTGCCGGGCACGCTGTTCGAAGAGCTGGGTTTTAACTATATCGGCCCGGTAGACGGCCATGATGTGCTGACGCTGGTGCATACGCTGAAAAATATGCGCGACCTGAAAGGTCCTCAGTTCCTGCATATCATGACGAAAAAGGGCAAAGGCTACGCGCCGGCGGAAGAAGATCCAATTACCTGGCACGCCGTGCCGAAATTCGATCCCGCCAGCGGCGCCCTGCCGAAAAGCGCTGAAGGCCTGCCGAGCTATTCGAAAATCTTCGGTAACTGGCTGTGCGAAATGGCCGCCGACGACCCCAAACTGATGGCGGTGACGCCGGCGATGCGCGAAGGGTCTGGCATGGTGCGCTTCTCGCGCGAGTTCCCGGCGCAATATTTCGACGTGGCGATTGCCGAGCAGCACGCGGTGACCTTTGCGGCAGGTATGGCGATCGGCGGCTATAAGCCGATTGTCGCCATCTACTCCACTTTCCTGCAGCGCGCTTACGATCAGCTGATCCACGACGTGGCGATCCAGAAGCTGCCGGTGCTGTTCGCTATCGACCGCGGCGGCATCGTCGGCGCCGACGGCCAGACGCATCAGGGCGCTTTCGACCTCGCCTATCTGCGCTGCGTGCCGGAAATGGTGATCATGACCCCGAGCGATGAGAACGAGTGCCGCCAGATGCTTTATACCGGCTATTACTATCAGGACGGCCCCAGCGCGGTGCGCTATCCGCGCGGCACCGGTACCGGCACCGCGCTGGAGCCGCTGCAAAGCCTGCCGCTCGGCAAAGGCGTGGTGAAGCGCGAAGGCGAAAAGCTGGCGATCCTTAACTTCGGCACCCTGCTGCCGGAAGCGAGCGCAGTGGCGGAATCGCTGAACGCGACGCTGGTGGATATGCGTTTCGTTAAGCCGCTCGACGAAGCCTTGATCCTTGAGCTGGCGGCCAGCCATGAAGCGCTGGTGACGCTGGAAGAAGGCGCTATCAAAGGCGGCGCCGGCAGCGGCGTCAATGAGCTGGTGATGGCGAAGCGTCTGCGGGCGACGGTACTGAACCTCGGCCTGCCGGATGAGTTTATTCCGCAGGGCACCCAAGATGAGATCCGTCACGACTATCGGCTGGATGCGGAAGGCATTCAACAACAGATCGCCGACTGGCTGGCGCAGTAATCCTTTTCTGACTGCTCCCCGTCCGGGGAGCAGGACCTGCTATCCTTACCGGGTCGATTTTCTCAAGAAAATTTCCTTTCGAGCAGGAGCCATAATGAAAACCGTACAACTCGGCACTACCGATCTGCAGGTTTCCCGTCTCTGCCTGGGCTGCATGACCTTTGGTCAACCCGATCGCGGCAACCACGCATGGACCCTACCCGAAGAGCGCAGCCGCCCGCTGATCAAGCAGGCGCTGGAGGCGGGCATCAATTTTTTCGACACTGCCAACAGCTATTCCGACGGCAGCAGCGAAGAAATTGTCGGTTGCGCGCTGAAAGAGTATGCGCGCCGCGATGAGATCGTGGTTGCGACCAAAGTCTACTTCCCGATGAGCAACCTGTCGAAGGGCCTGTCGCGCGCCAACATTCTGCAATCCATCGACGACAGCCTGTCCCGACTCGGCATGGAGTATGTGGATCTGCTGCAGATCCACCGCTGGGATTACGAGACGCCGCTGGAAGAGACGCTGGAAGCGTTGAACGATGTGGTGAAGGCGGGCAAAGCGCGCTATATCGGCGCATCCTCCATGTACGCCTGGCAGTTCGCCAAAGCGATTTACACGCAAGACCGCTACGGCTGGGCGCGTTTCGTCAGCATGCAGGATCAATACAACCTGATCCAACGCGAAGAGGAGCGCGAAATGCACCCGCTCTGTCTGGCGGAAAACGTCGCCGTGCTGCCCTGGAGCCCGTTGGCGCGCGGTCGCCTGACCCGTCCTTGGGGCGAAACCACGGCGCGCTCTAATACCGACGAATATGGCAAAACTCTCTACAGCCACACGGAAGAGAACGATGCCGCCATCGCCGGGCGGGTCGAGGCGCTGGCGAACCGGAAAGGCGTCAGTCGCGCGCAGATCGCGCTCGCCTGGATGCTGAGCAAACCGGTGATAACCGCGCCGATTATCGGGGCGTCGCGCGAGGAGCAGCTGGCGGATTTAGTGAAGGCGGTGGATATCACGCTTGATGCGGCCGAGATCGCCGAACTGGAAGGGGCTTACCGGCCGCATCCGGTGGTGGGATTCGAGTAACATTGCCTGACGCGCGGCCCACGCCGGGCCGCGCCGGTTACATCGGCCAGTGGTGCCCCGCCACGTAGAGAATGCCGGCTGAAATCACCCCGGCGATAATATCGTCCACCATGATCCCCATCCCACCATGCACGTTGCGGTCGAACCAGCGGATCGGCCAGGGTTTCCACATGTCGAAGATACGGAAAATCACGAAGCCCGCCAGCACCCACTGCCACTTCAGCGCCGGAATTGCCATCAACGTGATCCACATGCCGATGTATTCGTCCCAGACGATGCTGCCGTGATCGTGAACGCCCATATCTTTCGCGGTGCGATGGCAGATATAAACGCCGACGCTGATGCCGACCATCATCAGCAACGAATAGAGCTGGAGCGGCAAAAAAGTCATCAGCCACCAGAACGGAATGGCGGCCAGCGATCCCATGGTGCCCGGCACATAAGGACTCAGGCCGCTGCCGAAGCCGGTCGCCAGCAGATGCCAGGGGTTGCTCAGCCGCAGGCGGCTTTTCGCCACATCTTTATTTAGCGTCAAAGTGGTCAAATCCTTTTTGTTCAAACCGGAACGGTTTGCCGTTATCCAGCAGGGTAAAGCCTTCCCCTTCCGCCACAATCTGACCGATGCAGCTGTAAGGCACGCCAAGATGGCCTAAGGCGACATCCAGCGCGCCGCGGTGCATTTCCGGCACGGTAAAGCAGAGTTCGTAATCTTCGCCGCCGCTCAGCGCCCAGCGCAGCGCCTGGTTGATATCGAAATGGGCGCGCAGCGCCGGCGATAGCGGCAACGCCTCAAGCTGGACGCGCGCGCCGCAGTGGCTGGCGGCGAGAATATGGCCTAAATCGGACATCAGGCCGTCGGAGAGATCGATGGCCGAGGAGGCCAGGTTACGCAGCGCTTGGCCTTGCAGAATGCGCGGCATCGGACGCAGATGGCGCTTGATCAGCGCCTCGTGCACCGCCGGATCCTCAATGCGGATATGGTGTTGCAGCAGCGCCAGGCCCGCCGCGCTGTCGCCTAAGGTGCCGGTGACGAAAATCCAGTCGCCGGGACGCGCGCCCGAACGTTTCAACGCCTTTCCGTTCGGCACCAGACCGTGAATGCCCAGCGTCATGCTGAGCGGACCGCGCGTGGTATCGCCGCCGATCAGCTGCATATCGTAGTAATCGAGCAGCTCGAACAGGCTGTCGCTGAACGCCTGCAGCCAGCTTTCATCGACCTCAGGCAGCGTTAGCGCCAGGGTCAGCCAGGCCGGATCGGCGCCCATCGCCGCCAAATCGCTCAGGTTCACCGCCAGCGCCTTATAGCCCAAATCGGCAGGATGAATATCCCGCAGGAAATGCACGCCCGCGACCAGCGTATCGGTGCTGATCGCCAGCGTCTGTTTATCCGGCACCTTCAGCAAGGCGCAGTCGTCGCCGATTCCCTTCTCTACATCCCGTCGGGAACTGGTTACGCGATTGAAATAACGTGCGATGAGCTCGAATTCGCCACAAGCCATAATTGCGTCCCGCTTACCCCTGAAAGAAAAAGGCCGGCGAACCGGCCTTATACAGCATTATTTTCTGTTTGGTCGAATCTGTGGAGCCGCTTTGTCCAGCACGCCGTTCACGAATTTATGACTGTCTTCCGCGCCGAATACTTTCGCCAGCTCGATGCCTTCGTTGATGGCGACTTTATAAGGCACATCGGCGCGCTTGCTCAGCTCATAAAGTGAAATGCGCAGAATGGCTTTTTCCACCTGGCCCAGCTCTTCCAGCTGACGCGACAGGTAAGGCTTCATCAAGCCATCAAGGTATGCGCTGTTAGTCGCCACACCGGCCAGCAATTCACGGAAGTAGTTAATATCGACGTCTTTCACGTCCTGTTCCGCCAGAAACTGGTATTCCACATCGGCAATGTCGTTGTTGGACAACTGCCAGGAGTAAAGCGCCTGGACAGCGCACTCACGGGCGCGACGACGAGCAGCAGGTTTCACAAAATTCCCCTTACAAAAATCAGGCTTTGATGGCTTTCAATACGTTAATCATTTCAAGTGCGGTGAGGGCCGCTTCGGCGCCTTTGTTACCCGCTTTGGTGCCGGCGCGTTCAATGGCCTGCTCGATGTTTTCAGTGGTCAGCACGCCGAAGGCGACCGGAATTTCACTGTTCATCGCGACGCTGGCGATGCCAGAGCTGGCTTCGCCGGCAACATATTCAAAATGGGCGGTGCCGCCGCGGATAACGGTACCCAGAGCGATAACCGCATCGTGTTTACCGGCTTTGGCCAGCGCGCGGGCGGCCAGCGGCAGTTCATACGCACCCGGTACCCAGACGACGGTGATGTTTTCATCTTTCACCTGACCGATGCGTTTCAGAGCATCGATCGCGCCATCCAGCAGGCTGTCATTGATGAAGTTGTTAAAACGCGCAATCACGATGGCAACATTGGCATCGGGCGTGGCAACAGCAGCTTCGATAACTTTCATACTTATCCTTTCAGGGTTTTGTTATGGCCCCGCAGGGGGGCGGATT
>DENB01000039.1:52814-53412 GCA_002359495.1 Enterobacteriaceae bacterium UBA2655
GCTGACCCAGCAGCATCATCATCGCCACCAGATCCAGTTTATTACCTACTTCGGGCACGGCAATCTGGGTGACGCTCTCCGGCCAGCAGGCGTCGTCCGGCGTGCGGCGCATCAGCCAGCTGCCGCCTGGCTGGTGAATCAGCTTATGCTGCAGCGTTACGCGATTATTGCTGTCGATGATGATCCGCACCGGCTGACGCAGTTCGTTTTCCGTCAGGTTCGCCCGGGTTTCACCGTCCAGCTCCGGCCAACGCACCGTCAGCGACGGATCGTCCGCCAGCACCGTGGCGCTGGTGCTGAGAATCGCTGAACTTTGCGCGCGCAAACGCTGGACGTCGCGCCGCGCCGCGGCGGAGGTGATCCACTGGCTTTCGCCGCTGGCCATCGCCGTGCGGCCATCGAGCGAAGCGCCCAGCTTAAGCTGCACAAAGGGAAAACCGGTGCGCATGCGTTTCAGGAATCCGCGGTTAAGCGCTTCCGCTTCCGCCATCATCAATCCGTGACTAACGTCGATTCCCGCCTGTTGCAGGCGATAAAGGCCGCGCCCGGCGACCTGCGGATTAGGATCCTGCATCGCCGCGACCACGCGGCTGACGCC
>DENB01000037.1:0-12937 GCA_002359495.1 Enterobacteriaceae bacterium UBA2655
AGCCCGCCTTGAAGCCGCGCAGCGGCAGCCGGACGCCGCGCTGACGGATTATCGCCAGGCGATGGCCGCCAGCGGCATTGCCGCCGCGCCGCCGCAGGATAACGCCGCGTTTACCCGCCTGACGCGCAATCAGGCGGATGACGACTGGCTGAAGCGCGGCATACGCAGCGACGTCGCCGATCTCTGGCGCCAGCAGGACACTACCCTGATGCTGGAGCAGGACTACTCGCGCGATAAAGGCACCGGCGGGGTTTCGGATTTCACCGCCCACACCACCATGTTGCAGGCGGATACGCCAATCGCCGACGGGCGCGGCTTTCTGCGTCTCGATCAGGTGCAGGTTTCGGCAGGCACTTTCGCGACGACCGACGGCAGCCACAATGAGGTGTTCGGCAGCTGTAACGATGCGAATTCAGGCGGCTGCAGCCGCGATCTGACGCAGCGCGACAACGGCACGGCGATTGCCGCAGGCTGGCGTAACGATCGCTGGTCTGCGGATATCGGCACCACGCCGTTGGGCTTTGAAGTCACCAACTGGGTGGGCGGCATCAGCTGGGATGCCGACCTCCGCGATCTTGGCGTCACGTTCACCGTGTCGCGCCGCCCTATTTCCAGCTCGCTGCTCGCCTATGCGGGCGCGCGCGATCCGGCGCTCAACGGCGGAAAAAGCTGGGGCGGCGTGGTCGCTACCGGCGGCGCGGTCAGTTTGAGCTACGATCAGGGCGGCGCGCACGGCGTCTGGGCCGATCTGAGCGCTCACAGCATCACAGGTAAAAACGTGGCGGACAATTCCCGCGAACGGCTGATGGCGGGTTATTACTACAAGGTGATCAACGAGGACAACCGCCGCGCGACGGTCGGCCTGAATACCATGCTCTGGCACTACCAGAAGGATTTAAGCGATTACAGTTTTGGCCAGGGAGGCTATTACAGTCCGCAGCAATATTTATCGCTTTCGCTACCTGTCACCTGGCGTCAACGCACGGAGAACTGGTCTTTCGATCTTGGCGGCTCAGTTTCCTGGTCGCATTCAAAAAACGATGCTCAACAGCGCTACCCGGTAAACCCCGGTTTTACTCTGGCGTCAAACCCGGATTCAGAAAGCAGCAGCAGCAGCGGCATCGGCTATACCCTGCAGGCCGCGATTGAGCGTCGTCTTACGTCACACTGGACGGTAGGGATCGCGATGGATATTCAACAGGCGAAGGATTACACGCCGAGCCACGGGCTGCTTTACGTGCGTTACTCAATGGCAGGCTGGGGAGGCGACCTGGATATGCCGCCGCAGCCGTTGACGCCCTACGCGGATTTCAAATAACGCTGAGTCCGCGACGGATTCGGCCCGATCGACAGCGCGGCGGATAAGGCCGCGCTGTTCCGTCATCGTTAGCGGTTTTCCTGCCAGGCGAGCCATGTCAGCAGTTGCAGACTGGCGGAGAAGTAGTTCTGATCCGGCGCCAGCTTATCGCTCAGGTAGCCCGTCTCGCCTAACGTCAAATCGCGAATCGCCAACAGGCCGCCGTCCATATTGTAAGGCGCGGGCGTATTGGCCAACACGTCGAACCAGGCAGGCGTGGTCTGACGGCCATAGCGCTGCCAGACGTTCTGGAACGGCACCAGTCGCAGGCTCTGCGGATCGTACCACCAGATATTCAGCGGGATGCGGATGGCGTCATAGCTGAAGCGCGGCGGCCAGCCCACGGCGGGTGCCAGCGAACCGTCGGCATTGAGCGCCACCCAGTCGAGCGGCAAGCCGGTTTTGCCGAAGCGCATCTGGCCCAGCAGGTCCATACCGTCGTTAATCAGCTTGCTCCAGACCTGCAAATGGCTGCGCGCGGCGAACGCCTGCCAGCCGGCGAAGACAAAGTAGGATGGATTCAGCACAACATAGCTGGTTTTGTTGAATCCCTGCGCGCCCGGCAGCATCAGGGTGCGACCGGCATAGCTGATCACGTTGTGCTTGATAATGGCGCGCTGAATCCGATCCGACTGCTGCTGATAGGCCTGAACATGCCACTTTTCCGCGGCTCGCTGCAGCGCCCAGGCGATCAGCACGTCGCCGTCGGAGGCGTTGTTTTTATCGGCCACCGGATTGGCAGCGCCCGGCATATAGCGCCAGTAGAACAGATCGTTTTGCGCATTGCTCAGGTGCGTGCGCGTCCACTGCCAGAGCGCGTCGAAGGTCGGACGATCGTTATAGGCAACCGCCAGCAACATGCCGTAGCCCTGACCTTCCGTGTGGCTGACGTTGTTATTGGCGGTGTCGCTGATGCGCCCGTCGGCGCTCATAAAGCGGCTTTTAAAGGTGCTCCAGCCATCCGCCGCGGCCTGCGCGCTAAACAGCATCACCATCAGACAGAGCGCCCATGAACGCCAGAATGCCTTTTCTCTCATTTCATCATCCTATTGATAACGGTATAACAGCGTATCGCCGTCGTTCGCCTCCAGCGCGACCGGTACGGCCGCGCTGCCGCCCTGTCCCTGCAGCCAGCCGGCGAACAGGCCGTTCAGCACCGCGCCCAGCGCACTTTGCCAGCGCGCAGGCTCCATAAGGGCGCCGCCGGAAGGCAATGCGTGGTGCTGAATCAGCAGGGCGCGATCCTGCGGCTGCAGCGACACGAAGCCCCAGTTAAAACGCGCCAGCTGCAGGTTCATCTCGCGCTCCAGATCCTGCACGGTGCGCGCTTCCGGCAAAGGATAGCGCGCCGCCAGCGATTCACCCATCACGCGCAGGAAGGCGGCCGCCTCCTCTTCGCCGGCGTTAACCATCATGCCGTCAATCATGACGCTCAGCAGGTCAAACCAACCCGGCTGATAAGGGTGGGCCGACTGCCCGCCGTTCATTTGTTCATTCATCATTTATTCCCGAAAAGATAGCGGAACCACAGCTGCGCCGTGCTCTCATTGTAATCGCCGAAGGTGTCATACCCAACCTGGCCGCCAATCGTCATATCTCTGTTTACTTTATAATCCGCGCCGGCATGAATGTTATAGCCGATGCCGTTTTTACTGGCGCCGGAATAGTAGGACTCTTTGGCGAAGCCGTCCGCCGCCATCTCATCCAGGAAAGCTTGCCATCCCGGGTTGTTCGGGAAATAAGCGCTCTTATCTTGGCTGTAAGATTGATAACCCACCGAGCCGCCGAGCTTCACGTTCAGATCGTCGTACTTACGCGTAAAATCGATCGGGAACGCCACGGAGACGTAGTTTTGCGGACTGAAATAGCCGCCCTGCCCATAGCTGAAATAGCTCAGGTTTTTAGAGAAATCCATCCATGACAGGTTCATGCCCAGCTTAAGCTCGCGATCGTCATAATGGAAAGGCCGCACGTAGGCGCCCGCGTTCGCCTGCACGCTGTTGTTGCTGGCGACGTTTTCCCCCATGTAGCTATACGCACCGACTCCCGCGTAGAAACCCGCATCGCCATCGTCATAGCTCAGCAACGCGTTACCGCCGTTTTTGGTTACGCGCCCCCAGCGTTTGCCGGAGAACTTATCTTCCGTTCCGACATAGGAGAGCAGGCTGTCGGTTACCGCCCGGCGCTCGCCCGTCAGGATCAGCGTCAGGTAGTCGGTCAGCTTCGGCGAGATTTGGATTCCGCCGACCAGGGTGCTCAAATCCTGGCCCAACGGCGTACTGCCGAGATCGATCTTGTAGTGGCTGCCGGTCAGCGCCAGGTTCAACTCGACGCCGCTGGCGCTTTGCGAATCGCTGCTTTCAGACCCCGCCTGAGTGACGCTGGGCTTGCGCGAGGAGGCGATCAGGTAGTTTTTCACCGCCTGGTTATTGTTAATCCACGCCAGATTATTCGCGCCCTGAGCCGTAAGCGGATTGAGCTTATCAAACGTGATATCGCTGAGGCGGTTAGTAATTTCGGTGCTCTGGCTGGCAAGATCGGGATGCGACGCAGCGAAAGCGGCCAGATCCGTGGCGTTCAGCCCGTCCAGGTACGCTTGCTCATTGTTGATGGTAGTGACCAGGTTTTGCACCGCGTTGCTGCCGGCGTTGCTGCCCAGCCGACGCCAGGCGTCGCCGCTGGCCGTGCCGGCGTTCAGCGTTACCGGCGTAACGGTAAAGTCAAACCGCGCGTCGCCGAAAGGCGCGCTCGACCAGGTCAGCGGCGCTTTCGCCTCGGTGAGCTTGCTCAAACCGGATTCGCCGTCGCGTCCGCGGATCTGCACGCCGCCCTGCAGCCAGGTGCCGGTTTGCTCTTCCAGATTATCCATCATGGTATCGATCTGATGCAGCGTACGGCTCTCCGCCGTCGGCATCGCCGCGCCGCCGGTCAAAGCGACCTCGCCGCCGTCGGCAGGCGCGCTTTGCCACGGCAACACGCTGCCATAGCCGGAGGCCGAGGCTCTTACCGGCGCGGTGCTGCGATTGATAAAGGGATTATCCGCCAGCGCCAGACCGCCTACCGTCGGCGCGCTGCCGGTTTCCGCGCCCTGCAGCCCGATCAGCTGACCGCGCGCGGTACGTAAATAGCTCATCGCCTGTTGATGATCGCCATTGGCGTCCGCGACGCGCGCCAGCAGCAATAAACGATTCGGCGTCTGCTTTTCACTCAGGCCACGCGTCAGGGTATTGGCTTTGTCGAGGTCGTTCTGCGCCAGCGCCACGTCGATCGCCCCTTCGCGCGCATTCTGATCCGGCGTATCCTGGGTCAGCAGGTAGTCATAAACCACGCCCGCTTCTTTATTCATCTTGCCGGACTGGTAAAGACGCGCCATGGCGAACATCAGATCGCGGTTTTGCGGATCCTGTTGCAACGCGCCGATCAGCTTGTCGTAGGCGGCAGCGTACTGTTTCTGCTCGCGCAGCCGATTCGCCTCGTTGATGACGTAGCCGTTGCGGATGCCCGCCAGCTGGGTCGGCGTACTGCGCGCCTGCAGCGCCGGGCTGCTGAGAAAGCTCTGCGCTTCGCTGGTCAGGCCCGCCTGGTTCAGCACCGCCACCTGCGCCGCATAGTCGCCCGCGTTGCCCTGCACGCCACGCCGCATGTTGGCGCGCACCACGCTGACGGCGCTGGGGAGGTCGCCCGCCTGCGCCAGATTTTTCGCCAGGTTGCCCGCATCCACCGGGTTGGCAGGCGGATTTACCGCCAGCGCCTTCAGCGTATTGGCGGCGGGCGTCGTCGAGCCTTGCGCCAGGTACTGCCCGGCGATCGCCATTTGCAGATTGAAGTTCACGCGCTGCGCCAGAGTGCGCAGCATCTCCTCATCGTAATAGTTGCCGGAATTGCGCAGCAGCGGGGAAGGCTCCAGCGCGCCGATGCCGACGATCGCCAGATCCACCTCTTCAAATTTTTGCAGCACCTCCGCCACGTCGGCGTTGGCGGAGAGCCGCTGGCGTTCGTCCACCGAGCGCTCGATCGACTGCGACGGCAGCAGCCAGGCGGGGCAGCCCAGCAGCGCCGCCAGATTCTGCGTCAGGATCGTCGCCTGCACGTTGCCGTTGGCCCCGACGCCGCCTAACAGCTGGATTACGCCGCGGCAGGGCGCTGAGAGCGGATGCAGTGCATCGACCATGGCGCGGATCGTGCCGCTCCAGGAGGAGATGCCGATCAGCTCGTCGGCGCGCAGGCGCGTTTCCAGATAATGCGCCGCCGCCGAGCCGATCGCCTGTTTCAGCTGGATCGCCGAGGCGTTTTCCGGCACGTCCACCACGATCGCCTGCGAAATCTGATAGGTCTGCTCAATCTCTTTTTCCAGCTGAGGAAAAATCGTGGCGGGCTGGACCACGCTAATCTTTACTACGCCCTCTTTGACGCAGCGATTGAGGATGCGCGACACGAAAGATTGCGACAGCTTCAGCAGCTGGGCGATCTCCGATTGCTTCTTGCCCTCGGCGTAATAGAGCGTGGCGATTTTCACCATCAGCCGCTGTTCGTCCTGTTTTGCCATGTTTTTTCCCTCTCTGATCCCGCCCGGTATTGTTAACCAGGGCGCGTGAAATAACAACGCAGGTCAATTTGTGATCCTTTTCGCTTTTCCGCGATCTGCCATTAGACAGCGGCCGATGCAGGAGCGCATAGTCATTATGCATATAAAATCGCATTTGAATATTTATTCAAGCGGAGAATAATCAATGAAGCCTTTCCTCATAAAAATTACCCTGCTGGCCTCGCTGTTGGCCCTCTCCGGATCTGCGCTCGCGGCGGAGAAAGGACTGCTGGCCATTATTACCCCGTCGCACGATAACCCGTTCTT
Source organism: Enterobacteriaceae bacterium UBA2655 (assembly GCA_002359495.1). GTDB lineage: Bacteria > Pseudomonadota > Gammaproteobacteria > Enterobacterales > Enterobacteriaceae > Pantoea > Pantoea superficialis. The sequence goes on from DENB01000037.1 coordinate 6,210, forward strand.
TAAGGCCGAAGCCGACGGCGCGCTGGAGAAAGCCAAAGCGCTCGGCTACACCACGCTGGTGGCCTCGCATGATGATGATGTGAACAAGCAAAACCAGCTGATTGAGACTGCCATCGCCCGTAAAGCGCAGGCGATTATTTTGGATAACGCCGGTGCCGACGCCACGGTCGGCCCGGTGCAAAAGGCGAAGGACGCCGGCATTCCTACCTTTCTCATCGATCGCGAAATCAACAAAACCGGCATCGCCATCGCGCAGATCGTCTCTAACAACTATCAGGGCGCGCAGCTCGGCGCGGAGAAGTTCGCCAAGCTGCTGAACGGCAAGGGAGACTATGTCGAGCTGCTGGGCAAAGAGTCCGACACCAACGCCGGGGTGCGTTCGCAGGGCTATCACGACGTGCTGGATGATTATCCCGACATGAAAATGGTGGCGCAGCAGAGCGCCAACTGGAGCCAGACCGAAGCCTTCAGCCGTATGGAAACCATGCTGCAAAAAAATCCCAACATCGTCGGCGTTATCTCCGGCAACGACACCATGGCGCTGGGCGCGGAAGCGGCGCTGAAGGCCGCCGGTAAAACCAACGTGATCGTAGTGGGCTTCGACGGCAGCGACTACACGCGCGATTCGATTCTCAATAAAGGCAACATCAAGGCGACCGTGCTGCAACCCGGCTGGGCGCAGGCGCAGATGGCGGTGGAGCAGGCGGACTATTACCTGACGCACGGCAAAGCGCAGAGAGAGGAGAAGCAGCTGATGGACTGCGTGCTGATTGATGAAAGCAACGCGTCGAAGCTGAAAAACTTCAATCTGGCGAAATAGGCGGAGGACGCATGAAGGCAATCCCGGGAAGCAGGGTATTCGTCGCCGTCGCCATGCTGCTGCTGAGCGCCTGCACGGTGGTGGATCTGGACGCCGACGGCAACCCGATTTTGCCGAAAGATCCCAACGCGCAGGCGAGCTTCAGCAGCCAGACGCCGCAGCAGATCGCCGAGTCCAGCTGGCAGAACAAGGTAATGGATCCCGCCCGGCAAAAAGGATTGAGCTGGGCGGACATGAAAACCAAAAGCAGCACGGTGAAAGCGGGCGGCAGCGAGAGCGTGTTCGTGCAGGCGAGCGGGACGGTGACCGCCTTTGACGACAGCAACAGCCGCGAACGCAACCTGACCATGACCATCAACGGCGAGCCGGTGAAAATTCTGGTGGGGCCGGTGCTGCGCAGCAACGCGATTCGCGACGCGGCGGGCTTCCGCTTCGAGCAGTTCACCAACCAGGTGCAGTACGCGCAGCTGACTCGCGCGCTCAACCGGCACGCGGTGAAACAGCTGCCGCCGCTGGATGCCGGCTGGGTGAATAAAAACGCGCAGGCGCTGCTGGCGGTCACCATGGGACGCGACAGCGTGCAGGATGTGGTCGCCGTTAGCCTGACGCAGGGGAATCCATGATGAGCGATGAGATCATTCTGCAGACGAAACAGGTTTCGATGCTGTTTCCCGGCACCCTGGCGCTCGATCGCATCGATTACCGCGTCTGGCGCGGCAAGGTCAATGTGATTATCGGCGAAAACGGCGCGGGCAAATCGACGCTGATGAAAATCCTCGCCGGGGTGCAGCAGCCGACCAGCGGCGAGATCTTCCTCAACGGCGAGAAAGTGGCGCTCAGCAGCACGCGCGACGCCGCCCGGCTGGGCATCGGCATGGTGCATCAGGAGCTGAACCTGTTTGAAAACCTCTCGGTGGCGGAGAACATTTTTCTCGGGCGGGAGCTGCAAAAAGGGCTGATGCCTATCAACGAAGCGGAGCAGATGAAGCGCACCGCCGCGCTGATGCAGCGGCTCGATCAGCCGATTTCGCCCAAAGAGCTGGTAGCCAACCTCAAGGTGGGGCAGCAGCAGCTGGTGGAGATCGCCAAAGCGCTGGCGGAGGACGCGGACATCCTGATCCTCGACGAGCCGACCTCGGCGCTGAGCAAAACCGAAGTCGAAATCCTGTTTCGCGTCATCCGCGAGCTGACCAGCCAGGGCGTCACCCTGATCTATATCTCGCACCGGCTGGAGGAGCTGATGGCGATCGGCGACGTCATCACCATTCTGCGCGACGGCCGTTTTCAGGCGGAAGCGAAGGTCAACGAGATCGACGTGCCTTGGATCGTGCGGGAAATGCTCGGCAGCGAGCCGGTCAGCAATTTCCTGCCCGCCGGACGCGAGTTTGGCGCGCCGGTGCTGGAGGCGGAGCATATCACCTGCGTCAGCGCCAACGGCAACACGGTGGTCAACGACGTCAGCTTTCAGGTGCGTGCCGGCGAAATCGTCGGCATTTACGGCCTGATGGGCGCCGGGCGCACCGAGCTGTTTGAGTGCCTGCTCGGCAGCCAGCGCAACTACCTCGGCAAGCTGTGGCTCGACAGCAAGCCGGTTCCGGCGCGGCTGCCGCCGGCGGAGCGCATCCGCATGGGCATGAGCCTGGTGCCGGAAGATCGCAAGCGCGCCGGGATTTTTCCGGTGTCGTCAGTCGCCAGCAACCTCACCATCGCCAGCCTCTGGCGCCGCCTCGCCTACCGTTTCGCCATCGGACAGCAGGCGGAGCGACAGGCGGTGGCGAGCACGGTCGGCAATCTGGCGATCAAGGTCTCCTCGCCGGAGGTGGCGATCAACGCGCTGAGCGGTGGCAATCAGCAGAAAGTGGTGATTGGCCGCTCGCTGCTGACCAATCCGCGCCTGCTGCTGCTGGATGAGCCAAGCCGCGGCATCGACGTCGGCGCGAAAGCGGAGGTGTTCCGCATGATGGTGCAGCTCTCGCAACAGGGGATCGCGGTGCTGTTCTCCACCTCCGATCTGAAAGAGATCATGGCGGTGTCGGACCGCATTCTGGTGATGTCCGGCGGCAAATTAACGGCTGACCTTCCGCGCGAAGCGGCGGAAGAGGCAGCGCTGGTGAAAGCAAGCGCACAGGGGTTCTGAAGATGAAAAGCAACGGTTCCGTGGCGCTCGCCGCCCAGCCCGCTAAGGCCTTTAATTCACGCGAAAGCCTGATTTTACTGCTGTTGAAAATGCGCACCTTTATCGCGCTGATTCTGATTGTGGGGTTCTTCGCCATTACCGTGCCGGATTTTCTCGCGCTGGGCAGCCTGGTGATCATGATTAAACATATCGCCATCAACGCCTTTCTCGCTCTCGGCATCACCTTCGTGATCATTACCGCTGGCATCGATCTCTCCATCGGCGCCACGCTCGGGCTGTGCGGCATGATCGCCGGCTGGCTGATCACCAAAGGCATCGTGCTGCCGATGTTCGGCATCGCCATTTTCCCCAGCGTCTGGGTGATCGTGCCGCTGGTGCTGCTGGTCGGCGCGCTGGTGGGCGCCGCCAACGGCTGGATCATTACGCGTTACAACGTGGCGCCCTTTATCTGCACGCTGGGCACCATGTATATCCTGCGCGGCGCGGCGATGCTCACCTCCGGCGGCGAGACGTTTCCCGGCCTGCAGGGCAATCCGCTGCTGGGCAACACCGGCTTCGATCGTATCGGCGCCGGCTATTTTCTCGGCTTGCCCTGGGCCATCTGGATGATGGTGGCGCTGGCGCTGGTGATCGCCTATATCGCGCGCCGTCTGCCGTTCGGCCGCCAGGTCTACGCTATCGGCGACAACGAGCGCGCCGCTGAACTCTCCGGCGTGAAGGTAAAACAGATCAAGATTCTGGTTTATACGCTCTCCGGCTTCTGCGCGGCGATCGCCGGCATTGTGGTGTCGTCGCAGCTGGTCGCCAGCCACCCCGCCAACGGCACCTCATTCGAGATGAACGCCATCGCGGCGGTGGTGCTGGGCGGCACCTCGCTAGCGGGCGGACGCGGCACCATTCTCGGCACGCTGGTCGGCGCCTTCGTTATCGGTTTTCTGGCCGACGGTCTGATCATGATGGGGGTCAGCGAATTCTGGCAGATGGTGATCAAGGGGATCGTCATCATTATCGCGGTAATCATCGATCAGATGCAAAACCGCATGCAGCAGAAGGCTGCCGTGGTGGCGCAAAAGGCACTGATAGAGGAGGGCGAGGCCAAAAGGTAATTGGTGACGGTGCAGGCCCGTTTCGCCTGTACCCCTTTTTTTATCCGGCGTGAATAAATATTCATGACTGCTTTAAAATTCTGAGGTGTAATTATGAATCCTTTCAAACTCTCGGTGGCCGATCTGGAACGCACGGCGCGTTCAGTGCGCCGCCGCATCATTCAGCTGAACGCCGGCAGTCCGGCGGGCGGCCATACCGGTGCCGATCTCTCTCAGGTGGAGATTCTCACCGCGCTCTATTTCCGCATTCTGAACTGCGCGCCGGATCGCACCGGCGATCCTGACCGCGACATCTATATCCAGTCGAAGGGTCATGCGGTCGGCGGCTACTACTGCGTGCTGGCCGAGGCGGGCTATTTTTCGGAAAGCTGGCTGCCGACCTACCAGCACTCTGATTCTCACCTGCCGGGCCATCCGGTGCGGCAGAAAACCCCTGGCGTGGAGCTGAACACCGGCGCGCTGGGCCATGGCCTGCCGGTCGCGGTGGGCATTGCGCTGGCGGCGAAAAAAGATAACAGCAAGCGGCGGGTGTTTGTGGTGACCGGCGACGGCGAACTGGCGGAGGGCAGCAACTGGGAAGCGGCGCTGGTGGCAGCGCACTACGGCCTCGATAACCTGATCATCATCAACGATAAGAACAAGCTGCAGCTGGCGGGCAGCACCAAAGAGATCATGAACACCGATCCGCTGCCGGAGAAATGGCGTGCGTTCGGGCTTGAGGTCACCGAATGCAACGGCAACGACATGGCGGCGGTGGTGAACACCCTGGAAAGCCTGCCGGTCAACGGCAAGCCGCAGGTGATCGTCGCCCATACCGAAAAAGGCTACGGCATCTCGTTTATTCAGAGCAAGGCGGAGTGGCATCACCGCGTGCCGAAAGGCGAAGAGATCGCGCTGGCGCTGGAGGAGTTGAAAGATGAGTAATGCACAACATTTGGCGAATGTCATGGTGACGGCTTTTATCGACGCGGTGAATCGCGGGGTCGATCTGGTGCCGGTGGTAGCGGACTCCACCTCGACAGCGAAAATCGCTCCCTTTATCAAGGCGTTTCCCGATCGGCTGGTCAATGTCGGCATCGCCGAGCAGACGCTGGTCGGCATGGCTGCCGGGCTGGCGATCGGCGGCAAGGTGGCGGTGACCTGCAACGCCGCGCCGTTTCTGATCTCGCGCGCTAACGAGCAGGTAAAAGTGGATGTCTGCTACAACGACACCAACGTTAAGCTGTTCGGCCTGAACGCCGGGGCAAGCTACGGCCCGCTCGCCAGCACCCACCACAGCATCGACGATATCGCCATTATGCGCGGCTTCGGCAACATCCAGATTTTCGCCCCATCCTGTCCGCTGGAGTGCCGCCAGATCATCGATTACGCGCTGGATTACATCGGCCCGGTCTACATCCGGCTGGACGGCAAAGATCTGCCGCAGCTGCATGACGACGACTACCGCTTCACGCCGGGCGCGATCGACGAGCTGCGCAAAGGCGAGCAGATCGCGCTGGTGGCGATGGGATCGACGGTGCATGAGATTGTTAACGCTGCGGAGCAACTGACTGAACAGGGGATCTCGGCGGGTGTGATCTCGGTTCCATCGATTCGTCCCTGCGATATCGAACAGCTGCGCAATCTGTTAAACCCGTATCCGGCAGTGATTACCGTTGAAGAGCATAACGTTAACGGCGGCGTCGGCAGTCTGGTGGCCGAGGTGCTGGCGGAAGGGGGCTGCGGCATTCCGCTGTTGCGTCTGGGCATTCCGGACGGGCAGTACGCCATCGCCGGCGATCGCGCCTCGACCCGGGCGCGCCATGGCATCGACGCCGCCAGCGTGGTGAAAAGTGCAATGCGCATCTGCGCGGGAGCGTGAGCATGGCTGGCCCGGTAATACTGGCAATAGACGAAGGCACCACCAACGCGAAAGCCATTGCGGTGGATCGCGCCGGTCAGGTGGCGGCGCGCGGCAACTGCGGGCTGACGCTGCATCATCCGCAGCCCGGGCTGGCGGAGCAGGATGCGGAAGCGATCTGGCAGGCGGTGAAGCAGGCGGCGGAAAGATGTCTGGCGGGCTGCGCAGGCAGCGAGGTGGCGGCGGTGGCGATCAGCAACCAGCGCGAGTCGGTGCTGATCTGGCAGCGACGCGACGGCCAGCCGCTGACGCCGCTGGTGAGCTGGCAGGATCGCCGCTCGGAAAGTTTATGCCGCGATCTGCGCGCGGACGGAAAAGCGCCGCGCATTACCGGTCTGACCGGACTGGCGGTCGATCCAATGTTTCCCGCCGCCAAGCTCACCGGCATGCTGGCCGCCATTCCTGACGGGCTGGCGCGCGCGCAGGCGGGCGAGCTCTGCATCGGCACCGTAGACAGCTGGCTGAGCTGGAAGCTGAGCGCGGGGGGATGTTTCGTCACCGACCACGCCAATGCGGCGCGCACCCAGCTCTACAGCCTGCACGCTAACGACTGGGACGAGGAGCTGCTTGGCCTGTTCCGCATTCCGCGCGCGGCGCTGCCGCTGATCGTTCCCTCCGCCAGCGAGCAGGGCGCGGTGAGGTCGGCGGAGATCGCCGGTCTGCCGCCGGGCACGCCGATTCTGGCGCGCATCGGCGACTCCCATGCCGCCTTACAGGCGCAGCGTCGCGGCAGCGAAGAGGTAGTGAAAGCCACCTACGGCACCG
>DENB01000037.1:12979-13361 GCA_002359495.1 Enterobacteriaceae bacterium UBA2655
GTTTCCGGATCGTCGTTGATGATGTCGATGACCACGCCGCTGATGACGGAAAACGGCCTCAGCACCACCGTGGCCTGGCACGACGGCCAGATCCGTTACGCTTTTGAAGGCAACATTACCCATACCGGCTCCGGCGCCGCCTGGCTTGGCCGCATGCTGGGCATTGACGACCCGCGCCGTCTGACGGCGCTGGCGGAGAGCTGCGCGCATAACCAGGGCGTCTATTTCGTGCCGGCGCTCTCCGGGCTGGGGGCGCCCTGGTGGGATCTCCAGGCGCGCGGCATGGTCTGCGGCCTGACCGACGCCGCCACGCCTGCGGTGCTGGCGCGCGCAGCGCTGGAGTCGATCGCCTTTCAGATCGCGGACGTTTTTTTCGCCATGG
>DENB01000033.1 GCA_002359495.1 Enterobacteriaceae bacterium UBA2655
CGCGCCCGGATACGGCGTCGCGGCGCCGCGACGATCGTCGGCGTCGGCTCTGCGGCCGGGATGTCGGGCTGGGGTTCTGGTTGCGCTTCAGCCTCAACCTCCGGCAGCGCTACCGGCTCCGGCGCGGCGGCCGGCTGGTTAAACTCCGGCGGCAGCAGTTCGGGAAGATCCTCATGCAGCGTGGCATGCAGGCAGTCGAGCGCATCGTTACGCGAACGCGCCTCCAGATCGACGAATCCCCAGAAGGTAATCACCGGTTTGCCGTCCACCAGATAAACATATTGCTGATCGGGAAACTGAAAGCTTTTGCTGAGCAGGGCGCCGAACAGACGCATGGCGGGGTTTTCCGCATTGCGCGCGTTCTGGCTGAGCGTCGCAAAATCTTGCTGGTTGAGGGTGAGCTGTTGCAGCGCGCTGCGGCGCTCGCTGTCGCTGGCGGCGAGCCAGGATTTTACCCGGCCGCTGAATGGCGCATACCAGTCGAGACGGTCGCCTTTCTCATTCGGCTGAGGAATGGCGAGGCAGTTCGCCAGCGCGCTCTGGCGGCGCAGCCGCAGGGTTTCGCGAATTTGCAGCGCAGAAGCATAAACCGGCTGGCCGTTTTCACCCAGCGCCAGTACTGCATCCAGTTTGCCGCTGCGAAGAAATGTTTTTGCCACCTGTATGGGCCCTTATCTGAGGTTGTCTGAGGCAGAAGATCGTGCGTTATCGGCGATTGTGCTGATCTTACGCCACTCAATGGCAAATCAAACGCTGGAAAAAAGGCTAATTGGGTGGGTTTTTATCGGGCTAATCGGCAGGCGCAGGGTGATTAGCCCGATAACAGCAGCGGTTTTGTCCGGTTCAGCCAGCCTTTGAGCGCGACAGCAGCAGATGCGCCAGCATTCCGCCCGCCAGGCCCCAGAACGCCGCGCCGATGCCGAGCAGCGAGACGCCGGACGCGGTGATCAGAAAGGCGATCAGTGCGGCGTCGCGCTGATCGGCGTCAGCCAGCGCTCGCTGCAGGCTGCCTCCCAGCGTCGCCAGCAGAGCCAGCCCGGCCAGCGTCTGGATCAGCGCCACAGGCAGCGCGCCGAACAGGACGCCGATCAACGCGCCGAACAGCCCGGCCAGCAGATAAAAGCCGCCAGCAAGCGCGGAGGCGATCCAGCGTCGGCGTGGGTCGGGATGCACCTCGTCGCCCATGCATATCGCTGCGGTGATCGCCGCCACGCAGACCGAAAAGCCGCCGAAAGGCGAAAGCAGCAGGGCGGTCAGCCCGGACCAGCTCATCAGCGCCGAAACGGGAGGCGCATAGCCGTGCGCCTGCAGCGTGGCGATGCCCGGCGCGTTCTGCGACGCCATGGTCACAAGGAAATAAGGCAGGCCGACGCCGATCAGCGCGGAAAGGGTAAAGTGCGGCGCGATCGCCTGCGGCAGGGAGACGCTCGTCGACTGCGGCGGAAAATGCAGGCTTCCCTGGCAGAACGCGACGGCGATACCGACCGCCAGCGTAACCAGAATGGCGTAGCGCGCCAGCCAGCGGCGGCTGAGCAGCCAGGCCAGGCACATGCTGCCACACAGCGCGAAATGCGATTGCAGGCCGGAAAACGCCTCCAGCCCGAAGCGCAACAGAATGCCGGCCAGCATGGCGGCGGCGATGGCGTGCGGAATATGATCCATCACGCGGGCGAAGAGTCCGGTGACGCCGCTTAACAGGATCAGCGCATTGGCGAACATAAATACCCCGATCGCTTCGTTCAGCGACAGTCCGTGCAAGCTGGTCGCCAGTAGCGCCGCGCCAGGCGTCGACCAGGCAGTGAGGATCGGCATACGATAGCGCAGCGACAGGCCCAGCGAGGTGATCCCCATCGCCGCCCCTAATACCGAGAGCCAGCCGCCGATTTGCGCCGGGCTGGCGCCCGCCGCCTGCGCCGCCTGGAAAATAATCGCCGCCGAGCTGCTGTAGCCGATCAGCACGGCGATAAACCCTGACACCAGCAGGGGAAAGGAGAAGCCTTGATTTCTGGTCAGCTCGGACATAACGGGGTTCCGGTTGTGCGTTATAACGCACAGGGTGCCATAGTGCGCTATAGCGCACAAGTGTTACACTGGCGGTTTCGTCTCAGGAGGAACGATGGAAACTCTGCATCTGCATCTCAGCAGCGCGCTTAAGCAGTTGCGACAGGCCAACGGCTGGAGCCTGGCGCTGACGGCGGAGCGCACCGGCGTCAGTAAAGCGATGCTCGGGCAGATTGAACGCGGCGAATCGAGCCCGACGGTGGCGACCCTATGGAAAATCGCCACCGGCTTTAACGTGCCCTTTTCCTTTTTTATTCACGATAACGAGGCGGAAGCGGGCGCGGGGAAGGTTTACAGTCAGCAAAATGCCCGCATGCGCGTCACCTCGCTGCTGCCTTACGATCAGCGCCTGCGCTTCGACCTGCTGGCGGTGGAGCTGGCGCCCGGCGCGCAAAGCGACTCCTCCGCCCATGAGGCGGGCGTGACCGAGCAGGTAGTCGTGATTCAGGGCGAGCTGATGCTGGCGGTGGACGGACAATGGCGCCATCTGCGCGAGGGCGAGGCCTTTCAGTTCGCAGCCGACGTGGCGCACAGTTACCGCAATCCGTTGCAAACGCCGCTGCGTTTTCACAGCCTGATCCACTACCTGCGCCGGCCTTAGCCTTACAAATTGATACGAAGGTAAACTACCCAGTTTACCTGTGGGTTTATATACTGCCGCGCAGAGTGCAAGGAGAATGAGCCATGAGCGATCTGACATCCTCAACCGCCGCGCTGCGCACGGCGATCGGTAAGCTGGGACGCCGTTTACGCGAATCCGCGCCGCCGGATGACCTCACCTGGTCGCAGGTGGCGGTGCTGGGCTATCTGGTGCGCGACGGCGCGATGACGGTGACCGAACTGGCGGCGGCTGAAGGGGTGCGTACCCAGTCGATGGGCGCGACGGTCGCCAGCCTGCTGGACGCGGAGATGATACGCGGCGAGCCGGATCCCGCCGACGGCCGCAAAACCCGTTATTCGCCCACGGCGCGCAGCCTGCAGCTGATCGCCGCCAACCGGGCGATGCGCGACGACTGGCTGTTGCAAATCATCGAAACCCGCTTTACCCCGGAGGAGCGGCAGCAGTTGCTGCGCGCCATTCCCTTGCTGCAACGTATTGCCGACCAATAATCCTGAGAGGAACAAACATGGCTGTAACCACGCTTGATGCAAAAACCGCCCTGATCGTTATCGACCTGCAAAAGGGCATCGTCGCGCTGCCGGTCAGCCACGATCCGCAACCGGTCATCGATCTTTCCGCCAGACTGACCGACGCTTTCCGCGCGAAAAACCTGCCGGTAGCGCTGGTCAACGTGGCAGGCGGCGCGCCGGGCCGTACCGGCCAGCCGCGTCATGCTGGCGAACTGCCCGCCGACTGGGCGCAGCTGGTGCCGGAAATGACGCCGCAGCCGGGCGATCTGACCATCACCAAATATACTTGGGGCGCTTTTCACAACACGGCGCTGCACGAGGAGTTGCAGCAGCGCGGCGTGACCCAGGTGGTGATCTGCGGCATCGCTACCAGCATCGGGGTTGAGTCCACCGCGCGTCAGGCCTATGAATTAGGTTACAACGTCACGCTGGCGACCGATGCGATGACCGATCTCGATATCAACACCCACAAAAACAGCATTGAACTAATCTTCCCGCGTCTGGGCGAAACCGGCACCACCGACGAGGTGCTGGCGCTGGTTAACGCGCTGTAATTCAGCAGGTTAATGAAAAAGGGCTGAACCTGTCATCAGGTTCAGCCCTTAATACGTGGGCTGGCTTACCGCGATCGGTAATCTAAACCGGCCCGTTTTTCGCCGCTTTTTTTGCGCGCGACACTTCCTGATTAAAAACACGACTGATAAACGTAGTCACAGGCATAACGCCTCCTTTGTAGCAATGTAACTACTTTGTTTTACCGCAGCGCAGGGCGGAGAGCAAAAATTAAGCTTTTTACTGAAACGCGTAGCTTACCGTTAACCCGACGCTGTAGTTGCGCCCCGGCGCCGGTTCGAAATAGCGGCCGTTGCTTTCATTGACGATCACCGAACCGACATAGTTGCGGTCGAACAAATTATCGACGCGGCCGAAAAGATCCATCGTCCAGTCGCTGATCTGCCATTTATACCCGCTGTTCAGCGCCGCCACGGTATACGAAGGCGCCTGAGCGTCATTGTCGTCATCCGCTTCGATATGGCTCATATACCGCAGCTCCGCTCCGGCGTACCAGCCCTGTTCCGGCGCGTACGCCAGTCCGGCATACGCCATATTGCGGGCGATGCCGGGGATGCGGTTGCCGTCGCAGCTGTCGTCGCCGCAGGCGTTGCTGCGATAGCGCGCGTCCAGCAGGGTATAAGCCACCTTTAGCCGCCAGTTCCAGCCGAACTGCTGATCGATGCCCAGCTCCAGGCCGCGACGGCGCGTTTCGCCGGCGTTTTTATAGGTGGTGCGGCCGCCGCTGCTGCTGTCCGCCACAATTTCATCCTGGGTATCGGTCTGAAACAGCGCGGCGGTCAGCAGGCCGTTGCCGAGGCGTTTTTTCGTGCCCAGTTCCAGGGTATCGCTGGTGGCGGGTTTCAGCCCGATATTCAGGCCCGACTGGCCGTCGGAACGGTAGGAAAGCTCATTGATGGTCGGCGTTTCAAACCCGCGTCCGGCGGAGAACCAGGCGTTCCAGCCGTTATCGATAGCGTATTTCAGCGCGGCGGCGGGCAGCCATTTGTGATAGCGCGCATCGCCGCTGTCGTCGCCGTTCGCCAGATAGTCGTCGTTGGAATCGAAGTTCACCGTGCTGAAGCGCACCCCGGCATCCAGCGACAGCTTATCGGTAAGCTGCCAGGCGGTTTGCAGGTAAGGATCGAGGTTCCACATCAGGTTGCGCTCGTTGCGGCGCAGATTTCCCTGCGTGCCGTAATCGGTTACGCCGTTGCTGACGGTGAAGTTTTCATAGCCTTTGCGGCGTTCGGTCATGGTTTCATAGTCCAGCCCGCCGGTGAACGTTACCGGCAGCGTGAACAGCATATCGCGGTGGGTCCAGCGCGTATCGATCCCCTGATAATGGCGCGTCAGGTCGATCACGCCGCCGGGATGGTTGCGGTTGCTCTGCACACTGGCCGGAATCGACTGGAACTGGGTGGTTTCGCGGATTCCGGCATACATCATCACGCTGAGATCGTCGTTTTCGCTCATCTGTCGCTGATAATGCAGGCCGCCCTGCGTCTGATCGACGGTTTTACGGGTGTTATACAGGGTCACGTTGCTGACCACCTGGCGCGGATTGTCATGCCACTGCGCTTCCGTCAGACCGCCCGGATCCTGCGCTTCGACATGAACGCTGTTGAACAGCAGCGTCAGGGTGCTGACATCATTCAGACGCACGCCGAGCTTCGCATTGCCCAGATTTTTCTGCGCTTCGCTGTGATCGCGGTAGCCGTGGGTGGTAAAGCGCGAGGCGGAAACCGTGTAGTTCACATCGCCCGCCTGGCTGCCGTCGCCGGTCGCGCCGCTCGCCTTAACGCTGTTGCGCCAGCTGCCGTAGCTGCCGTACCAGCTGCTCGCCTCCAGCGTGGGCGGCTGCTGGCCGGTTTGCGTTTCGACGTTGATCACGCCGCCGGAGGCGTTGCCGTAGAGCGCGGAGAAGGGACCGCGCAGCACTTCAACATGATCCACCGAATTGATATCGATATTGGAGGTTTGCCCCTGGCCGTCGGGCATAGTGGCGGGGATGCCGTCGACATACATGCGTAATCCACGCACGCCGTAGGTTGAGCGCGAACCGAAGCCGCGCACCGAAATTTGCAGATCCTGCGCATAATTTTGACGGTTATGCCCTGCATGTATCTATGGGTATTTTTATGTATTCAAGCGGCCAGTAATGTAAGTAACCACTTGAAAATAGAATGAATAAAATAGGCTTCTTGTATTCATTGTTATTTACATGTCTTTTCTCATATTCCTTTGTCCAACGATGATCAAGTACACTATGAGTACCAATAAAATTAGATGAGTACATAGATGGCCATCAGTGACACAAAGCTAAGAGGATTGCAGGGCAAGCTCTATGACGGACCGTCTGAGTTAACTGACGCAGATGGCCTGGGAATCCGCATCACGCCAAAGGGTATTATCAGCTTTCAGTACAGATACCGATTCAACGGCAAACAGCATCGCCTCGGAATCGGTAGGTATCCGGAAATTTCGCTAAGGGATGCCAGAATAAAAGTAGGAGAATTTAAGGAGTCGCTTGCAGCAGGGAAAGACCCTAAGCACCATAAACCACAGGTTAAATTCCGCCCAACACTTCAAGACTGCATCAGCTACTGGTGGAAAAATTATGTCCAGCAAGCGCTCCGAGAAAGCACTCAAGAAGTTTACAATCGCGTAGTTCTTAACGAGATGGAAGGCGTGTTTGAGGGCATTCCCCTTGAGGATATAAACGTCAGTTCATGGGTAGATTTCTTTACCAAGAAAGAACATGAAAACCCTGTTAAGGCCCGTAGGCTTCTGGTTAATCTGCGTGGCGCCATAGACTGGTGCGCCCGGCGACAATACATAGACAGTTCAAGCCTGCTTCGGCTTGACCCCAAAGACTTTGGAAAAAAACCGAGGGTAGGGGAAACAGTCCTGACCTATCGCCAACTGGCCCAGATTTGGTTGGAAAATGAAAAAACCACTGCGACCGCGTCCTCTAAGCGCCTGGTTAAGTTGCTCATACTTTATGGCGCTCGTAATAGTGAGATGCGCGAGGCTCAAAAGCAAGAATTCGATTTCGAAGAAAACATTTGGACTCTGCCGGCCGCAAAGAGCAAAACAGACAAAATTATCAGGCGTCCTATTTTCAAGCATGCGTTGCCACTGCTTGAGGAGGCTAAGGCTTCAGGTAAGGATATTCTTTTTCCTGGCGCTTACGATCGCGATATCCCCTTATCGATTGGCTCAGCTACAAGGTATGTCCGGCTATTACGTGATCAGTTGAGCATCGGGGACTTTACGGCTCATGACTTCAGGCGAACGCTGGCGACCAGGCTTTCAGAGGAAGGCGTTGCGCCGCATGTGATTGAAAAGATGCTGGGGCATGATTTAGGGGGCGTGCTTGCCGTTTATAACAAGCACGACTGGTTAGCAGAACAGAAGGCGGCATATGAGCTCTATGCAGAAAGGATTTTTGAGCAAATTAAGCTGATCTCTGGTTAACGCCGCCGTTAAGTATCCAGCTATCAACCTCGGCCAGTAAGTAAAGCTTTGGACGGCTTCTTACTGGCTTAGGGAATCCCATCTTATGGGTGTAAGTCCAGATGGTCATTCTGGATGAAACCTTCAGCTTATCCATAACCTCTTTCTCTGAAATCAAATCTGTATTGGCCATGTTAATTCTCCACTCCTGCTGCAACAGGTTAAGCATCCGTGACACGTCACGGCGTGATGTTTAATTTTGTCTCAAGCCAGCCGCTAGTGGCCCAGCACTGCGAATCACCCTGGCACGGGCAGGAGGTAACCGGCAGACGATCCTGACATTTCCCGCACTGCTTTTGCTCCAGTGCCTCCATCTGCTTCGCCAGCTCAGCCGCGTCTTTGCGGATAAGCATCGCGATGTACTCGTTCAGTTCGTACGGCTCGCGACCGGGGCGCCGTGCGGCGCAGTTATGCGCCAGCATCTTCAGTTCCTGACTATCCAGCGACAGCTCCAGCTTTTTACCGCCGGCAGCGGCCTGTCTGGCACGCTGCGCTGCTTTGCGTTCGGCGGGGGATTTAGGCATAGCTCTTCTCCGGGCTTATCCAAATGCACTCCTTATTTACTTTTGTCCCACGCCCGGCTGATATACGTGAATCTTTGGACTCTTTTTTCCATCCGATCAGCATGTCGTTGTACAGCTCATTGTCATAGCCGCTGATCATCACCATGCCTTTTAATGTCCCGGCAACGGCCAGTAACTGCTCATGCCCTTCAGGCGACATCTCATGGTTGTAATAGCGATTTCCTTGTACGCGAGTTTCCGGCACGTATGGCGGATCGATATAGTGCAACGTGGTTTCAGCATCGTGAGCACGCATTATGGCCAGTGCGTCTTTATTTTCGATAATAACGCCCTGCAGGCGCTGACATACCGCGCTCAAGTTATCAGGATATCTTTCCCACAGGTGTGCAGCGGTCGCATATTTGCGTTTACTATCGCTGCGGAACCCTGAGTTACCGCCAATGCCTGCGGCTGAGCCAAAGCCCATGCATGCCCTAACAACCATCCGGCGCGCCCGTTCAACGGGTTCTTCCGTGGATTCTCTCGCCGCATAAAATTCATCTCGTGCATATGGAGTGAGGCGGCAACACTCCTGAAGGCGTTGACATAATTCAGGGTTACGTAAGACCTGAAAAAGGTTCACCACTTCGCCGTCGAGATCGTTATAAACCTCGGCGTAGCTGCGCGGTTTTTGGATGAGTACGCCAGCTGCGCCGCCAAAAGGCTCTACATAGCATTTGTGCTCTGGCATATGGCTGATGACCCATGATGCCAGGCGGAATTTCCCGCCATGGTAGCGAATAACCGGGTGCTTGATGGCGGACATCACACACCATCCTTACCAGCATTGCCAGCGCGGAGCTGGGCGGCGAAATGCAATGCAAACTCACCAGCTCGACGGGTGGCGGTTATCGCTTGATTAACAACAGCCTCGTTCGGCTCAGTCTTCATCATTTCGCCGCGTCGTTTCAGGCAGTGATTCGCAAACATCTCGACACCCTCAGCCCGCACCGCGTTAAGGATGGCGTCAGTGGCTGGGAATGGGTTTTCAGCATTCACATCGCGACTGATATACATGTTTATTTCAGAAACGTAATCGAGAGGAACCCCGGCAAACGTATAGCCTTCGCCTTCAGAGAAATATTCAACATGATTTTCACTGATATCCGTCAGTAGCTTCAGCATTACCGCATTCTCCGCCGCCAGCGCGTTGCGTTCTGCCCGAAGCTCAAGAAACTTATCTGCGAGCGCCTGGCAAAGCAGGTCCTTTGTCACCAGGTCCTGCTCCATCTGGTCACGCTCAACTGATACTGCGTTGTTTTTCTGGCTCATGACACAGCCCTCAGTGTTGCTGGCTTAGAACGGAGCAGGTCCATTTCCATTTGAGAAATGATGTTGATCGCATGTGATATGCCTGGCTGGTGGTGGTTACCCAGCGTGCAGACAGCCCGGCGCGCCTCTCCAATGGCTTCGCTGCGCAAGGTTCGAATCCAGCAGTCACTGGCTGGTGTCGCCAGGGAAACGTTCAGATCATCAATAAGGGTCGGGTCTGCATCTGATGCCTGAAGGGCAGTAATAGCTGCTGGCAGCACGCTATTGATGCGTAAAACTTCTGCGGCCATCAAATTGGCGCGAACATTTGCCACATCCAAGCGAGAGGCCAACTCAGTGACCATCTTTGCCATTTCGATCAGCGAGGTATCCGCGCCGATGTTTTTAGCGAACTGATGGCCGGCGGCCACAACTTCTTTGTTTGATTTATTTGAAAGCATGTTGGCGGCCCTCAGTGGATGGTGATGTTGCGGTTCAGTTCCTCAGCCATGCGCTGAGCTTTAATCGGATTGCCGACCAGTTCGCCATCAGGGGCGATCCAGCCGCGCAAAAGTTTGGAGTAGGGGAAGATGATCACGCCTACCCGGATATCGTCGTTAGGCTTTTGCATTCTGTTGCTCCCGCTTTGCCTTATCGTACTCACTACCCAAAATCTCGATCGCTCCAGCGTTTGCTTCCGGGGTGGCCGAAGTTTCAACGTAGATCGCGTCGCCATGGCGGAAATAGGTGATACCGGTAAAAAGCAATGTTCCCCAGTCCAGGCCGATGAGCGGAAAGAATCCTCCTTTCTCAACGCCGAATTTAGGCCGTTGTTCGTTCCAGAGCGCCTGGAGTGCTTTATGTTCTTCAATCAGCCCTTTTGGCGCCTTGCTCTTGGGCCAGGTGGCAAATCCTGTCCGGCTGGTGCCTTTGGTCCACAGCTCGGCAGAGACATACATAGCGCCTGAAAATTTGACGCCGTAGAACGATTCACGAATTCCGTCTGAGGTGAAAACCGCCTTTCCGCCAAACAGTGCGGCAAAAGAATTACCTGCGGCGCGCAGCTGCTCGGCATCGGCTTGAATTTTTTCCCAGCCGGCCAGCGCTGCATCGCTGGTGAATTTAAAAAAGCTCATGAAATTAATCTCCACACGATTTTGGTTTGCACGAATCCCTTGCCAGTGACGGCAATAAAACAAAAAGGGGATTCAGTTAGTTGGCTGGTGGATCACTGCAATGAACCACAGCCCGATTACTCCACACAAAAAGTAGTTGTGGTGCCGGGTGCCTCCCGGTGCTCTAAGTCGGCTGTTCAAAGAGCGGATTGTAGACTTGAAGCCGTTAAGTTTTAGCCTTCCGCGTTCGCACTGACGCCATCACCACAACGGAGAGAGCACTGTCAGAACGCCTCTGGCACTATACCCACCATCAGCCAATGCTCTTGCCGTTGTGAAAAAGGGCGGTTAAACCGGTAGAACACTATCTTCCTTCCTCCAGAGGTTGGTTGAAGACCCGGAGAAACCGCCAAAGCCCACAGCAATTCTCAAAACACAGGGGCGTAAGCCAGACCCCACCCACCGCATTCCACCTTCACAACACCCAGATCACCATCACAGACCAGCTCAGCTTCAGGGAAGAGGCACAGAAACGTTAACAGGTCCCAAAACTAGTGTTGGATATGCTTTTGATGAGATTCATAATGGACACTCTAAATTTTCAATAAGGAAATATACACATATTGTGATTTATTTGTCAAACACGATTTGTGTTATATTGCCATTAAACACGATATGTGCTTGAAATTTATGTGATTTAAAGTTTTTTTTGCTATTGACTGCCTTGAGGGCCGTATCGTAATGAAGACTCAACACGCACAAAAAGCCCGTTCAGTGGCGGGCTGCAGGTTCAGTTACAAGATGCAGGAGCAACAAAAAAGTGCAGGTGGTGCAGGAGTTACAGGCATGAAAAACCCGGCGCGATGACCGGGTTATTTAATGAAGTATTTTGAAAGGACGGCTATAAGTACGGTGACAACTAACGCAATGATAATTTTCCACGTTTGGCCATTAATCTCTTTCTGCAAATCTTCCTTTGTGCAGATCGTAGCTTTAATAACCGCTATATCAGTGCCAATGGCAGCAACTTGATCCTCAAGTTTTTTTACACGCTCTAACATGTCATCACCTCCACCATTTCCACTGCCATGCTTAAATGATGCATCAGGCGGATCTTGTTGTCCAGCATTCCAATCTTGGCTGTAAGCAAGAGTAACTTTAGCCTTTTCCATGATCGTTTAAGTCCAGTAATATATTGAAAGAAATGTCTTTTTTATCGACTGTAGTCTGCATCATTTCAATCAGTTCGCAGGAGTAGGTAT
This sequence comes from Enterobacteriaceae bacterium UBA2655, assembly GCA_002359495.1. GTDB lineage: Bacteria > Pseudomonadota > Gammaproteobacteria > Enterobacterales > Enterobacteriaceae > Pantoea > Pantoea superficialis. Next base: position 11,455 of record DENB01000033.1, read on the forward strand.
AAATGCCAGATTCCGATGCTTTAAAATTTAATCCTGCTGAAAGAAATGTAGTTCTAGCTACAGGATGAATTTGATCGGGTGGTATACCATCGAGGTTATTGGCAGCCATCATCTCCACCCCGCTTGGAGACTTCAGCGACATACTGACCAAATAAGAGCTTCCTGCATTTAAATCCATAAATGCAGAGCACATCAATAGCGATATGGACTCACTTTGAGAAAAAATGTTTAACACTGGCATAGCGTTACCATCATTATCTCGCGTTGCGGGGAAGATAAAACCGATCTTGCCTCGGTGTTCACTCGCTGCAGATAAATTATTGTCCATAATTTTCACCCAAAAGTCTCTTCCGGCCACTGGGCCTTGACCACTTTGCCGATGATGCGGATGCTGTGGTCGCAATCGATAATCCTGTATGCAGGGTTCAGCGGCACCAGGTAGCTAACGCCACCGTCCAGCTCGTACTTCTTGAACGTTGCCTCTGAATCAGCGTTGGCAGAAGCAACACAGAAATCTCCTGACTCCACGGGTTCTGCAGGGTCTACCAGAATCAGCATGCCCTCAGGGAAGCTCGGGCGCACACCCTGCGGCGCTGTCATAGAGTGGCCCTTCACCTCCAGCCAAAAGGCATTCTCGCTGGCCTTCTTCGTAGTTGCTACCCACGTCTTCGCATCGCTCGCCGTATAGCTGCCCACTTCCGAAAATGGGCCCGCCTGAACCGATGCAAAGAGAGGGTAATCATATTGCTTGAAAACGGTAGAGGAATCATCGCCAAACATAATTCTTGCCGGGGAAACTCCGAGCGCAGCCCCCAGCAGCACTGCATCATCTGCACTAACTTTTCTAGCGCCGACCTCATAGTTGCCTAAACGTGATGGTGCCGACCAGCCACAAAGTTTGGCAAGCTGAGCCTGACTCAATCCTTTGCTTTCTCTGAGGGACTTAATCCTTTCCCCGATCAATTCATGCATTGTTTTCATCCCCTAAATTTAACACGAAGCGTGATTGCTGTATCTACACGTATTGTCATTGACTCTTAATCACGAATTGTGTGTAATTGGGTGGTGATTAATTTGTGGAGAAGACAATGAACACCATCGCCGAGCAAAGAAAAAAGCTCGCCATATCCCAAGCAGCACTGGCGGATGTCATCGGTTGGGGGCAATCAAGGGTTGCCAATTATGAGTTGAGCATCCGAAAGCCAGGTTTGGACGAGTGCCGCATGATTGTGAGCGGACTAAACAAGCTCGGGGCCAATTGTTCTCTTGATGATGTTTTTCCTCCCAGCAAGCCCAAAGAAAAGTGAATTTAAAGCATTCCGCTAATCATCTGTAACCACAGCAGGAGGAACTCAACAGTGGGTAAACCAAATTGGCAAATCGAAAAGCAACCAGCCTGGCTGGTAGTCGCAATTAAGAAAACCATTTCCAGCTTGCCGGGCGGTTATGCCGAAGCAGCTGAATGGCTTGGCGTAACTGAAGACGCATTGTTTAACCGCCTGCGCGCTAATGGCGATCAAACCTTTCCTATGGGGTGGGCGATGGTTCTGCAGCAGGCTAGCGGTACTAAGTATATCGCTGACGCCGTATCGCGGCAGTCAAACAGCGTTAACGTGCCGCTGGTGGAGATTGAGGATGTCGATAATGACGACATTAATCAACGCCTGATGGAGTCGATTGAGTGGATCGGCAAACACTCAGCATATCTGCGCAAAGCAACGGCAGACGGAGTTATCGATGAGGCTGAGCGTGAGCGGATTGAAGAGAACAGTTATCAGGTGATGGCTAAGTGGCAAGAACATTTAACTCTGCTTTATCGCGTTTTCTGCCCGCCAGAAAAGGTGAACGCCCCAGGTTGCAGCCCGGAGCGTTCTGGTGCGATCAAATCAATGTGTGTGGAGAAATAATCGCATGAGCAATTTAACCAGATTCCATTCCATTCCGCAATTTCGTTGCCTCCCTACAACTGGTGGCCGTAAAAATCAAGAGCCGCTGCGGTATGTGCTTAATGTACCAGGTTGCCGTGATGAGGTGAACCACAGCTTCGTTAGTTGGACCGTGGGCGAGTTCAATTCATCAGGACGCAGGGTAGCGGCATGAGCGTTAAATTAACTTCATACGTTTGGGATGGTTGCGCCGCGACGGGTATGAAACTCACTAGCGTAACCATCATGGCCCGCCTGGCAGATTTCTCCAGCGATGAGGGCGTTTGCTGGCCATCTATTGAGACCATTGCTCGCCAGATTGGCGCAGGTCCAAGCACTGTACGCGCGGCGATCCGAAAGCTTGAAAACGAAGGCTGGCTGACCAGCACGGCGCGTCGCAAGGGTAACCGTAACACGTCAAACATGTATCAACTGAACGTGAGAAAGTTGCGTGAGTCCGCTATGTCTCACCCGTCAGAATCTGACACATCAAAATCTGACACATCAAAATCTGACACGTCAAAATCTGATGCATCAAATTATGACACCTCAAAATTTGACCCGTCAAAATCCAGCAAAAACAGCGGTTTTCACCCGCCAGAATCTGGCGACGATCCGTCAGTAAATTCAAAACATGATCCGTCAGATAAAAAAGCTTCTTGTCAGGTTGCGGCGCAACCCGACCGTGATGTGATGATTACCGATTTTGCTAAACAGGTTTTAACGCATCTGAATCAGGCCGCTGGTGCGAAATTCCAGGTAAGCAAATCCTCACTGGAGAATATCCGCGCCCGCCTAGCTGAGGGATATACAGTGGACGAGCTTCAGCTGGTGGTCGATTACAAGCATGAGCACTGGCGTGACACAGAGCAGGAGCAGTATCTGCGTCCGGCTACGCTCTTCATCCCGAAAAACTTCCCCGGCTATCTGCAGTCCGCTTCCAAATGGAACAAGGCAGGGCGCCCGCAGCGCCTGAACGGGCAATGGCAGACAGGAAAGCAACGCGATATCACGGTGATCCCGTCTACCGACTATGAAATCCCCCACGGCTTTCGCAGTGAGTGAGAGGAGATATGAACATGAAATCTGAACCATTGATCCTCGGCCTCCTGAGCGAGAGCGCCGGCAAGTCTGCCGAGCAGCTGAGCAAAGATACTGGTCTGGTTATTTGTCACGTTCGCTATGTGTTGCGTGAACTTCTGAGCCAGGGGCTGGTGGAGCGAGACAGGGAATATCGTTACACGCTGCCTCAGAGCGTCAGTCCGGCGGCGCTCCGGTTCCAGGCTTGGGCTGAAAAGGCTACCGAACTGGAGAAAGGGCGGTACTGGCGCCGCGCTGCGCGTGTCTGGCTGGAAGCATTTGATTCAACCCGTAACCCGCAACTGCGCACCCGTGCAGCGGCACGACGCGATCACTGCATCGCGATGGGGAACCTGAACTGCGGCAACTACAGCGGCATTTCTGGCGGGGTGATGAACAGCCAGAGCACATGGGAGGACCTGAACCGATGAGATCACTGGTCCGTAACCACTTTGAGCAGAACGTAATTTTTTACCAAAGCATTCGCACTGCGGCCCTGATGAACGCCGCGCTGATTATTGTCCTGGCATGGGAGCTGGCAACCAAATGACTAACTTAGCAAGAATTTACGACAACAAAGCCAAGACCGAAACGAACATAACCACCCGCAAAACCTACTTGCTGGGCGTTGATGAGCTGTATGTCGAAACTGGTTACAACATCAGGGAAATCGATCAGGACCACGTTCTGGAATTCCGCGACGCTTTCATTGCCGGAGAACATGTCCCGCCGCTGGCCGTTCAGGTCACAGAGCAGGGCATCAAAGTCATCGACGGTCACCACCGTTACCACGGCGCGCTGCTGGCGAAAGAAGCCGGTTACGATATCCGCCTGGAGTGCAAAGACTTCGTAGGCAGCGAAGCCGACCGTATTGCCTTCATGGTCACAAGCAGCCAGGGACGCCCGCTGGAGCCGCTGGAGCGCGCCGCTGCGTATCAGCGCCTGATTAATCAGGGCTGGGAGCCGGCAGAGATTGCGAAGAAGGTCAAGCGCTCAGCTGCCGACGTTGAACATCATCTGCAGTTACTGAGCAGCGGCGATGAACTGATCGCAATGGTGAAAAACCGGGAAGTTGCCGCGACCACTGTGGTTGCCCTGGTGCGCGAGCATGGCGTTAAAGCCGGGACGGTCGCCAAAACGCAGCTGGAAAAGGCGAAAGCGACCGGCAAGAAGAAGCTGACCAAAGCCGACGCTATGCCGCAGTTCAGCGCGGCACTGGCACGCAAGCTGGTGGAGCTGCTGGCGAAACATGCTCAGGTCGAACAGCTGGAAGAGCCAGGGCAACTGACTGTCGATTTCTCATCAGAACTGGAAGCCTTCGAAGCGATGGACATCATCCGCAGCGCTAAAGAGCACTTTGGTATTGCCGCTGGCGCAGAGCCGGAGCAATCACTGAAGACAGAAACCCAGCTGGAGCTGGACAGCCTGGAGCAGCCTGAAGAATGCGAATTGCCGCTGGCGCGTAAAGACATTCTCGAACAGAGCGGTGTTGAGGTCTGGGGTTGCGCAGCCGCTGCTTTCGGCGACAAGGATGATTACACCTTCAGCGAATCGAAGTATGCGCATACCTGGGCCGCAGATTCGGTTGAGAGTCCCTCTGTAGTGGTTATCCCTCCTGAGACTGTCGCAAAGGCAGTCCGGCTCATTAAATCAAAAAGCGAGAGCAATGAGCTCAGGGCGTGGCTGGCAGAGCATTGCGAAAGCACTGAAGCAGCGGAAGAGATGTTCAGGCGATTTACCTCGGCGGCCATCGATGCCCGCCAGGAGGCCGGGCTGGATATGGCTCAGTTCCTCAAACTGGCAGAGAAGACTGATCGCCAGTGCTGGTCGAACGTCAGGATGCTGCGTTGCGAAATTCGCGATCTTATCAATGGGGGCGGGCAGCAAGAGAGATCTGAACAGGAATCCCAAAACGATGTGTGGCCCGCTGAAGTTGGTTTGGTTTTCGACCAGCTGACAATGATTTCTAACCTTGAGCCTGCGCAGCAGAGAAAAATTAAGTTTCACATAAATCGTATGTTGCTTGAAAAGATGCCTGTACAGGAAGTCATTAGCGCGGCAGGCAAGCTCATTGGCATGGAGTCTTTTTCATGAAGGAAATTATTGTTGATAATTTTGCTGGCGGTGGTGGCGCAAGCACAGGAATTGAAATGGCGATTGGGCGTAGCGTTGATATTGCAATAAATCACGATCCCCATGCCATCGCTATGCATACAACCAACCATCCCGAAACGTTGCATTACTGCGAATCTGTTTTCGATATCGACCCGGCGGCGGCCACCGCCGGGGTACCTGTTGGCTTGGCGTGGTTTTCACCGGATTGTCGTCATTTCAGCAAGGCTAAAGGCAGCACGCCGGTAAAAAAAGAGATTCGCGGGCTGGCATGGATCGTTGTTCGCTGGGCGCTGGCCGTACGACCACGCGTCATGATGCTGGAGAACGTTGAAGAATTTAAAACGTGGGGGCCGCTGCTGGTCGAAGAGGAACGCCCGGACCCGCAGCGCGCCGGCGAAACGTTTGCCGCCTTTGTGGGTATGCTGAGTAGCGGCGTTGCTGCTGATCATCCGGCTCTGGATGAGGTCTGCGAATTCCTCCACATTGACCGCCACGGTGACGCCGCCGTGCAGCTGGTTAATGGGCTGGGATATGACGTTGATCATCGCGAGCTGCGCGCCTGTGATTATGGCGCCCCAACCATCAGAAAACGCTTTTTCATGGTTATGCGATGCGATAGCACGGCAATCAGCTGGCCGAAAGCTACTCATGGCGATCCGAAATCGCTGGCGGTTCAGGCTGGTCAGCTGGCGCCCTGGCGCACTGCGGCGGAATGCATCGACTGGTCACTGGATTGCCCCAGCATTTTTGAACGCAAAAAACCACTGGCGGAAAACACCATGCGCCGCATTGCCCGTGGTATCCAGCGTTTTGTGATGGATAACCCATCCCCGTTTATCGTTAAATGCAACCATACCAGCACTAAAACGACTTACGATTGCTTTCGCGGTCAGGCGCTGACAGAACCGCTGCAGACCATCACGAAAACCCACGGTTATGCGATTGTAGAGCCTCAAATAGCTCCGTTTATCGCGGGCACGGGTGGTTCAGAGTACCAGGCGAAGCCTCGCCCCGTGGATAAGCCAGCCCACACCATTCTGAAAGAGTCCCGCGCCTGTTTGGTAACCCCCTTTATTTCTCGCCAGTTTGGGGGCAGTGTCGGCCATAGCGCGGATGAGCCAAGCGCCACTGTAACGGCGGGCGGCGGTGGCAAAAGCGCACTGGTATCAGCTTTTCTGGCGAAACATTTTGGCGGCAATTACACCGGACCTGGCGCAGCGATGGATGCGCCGGCGCATACCATCACTACAACGGATCATCATGCGCTGGTGACCAGTAACCTGATTAAGTTGCGAGGAACCTGCAAAGACGGTCAGCGCACTGATGCGCCAATGCCTACCATCACGGCCGGAGGGCAGCATGTAGGTGAAGTTCGTGCCTTGCTTCAGACATTCCAGGGCGTTGAAGGTGCTGGCAATAGCGGCGTCGTGATGGTGGAAGGCGTGGAATATCAAATCGTGGATATTGGTATGCGCATGCTGCAGCCTCATGAGCTATACGCCGCTCAGGGCTTTCCCTCCTGGTATGTCATTAACCGCGACTACCAGGGCAAAACGTACGCCAAAGATAAGCAGGTCGCCCGCTGTGGCAACGCGGTGCCGCCGCCGTTCGCTGAGGCTCTTGTGCGTGCTAATTTGCCGGAAATGTGCTCTGGAAGTAAGGGTGCCGTCGCATGAAATTAACCCTGCCATTCCCGCCAAGCGTCAACGGCTACTGGCGGGCCACCAATACCGGAATGAAAATCAGCGCCTCCGGGCGCTCTTTTCGCACCAACGCCATCGAGGCGATCCTGGCTCAACTCAAACGGCGCCTGCAGCCGATTACAGTGAACGTGGAAGTTACCGTGTTTCTGTACCCGCCAGACAAGCGTCGCCGCGACCTGGACAACTATCAGAAAGCGCTGTTCGACAGCCTGTCGCACGCTGGCGTCTGGCTCGATGACAGCCAGATAAAAAGATTCACTGTGGAGTGGGGCGAGATAGCCAAACCGGGAAAAGCTGAGATAACGATCAGGGGTTTCGTGCCGGTTACGTGAACAAGCGAAGCGAACGTTACAAGGCCTGCAAAAGCCGTTATATTAGGAGTGCTTACCGCTCTTGCAGGAGCGAAAGCAAAGGTGGCCCTGTTCATTTGCAGATGAGGGGGCAGGGCCGGATAAAAATATGTGTGGAGAAAAGTCTATGCCAAGTCTGGTAACAGGCACCGCTACGCGTGCCGCCAGTGCTGTTGTACTGTCATCAAATGCTTCCCTTAGCGTTCCTGTCCTCATGTATCGCGATCAGCGCGTTATCAACACCGAGCTGCTGGCGAAAGGATACGGAACGGATGAGGCGAACATCCGCAAAAACCTGTCACGTAATATCAGCCGTTTCACAGAGGGCGTTCACGTCTTTACCGTTGAGGGTGAAGAGTTAAAGAATTTGCGAGTGGCTAACAGTCACGCACAAATTTCGAGCAAAGCCCGTACCCTGACTCTGTGGACAGAAAAGGGCGCCGCCCGTATGTCGAAGATCGTCGATACAGACGAAGCCTGGACGTTTTACGAAAAACTGGAAGACAGCTATTTCCGGCTGCGGGAAGTTGGTGGAATTCTTCTGCCGGATATGTCAGACCCGATTAAGCTGGCGCGGGCATGGGCTGATGCGATGGAAGCAAAGCAGCAGGCTGAAGTGCTGACGCACCGGCAGGCGCAGTATATCGAACACCTCGAAAATCTGTTTTCTGACGGGCTGACGCCGGTCCAGTTCTGCAAGCGCCTTAACGGGGTAAACACCAGCAAGCTTAACGCCTGGCTCCAGCTTGCTAACTGGCTCTATGACGACAACCCCAACGGGAACCATGCGCACTGGCGCGTCCGTTCTCAGGCGCGGGATAAATATCTGACCGAGAAGAGCAGTAAGGTCAGCCCGAATCAGTCTGCCAGCTTTACCACTTATCAGCCCGTTCTGCTGCGCGAGGGAGCCGCCTGGCTCTATAAAAAATATCTGAAGCGCCAGCTGCCTATGAAAGTCAGCTGGAACGGTGAATTTACTCATGACAAAGAGCTGGCGGCGGGTGGTGCATGAGGGCCTTGCTTACGCCCGATGTGGCACCCCGAACCGGAATAGTCATCCTGAAGCCCGGTAGTGACCTGATCCACCTGTTTCGCGGACGGGTACTGATAAGCACGCCGTCGCCGTCAATGGAAAATCTTCCGTCCGGTCGCCTGGCTGATGGCGATCAGCCGCTGCTGGACGATAAGTCCCTCATCAGCTTTTTCACCTCAGAGCGGGTGATCAATGCCGCCGGCGGCTGGCGCGGGCTGGCTGAGTGGGTCTCGACGCTGGATCGTTGCCAGTGGCAGGGCAAAGATGATTACCATCATCACCACTTCACCACGCTGCGGACCGAAACAGGCGTGGTCTGCCTTTGCTACAGTCACGATAACGAGTTCAGGGATGTGGCAATACCGGCACGGCTGGAGGAAACCGCAAAGGCCAACGTGTCAGCCTGGGTTATCCGCGCCGCATGTCGCGATATGGGGCTGGATGAAGGCCACCAGCTGACATTGCCGGAACTCTGCTGGTGGGCATCGCTCAAAGATGTGCTGGACCTGATACCGGATGCGCCGGCGCGCCGCGTTCTGAGATTACCGGAGCAGACGGTGCCGACAGGCCCTGCCAGAGAAGCGTTTATTTCCCCGGAAGTGAATGCGGCAGGAGTGGTTCAGGATGCCGGGCTGGTAGTGAAGCGCATTCTTGGCCTGAAAATAGACCCGGAATCGCCGGAATCTTTCATGCTGCGACCAAAGCGCCGCCGCTGGGTAAACGAGGCATACACACTATGGGTGAAGGCACAAAATTGCGCCTGCTGCGGTAAACCCGCTGACGATCCTCATCACATCATCGGTTACGGCCAGGGAGGTATGGGTACAAAGGCGCATGATTTATTCGTGATTCCGCTTTGCAGGGCGCATCACGATGAACTGCACGCCGATATGCAGGCATTCGAAGAGAAGTACGGCAGTCAGTTAATGCTGCTGTTCAGGTTTCTTGATCAGGCGATTGCAGTCGGCGTGATTGGGACAGGTAAGAAATAAACTGTGTGGAGAGAGGATTAAAAATGCGTGACATGTCACAAGTATTAGAACGTTGGGCTGGATGGGCGAAGTCCGATCACAGTAGTGTTGACTATTCGCCAATCGCAGCAGGATTCAAAGGCCTGCTTCCTCAGAATTCAAAAAACATATTATCCTGTAGTGATAATGATGGGCTAATCATAGAAGGCTGCATGGCGAGACTTAAGGCAAAGCGCCCTGAAGAGCATGCCGTTCTGGTAGTTCACTACCTGTACGGGGTATCTAAAAGAAAAATAGCGCGCCAGGCAAGAAAGGATGAAAAACTTATTCGCATAGAAATTCAGCTGGCTGAAGGATTTATCGAGGGCTGTCTATCGATGCTGGATTTTAAGCTTGATATGGATGCAGAAGTGGAAAAGACTATTAATCATCAAAGTTGTGCAGCATAAGCAATATAGCCCGAATCATTCGGGCTTTTCTTCCACATCGCGCACGTAAAGGATAACGGCTGAACGAATGTCGCCATCAACATGCTTAGCATTGATACTAAGGTGCACTGGCTTCCTCTCCCACTCAGCGCGCTGCAAAGCTTCTTTATTACCTGACTCATCCAAAAATACGTCTTGAACCACACATAAAAGGCGTTTATCGGTTTTAACCTCACGCACTCTAACTTTAAAGCTTTCCGGATCAGTATTGTTGACTTCTTCAATGCGATAAACGCCGTCAATACGCATTTCAACAGAGCGTCGCCTTGCGTTTGTGGTTAGTTCTTTGGCTGTCTCAGGGTCTAAAGTTATCCCGTCAATTTGAGCACTATCAGCCCGGACAAACGATTTCAACATCTCTGTCTTTGCATCGTATGACATGCGCTCCATGTTATCTAAGAGTGGCTTTGTAGTGGTTTTGTAGTGGTTTACTGAATTTG
>DENB01000080.1:0-3050 GCA_002359495.1 Enterobacteriaceae bacterium UBA2655
TTTGGCGGCTTTCGCCACGTCCAGCTCCTGTCGGAGCTGAGCGGCTTCAGGTACGCCGGCGGCAAAAGCGGAGGCGCTGAGCCAGAGGCTCAGCAGCAGGAAAAGAGTTGTATGCACGGAGAAAATACTCGGGATTATTCAGCGGCGGCGACAGTTTCACCGGGCTGCGGCAGTGCAAGAGCGAGGGGCTGACCAAGACGGGTAACGCTTTCCGCTTCCAGGCTTTCCGCCAGCTTAACGCGGCCAGGCGCAAACAGGTTGATGACCGTAGAGCCGAGCTTGAAGCGTCCCATCTCCTGACCTTTAAGCAGCACCACTGCGCCTTCGGCATCGGCGGCAGGATAGTGCCAGCGTTTGATGACCCCTTCNNGGGGTGATGGTGCCCGCCCAGACCGTTTCGATGCTGCCGACAATGGTGGCGCCCACCAGAATCTGCACCATCGGGCCGAGATCGGTATCGAAATAGCAGATGACGCGCTCGTTGCGGGCAAACAGGTTCGGGATATTGCGCGCCGTCAGCGGATTGACCGAATAGAGGTCGCCCGGCACATAGATCATTTCACGCAGAATGCCGTTGCAGGGCATATGAACGCGATGATAGTCGCGCGGCGCCAGATAAATAGTGGCGAACTCGCCGTCGCGGAACTGGTCGGCCATCTGCTCGTTGCCCGCCAGTAGGGCTTCCAGCGTATAGTGATGGCCTTTCGCCTGAAAAATCCGATCGCCGTCGATGTGACCCAGCTGGCTAATCGCGCCATCGGCAGGCAGCGCGATCAGGCTGGCGTCCGCATCGATCGGGCGCGCATCGTCTTTTAACGGACGAACAAAAAAATCATTGAAGGTGCGATAGCTGGCGGTATCGGGCTTGCGCGCTTCGGACATATCGACTTTGTAGAACCAGACGAAGATATCAATGACCGCTTTGGTCAGCCAACCTGCGCGGCGACTCGCGCCCCAGCCAGCCAGTTCGGTCAGCCATTTTTTTGGCAGAAAATGATTCAGGCCGAGCTTTAAACGATCAAACACCTTAGCCTCCTGGCTTTAATTCACAAGGTTTTAGAAAAAGGGGGCGAATTGTACCAGCGCCCCGGTAAGATGGCGAATCCGCCGTAGTGCCAGTTAATCCTCGCTGGCGGAGAAGTTTTTACGCGTTTTTACCTGCGCCATGCTCTCCAGAATACGGTGGTAGTTTTCGAAACGCGACGCGTCGATCAGGCCATTCTCCACCGCCTCGCGAATGGCGCAGCCGGGATCGGCGTCATGTTTGCAGTCGCGAAATTTGCAACCGCCCAGAAACTCGCGAAATTCGACAAATCCGCGGGTAATTTGTTCCGGCTCGAGATGCCACAAGCCAAACTCGCGCACGCCGGGCGAGTCGATCACATCGCCGCCGTGCGGAAAGTGATAGAGCCGCGAAGCGGTGGTAGTGTGCTGTCCGAGACCGGAGTTGTCGGAAACCTCATTGGTCAATATCGCCGTATTGTCCTGCTGTTCAAGACCGAGCAGCGCATTCAGCAGGCTCGATTTGCCCACGCCGGACTGACCGGCGAAAATGCTAATGCGGCCGGTCAGCGCCGCTTCCAGATTCGCCAGTCCATCTTTCGCCCGGCTGGATACCATTAACACGCGATAACCGATATGCCGGTAGATATCCATCTGCTGGTCAACGAATGCGCGCGCCTCGTCATCCAGCAGATCAATCTTATTCAACACCAGCAGCGGTTCAATGCCCAGGGTTTCGCTGGCGACCAGATAACGATCGATTATGTTTAGCGACAGCTCCGGCAGGATCGCCGAAACGATGATGATTTGATCGATATTCGCCGCGATGGGCTTCACGCCGTCATAGAAGTCGGGACGCGTCAGCACGGTAGCACGTTCATGCACGGCTTCGACAATGCCTTTGCCCGCGCTTTCCTGTGCGGCGCGCCATACCACTCGGTCGCCGGTGACCAGCGAACGAATGGTACGACGAATATTGCAGCGATGAACCTCTCCCTCGCTGTCCTCCACGTCGGCATGCATACCGAAGCGGCTGATGACCATGCCATCTTTCGCCTCGCCAAACAGGCTGTCATCCGGTTCCGGCTTTTCGCTCCGTTGCTTCAGGCGACGCTCATGATTAGCGCTCACGCGACGCTGTTGACCCTTCGACAGTTTATTTTTGCTCACGCATCCTCTCACGCTTTCGCCAGGCTTCGCCCCGCGGGGCAAAACGTCTATGATACACCTTATTCGATCGTAATGACGACTTGGGCACCGCAGGAAACAGCATGACAACAGCAAATGAAAATAATTTGATTTGGATCGACCTTGAGATGACCGGACTGGATCCCGAGCGCGATCGCATTATTGAGATCGCCACGCTGGTGACTGACGCCAATCTCAACATTCTGGCGGAAGGACCGGTTATGGCGGTGCATCAGTCGGACGCGCAGCTGGCGCTGATGGATGAGTGGAACGTCCGCACCCATACCGGAAGCGGTCTGGTGGATCGCGTCAAGGCGAGTCAGTTTGACGATCGCGCGGCGGAGCTGGCGACGATAGAGTTTCTGAAGCAGTGGGTGCCCGCCAACAGCTCGCCGATTTGCGGCAATAGCATTGGTCAGGATCGCCGCTTTCTGTTTAAGTACATGCCGGAGCTGGAAGCCTATTTCCACTACCGTTATCTGGATGTCAGCACGCTGAAGGAGCTGGCGCGTCGCTGGAAGCCAGCGATCCTGCCGGGCTTTAAAAAAGCGGGCACGCATCAGGCGCTGGACGATATTCGCGAATCTGTCGCCGAGCTGGCTTACTACCGCGAACACTTTTTGCAGCTTTAAGTAGCAAAACCCGCGCAGGGAAGCGCCGGATTGACGATTAAAGCAGCAAACGCACCAAAAACGCAAAAATTTGCTTTCAGACTCTTGTAGCGAAAAAGATTTCTCGTATAATGCGCACCCCGTACCGATGAATAATTTGTTGCGGTACAGGGCGCGGGAATAGCTCAGTTGGTAGAGCACGACCTTGCCAAGGTCGGGGTCGCGAGTTCGAGTCTCGTTTCCCGCTCC
>DENB01000080.1:3119-8729 GCA_002359495.1 Enterobacteriaceae bacterium UBA2655
TCTCGTTTCCCGCTCCAGATTTTTTCTTCTCTTTTCCTTCGATCAAGACATGACTTAACGCGCTCTTTAGTTAACGCGTCGTTGCTGCTCGCTTGCTTATGCGATCCCGACGTCTTTAGCGTTATCTGGCGCCGCATGGTCTGATAATTCCGAAAAAAGCCGATCGCCTTTTTCAGCGATCAGGGGAAAAAAGCGTTTTACAACAAGGGTTGTTCATAAATTAAGCGGTCGAGCCGTTAGACGAAGCGAAAGGCTTGCCAGCCAAGGTTAAGATCGCCATAATAGCGAACTTTTCCCGTTAGTGCTTGTTAAAATCCTTTAAAATCAATAAGTTATATTAAGTTGTTGATTTTTGGCGCCTCCCCTGGCGCTGATACTGTTATCCACAGAGTTATGCCAGAGTCCCGGCGCAGTTTTCCCATGCCTGCTAAACGCTTTTAAACAGAGTTATCCACAGCGATCTTATTCAGCCGCCTCGCTTGCTACCGTCGTAAATAGTTACATTATTGGCGTAACTTCTTGATTAATAACGGTGTGAAGATATTTCAATTTGCTATTTAAGCGACTTGTGAAATTTATGGCAGTTGAATGACAACGACTTTTTAATTTTATTCACAGCGTGTGGAAAAGCATTTTAGCCGGATTGGGATATTTCTTAAGCATCCCTCGGCAGCCCTTTTTCGACGGCGCGCACCAATCTTTTCTTTTGCGCCGGGCCGACTTCAATCGCCAGACTTTCCCGCTTCGCCTGCTGCTGCGAAATGGCCCACTGGATATGTTCGTCAAGCAGTTCGCTCTCTCCCAGCCGCTGTTGCAGCACCGGAATAATTTCCGCCGACCAGGGCGCATTGCCGAGTGCCACCGCCACGTTACGCAACCAGCGCAGATGACCAATGCGGCGGATAGCCGAGCCTTCCGTCACGCGTAAAAAGGTCTGCTCGTCCCACTGAAACAACGCCATTAGGTCGGGCGCGCGCAGCGCGGCGCGCGGCGAAAAATCCGCTTCGTCAGTGAGCTGCCCGTAACGATTCCACGGACAGATAAGCTGGCAGTCGTCGCAACCGTAGATACGATTACCGATAAGCGGGCGCAGCGCTTCCGGGATAGCGCCCTCCAGCTCGATGGTCAGATAGGAGATGCAGCGACGCGCATCTACCACGTAAGGCTCGACAATCGCGCCGGTGGGGCAAATGGTCATGCAGGCGACGCAGCGACCGCACTGCTCCTCCTGCGGGCTATCCGTCGGCAAGGGCAGATCGATTAACAGCTCGCCGAGGAAAAACCAGGAGCCTGCCTCGCGGTTCAGGATCAAAGAGTGTTTGCCGGTCCAGCCAAGGCCCGCCTTGACCGCCAGCGGTCTTTCCAGCAGCGGCGCGGAGTCGACGAAGGGGCGGAAATTCAGTTCGCCGCAGTACTCTTTTATCATTTCTCCGAGCTTTTTCAGACGATTGCGCAATACTTTGTGGTAATCGCGACCCAACGCGTAACGGCTGACGTAACCCAGGCTGGGGTTTTTCAGCGTAGAGGCGAAGGCCGCTTTGGCAGGGAGATAATTCATGCGTACGCTAATGACGCGCAGCGTACCGGGCAGCAGTTCATGCGGGCGTGCGCGCATCATGCCGTGTCGCGCCATCCACTCCATCTCGCCGTGATACTGTTTCTCCAGCCACGCCTGCAGGCGAGGTTCCTCCGCGCTGAGATCGGTATCGCAAATGCCGACCTGCTGAAAGCCGAGTTCCAGGCCCCACTGTTTAATGCGTTGGGCGAGCTGATGAAGATCGAGAGGATATGACATGAAAAACCAACATTCAGAAGCAAACGGGCACAGCTTACCATATTCTGTCTGGCCTGCGCAGGCGCTGCGCCAGCTGGAAAGCGACGGCGCGGACAGCTGCGGCGTCGCGCTCTATGAATTGATGCAGCGCGCCGGGCAGGCGGCATATGAAAAAATTCGCGCGCTGTGGCCCGAGGCGCAGCAGTGGCTGATCCTGTGCGGGCACGGCAATAACGGCGGCGACGGCTATGTGGTGGCGCGTCTGGCGCAGGCCGCAGGGTTTCAGGTGACGCTGCTGGCGGTCGAAGGCAGCGGCGATCTGCCGGATGAGGCGGAGAGCGCGCGCAACGGCTGGCTGGAGGCGGGCGGCGAAATCCACAAGGCGGACGCGCCCTGGCCGGAAAAGGTCGAAGTAATCGTCGACGCGCTGCTCGGCACTGGCGTTAATCGCGCGCCGTCCGCGCCTTACGCCGCGCTGATCCAGAAGGCGAATGCGCACCATGCGCCGGTGTTCGCGATCGATATGCCGTCGGGGTTAGTGGCAGCTAACGGCACCGCGCCGGGCGAGGTGATTGAAGCGGCCCATACGCTGAGTGTAATCGCTCTTAAGCCCGGCCAGATCACCGGCAAGGCGCGCGACTATATCGGCACCCTGCATTATCACGCGTTGGGGCTGGAAAACTGGCTGGCCGGGCAGTCGGCGCCGATGGCGCGCTTTGACGCCACCCATCTCCCGCGCTGGCTGAAACCGCGCAAGCCGACTTCCCACAAGGGCAATCATGGCCGGCTGCTGGTGGTCGGCGGCGACGAAGGCACAGCGGGCGCGATTCGTATGACGTCCGAAGCGGCATTACGTACCGGTTCTGGATTAGTGCGAGTGCTTACTCACAAAGACAATATCGGGCCGATTCTCACGGCGCGCCCGGAGCTGATGGCGGGCGAACTGACCGACGAAAGCCTGGCCGACGGGCTGGAGTGGGCGGATATCATTGCTATCGGCCCGGGCCTCGGCCAGCGCGACTGGGGCAAAAAGGCGCTTTCAGCGGTGGAAAGCAGCGAAAAGCCGATGCTTTGGGACGCTGATGCGCTTAACCTACTGGCAATCAGCGCGCAGAAACGTCAAAATCGCATCATTACGCCGCATCCCGGCGAAGCGGCCCGGCTGCTCGGCATCAAGACCAGCGAAGTGGAAAGTGATCGCTTACATGCAGCGCATGCCCTGGCGAAACGCTATGGCGGCGTCGTGGTATTAAAAGGCGCCGGCACCATTATCGTCAGCGAGGCGGGAGAGATGGCGTTTGCCGACGTCGGAAACGCAGGCATGGCGTCCGGCGGCATGGGCGATACGCTGAGCGGCATTATCGCTTCGCTGATGGGTCAGCAGCTGTCGCTATTCGACGCTGCCTGCGCAGGTTGCGTGGCGCACGGCGCGGCAGCAGACGCCGTGGCCCTGCGGCGCGGCACGCGCGGCATGCTGGCGACAGATTTACTCGAACATTTGTGGCAGTTCGTCAATCCAGAGATGATCCAATAATAAAGCATGAAGACTTGTGTTATCCCTTTGCCTGATGAGGCGGCGACCCTTGAACTGGGCGCACACCTGGCCCGCGCCTGCAACGGCGCGGCCGTTATCTATTTATATGGCGATTTAGGGGCTGGAAAGACCACTTTTAGCCGTGGATTTTTACAGGCGCTGGGCCATCAGGGGAATGTGAAAAGCCCGACCTATACGCTGGTCGAGCCTTATACCCTCGGCGATCGCGCGCTTTATCATTTTGACCTTTATCGTCTTGCCGATCCGGAAGAGCTGGAGTTCATGGGCATCCGCGACTATTTTGGCGGCGACGCTATCTGTCTGGTGGAGTGGCCGCAGCAGGGCGCGGGCATACTGCCGCAGCCCGATCTGTCGCTGACGCTGAGCTATGCGGGCGCGGCGCGCCAGGCGGAACTGGCCGCGCAGTCGGCGACCGGGGAAGCGATGTTACGGCAGTTCAGTGAAAGCAGGGATCGCACATGATGTCACGGATTAAGATCGGGTTGCTGGCGCTGCTGTGTCTGATTGCAGGTTCCGCGTCGGCAGCCAGCCTGTCGGATATTCAGGTCTCCAACGGCGATAGCCGGGCGACGGTGACGCTGAGCTTCGGCGGTCAGCCCATTTATGGCTTTTTTCCGCTGCACAATCCTGAACGCGTGGTGTTGGATATTCGCCAGAGCGGCGTGATTAAGGGCCTGCCGCTAACCTTCAGCGGCGAAAATATCGTGAAGCGCATCCGCACCAGCACGCCAAAAGACGCACAGAGCATCCGGCTGGTGTTTGAGCTGACGCAGAGCGGAAAAACGCGCGCGGTAACGCAGCGCAACGGCAACAGCTATAACGTGGTTTTCACTATTCAGGGCAATGAAACGGCCAGCCGCGCCGCCGCCAGCGTCAGCAGCACTCCGCGTCCGGCGCGTAGCGCGACGCCGGCGCGCAATCCGTTCGATGAAAATCGCGTCACGTCCGTCACCAGCAGCAACAGTACGGTACGTCCCGGCGGCAATGTGGTAAGCCGCAACGAAACCGTAATTGTGGCGATCGACGCCGGGCACGGCGGTCAGGATCCGGGCGCGATCGGTCAGCGCGGCCTGAAAGAGAAGAATGTCACCATCGCCATCGCGCGCAAGCTGAAGGCGATGCTGAATGACGATCCTATGTTTAAAGGGGTGCTGACGCGCGACGGTGACTATTTTATCTCCGTAATGGGCCGTTCCGACGTAGCGCGCAAAGAGAACGCCAACCTGCTGGTCTCCATTCACGCCGACTCGGCGCCGAACCATACCGCCAGCGGCGCATCGGTTTGGGTGTTGTCGAACCGGCGCGCCAATAACGAAATGGCGAACTGGCTGGAGCAGCGCGAGAAACAGTCGGAGCTGCTCGGCGGCGCGGGCGATCTGCTGGCGAACAGCCAGGCCGATCCCTATCTCAGCCAGGCGGTGCTCGACTTGCAGTTCGGCCATTCCCAGCGTGTAGGATATGATGTGGCGGTGAAGGTGATACAGCAGCTGCGCGGCGTTTCGCCGCTGCATAAGCGTCTGCCGGAGCATGCCAGCCTCGGCGTGCTGCGTTCGCCCGATATCCCCTCGCTGTTAGTGGAAACCGGTTTTATCAGTAATTCCTCGGAGGAGCGGCTGCTCGGCAGTAGCGCATATCAGGAGAAAATTGCCCAGTCTATTTATAAAGGACTGCGCAGTTACTTCCTGGCGCATCCGCTACAATCGCTCCCAAAGCAGGAGAATCGACCGCTCGAATCAGCAGCGGCGGTTAGCGTGACCTCGCATCCGGCGACAGGCTCGGTGCAATATACCGGCGCGACCCAGCGTCATGTGGTGCAGCGGGGAGAAACGCTCTCCGGGATCGCGGCGAAATATGGCGTCAGCATGACGACGCTCAGCGAACTGAATCATCTAAAGAAAAACGGCGTTTGGGTCGGGCAGCGTCTGAAAGTGCCGGCGCAGAGCGGCGGCGCGGCGACCGTCGCGCGTAGACCGGCGCGCCATAAGGTGACGCGCGGCGATTCGCTTACCGCCATCGCGGCGCACTATGGCGTGACGCCGCAGGCTATCATGCAGGCCAATAATATGAAATCGACCAATGTTATGCTGGGCCAAACCCTGAAAATTCCCACGTCCTGACTGCTGTTCCGGCGCGGGGCCAGACCTGCGCCGGAATAAGCCTGCATAAGGATCATCTCATGCCAATACAGATATTGCCGCCGCAGCTGGCTAACCAGATCGCGGCAGGCGAAGTGGTTGAGCGACCCGCTTCGGTGGTAAAAGAGCTGGTGGAAAACAGCCTC
>DENB01000081.1 GCA_002359495.1 Enterobacteriaceae bacterium UBA2655
ATCAGCATCGCCATCAGCGGAGCCTGGCTCACCGCCGCCAGCACCGCCGCCATGCCGACGGCGGCGTAGAGCAAGATATCGCCCAGCGGCAGATGCAGCGCCGCGCCCAGCGTCGCCACGATGACGCCCAACAGCGCGCCGATCAACAGCGACGGCGTAAACAGCCCGCCCACCGCGTTTGAACCCACCGACAGCGTGGTCGCCAGCACTTTCAGCAGCAGCAGCAGAACCAGAGCGGGCAACAGATAGTCGCCCGCCATCACCCTGACGATCACTTCGTAGCCGTTGCCGAGAATATCGGTCGAGAGCAGCGCCAGCAGACCGACGGCGAAACCGCCCGCTCCCAGCCGCAGCGGCAGCGAGCGGACGCGTCCAAACAGCCTTTTGCTGCGCGCGATGAGCTTAATCAGCAGCCAGCCGCCGAGGCCGCCCAGCAGCCCAATCGCCACCGTCGCCAGCAGACTGCCGGGATCCATCTGGAAAGCGCTGTCCGCTAACGGATAAAGCGCATTGCGAAAACCCAGCGACCACATGGTCATTACCGCCACGGCCGAGGCGACAATCAGCGGGATTAAGCGCTGCAGCGCCGAAATGCCGAAGGCGATCTCGGCGACAAAGATCGCCGAGGCCAGCGGCGCGTGATAGACCGACGAAAGACCGGCGGCGGCGGCCATCGCCACCACATCGCTGTTTTTCAGGTTGAGCGATGTCGGCATCAGGCGGCCAAGCATGCTGCCGCATAGCGCGGAGAGCTGCACCATCGGCCCCTCTTTACCGATAGAAGCGCCGCTGCCGATACTGGCGATGGAGGAGAGCGCGCGGAACAGCGACGTTTTCGTCGGCACCGCGTCGAGACGGGCGTTAATCACTTCCAGATAATCGGTTTTTACCGTTTCCTGCTTCTCGATAGAGACGGCGAACCGCAGAAAATAACCGGCGATCAGGCCGCCAACGCCGACCAGCAGCGGCCAGGCAAACCAGGGCCAGCGGTGCATAGCGACGGTGATTTCCGCATCGCTGCCGAACAGTAGCTGGTTAATCAGTTCGATGACGCCGCGAAAGGCCAGCGTGACCAGCGAGGCTGCGCAGCCCACCGGAACGGCGACGAACAACGTGGTCCAGTTCAGTGCATGTTTACTTCCGCTCACCTGCGATCCTTTATCCGTTCTGCCTGTAAATCGTTGCGCCATCATCATATTGGAATGGCGATCGCAGGATCAACGTTCAATCTGCGTTGCGCGCGTAAGCCTGCATGCTACTCTGCGGCTTTACGACTTTGCAGGAGAACAGCATGATCCGTTTCGCCATTGTGGGAACTAACTGGATTACCCGGCAGTTTATCGATGCGGCGCACGAAACCGGCGACATGCAGCTCAGCGCCATCTATTCACGCACCTTGCCGCAGGCGCAACAGTTCGCCGTCGATTATCCCTGTGAAGCGCTGTTTACCTCGCTGGAGGCGTTGGCCGCGGCGGAAGATATCGACGCGGTTTATCTTGCCAGCCCGAACGCGTTGCACTGCGAATAGGCGCTGCTGTTTCTCTCGCACGGCAAGCATGTGATTTGCGAAAAGCCGCTGGCCTCCAACCTGCAGGAGGCGAAAAAGATGATCGCCTGCGCGCGCCAGCACCAGCGCGTACTGTTCGAGGCGTTCAAAACCGCCAGCCTGCCTAATTTTCACGCTTTGCAGCTCGCCCTGCCGCGCATCGGCGTGATGCGCAAAGCGCTGTTCAGCTACTGTCAGTACTCTTCGCGCTATCAGCGCTATCTCGACGGGGAGAACCCCAACACCTTCAATCCGCAGTGGTCGAACGGCTCCATCATGGATATCGGCTACTATTGCCTCGCCGCTGCGGTCACACTCTGGGGCGAACCGGCGGGAGTAAAAGCGCAGGCGTCGCTGTTGGCGAGCGGCGTGGACGCGCACGGCGTGGCGGTGCTCGACTATGGCGATTTCGACGTTACCCTGCTGCATTCGAAAGTCAGCGACTCGCTGATCTCCAGCGAAATTCAGGGCGAGGCGGGTTCGCTACTGATCGCCAGGCTGGCGGAGTGCGAGCAGCTGACCTTTACGCCGCGCGGCGGCAGCGCGCTGGATCTCAGCCAGCCGCAGCACATCAATACTATGGTGTACGAGGCGCAGACCTTCGCACGGCTGGTGAAAAACCGCGAGGTCGACCATCCGGGGCTGGCGGTATCGCGCATTACGGCGGCGCTGCTGACCGAAATTCGTCGCCAGACCGGCGTGGTTTTCCCCGCCGATCGTCCTGGCGAGCGCGACGTTGTGTAAATATTGCTAAATATTACCGGCGCATCGTTGCTTAATTCCTGCTCTGCCCTTACCTTACGCCCTGCAAAGGGGAGTAACTTGTAAGCTGCACGATCGTCATTACGTTGCGTTAAGCATCCGGTCGTCAGGCAACCCGGAATCCAATTCTGCGTTGTAAGTGAGACCTTGCCGGAAGGCGAGGTTTGCTTACAGAAAGATTAAGCGGCTGGCGTCTTCTGACCTCAGCCGTTTTTTATTTTTCAAACAGGATAGGATTATGCAAACCGTTGGCACACCGTTACTCTGGGGCAGCTTCGCTGCGGTTGTGTTGATTATGCTGGCGATCGATCTCTTTTTACAGGGACGGCGCGGCACGCATACCATGTCGCTCAAACAGGCCGCCGTCTGGTCGCTTATCTGGGTCAGCCTCTCGTTGCTGTTCAGCGCCGCCTTCTGGTGGTATCTCGACGGCAATGCCGGGCGCGAATTCGCCAATGCGCAGACGCTCGCCTTTCTGACCGGCTACGTGCTGGAAAAAGCGCTGGCGGTCGATAACGTTTTCGTCTGGCTGATGCTGTTCAGCTACTTCTCCATTCCCGCCGCGTTGCAGCGCCGCGTATTGATCTACGGCGTGCTGGGCGCGATCGTGCTGCGCACCATTATGATCTTCGCCGGCAGCTGGCTGGTGACGCAGTTCAGCTGGATCCTCTATCTGTTCGGCGCTTTCCTGCTGATTACCGGCTTGAAAATGGCCTTCAGCAAAGAGGAGGATGAAAACGCGGTCGGTGACAAGCCGGTGGTGCGCTGGCTGCGCAGCCATCTGCGCATGACTGATAGTCTGGAGGGCGAGAAATTTTTCACCCGTAAAAACGGCGTGCTGTTCGCGACGCCGCTGCTGCTGGTGCTGATTATGGTTGAGCTCAGCGACGTGATTTTCGCTGTCGACAGCATTCCGGCTATCTTTGCCGTCACCACCGATCCCTTTATCGTGCTGACGTCGAACCTGTTCGCCATCCTTGGCCTGCGCGCCATGTATTTTCTGCTGGCGAACGTGGCGGAGCGCTTCTCCATGCTGAAATATGGCCTGGCGATCGTGCTGGTCTTTATTGGCGTCAAGATGCTGATCGTCGAGTTCTGGCATATTCCGGTTTCCCTCTCGCTGGGCGTCATCGCCACCATTCTGGGCGTGACCCTGCTGATCAACGCCTGGGTAAACCGCAGAAACGACCAGAAGAGGTTGTCGCAATAATTCACTACGGGGGCGCATTTCGCCCCTTATTTATGTTGGATAATGATTTTTTTTCATTTCATAACACCATGACGCACCGGTCAGCCAGCAGAATAAAAAAACCACCTTTTTCCGCTGCGCGGAATTATCGCTTTTCACCTCAGATCTTTTCCTTATACTCCGGCGGGCAAACAGGTTCCGTCGCCGAGCCGAGGGCTGGACGGGGCAAAGAGAGAGCACAAGATACAGAAAACGATATGCAAACAAACATCATGGAACGTCTGCGCGGGCTGGTAGCCGGCAGCCTGGTCAAACAAATTATGCTGGGTCTGGCGGCCGGTATTCTGCTCGCCTGGTTTTCAAAGGATGCCGCGCTGACGGTGGGACTGCTGGGCGAGCTTTTCGTCAGCGCCCTGAAGGCCGTGGCGCCGATGCTGGTGCTGGTGCTGGTGATCGCCTCGATCGCGAACCATCAGCAGGGACAAAAAACCAATATCCGCCCGATTGTGGCGCTTTATCTGCTGAGCACTTTTTTCGCGGCGGTGGTCGCCGTGCTGTGCAGCCATCTGTTTCCGCAGACGCTGTCGCTTAACGTAGGAAAAACGGAAATCGTTCCGCCCTCCGGCATCGCCGAGGTGCTGCACGGCTTGCTGATGAGCATGGTGGCAAACCCGATCGACGCGTTGATCCACGCCAACTACATCGGCATTCTGGTCTGGGCGATCGGTTTGGGCCTGGCCTTCCGCCACAGCAGCGAAAGCACCAAATCTTTCCTCAACGACGCCTCGAACGCCGTCACCTGGCTGGTGCGCTGCGTGATCCGCTGCGCGCCCATCGGCATTTTCGGCCTGGTGGCGTCGATCCTCGCGTCGACCGGCTTCGGCGCGCTATGGGAGTATGCTCAGCTGCTGACCCTGCTGTTGGGCTGCATGTGTCTGATGGCGCTGGTGGTTAATCCGCTGCTGGTTTATAACAAAATCCGCCGCAACCCTTATCCGTTGGTGTTTACCTGCCTGCGCGAAAGCGGCGTAACCGCCTTTTTCACTCGCAGCTCGGCGGCCAATATTCCGGTGAATATGGCGCTGGCGAAAAGATTGAAGCTGGATGAAGACACCTACTCGGTATCGATTCCGCTAGGCGCGACCATCAGCATGGCAGGCGCGTCGATCACCATTACTGTACTGACGCTGGCGGCCGTGCATACGCTGGGCATTCAGGTGGATGTGCCGACGGCGGTCTTGCTGAGCCTGGTCGCCTCAATCTGCGCCTGCGGCGCGTCCGGCGTGGCGGGCGGCTCGCTGCTGCTGATCCCGGTCGCCTGCAACATGTTCGGCATCCCGAACGATCTGGCGATGCAGGTGGTCGCGGTGGGCTTCATTATCGGCGTCTTGCAGGATTCCGCCGAAACGGCGCTCAACTCCTCCACCGACATTCTGTTCACCGCCGCGGTTTGCCAGGCGGAAGAGCAGCGCGTCGAAAGCCGCGCCTGACGCTACGGCCTGGACAATAACAGGGGCGGCGCTGGCCGCCCCTGTTTGTTTACAGCGTCACCCCGCTTTTAAAAATCGCCAGCTCGCGAAAATCATTCAGCTCGTTCTTAGCGGGTTTTCCGTTGGCGATCGCCACCAGCGTATCGACAAACGAGGCCAGCAGATCGTCCATGCTGACGCCGTGCAGCAAGACGCCGGCGTCAAAATCGATCCAGTGCGGCTTCTTCTCCGCCAGCGGCGAGTTGGTGGCGATTTTCACCGTCGGCACAAAGCCGCCGTAGGGCGTGCCCCGTCCGGTGCTGAACAGCACCATGTGGCAACCGGCGCCCGCCAGCGCGCTGGTGGCCACCGCATCGTTCCCCGGCGCGCTGAGCAGATTCAGCCCCGGCGTTTTCAGGCGTTCGCCGTACTTCAGCACATCCACCACCTGACTCTGCCCCGCCTTTTGCGTACAGCCCAGCGACTTCTCTTCCAGCGTGGTGATGCCGCCCGCCTTGTTGCCCGGCGACGGGTTTTCATAGATCGGCTGCCGGTGATCGATAAAGTAGCGCTTGAAATCGTTGATCATCGCCACGGTTTTATCGAAGGTCGCCTCGTCGCGGCAGCGGCTCATCAGAATGCGCTCCGCGCCGAACATCTCCGGCACTTCGGTCAGCACCGTGGTGCCGCCGTTGGCGATGGTCCAGTCGGAAAAGCGTCCCAGCAGCGGGTTGGCGGTGATGCCGGAGAAGCCGTCCGAGCCGCCGCACTCCAGGCCGAATTTCAGCTCGCTCAGCTTGCCCGGCTGCCGTTTGTCCTCGCGCATCGCCTGATAAAGCGCATGAAGCTGCGCCAGCCCCGCCTCTACTTCATCGTCATGCTGCTGACAAACCATAAACCGCACGCGATCCTGCGGATAGTCGCCCAGCGTTTCGCGAAAGATATCGACCTGATTGTTTTCACAGCCGAGGCCGATCACCAGCACCGCGCCGGCGTTGGGATGACGCACCATGTTTTGCAGCATGGTGCGGGTGTTTTCGTGATCCTGGCCCAGCTGCGAACAGCCGAACGGATGGCTGAACAGATAAGCACCGTCGATTTCCGCCGCCTGCTCCGTCTCTTTCAGAAAGCGCTGCAGGATCTGGCGCGCAATGCCGTTGACGCAGCCGACCGTGGGCAGGATCCACAGCTCGTTGCGGATAGCCACCTCGCCGTTCGCCCGGCGGTAAAGAGCGACGTCGCGATCGCCCGCCTGTGCCGGCAGTTCGGTGAACGCCGGCTGATATTCATATTCATCCAGATCGCTCAGGTTAGTGCGCGCGTTCTGCGAGTGAATCGCTTCGCCCGGCGCTATCGGCTGGGTGGCGTGCGCGATCGGCAGGCCATATTTTATCACCAGCTCCCCCTGCGCGATGGGCTGAAGGGCGAATTTGTGGCCTCGTCCGACCGCCTGGCGCAGCGTTACGCCGCGTTCGGTCAGGCTGAGGGCGGCGCCCGGTTCAAGATCGCGTAACGCCACGGCGACGTTATCGCGGGGATCTATTTTAATCGCGTCTTGCATAGCGTTATCTCAGTTGGCTCAGCGCCTCACGCATCCCGTGGGCGATGATGTTTTGCAGGTGTTGTGTGATCGCAGCGACCAGTCCCGATCGTTCGGTTAAATCTTCGCCCCAGTGGCTCGCGTCGCTCAGCACCGCCCGCACCAGCTGTTCCGGCGTCTGGCGATGCGCGGCGACCGCCTGCCACAGTTCGCTGTAGCGCCGCAGCCAGCGCGCGTCATCCTGCAACGGCCAGGTTTCGCCGTGCTGTTCGCCGCGGTAAAAGGCGATCAGCGCCGCCAGCGCGAACGTCAGGCACGCAGGCCAGACCCTGGTAAGCTGCTGCGATTTCAGCAGCTGCGGCAGCAGGCGGGTGCGGAATTTCGTCATGCCGTTCAGGGCGATGGAGAGCAGCGCATGGCGAATGTAAGGGTTGCGGAAGCGGCGCTCTACCGCGTCCGCGAAGCGATGCAGTTCCTCAACGGGCAGATCCAGCGTCGGGATCACCTCCTCGCGCAGCAGGCGGTCGATAAAGGCGGCGATTTGCCCATCCGCCATCGCCTCCCCGACGCTCGCCAGCCCGGCCAGAAAAGCGACCGGCACCATCGCCGTATGCGCGCCGTTCAGGATCGCCACCTTCTGCTCTTTCCACGGGCGGATATCCTGCACCAGCCGGATATGCGGGGCCAGCGCATTGAGCTTCAGCGCCTGCGCCAGCGACGGCGGCCCCTGAATGACGAACTGATAGTAGCTTTCGCCCGCCACCAGAAAGCTGTCGCGGTAGCCCAGCTGCGCTTCGATCTCCGCGCTCTTCTGCGGATAACCCGTCACGATGCGATCCACCAGCGTGTTGTAAAAGTGGCAATGCTCGCCGACCCAGTCGCTGAACGCCGCAGGCAGCTGCCACTGGCGCGCATAGCGCAGCACCAACTCGCGCAGCGCGTCGCCGTTATCATCGATCAGCTCGCAGGGCACGATAAGCCAGCCTTTGTCAGACGCGCCGTCAAAATGGCGGTAGCGCGCCCAGAGCAGCTGCGTCAGCTTGCCGGGGAAAGAGGCGGCGGGGATCGGCTCCAGCCGATCCTCAGCGTCAAAGGCGATCCCCGCTTCGGTGGTATTGGAGAACACGAAGCGGATATCGGCATTGCGCGCCAGCGCGATAAAATCGTCGGGCTGCTGCCAGGGCTGAATCTCGCGGTTTACGCTGCGGATCAGGCGCGGCTGGCTCACCGCCTCGCCATGTTCATCCAGCCCGCGTATCAGCGTGGTGTAAAGGCCGTCCTGTTGATTCAGGCTGCGCTCGACCGGGCGGTTGCGCGGCCGCACCATTACCACGCCCGCATCGGTTCCCTGGTGCTCGTTCAGCCAGTCGATTTGCCAGTCGATGAACGCGCGCAGGAAATTGCCTTCGCCAAACTGGATGATGCGGTCGGTATAGCGGACCGCTGGAAAATCGCGCCTGTTCAGCCTTTTCACCTCAGGCTCCCAGCTCAATGCCGAAGTAATCGCGGGCATTGTTGAAACAGATGTTCTGCACCATTTGCCCCAGCAACGCCTCATCGTCCGGCGCTTCGCCCTGCGCTACCCAACGCCCCATCATCTGACACAGAAGACGGCGGAAGTATTCATGGCGGGTATAGGAAAGGAAGCTGCGGCTGTCGGTCAGCATGCCGACAAAGCGGCTCAGCAGCCCGATCTGCGCCAGTTGCGTCATCTGACGCTGCATACCGTCGAGCTGATCGTTGAACCACCAGGCGGAGCCAAACTGCATTTTGCCCGGCTCGCCCTCGCCCTGAAAATTACCGGCCATCGCCGCCAGCACTTCGTTGTCGCGCGGATTCAGGCAGTAAAGAATGGTTTTCGGCAGCGCCTTGTTGCGGTTCTGCGCGTCGAGCAGGCGCGCCAGCGGCTCAGCCAGCGGACGATCGTTGATGGAGTCGAAGCCGACGTCCGGCCCCAGCAGCTGATACTGGCGACGGTTGTTATTGCGCAGCGCGCCGATGTGGTACTGCTGCACCCAGCCGCGTCGGGCATATTCGCCGCCCAGCCAGACCAGCACCGCGGTTTTGAACTGCGCGATCGCCTGTTCATCAGGCTGGTCGCCCTGCAAGCGGCGCGACAGAATATCGTCCAGCGTACTTTCATCCGCTTCGGCGTAGAGCACCACGTCCAGCGCATGGTCGGAAACTTTGCAGCCGTGCGCCGCAAAATAGTCGAGGCGTTTGGTCAGCGCGCGCAGCAGGTCGTCGAAGCGCTGTATGCTGACGTCAGCCGCGCGCTCCAGCTGTTGTAGCCAGGGCAGGAAGGTTTCCGCCTCGATATTAAAGGCCTTATCGGGACGCCAGCTCGGCAACACCTTGACGGCGAAGCTCTTATCTTCCGCCAGCGCGCGGTGATGCTGTAAATCATCGACCGGATCGTCGGTGGTGCCCACCATCTTCACCTTCATCTGCTGCATGATGCCGCGCGCGCTGAAGTCGTCGCGTTCCAGCAGCGCGTTGCAACGGTGCCAGATGCTCTCGGCGGTTTGCTCTGAAAGCAGCGTGTCGGTGATGCCGAACGGACGACGCAGCTCAAGATGCGTCCAGTGATAGAGGGGATTGCCGAGGGTATGCGGCACGGTACGCGCCCAGGCGTCGAACTTATCGCGATCGCTGGCGTCGCCGGTACAGAGCGCTTCTGGCACGCCGTTTGCGCGCATCGCGCGCCATTTATAGTGATCGCCCTTCAGCCAAATGTCATACAGATTTTTAAAACGGTAGTTTTCCGCAATCTGCTGCGGCGGCAAATGGCAGTGATAATCGAAAATCGGCTGATCTTTGGCGTAATCGTGATAGAGGCGACGAGCGAACTCTGTATCCAGCAAAAAATCTTCGGTCATAAAACGCGACATATCTGCTTCCTCGTTATTCGGTGCCTGACATTTACACTCAAAGTTATCATACCAATTTTAACTATCGGCAAAATTATTTGAGATCGGCTTCACATAAACAGATGTTTTTAACGCCGTCCTGAGCGATTTTTCTTCTCTCATCCCAGTAAGCCACTGGAGATACGCAGGTTTTGAGTATCCCACAGCGCAATGAAGGGTTTTGTGATGGCTCTCAACTTTTAAAGTTGTATAACAAGTTATCGTCTGGGCTATTGACGCGGCGCGCTGATAATGCGCTGCGCAGGCAAGTCAAACAGGGGTCGCTTTCGCAGGACCTGCGGGCGTGTAGCGGTCGGTATCACGAGTTGTCCCGCTCCAGATAACTACAGCGGCTTCGCCGCATGCCATACTGGGAGAGCCAGATAAATGCGTAAGATCAAAGGGTTGCGCTGGTACATGATCGGACTCGTCACGCTGGGAACCGTACTGGGTTACCTGACGCGAAACACCATCGCGGTTGCCGCGCCCACGCTGGAAACCGAACTGCACATTACGACTCAACAATATTCCTATATCGTGGCGGCCTACTCCGCCTGCTATACCGTTATGCAGCCTGTCGCCGGCTACGTGCTGGATCTGCTCGGCACGAAAATCGGCTACGCGGTGTTCGCAGTATTATGGGCGATCTTCTGCGCGGCTACCGCGATGGCCGGAAGCTGGGGCGGTTTCGCGCTGGCGCGCGGGGCGGTAGGCGCGGCGGAAGCGGCGATGATCCCGGCGGGGTTGAAGGCGAGCAGCGAATGGTTTCCGGCGAAAGAGCGTTCGGTCGCCGTAGGCTATTTCAACGTCGGCTCGTCGATCGGTGCCATGCTGGCGCCGCCGCTGGTGGTCTGGGCGATCGTCGCCCACAGCTGGCAGATGGCGTTTATCATCACCGGCGTGCTCAGTATGATCTGGGCGCTCTGCTGGCTGGTTTTCTATAAACATCCGAAACAGCAGGATAAGCTCAGCGACGAGGAGCGGCACTATATTATCGCCGGCCAGGAAGCGCAGCATCAGACCGGCAACCGCGAAAAAATGTCCGCGATGCAGATCATCCGTAATCGCCAGTTCTGGGGCATCGCTCTGCCGCGCTTTCTCGCCGAACCCGCCTGGGGCACCTTTAACGCCTGGATCCCGCTGTTTATGTTTAAGGTTTACGGCTTCAATCTGAAAGAGATCGCTCTGTTCGCCTGGATGCCGATGCTGTTCGCCGATTTAGGCTGTATTGTCGGCGGCTACCTGCCACCGCTGTTTCAGCGCTGGTTCGGCGTCAATCTGATCGTTTCGCGTAAAATGGTGGTGACGTTGGGCGCGGTGCTGATGATTGGTCCCGGCACTATCGGTCTGTTTACCAGCCCCTGGGTGGCCATTGCCCTGCTGTGCGTAGGCGGCTTCGCTCATCAGGCGCTCTCCGGCGCGCTGATTACCCTCTCATCGGATGTTTTCGGCCGCAACGAAGTGGCGACCGCCAACGGCCTCACCGGCATGGCCGC
Organism: Enterobacteriaceae bacterium UBA2655; assembly: GCA_002359495.1. GTDB lineage: Bacteria > Pseudomonadota > Gammaproteobacteria > Enterobacterales > Enterobacteriaceae > Pantoea > Pantoea superficialis. Next base: position 10,912 of record DENB01000081.1, read on the forward strand.
CTGGACCGCCAGCACCCTGTTTGCGCTGGTGGTCGGCGCGCTGGCGGATACGCTCGGCTTCAGTCCGCTGTTCGCCGCGCTGGCGGTGTTTGACCTGCTGGGCGCGCTGGTGATCTGGACTGTGTTGAAAAACAAACCGGCCGCCGAACTGGAAGAGGCCGCGCTCCCCTCGCGAGGCGTCACCGCACGCGGATAAACCTGAACGGACTGGCGACGCTTTGCCAGCCCATTTCTTCCTGCGCGACGAAGTGGTATAACACCTTTATCATTCTTCTCTCTGGATCGCGCTTATGGACACTGCCGAACCCCGCCGCCTTTATCAGCAGCTGGCGACTGAACTGAAACGCCGCATCGAAGCCGGATCCTACCCGATCGGCGATAAGCTGCCCGCCGAACGTTTGATCGCGGAAGAGATGCAGGTCAGCCGCACCGTGGTGCGCGAAGCGATCATCATGCTGGAGGTGGAAGGCTATGTGGAAGTGCGCAAAGGCTCCGGCATTCATGTGATCGCCAGCCAGCAGCAAAACCGCGTCGCTACCCCCAGCCAGTTGGAGTTCGCTAATTTCGGCCCTTTCGAGCTGCTTCAGGCGCGTCAGCTGATTGAGAGCAACGTGGCGGAATTTGCCGCGACTCAGGTGACGCGGCAGGACATCGTGGAACTGATGGCGATTCAGGAAAAGGCGCGCCAGGAAGACTATTTTCGCGATTCCGAATGGGACATGCAGTTTCACGTCCGCATCGCGCAATCGACGCAAAACAGCGCGCTGGCCGCCATTGTGGAAAAAATGTGGCTGCATCGCCTGCATAACCCTTACTGGTTGAAACTGCATGAACATATCGACGAGCGCGCCATTCTTAGCTGGTGCGACGACCACGATCAGATCCTGAAAGCACTGATACGCAAAGATCCTGCCGCCAGCAAACTGGCGATGTGGCAACATTTGGAAAATACTAAGCAGATGTTGTTCAACGCGACGGCGGATGATTTCGAATTTAACGTAGACCGTTACATGTTTGCTGAAAATCCCGTCATCCTTCCCGGCAAAGCTTCCGAGTCGCGTTGATATCGCGGAATATTTGCTCAGGAAAGTCAGTTAATCTGGAATTGTGTCAGCCTGTGTAAAACCCCTTTTGACGCCTTGTCGCAAAGGGTAAAACCTCCCGGGTGCAGACACTTTCTCCTGTCTCATATCCATGATTTTTGTTACAGTTATCGCCCTTTTCTTACCCTTTGCGACAGGGCTTAAGAAGTCGCTGATTTGACAATCAATTCCGCAAGGATCTGGAAAATCCTGCTCAGGCTGCGCTCCCAAAAAGTATAACGACACGCCGGTCTGTGCTTCAGTCCACCCGCTGGGCCTATTTAACAATGATGTTCAGGAACGATTAATGGATATTTTACAAGCGTTGCTGCATGCCCTGTGGCAACAGGATTATGAAACCCTGGCCGATCCGACCTTGGTCTGGGCGATTTACGGCGTGCTGTTTATGATTCTTTTTCTGGAAAATGGCCTGTTGCCCGCCGCCTTTTTACCCGGCGACAGCCTGCTGATTCTGGTCGGCGTGCTGATCGCCAAAGGCACGATGAATTTCCCGCTGACGATTTTTATTCTGACCACCGGCGCCAGCCTGGGCTGCTGGGTCAGCTATATTCAGGGTCGCTGGCTCGGCAACACTCCCACGGTGCAAAAATGGCTTTCCCATCTTCCCGCCCAATACCACCAGCGCGCGCATAGCCTGTTTCATCGCCACGGACTTTCCGCGCTGCTGATTGGCCGCTTTATCGCTTTCGTGCGCACGCTGCTGCCGACCATCGCCGGTCTTTCCGGCCTGAGCAACGCGCGCTTTCAGTTTTTTAACTGGATAAGCGCGCTGCTCTGGGTGGTGATCCTGACCGTGCTCGGCTTCGCGCTGGGTAAAACGCCGATTTTTCGCCGTTACGAAGACGAACTGATGTTTTGCCTGATGATGCTGCCACTGGTGCTGCTGGTGTTCGGGCTGGTCGGTTCGCTGGTAGTGCTATGGCGTAAACGTCAGGCGAATCAAAACGGGAAACCACAGTAATGAAATTGCCGCATTGGTTGCCTAAACGATTCGCGCCCTGGCTGATTGGCGGAATGCTGGTGCTGCTGACGGTGATTCTGACGCCCACCATGCTGCGTCATGAAACCGCGGTTAAAATCCGCGTCGCCCATGCCGGCACGCCGCTGCCCGATGGGTTTTACCTCTACCAGCAGCTGACGGCGCAAGGCATACGCATTAAAAGCATTACGCCGGCCGGCAACGCGCTGGTGATCCATTTCGATTCGGAAGAGCAGAGCCTGGCGGCGCAAAAAGTCCTGCGCCGTCTGCTACCGGACGGCTACGTTGTGGCGCAGATGGACTCGGCGGATCGTCAGCCCTGGCTTAATTCCACAGACCCTTCGCGCCAGTCCCTCAGCTAGTTTTTCCGCCGTTCAGCTGGTCCTGAACGGCGCGAAAAAGTTTTCTATCCCCGCGTCTTCTTTGAACTTTTTCTACGGGCTGTCTATGCTCTATGAATGGCTGCGTCATAAGACTGGCTGGGATAAGCGCCTGCCTGATTTGCGGCAGGTCCGAGAATAAGGAAATACCATGAGCCTGAAGAAAGGTTATCTGGCGCTGAGTTTCGCGCTCCTCTCTTTTTCCGCATCGACGCTGGCGGCCGACTCGCTGTGTCAGCAAAAAGAGCGCGACATTCAGCATGAGATTGCTCTGGCGAAACAGCATGATAATCAGCGACGCGTAAATGGACTGGAACGAGCCTTGACGGAAGTCCGCGCGAGCTGTACCGATGGGAAACTGCAAGCGGCACATCAGGAAAGAATTAAGGCCCAGCAGCAAAAAGTTGCTGAGCGCGAGCACGAGCTAAAGGAAGAGCGGCAGGAAGGCGACGACAGGGAGAAAGTCGCTAAACGCGAACGGAAACTCGAGGAAGCACGCCAGGCGCTGAAAAAGTTGCAGGCGGAGCCCTATTAATTCAGATTCAACTTACTGATGCAAAAAGGAGTATTTCATGTCTAAAGACACATCATCGGAACATTTGCGCGCTGAGCTGAAAAATCTGGCAGACACCCTGGAAGAAGTTCTCAGCAGCTCCACAGAAAAATCAAAAGGCGAGCTGGATAAGCTGCGTCACAAAGCGCGCGTCGCGCTGGACAGCTCCCGCGAGCGTCTGGGCGAATCAGGCGAACGTCTGGCGCAAACCACCCGTGAAGCGGCGGCGAAAGCTGACGATTATGTCCGTGAGAACCCCTGGCACGGCGTGGGCATCGGCGCCGCGATCGGCGTCGTTCTGGGCGTACTGATTTCACGGCGTTAATTATGGCTGATACTCACCAAAGCCAGGGCCCGGGCAAAGGGGTCGTAAATATTGGTCAGCGTATCGTCACGACACTGGTCAGTATGGTGGAGACGCGCGTCAGGCTGGCCGTGGTTGAACTGGAAGCCGAAAAAGCCAACCTGATCCAGATGTTGATCATGATCGGCCTCACTATGCTATTTACCGCGTTCGGATTAATGAGTCTGATGGTGCTGGTTATCTGGGCGGTGGATGCGCAATACCGTCTGATGGCGATTGGCATTACCACGGTGGTACTGTTTGTGCTGGCGCTGATTTTCGGTCTCTGGACGCTGAAAAAATCGCGTCAGTCCACGCTGTTGCACCATACGCGTAAAGAGCTGGAGACGGATCGCAAGATTATGGAGGAGCGCCATCCATGAGCCGACGGCAGCGTGAAGCGCGCATACACGATCTCCTTAATGAGGTGCAGCAACAGCGCCTGGATTTGAGTGCGGCAAAGCGCGACTGGCTGCTGGAAACGGCGCAATACGATCGCGGCTGGCTGACGCTGCTGAGTCTGCGTCGCTACTTTGCCATCGGCAGCAGCGCGCTGGCGATCTGGTCGGTACGCAACCCCAACTTCCTGATGCGTTGGGCGAAGCGCGGCCTCGGCCTCTGGAGCACCTGGCGCCTGGTTAAATCCACGATCTCTCCGCGTTAATCCTTTCTTCAAGCCGGTCCGCCTGGTCCGGCTTTCGTTTTATCAATATTCCTGAACAACTTCGACAGTTTATCTTGCTTACAACCTTTTCTGACCGCGATTATTATCTGTAGCCATCAGCCCGGAATGCTGCGACGCCGCATTCTGAACGGTTTTGTTAAACACGGCGATTACGCCATCTACAGAAAACGGTTGGAGTTACTCATGAAAAAATTCGAAAGTACTGGTCTGTTGCTGGCGCGTATCCTGATGCCGATCCTGTTTATCAGCGCGGGCTGGGGCAAAATCACCGGCTACAGCGGCGTACAGCAATATATGGAGTCGATGGACGTGCCGGGCTTTTTCCTGCCGCTGGTAATCCTGCTGGAGTTCGGCGGCGGTCTGGCGATTCTGTTTGGCTTCCTGACCCGTTTTACCGCGCTGTTCACCGCAGCCTTTACCGTCCTCACCGCTTTCCTGTTCCACAGCAATTTTGCTGAAGGCGTAAACCAGCTGATGTTTATGAAGAACCTGTCGATTGCCGGCGGCTTCCTGGTTCTTGGTCTGGTTGGACCGGGCGCGTACAGCATCGACCGTCTGCTGAGCAAAAAACCGCTGGCGGCGACTCTGGCCCGTTAATGCCGGGATGCGCGGCGCAGCAAGCTGAAAAATGACAGATATACTCATCAGGGCGAGGATTTTCCTCGCCCCCTTTTTTTGGAGGCCATATGGGACAATTGATTGAGGGTGTCTGGCATGACACCTGGTACGACACCAAATCGACCGGCGGCCGCTTTAAACGTTCGGAATCGGCCTGGCGCAACTGGATTACCGCAGATGGCAGCGCTGGCCCCACTGGCGCCGCCGGCTTCGCAGCCGAGCGCGACCGCTACCATCTTTACGTCTCGCTGGCCTGCCCCTGGGCGCACCGCACGCTGCTGATGCGTAAGCTGAAAGGGCTGGAGGAGATGATCCCGGTCTCGGTGGTGCATCCGCTGATGCTGGAGAACGGCTGGACCTTCGACGATGATTTTTCCGGCGCGACCGGCGACAGCCTCTATCAGAACGAGTTTCTTTATCAGCTCTATCTGCACGCCGACGCGCACTACAGCGGACGTGTTACCGTGCCTGTGTTATGGGATAAGAAGCAGAACACCATCGTCAGCAACGAATCAGCCGACATCATTCGTATGTTTAACAGCGCCTTCGACGCGCTGGGGGCACGCGCCGGCGATTATTATCCGCAGCCGCTGCGTGAAAAAATCGATGAGCTGAACGGCTGGATTTACGATACGGTGAACAACGGCGTCTATAAAGCCGGCTTCGCCACCTCGCAGGCGGCCTATGACGAAGCGGTCACCGCCCTGTTTCATTCGCTGTCGCGTCTGGTGCAGATCCTCGGCCAGCATCGCTATCTGACCGGCGATCAATTGACCGAAGCGGATCTGCGCCTCTGGACCACGCTGGTGCGTTTCGATCCGGTCTACGTCACCCATTTCAAATGCGATCGCCATCGTATCGGTGACTATCTGAATTTGAACGGTTTTCTGCGGGATATCTATCAAATGCCCGGCATCGCCGAGACGGTTAATCTGGCGCAGATTCGTCATCACTATTACTGCAGCCATAAAACCATTAATCCCAACGGCGTCATTTCCGTCGGCCCGGCATTCGACTGGGATGAACCGCACGGCCGCGACGAGCGGTTCCGTTAAACCGGTTGAAAAATAAAAAGCAAAAACCCCGCCGAAGCGGGGTTTTTTAATGAGTCGAAGCTGACCGGTAAGCCGGGTTCTGTCGTGGA
>DENB01000082.1 GCA_002359495.1 Enterobacteriaceae bacterium UBA2655
CGCCGCCGAAAGCGAAGCCGAGCCAGTCGGCGGGCGTATCGGCGCCGAACAGCGCAATGCCCAGAACTACGGCGAAACCGGCGCCGGCGTTAACGCCTAAAATGCCGGGATCCGCCAGCGGATTACGCGTCAGGCTTTGCATCAGCGCGCCGGCCAGACCGAGCGCCGCCCCCGCCAGCAGACCGGCAAGGGTACGCGGCAGGCGCGCATCGCGCACGATAGCGCAGTCGGCGCTGCCGCAGGCGTGAAAAAGCGCGTTATACACATCGGAAAGGGCGATCGATTTTGCCCCCAGCATCAGGCTGAGAGCGATAAGGAGCAACAGCAGAATCCCTGAGCCTGCCATTGCGCGGATCTGGCGCATAGCGTTTTAAACCTTCACTGATCAACGACATTGCGAGCGAGCTATCTCCGATGGCGCGCGGAGAAATGTGATAATGACTCTTATTATCGTTATTACTCGTATTTGTCTATGTTATCACGACTCGCTTAACGGAGCAGGAGGAAAATGCGCGCCCTGTTCGACGCGCAATTTTTACAGTGGAATCAGGATTTGACGAACAGCTGCTCCAGACGCGTCAGCAGATTGCTGGCGCTGTAGTAATCGAGACGGAAGGTCTCTGCGCCCAGCGCATACACCTGTTTCTGCCGCACCGCCGCCGTTTGCGCCAGGAAAGGATTGTTCAGCACCGATTGCGCGGTTTTCTCCTCCGCCGCGAACAGCAGATAGCTTTTGCCGTTCAGACCGCTGGCCAGATTTTCCCCCTCCAGCTGAATGATATCTTTGCGCTGTCCCATGCTGTGGCCGCGCTGCAGCGAGGCCGGCGGCGTCGCCAGCGTAAAGCCGAGCTGCTGCAGCAGTTTTCCCTGCGCCGAGTCGCCGGTCCAGAGATTGACCGCGCGGCCGTCGCCGTTCCATACCATCGCGGAAACCGGCTGCGGCGGCAGCGTCAGCTTCTGTTTTAGCGCCGCTTCGCGCGCGTCGAAGGCTTGCACGCGCGCGGCAGCCTGCGCTTCGTGGCCGGTAGCCTGGCCCAGCAGCGTCACCAGCTGCTGCCAGCTTTTGTCGTCGTAGTTAATCACCAGCACCGGCGCGATAGCGGAGAGCTGATCGACCAGCCTGATGGCCGAATCGTTGCCGGTGGCGCTGACGATAATCAGATCCGGCGCCTGCGCCGCCACCGCCTCGGCGTTCGGCTCGCCGATGTAGAGCCGCTTCACGCCGCGCTGTTTCGCCGCCTCGCTCCACTGGCGGAAAAAGCCTTGCGCATCCGCCACGCGGCTCGACGGCGCCGCGGCGCCGCTGGCGATCACCGGCGCATCGATGGCCAGCAGCGACCCGGTCAACGTCACGCTGGTCGAGACGATGCGCTGCGGCATCTGTTCCAGCGTCACGGCGCCGTTCGCGCCCTTCACCTGACGCGGCCAGCCTTCCGCCGCCTGCAGCGGGGCGGAAAAGAGATGTAAAACCAGAAAAACGGCGGCGAACGCGCCGGAATAGCTGCGCTTAATCATGGACTTTCTTCCACCCTCTTTTGTTATCCGAACCTGACAGAATGTGCTGATTTAACACTCATACGCAGGGAAAATACCGTGAATTTATTGACACTCATCGTCAATCGACGTAGGTTACACCACCACAATACAAATGATAATCATTCTTAATCCTCTTATCATTTAAGGTGGGATTATGGTGGAAACCATGACGTTTGAAAATGCCTCGCTGCACGATTTCTCCGCGCTATGCCGGGGCTTCCTGTTTACTTCTCCCTGGCGCAGCCTGACAACCCAAGGGTGTTTCACCACGCTAAACCAGCCGGTTGTTGACGGCAATCGGCTGAACGGCGATTTTCAGCAGCAGCTGCAACGCCAGTTTGCCGCCGCTAAACAGGCCGGCATCGTTAATCCTGTTCTGGTCGGCGCAATTCCTTTCGACGTCAGTCAGCCTGCGGCGCTGTTTATTCCCGAATCCTGGCAAGGCTTCCGGCGTAACGACCTGCTGGCGGCGCTGCCGGAAAACCGCGCGCCGCTGCCGGAAATCCGTCGCCGCGCCGCCGTGCCGGAACATGACGCTTTCACGCGGATGGTGGCGCAGGCGGTGGCCGCGACGCAACGCGGCGAGCTGGATAAAGTGGTGCTGTCGCGTCTGATGGATATCGTGACGGAAGCGCCGGTCGATACCGCCGCTTTGATGCAGCGCATCATGGCGCAGAATCCCAACAGCTATCACTTCCATCTGCCGCTGCCGCAGGGCGGCGCGCTGATGGGCGCCAGCCCGGAGCTGCTGCTGCGCAAGCAGGGACGCGAATTCAGCTCCTGTCCGCTGGCCGGCTCCGCGCGTCGCGAAGCGGAGCCGGAGCGCGACCGCGCCGCAGGCGACAGCCTGATGCATTCCACCAAGGATCGTCATGAACACCAGCTGGTGACCGACGCCATGCGCCAGGTGCTGCAGCCGCGCAGCCGCCAGCTCGCCGTGCCGTCGCAGCCCTCGCTGATCACCACCGCCACCTTATGGCACCTCGCTACGCAGATCGACGGCGAAGCGCTGGATGAGAACGAAAACGCGCTGTCGCTGGCGTGCCTGCTGCACCCTACCCCGGCCCTGAGCGGCTTTCCGCATCAGCATGCCCAACGCCTGATCCGGCAGCTAGAGCCTTTCGATCGCCAGCTGTTCGGCGGCATCGTCGGCTGGTGCGACGCGGAAGGCAACGGAGAGTGGGTAGTCACCATTCGTTGCGGAACGGTTCAGGGCGCGCGGGTACGGCTGTTTGCCGGCGCCGGCATCGTTGCCGATTCGCAACCTGAATCAGAATGGCGGGAGACCGGCGTTAAGCTCGACACCATGCTCCGCGCTTTTGGACTGCAATAAAGGAACTGTCATGACCATCCCCTATACCCGCTGGCCCGACGATCTGGCCGCACGCTACCGTGAAAAAGGCTACTGGCTGGATCTGCCGCTGACCGACATTCTCGATCGGCATCGGGAGAACGATGAGATCGCCCTGATCGACGGCGATCGCGAATTCAGCTACCGCCAGCTGGCGCAGCTGAGCGACAATCTTGCCGCCGCGCTGCGACGTCGCGGCCTGAAGGCGGGCGAGACGGCGCTGGTGCAACTGGGCAACGTGGCCGAATTCTACCTGACGCTGTTCGCACTGCTTAAAATCGGCATGGCGCCGGTCAATGCACTGTTCAGCCATCAGCGCACCGAGCTGAACGCCTATGCCGCGCAGATTGAACCGGCGCTGCTGATCGCCGACCGCGAACATGCGCTGTTTCAGGATGATGCGTTTCTCGACGCGCTCTGCGCCGCGCAGCCGTCGCTGCGCCATGTGGCGCTGCGCAACGCTGCGCAGGCGGAGAACAGCCTGGACGCGCTGTTGGCCGAACCGGCGGGCGAGTTTCGCGCCGCGCCGTCGGCCGCCGACGAGGTCGCCTTTTTCCAGCTCTCCGGCGGCAGCACCGGCACGCCGAAGCTGATCCCACGCACCCATAACGACTACTACTACAGCATCCGCGCCAGCGTGGCGATTTGCGCCGTCACCGCGCAAACCCGCTATCTGATCGCTCTGCCCGCGGCGCATAATTTTCCGATGAGCTCGCCGGGCGCGCTTGGCGTGTTTTATACCGCCGGACGGGTGGTGCTGGCCGCCGATCCCAGCGCGACGCTCTGCTTCCCGCTGATCGAAAAGCATCAGATCACCGATACCGCGCTGGTTCCGCCAGCCGTCAGCCTGTGGCTGCAGGCGATCAGCGAATGGGGAAGCCATGCTCAGCTCGCCTCGCTCAAACTGCTGCAGGTGGGCGGCGCCAAGCTGGGCGAAACGCTGGCGGCCCGCATTCCCGCCGAGATCGGCTGCCAGCTGCAACAGGTATTCGGCATGGCCGAAGGGCTGGTTAACTACACGCGGCTGGATGACGACCCGCAGACCATTCTAACCACGCAGGGACGGCCGATCTCCGACGACGACGAGGTATGGGCCGCCGATGAGAACGGCGACCCGCTGCCGCCGGGCGAAACCGGACGCCTGATGACGCGCGGACCCTATACCTTTCGCGGCTATTATAAAAGCCCCGAACATAACGCCAGCTGCTTTGACGCCGAAGGCTTTTACTGCTCGGGCGATCTGATTGAAATCACCCCGCAGGGCTACATTAAGGTGCAGGGACGCGAAAAAGATCAGATCAACCGCGGCGGCGAGAAAATTGCGGCGGAGGAGATCGAAAATCTGCTGCAACGCCATCCCGACGTGATCCACGCGGCGCTGGTCTCCATGTCCGACGAGCTGATGGGCGAAAAGAGCTGCGCCTTTATCGTGGCGCGTCAGCCGATCAAACCGGTGGCGCTGCGTCGCCATCTGCGCGAGCTGGGCGTCGCCGAGTTTAAGCTGCCGGACCGTATAACCTGCGTGGATGCGCTGCCGCTGACTCCGGTCGGCAAGGTGGATAAGAAACGTCTGCGCCAACAGCTTGCCGATCAACCGCAGGCGTGACCTTTTCAGGAGAGAGTATGGCTATTCCAAAACTGACCTCTTATGCATTGCCGGCGGCCAACGAGCTGCCGACCAACAAAGTGAAATGGGCTTTCGAGCCCGCGCGCGCCGCGCTGCTGATCCACGATATGCAGGCTTATTTCCTCAATTTCTGGGGCGAAGAGAGTCCGCTGGTGCAGCAGGTGGTTGAAAACATCGCGCGTCTGCGCCGCTACTGCAAAGCGCAGGGCATTCCGGTGTTTTATACCGCGCAGCCGAATCAGCAGAGCGATGAGGATCGCGCGCTGCTGAACGATATGTGGGGGCCAGGCCTGAACAATCATCCCGATCAGCAAAAGATCGTCGACGCGCTGGCGCCGGATGAAAATGATCAGGTGCTGACCAAATGGCGCTACAGCGCTTTCCACCGCTCGCCGCTGGAGTCGATCCTGCAGGAGATGGGACGCGATCAGCTGATCATCACCGGGGTTTACGCCCATATCGGCTGCCTGACCACCGCGACGGACGCCTTCATGCGTAACATCAAACCCTTTATGGTGGCGGATGCGCTGGCCGACTTCACCCGCGACGAGCATATGATGGCGCTGACCTATACCGCCGGCCGCAGCGGCAAAGTGGTCATGACCGCCGACCTGATGCTGCTGCCGCTGAGCAAAGATGAACTGCGTGCGCTGGTGCTGCCGCTGCTGGAAGATGAGGACGTGCCGGAAGATGACGAGAACCTGATCGATTACGGCCTCGACTCCGTGCGCGTCATGGCACTGGCGGCGCGCTGGCGCCAGGTTCACGGCGATATCGACTTTATCAGCCTGGCGAAAAACCCCAGCATTGACGGCTGGTGGGCGCTGCTGTCGCGGGAACTGAAGCAATGACGCAGCCTTTTGATTTTTCAGGCAAGATCGTCTGGGTAACCGGCGCCGGTCAGGGGATCGGCTATCACACGGCGTTGGCTTTTCATCAGGCCGGCGCGCAGGTCGTCGGTTTCGATCTGCGCTTCCACGACCAGCCTTATCCTTTCGCCTGTCGCCAGCTCGATGTCGCCGACGCCGCGCAGGTGAAAGCGGTATGTCAGGCGCTGCTGGCGGAGCAGCCGCGGCTGGATGTTCTGATCAACGGCGCCGGCATTTTGCGCACCGGCACCACTGACGAACTGGCGTTAGAGGACTGGCAGGCGTGCCTGGCGGTCAACGCGGGCGGCGCGTTCAATCTGTTTCAGCAGACGCTGCCGGTGTTTCGCCGCCAGCGCGCCGGGGCTATCGTCACCATCGCCTCTAACGCCGCTCATGCGCCACGTATCGGCATGTCCGCTTACGGCGCGTCGAAAGCGGCGTTACGCAGCCTGTGTCTTACCGTAGGGCTGGAGATGGCCCCTTACGGCGTGCGCTGCAATATCGTCTCGCCGGGATCCACCGATACCGAGATGCAGCGCAGCCTCTGGCATACGCCCGATGCCGAACAGGCGATGATCGACGGCTTTCCCGATCAGTACAAGCTGGGGATCCCGCTGCGTAAGATCGCCAAACCCGAAGAGATCGCCGCCAACGTGCTGTTCCTCGCCTCGGATTACGCCAGCCACGTAGTGTTGCAGGACATCGTGGTCGACGGCGGCGCGACGCTGGGAGCCTGACGCATGACGGCAATCTGGAAACGCTCGCTAACGCTGGCGGAGCTGAACGCGCTGGGTGAAAACTCGCTGGTAGCGTATCTGGGGATCGTTTTCACCGCTATCGGAGAGGAGACGCTGGAAGCGACCATGCCGGTCGATGCGCGCACGCATCAGCCTTTCGGGCTGCTGCATGGCGGAGCCTCGGTGGTTCTCGCAGAATCGATGGGGTCGATCGCAGGCTATCTCTGCGTCGATGAGGGGAAAAGCGTGGTCGGGATCGAGGTCAACGCCAGCCATCATCGCGCCGTCTCCAGCGGCGAGGTGCGCGGCATTTGCCGTCCGCTGCATCTCGGGGCGCGCAATCAGGTGTGGCAGATTGAGATCCGCAATGCGCGCGGCCAGCTCTGCTGCAGCTCGCGGCTGACCGTCGCCGTGATGGGCTGAAGCAATAAAAAAGGCGGCTCGATAGCCGCCTCTTTTAGGGTTAACGCTGGTAGATGATCTCGACGCCTTCGTCGTCGTCTTCATCCCAGTCGTCATCCCACTCTTCCTCTTCTTCCGCTTCCTGAGCGCTGGCTATCGCGTCGCGATGATAGTCATCCCACATGAACTCCACTTTCTCCGGCTGCTTCTCTTCCACTTCCGCTTCTTTCGGATTGGCGACAATGAAGCTCATCACGTCCCAGCAAAGCTCGTTGACGCCGTCGCGGCTGGCCGCGGAGATCAGGTAGTATTTTTCTTCCCAGCCCAGCGCCTCGGCAATCGCTTTCGCGCGCGTTTCCGCCTCTTCGCGGCTCAGCAGGTCGGTTTTATTGAAAACCAGCCAGCGCGGCTTCTGGTACAGCTTCTCGCTGTATTTTTCCAGCTCGCCGAGAATGATGCGGGCGTTTTCCACCGGATCGGATTCGTCGATCGGCGCGATGTCGATCAGGTGCAGCAGCACGCGGCAACGCTCCAGATGCTTCAGGAAGCGAATGCCGAGGCCGGCACCTTCCGCCGCGCCTTCAATCAGGCCGGGGATGTCGGCGACGACGAAGCTCTTTTCGCTGTCCATACGCACCACGCCGAGGCTCGGCACCAGGGTGGTGAAGGGATAGTCGGCGACTTTCGGCTTGGCGGCGGAAACGGCGCGGATAAAGGTCGATTTGCCGGCGTTCGGCAAGCCCAGCATGCCGACGTCCGCCAACAGCATCAGCTCCAGCTGCAGGTCGCGTTTCTCGCCAGGGGTGCCCATGGTTTTCTGGCGCGGGGTACGGTTGACCGATGATTTAAAGCGGGTGTTGCCCAGACCGTGCCAGCCGCCCTTCGCCACCATCAGCTTCTGCTCGTGGCGCGTCATATCGCCCAGCGTTTCACCAGTGCCCTGATCGATCACGCGCGTGCCGACCGGTACTTTAACCACGATATCTTTGCCGCGCTTGCCGGTACAGTCACGGCTCTGGCCGTTCTGGCCACGTTCGGCGCGGAAAGATTTCTCGAAACGATAATCAATCAGGGTGTTTAGGTTTTCATCGGCTAGCAGGTAAACGTCGCCGCCGTCGCCGCCGTCGCCGCCGTCAGGACCGCCTTTTGGAATATATTTCTCACGGCGAAAGCTGACGCAGCCGTTACCACCATCACCCGCGACGACCAGAATTGTCGCTTCATCAACAAACTTCATTTTCTTTCTCCGTCACTCTTACGCCCGCATAACAGTTATGGCTTGCGGGCGGGTCCGCCAGGGTCTTCTGCGCTGACCGGCGGCGGATAAAACAGGATTGACCAGAGGCCAGGTGTACATAAATTGTACAGCAATCCGCTGCGTAACACCGCTTTTCTCAGCGTTCGGCATCAGAATGTAAAAAGCCCCGCAAAAGCTGCGGGGCTTCAATTCGTTTAATCAGGCCGCAGTGGCCTGAGTCACGACAACCTTACTCAGCAACGATGCTGACGAATTTACGGTTGTGCGGACCTTTAACTTCGAATTTTACTTTGCCGTCGATGGTAGCGAACAGGGTATGGTCGCGACCAAGACCTACGTTAGTACCGGCGTGGAACTTGGTGCCACGCTGACGAACGATGATGCTGCCAGCCAGAACGGCTTCGCCGCCAAAGCGTTTTACACCCAGACGTTTTGCATTGGAGTCACGACCGTTACGAGTCGAGCCACCAGCCTTTTTATGTGCCATTTGTCAGATCTCCTCTTAGGCGCTGATGCCAGTGATTTTCACATCAGTGAACCACTGACGGTGGCCCTGCTGCTTACGGTAGTGCTTACGACGACGAAACTTAACGATTTTAATTTTCTCGCCGCGACCATGAGCAACCACTTCTGCTTTGATCACACCGCCTGAAACCAGTGGCGCGCCGATTTTCACGTCTTCGCCATTAGCAATCATCAGAACCTGATCAAACTCAATGGTTTCACCGGTTGCGATGTCCAGCTTTTCCAGGCGAACGGTCTGACCTTCGCTTACTCGGTGTTGTTTACCACCACTTTGGAAAACCGCGTACATATAAAACTCCGCTTCTGCGCTTGCCTTTCTGTTCATCAGGCGGCGCGCTAAATATTCACAATAGGGCGCGAATTCTACGCAAAACTCGCCAGGAAGACAAGAGCACTTTGCACTCTCTTGCAGAAAAAAAACACAGGCCGAACGCAAACGTTTCTCAACCCGATTTTTCAAGTACAATCAGTAACAGATAACCTGAACTCACGCTGGGTAAAACCGCTTACCATGGCAAAGAAACGAGTCATAGCTGAACAGACGAATGAACCTAGAACAGATAAATGAATTAACCGCGCAGGATATGGCGGCCGTCAACCAGACCATCCTCGACCAGCTGAATTCAGATGTTTCGCTCATCAACCAGTTGGGCTATTACATCATCAGCGGAGGCGGCAAACGCATACGCCCCATGATCGCCGTGCTGTCGGCGCGCGCGCTGAATTATCAGGGCAATCTGCATATCACCAACGCGGCCCTGATCGAATTTATTCACACCGCCACGCTGCTGCACGACGACGTGGTGGATGAATCGGATATGCGCCGCGGCAAAGCGACCGCCAACGCCGCCTTCGGCAACGCCGCCAGCGTGCTGGTCGGCGATTTTATCTATACCCGCGCTTTCCAGATGATGACCAGCATGGGATCCCTGAAGATCCTCGCGCTGATGTCGGAAGCGGTGAATGTGATCGCCGAGGGTGAAGTGCTGCAGTTGATGAACTGCAACGATCCTGACATCACCGAAGAGAGCTATATGCGTGTGATCTACAGCAAAACCGCGCGTCTGTTCGAGGCGGCCTCGCAGGCTTCCGCGATCCTCGCCGAGGCGACGGAAGCGCAGGAAAAAGCGTTGCAGGACTATGGCCGCTATCTGGGCACCGCTTTCCAGCTAATCGACGATCTGCTTGACTACAGCGCCGACGGCAAAACCCTGGGGAAAAACGTCGGCGACGATCTCAGCGAAGGCAAACCGACCCTGCCGCTGCTGCACGCCATGCGCAACGGATCGCCGGAGCAGTCCGCGATGATCCGCCAGGCGATCGAAGAAGGCAACGGGCGCCACCTGCTGGAGCCGGTGCTGACCGCCATGCAGCAGTGCGGTTCGCTGGAATGGACGCGCAAGCGCGCCGAAGGAGAGGCGGACAAAGCGATCGCCGCGCTGAAGGCGCTGCCGGAAACCCCCTGGCGCATTGCGCTGGAAGCGCTGGCGCATATGTCGGTGCAGCGCGACTTCTGACGATCAACAGAGCACAGGACGTGCTCTCCCTCTCTTTCCCCTTTCTCTGCCGCAGAATGCTTTTCCCGCTTACACAGATTGCAAAACTTTTGCGAAGGTTTCCCCACTTCTGTATTTCATCACAAAATTTACTGGAAGCTTATGGAAATTATTTGATATAAGAACCTGTAATTTCCAGTTTTTAACCAAAACCGGAATTATGACCATCAGGGATTAACATGCACAAGGAGACACACGGCTATGTGTGCGAAAAAAACCGACTGGCATCCCGCCGACATTGTCGCTTCATTACGTAAAAAAGGCACCTCGCTGGCCGCACTTTCCCGTGAGTCCGGGCTATGCTCGTCCACGCTGGCGAATGCGCTGACCCGTCCGTGGCCAAAAGGAGAATGGCTTATCGGGCTGGCGCTCGAGGTAGATCCGGCCGAAATCTGGCCCAGTCGCTATTACGATCCGGTAACGCAGCGACTTCTGGATAGAAAAAAATTGATGCGCGCGAAATCGCGACGAAAATTGGTAAAAGATCAGGAAAAAGAATAATAAAATGGCCGGGGAAACCCGGCCATTTTATGTTGTGCGGTAGCCGCAGAAACTTACTCGCCGCTGACGCGCTCGATGTCGGCGCCCATCGCTTTCAGCTTGTCTTCGATATGCTCATAGCCGCGATCGATATGGTAAATGCGATCGACCAGCGTGGTGCCTTCCGCAATGCAGCCTGCAAGAACCAGGCTGGCTGACGCGCGCAGATCGGTCGCCATAACCTGGGCGCCGGAGAGTTTCTCCGTGCCGTGGCAGATCGCGGTATTGCTTTCGATCTCCGCGTGCGCGCCCATACGGATCAGCTCAGGGATATGCATAAAGCGGTTTTCAAAAATGGTTTCGGTGATCACGCCGGTGCCTTCCGCTACCAGGTTAAGCAGCGTGAACTGCGCCTGCATGTCGGTCGGGAAACCCGGGTGCGGCGCGGTGCGTATGTTGACCGCTTTAGGCCGCTTGCCATGCATATCCAGGCTGATCCAGTCGTCGCCCAGCTCGATATCCGCGCCGGCGTCGCGCAGCTTCGCCAGCACCGCGTCCAGCGTGTCGGGCTGCGTGTTGCGGCACAGCACTTTGCCGCCGGAAATGGCTGCCGCCACCAGGAAGGTGCCGGTTTCGATGCGGTCCGGCAGAACGCGGTAGACGCCGCCGCCAAGACGATCGACGCCTTCGATGGTGATCTTGTCGCTGCCTGCGCCGCTGATTTTAGCGCCCAGGGTTTTCAGGAAGTTCGCCGTATCGACAATTTCCGGCTCGCGCGCGGCGTTTTCGATAATGGTGGTGCCGGTGGCGAGCGTCGCCGCGCTCATAATGGTGACGGTAGCGCCTACGCTGACCTTATCCATCACGATATGCGCGCCTTTCAGACGGCCGTTCACCGAGGCTTTGACATACCCCTCTTCCAGCTTGATCTCAGCGCCAAGCTGCTCCAGACCTGTGATGTGCAGATCGACCGGACGCGCGCCGATGGCGCAGCCGCCCGGCAGCGAAACCTGACCCTGGCCGAAACGCGCCACCAGCGGACCCAGCGCCCAGATGGAGGCGCGCATGGTTTTCACCAGCTCGTAGGGAGCGCAGAAAATATCCACCGCGCTGGCGTCAACGCGCACTGAGCCGTTGCGCTCGACTTTCGCGCCCAGTTGGCTCAGCAGCTTCATGGTGGTGTCGATATCGCGCAGTTTGGGAACGTTCTGTATTTCTACCGGCTCTTCCGCCAGTAGCGCAGCAAACAGGATCGGCAGCGCGGCGTTCTTCGCCCCGGAAATGGTCACTTCACCACTCAGACGGGTGGGGCCTTGCACACGAAATTTGTCCATTAACACGGTTCTCAATTAACAATCAAAAAAGCAAATGCCCGCCGCAGGCGAGCGCGCCACGCTGGCCGCTTAAAAACCGTTGAGTTTACGGTCGCGAGCCCATTCAGCAGGCGTATAAGTTTTGATGGATACCGCATGGATGCGGTTATCGGCGATAAATTCCATCAGCGGCGCATAGACCGCCTGCTGTTTTTTCACACGGCTCAGCTCGCCGAACATCTCGCCCACGGCGATCACCTGAAAATGGCTGCCATCGCCGCTGACGTGGACTTCTTCTAACGGCAGCGCGTTCATTAACACGGCCTGAATTTCGTTGTTTTCCATTGCTCTTAACTTCGCTTAATAATAATCAGGCAGACATCTTAGTGGAAAGCGCATGACTCTTAAATACGCAAAAGCCCCTGCATAAAACAGGGGCTTAAAGGGATGACATTGTATTCAGGCGATTTTATCCGAAGAAACAATGATCTCTTGCAGGTTGTAAAGCGTAATCAGCGAACGCAGTTTATCGTTAATCCCATTAAAGCGCGGCGTTCTGCCCTGATCCCGCGCGATTTCACGCAGATGCACCAGCAGCGCCAAGCCCGCGGAATCGATGCGATCCAGCGCCGAGACGTCGATAATATCCGCTTTAGCCATCACGCTTTCCCGCTGCTGCCATAGCGCCAGCAGCGTATCGCGATCCAGCTTGCCGCTCAGATGCAGAGTGTCGGCCTGCAGTTGCCAGCGTAACGGTTCAGTCATTACTTCTGTTGATCCAGCGTAATGGGCTGCGCCGCATAGTTTTTCAGCTGCGCGGTTAAGCCGTCGATGCCTTTGGTGCGCAGCAGGTCGCTCCACTCGTTCTGCTTGGTGGTGATCATGCTGACCCCTTCCGCCACCATGTCGTAAGCCTGCCAGTCGCCGGTACGGCTGTTTTTACGCCACTGGAAATCCAGGCGCACCGGCGGACGGCCGTTCGGGTCCAGAATCGTTACGCGGATAGCGATGATGTTGGCGTCGCCCAGCGGCTGTTTCGGCTGGATCTGGTAAGTCTGCCCGTGATAGAGCGCCAGCGCCTGACCATAAGCCTGTGCCAGGTAGTCGCCGAAGGCGCTGAAGTAGGCGTCACGCTGCGCCGGCGTCGCGTCGCGGTAATAACGTCCCAGCACCAACGCGCCGGCGTATTTGATCTGCACGTAAGGCAGCAGCTCCTGACGCACGATCTGGCGCAGGTAATCAGGATTCTGCTTGATCTTCGGCTGTTCGTTTTTCAGGCGCGTAAAGGTTTTCGCCGCCGCCTCGTTCATCAACTGGTAGGGATCGCTTTGATCCGCAGCGTTCGCGACCAGAGGCGCAATGGCCAACATGGCAATCATCATAAAACGTTTAAACATCGTGTTTTACCTCTCAGGGTTGTTCCGGTGCAGCAGGTGCGCTCTCCGCTCCCTGCGCTGGTTTGGACTCATTTCTTCCATCGCCGCTCTTATACAGGAACTGCCCGATCAGGTCTTCCAGTACTATCGCCGACTTGGTATCTCGCAACGTATCGCCATCTTTCAACATAGCAGAACCTAAATCCGGATCGTCGAAACCGAGATTTAGCGCCAAAAATTGCTCGCCCAGCAGGCCCTGCGTACGGATCGCCAGCGAACTGGTATCCGGGATCTGATTCGCATAACGATCGCTGATCGCCATGGTGATGCGCGGCAAAAGCGTCTTCGGCTCCAGCTCGATGTCCGTTACGCGGCCAATCACCACGCCGCCGATTTTTACCGGCGAGCTGGCTTTCAGACCGCCGATATTGTCGAAGGTGGCGTAAAGCTTCCAGGTCGGCTCAGTGCCGACCGATTTCAGATCCGCTACGCGCAGACAGAGAAACAACACGGCGATCAGCGCCAGCAGGATAAAGACGCCTACCCAGATTTCGTTTTTTTTGCTTTGCATTGCATTAATTCCCAAACATCAGTGCCGTCAGCACAAAATCCAAACCGAGTACCGCCAGCGAGGCATGCACCACGGTACGCGTTGTTGCCCGACTGATTCCTTCAGAAGTCGGAATGGCGTCGTAGCCATTAAACAGCGCAATCCAGGTGACCGTCACCGCGAAGACCGCGCTCTTGATGATGCAGTTGAGGATATCGGTGCTAAAATCTACCGCGTTCTGCATCGCCGACCAGAAAAAGCCGGGATCGATGCCTTTCCAGCTCACGCCGACCAGCGCGCCGCCGGCAATGCCCACCGCGGTAAAAATCAGCGCTAACAGCGGCATGCTGATAAAACCCGCCCAGAAACGCGGCGAAACCACGCGCCGCAGCGGATCCACCGCCATCATCTCCATGCTGGAGAGCTGCTCCGTGGCTTTCATCAGGCCGATCTCCGCCGTCAGCGCCGAACCGGCGCGGCCGGCGAACAGCAGCGCGGTCACCACCGGGCCCAGTTCGCGCAGCAGCGATAATGCCACCAGCATGCCGAGACTGGTTTCCGCGCTGTAGGTGGTCAGCACCAGATAGCCTTGCAGCCCAAGCACCATGCCGATAAACAGCCCAGAGACCACGATAATCAGAAGCGACAGTACGCCTACGCTGTAAAGCTGTTTCACCAGCAGCGGCGCATGTTTGCGAAAGGCAGGTTTGCCGATTAGCGCATGAAATAGCATCATTCCCGCGCGCCCGAACGAGGCGCAGGTTTCAATTCCCTGACGTCCCAATGACGCCAGCGCCTGTAACAACATCAATTTACCTTCTCCCTGAGCCGGTTAAATCGGCAAGATAATCGCCGGCTGCGAAACGAAACGGCACCGGGCCGTCCGCGTGGCCGTCGATAAACTGGCGCACGCGCGGATCGTCGTTTTTCCGCAGCTCCGGCGCGCTGCCCTGCGCAATGATCTTTTGCCCGGCTACGATATAGGCGTGATCGGCGATACTCAAGACTTCCGGCACGTCGTGCGAAACCACGATGCAGGTGACGCCCAGCGAATGATTGAGTTCGTCGATCAGTTTCACCAGCACGCCCATGGTGATCGGATCCTGGCCAACGAAAGGTTCGTCGAACATGATCAGATCGGGCTCCAGCGCAATGGCGCGCGCCAGCGCGACGCGTCGGGCCATGCCGCCGGAAAGTTCAGCCGGTTTTAACTGCGCCGCGCCGCGCAGGCCTACGGCCTCCAGCTTCATCATGACCGTGCTGTGCAGCAGCGGCGCCGGAAGATGCGTATGTTCGCGCAGCGGCCAGGCGACATTTTCATAGACGGTTAAATCGGTAAAAAGCGCGCCGGATTGAAACAGCATGCTCATTTTTTTGCGCGCTTCGTACAGCTTCGAGCGCGACAGCGTGGGGATATTTTCGCCATGAAACCAGATTTCGCCGCGATCGGGCTGTAGCTGGCCGCCAATCAGGCGCAACAGCGTGGTTTTGCCAATGCCGGAAGGTCCCATAATGGCGGTCACTTTACC
Organism: Enterobacteriaceae bacterium UBA2655; assembly: GCA_002359495.1. GTDB lineage: Bacteria > Pseudomonadota > Gammaproteobacteria > Enterobacterales > Enterobacteriaceae > Pantoea > Pantoea superficialis. The sequence goes on from DENB01000082.1 coordinate 15,110, forward strand.
GGCGGGAACCGTCAGCGAAATATCATCGAAGATTTGGCGATCTCCGCGTGAGAAACTCACGCCACGAACCTCAACCAGATTCGTTTGCTGCTGGATCATCATTACCTCTTATGCGGATCGGACGTATTCGCGATCGGGTGATGGTAGCCTGATCCCGCGTAATGCACGATAGTTTTACAGAAACTTACTGCTCAGTTGTGGCGAAAACGGTCATAAAATTTACTTTTGCCTCTCAGACGGTCAAAATCAGCGGCTGTTTGTTTATCCGGAATTCGAAGCCCTGTCAGCGCATCGCGTTTGGCGAGGCTACCCACGCAAGGATTTTTCATGTTCGTCGCTACCGCGATGTTGATCATCGGTCTGATTTTACTTGCTTATGGAGCCGATCGTCTGGTGTTCAGCGCGTCGATTTTATGTCGTTCGCTCGGCATGCCGCCGCTGATTATCGGCATGACGGTAGTCAGCATCGGCACATCGCTGCCAGAGATTATTCTCTCCTTTTCCGCTGCGCAACATGGCCAGATGGATTTGGCGGTAGGGACGGCGCTGGGTTCGAACATCACGAACATATTGTTGATTCTCGGCGGCGCCGCGCTGCTGCATCCGCTGACGGTGCACTCGAACCTGATCCGCCGTGAGCTGCCGTTGATGCTGCTGGTCTCGTTATTGAGCGGCATCATGCTGTTTGATAATCATCTTAGTCGACTTGATGGATTTGGCCTGCTCGCCATCGCCGCCCTCTATCTGCTGGTGGTTATCCGCATCGCGCGCCGCGCCGAACGCGACAATAACGATACCCTGACGCGCGAGCAGCTGGCGGAGCTGCCGCGCGAAGAGGCGGGCAATACCGTCGCCTTTCTCTGGCTGGCGGTGGCGCTGCTGATTATGCCGATTTCGACGCGTATGGTGATCGATAACGCCACGGTGCTCGCCGATTACTTCGGCGTCAGCGAGCTGGTGCTGGGCCTGACGCTTATCGCCGTCGGCACCAGCCTGCCGGAACTCGCCACCGTTATCGCCGGCGCACTAAAAGGCGAGGATGATATCGCTATCGGCAATCTGATCGGCGCCAACATTTATAATATTGCCATTGTGCTCGGTCTGCCGGCGCTGCTGCATCCCGCCAGCATCGATCTTCACGCCTTCGCGCGCGATTACTGGGTCATGCTGGGCGTCAGCGCGCTGTTTGCGCTTATCTGCCTGCAGCGACGCCGACGCATCGGCCGCGCCGCAGGCAGCATTTTACTGTGTGGATTTATCGTGTGGGTGACGCTGCTCTGGCTGCACCCTGCGTTTATCGATGGATAAAAGGACACGCTTGCCATGTCATATCACGTACCAACTCCGGGTTTCGATTTTCAGCAGGCTGGAAAAGAGGTGCTGCGCATTGAACGCGAAGGGCTGGAACAACTCGACCAATATATCAACGACGATTTCACCCGCGCCTGCGAAATGATTTTTGCCTGTCAGGGCAAAGTGGTGGTGATGGGCATGGGAAAATCGGGCCACATTGGTAAAAAAATGGCCGCTACTTTCGCCAGCACCGGCACGCCCGCTTTTTTTGTCCATCCCGGCGAGGCGAGCCACGGCGACCTCGGCATGGTCGGCGCCAACGACGTGGTGATCGCCATCTCCAACAGCGGAGAGTCGAATGAGATTCTGGCGCTGATTCCGGTGCTGAAACGTCTTAAGGTTCGTCTGATTTGCATGACCAGCCGCGCCGAGAGCGCCATGGGTCGCGTGGCGGATGTTCATCTGAGCGTCAAGGTGCCGCTGGAGGCCTGTCCGCTGGGCCTGGCGCCGACCTCCAGCACCACCGCCACGCTGGTGATGGGCGATGCGCTGGCCGTCGCGCTGCTGAAAGCGCGCGGTTTTACCGTGGAGGATTTCGCCCTCTCGCACCCCGGCGGCGCGCTGGGACGCAAGCTGCTGCTGCATGTCAGCGATATTATGCACAGCGGCGACGAGATCCCGCACGTGACGCGTGACGCTTCGCTGCGCGACGCGCTGCTGGAAATCACGCGCAAAAATCTCGGTATGACGGTTATCGTCGACGATTTAATGAAAATCGAAGGCATTTTCACCGACGGCGACTTACGCCGCGTGTTCGATATGGGCGTCCATTTCCAGACGGCGTCGATCGCCGAAGTGATGACGCCGGGCGGCATTCGCGTACGGCCCAATATGCTGGCCGTCGACGCGCTGAACCTGATGCAAAACAAAAACATCACTGCGCTGCTGGTAGCCGATGACGATCGTTTGCTGGGTGTGGTACATATGCATGACATGCTGCGCGCAGGCGTAGTCTGAACAGGAACAAACAATGAGCGGAACATTAACCGTTGAGACCTGCTACGGTCCCGTTAGCGCTGAGGTCATGGCGCGCGCCAGTAAAATTCGTCTGCTGATTTGCGACGTCGACGGCGTGATGTCGGACGGCGTGATTTATATGGGCAACAGCGGCGAAGAGCTGAAGGCCTTCAACGTGCGCGACGGCTACGGCATTCGCTGCCTGCTGACCTCGGAAGTCGAAGTGGCTATCATAACCGGCCGCAACGCCAGGCTGCTGGAGGACCGTTGCAAGACCCTGGGCATTACGCATCTTTACCAGGGACAATCGGATAAGCTTTTGGCCTTCCGGGAACTTCTGGATAAACTGTCGTTAACTGCAGATGAAGTGGCCTACATCGGCGACGACCTGATCGACTGGCCGGTCATGGCTCAGGTCGGCCTGAGCGTCGCGGTGGCGGATGCCCATCCGGTCCTGCTGCCGCGCGCGCGCTACGTGACCCGCATCGCCGGTGGACGCGGCGCGGTTCGCGAGATCTGCGATCTGATTTTACTGGCTCAGAACAAATTCGAGGATGCCAAAGGGCAATCGGTATGAGTAAAAGCAGGCGTTGGATAACGCTGATTCTGGCATTGATTGCCCTGGTATTAATTGGCTGGAACTTAACCGGTCAGGATGAGACGTTATCGCCTCTCGCCCGCAACGATCAGGAACCCACTTACACCAGCGCGAATTCCAATACGGTGGTGTATAACCCGGAAGGCGCGCTGGCCTATAAGCTGGTTTCGGAGAAAGTGACCTATTTTTCTGCGGATGCTGTGAGCTGGTTCGATAATCCGGTGATGACCACCTACGACGAAAACAAGGTGCCGACTTGGTCGGTGCGCGCCGATAAAGCGAAGCTGACGAACGATCGTATGCTTTACCTGTACGGGCACGTAGAGGTGAATACGCTGACGCAAGATTCGCAGCTTGAGCGGATCAAAACGGACAACGCGCAAGTTAATCTTGTTACGCAGGACGTGACTTCTGACGATCAGGTCACGCTTTACGGCCGCAGTTTTAACTCCACCGGCATGAAAATGCGCGGCAATTTACGAACCAAGAATGCCGAGTTAATCGAAAAGGTTAAAACCTATTATGAAATCCAAAATGAACAAACCCAGCCTTAAGCTCCTGCTGATCGGCGCGTTGTTTAGCAGCATGCCGGCGCTGGCTGTTACCGGTGACTCGGATAAGCCCGTCAATATCGATTCGGAAAATCAGGCGCTGGATTTACAGGGCAACGTTGCTACCTTTACCGGTAACGTCATCGTGACGCAGGGGACGATAAAAATCACTGCGGATAAGGTGGTGGTGACGCGTCCGGGCGGCGACAGCAATAAAACCATCGTCGACGCCTGGGGCAACCCGGCCACCTTTTACCAGATGCAGGACAGTGGCAAGCCGGTACAGGGGCACGCGGGCAAACTGCATTACGAACTGGCGAAAGATTTTATCGAGCTGACCAGCAACGCCTATATCGAACAGCTGGACAGCAACATCAAGGGCGACCGCATCACCTATCTGGTGAAAGAGCAGAAGATGCAGGCTTACAGCCAGGGTCAGAGCAAGCGCGTGACCACCGTGCTGATGCCGTCGCAGCTGCAGGATAAAAACGGTTCGTCCAACAGCCAAAAGAAGAGTAACTGATTCCTATGGCCACTTTAATCGCAGAAAATCTGGCGAAGGCGTATAAAGGCCGTCGCGTGGTGGAAGATGTCAGCCTGCAGGTGAAATCCGGCGAGATCGTCGGCCTGCTGGGCCCCAACGGCGCCGGCAAGACCACCACGTTTTACATGGTGGTCGGCATTGTTCCACGCGACGCGGGTCGCATTGTTATCGACGATGAAGATATCAGCATTCTGCCGCTGCATGCGCGCGCCCGTCGCGGCATCGGCTATCTGCCGCAGGAAGCCTCGATTTTTCGTCGTCTGAGCGTCTACGATAACCTGATGGCCGTGCTGCAGGTGCGCGACGATTTGACGGAAGAGCAGCGTCAGGATCGCGCCAATGAGCTGATGGAGGAGTTTCACATCGAGCATCTGCGCGACAGCATGGGCCAGGCGCTTTCCGGCGGCGAACGTCGCCGCGTGGAGATCGCCCGCGCGCTGGCGGCTAATCCGAAATTCATTCTGCTCGATGAGCCTTTCGCAGGCGTCGACCCGATCTCCGTCATCGATATCAAAAAGATTATCGAACACCTGCGCGACAGCGGTCTCGGCGTGCTGATCACCGACCATAACGTGCGTGAAACCCTGGCCGTGTGCGAGCGCGCCTACATTGTCAGCCAGGGGCACCTGATCGCCCACGGCACGCCCGGCGAGATCCTTGCCAATGAACAAGTTAAGCGCGTTTATTTGGGTGAAGAGTTCAGACTCTGATAAGGTGTCGTTAACCATGAAGTTTGCTTAGGAAATTCAATCCTGATTATGAAGCAAGGTTTGCAACTCAGGCTCAGCCAACAGCTGGCGATGACCCCTCAGTTGCAGCAGGCGATTCGCTTGTTGCAACTTTCCACGCTTGAGCTCCAGCAGGAGCTTCAACTGGCGCTGGAAAGCAACCCGCTGCTTGAACAGGCGGAACTTCATGACGAAGTGGACGCGCGCGAATATCAGGAGAGTGAAGCGCTGGACACCCGGGAAGCGCTAGAGCAGAAAGATATGCCTGAAGAGCTGCCTCTGGATGCGACCTGGGATGAAATTTACACCGCAGGCACCCCCTCCGGCACCGGCACCGACTATCAGGACGACGAGCTGCCGGTCTATCAGGGCGAAACGACCCAGTCGCTGCAGGATTACCTGATGTGGCAAGTGGAGCTGACCCCCTTTACCGACACCGATCGCGCTATTGCGACCTCCATCGTCGACGCCATTGACGACACCGGCTATCTGACGGTCTCGCTGGAGGATATTCGCGACAGCATCGGCAGCGAAGAGCTGGCGCTGGACGAAGTCGAAGCGGTGCTGAAACGCATCCAGCGCTTCGACCCGATCGGCGTAGGCGCGCGCGATTTGCGCGACTGTCTGCTGGTGCAGCTGTCGCAATATCCCGCGGATACGCCGATGCTGGCGGAAGCGCGGCTAATCGTCGGCGAACATCTGGATCTGCTGGCGAACCATGACTTTCGCAGCCTGATGCGCGTCACGCGTCTGAAGGAAGAGGTGTTGAAAAACGCCATGCTGCTGATCCAGTCGCTGGATCCGCGTCCGGGCCAGTCGGTGAACACCGGCGAACCGGAATATGTGATCCCGGACGTGTTGGTGCGCAAAGTCGGCACGCGCTGGACGGTGGAGCTGAACGCCGACAGCGTGCCGCGCCTGCGCATTAACCAGCGTTACGCCGCCATGAGCGGCACCACGCGCAACGACAGCGACAATCAGTTTATTCGCAGCAATTTGCAGGAAGCGAAATGGCTGATAAAAAGCCTGGAGAGCCGCAACGATACCTTGCTGAAAGTGACGCGCTGCATCGTGGAGCAGCAGCAGGCTTTTTTTGAGCAGGGCGAAGAGTTTATGCGTCCGATGGTGCTGGCGGATATCGCTCAGGCGGTGGATATGCATGAATCGACGATCTCCCGCGTCACCACGCAAAAGTATTTACACAGCCCGCGCGGCATTTTTGAATTGAAATATTTTTTCTCCAGCCACGTTAACACCGAAAGCGGCGGCGAAGCCTCCTCGACGGCGATTCGCGCGCTGGTGAAGAAATTAATCTCAGCGGAGAATCCCGCTAAACCCTTGAGCGACAGCAAGCTGACCTCCATGTTATCTGAACAGGGAATTATGGTGGCCCGGCGTACCGTCGCTAAATATCGTGAGTCTTTATCTATCCCGCCATCGAACCAGCGTAAACAATTGGTTTGACAGAACTGAGAAGGAAGACCTATGCAGCTAAATATCACTGGGCAACACGTTGAAATCACCGATCCGTTGCGTGATTTCGTCAACAACAAATTTGCCAAACTGGAACAGTATTTCGACCGAATAAATCAGGTTTATATTGTTCTGAAGGTGGAGAGGGTCATGCAGGTGGCGGAAGCGACGCTACATGTCAACGGCGGCGAGCTGCACGCCACGTCGGAAGCGGAAGATATGTATGCGGCCATCGACGGATTGATCGATAAACTCTCCCGTCAGTTGACGCGACATAAAGACAAACTGAAACAACACTAACCTTCACGCTTGCACACAGGCCCGCCGTCGCGGCTGGGCCTGGCTGACAGGATGGGGCGCGTTAACCGCCCCGTTTTGCCATTTGTGCAAGCGCCAACAGGGCTTTGCTTTTCCTGCCATAAGGCGCGTAAAGTGGAGGCACCTGCGGCCTGATGAACATGCAAGTGAAACGATGATGAACAACGATCTGACACTGGAACTGAGCACAGTATTAACGCCGGACTGTACGCGCAGCGGCGTACACTGCCAGAGTAAAAAACGCGCGCTGGAAATTATCAGCGAACTGGCAGCAAAACAGCTCAACCTGCCTCATCAGACAATATTTGAAGCGATCCTGACCCGCGAGCGCATGGGAAGCACCGGCATCGGCAACGGCATCGCGATCCCTCATGGCAAGCTGGAAGAAGATACGCTGCGCGCCGTAGGCGTTTTTATCAGCCTCGATCAGCCTATCGCCTTCGACGCGGTGGACAATCAGCCCGTCGATCTGCTTTTCGCCTTGCTGGTTCCTGCCGATCAGTGCAAAACCCATCTGCACACGCTGTCGCTGGTGGCGAAACGTCTGGCGGATAAAACGGTTTGCCGTCGCCTGCGCGCCGCACAAAATGATGAGGAGCTTTACGAAATCATCACCGAAGCTCAGGAAGAACATCCTTAAGCGCAATGCATTTTTACCGGCGCCCGCCGCCGGTTTAAAACGGGAGAAGAGGTCATGGTGCTGATGATCGTTAGCGGTCGTTCAGGCTCAGGTAAATCAGTCGCGCTGCGCGCGCTGGAGGATATGGGATTTTATTGCGTCGACAATTTGCCCGTGGTGCTGCTGCCGGAGCTGGCGAACTCGCTGGTGGATCGCAATATCTCAGCGGCGGTCAGCATCGACGTACGCAACATGCCGGAATCGCCGGAGATTTTCGACACAGCGCTGAATAACCTGCCGGAAGATTTCTCTCCGCAGCTGCTGTTTCTTGATGCCGATCGTAATACTTTAATACGCCGCTATAGCGATACGCGCCGTCTGCACCCGCTCTCCAGCAAAAACCTGTCGCTGGAAAGCGCCATCGATGAAGAGAACGCGCTGCTGGAGCCGCTGCGTTCCCGCGCCGATTTGATTATCGATACCTCGGAGATGTCGGTGCATGAACTGGCGGAGATGCTGCGCACGCGCCTGTTAGGCAAGCGAGAGCGGGAGCTGACCATGGTGTTTGAATCTTTCGGCTTCAAACACGGCATTCCCATCGATGCGGATTATGTTTTCGACGTGCGCTTTCTGCCCAACCCGCACTGGGACCCCAAGCTGCGTCCGATGACCGGTCTTGACCGTCCGGTCGCCGCTTTCCTCGATCGCCATACCGAAGTGCATAATTTTATTTATCAGACGCGCAGCTATCTGGAACTTTGGCTGCCGATGCTGGAAACCAATAACCGCAGCTATCTGACCGTCGCGATCGGCTGTACCGGTGGCAAACATCGCTCGGTCTACATTGCAGAGCAGCTCGCTGACTATTTCCGCTCACGCGGCAAAAATGTGCAGTCTCGTCATCGCACGCTGGAAAAACGCAAATCATGACCGTCAAGCAAACCGTTGAAATCAAAAACAAGCTGGGTATGCATGCGCGCCCGGCGATGAAGCTGTTTGAACTGGTGCAAAGCTTCGATGCCGAGGTGCTGCTGCGTAATGAGGCGGGCACAGAGGCCGAAGCGAGCAGCGTAATCGCGCTGCTGATGCTCGACTCCGCAAAAGGCGGCCATATTGAGGTCGAAGCCAGCGGCCCGGAAGAGGCCGAAGCGCTGGCGGCGGTGATCGAGCTGTTCGATGCCGGTTTCGATGAGGATTAAGCTGCCGGCGTTGCCCTTCCCCGCCCTGACGACTCCTTAACGCAGCTTATTACGCTGCAAAAATCCCTCCCCGCCCAACTGCCGCATCTGACGCATAATCCATTGCTGACGCTGACGAACATAGCCGGAAGGGGCGCCGGCGCGAAAGCGCAGCGGATTCGGCAATACGGCGGCCAGCAGCGCGGCATCAGCGATGGTCAGCTTGCTGGCCGGCTTGTGGAAGTAACGCTGCGCGGCGGCTTCGACGCCGAATACGCCCTCGCCGAATTCAGCCACGTTGAGATAGACCGTTAAAATGCGTCGTTTTGTCCAGACCGTTTCAATGCCTACCGTCAGACCCGCCTCCAGTCCTTTACGCAGCCAGCTGCGGCCGTCCCAGAGAAACACATTTTTCGCCGTCTGCTGCGACAGCGTTGAGGCGCCGCGCATCCGTTCGCCCTCGTTTTTGTCCAGTACCGATTCGATAGCGGCGACGTCAAATCCCCAGTGTTGCGGAAATTTTTGGTCTTCCGAAGCGATCACCGCCAGCGCCATCCAGGGCGAGATTTTATCCATCCCGACCCAATCGGAATGCGCCACATAATCAAACTGTCCGCTGAACCAGGCGCTCAGCAGCCGTTCCGCCATTACTGCGGAAAAGGGAACAGGCAAAAACGCGAACAGAAGAATACCTGCAATCCAGACTCCGGCTAACATAAGAAACAGGCGCGCTAAAATAGCTTTAATTCGTTGCAAACCCTTCCCTTTATGCTTACTCATGCAATCTTCTCTTATCTGTTTCATGAATTAATCAATTACTGACGTCATGAACGAATGTTTTCATCAAATTTACTGAAAATGACGGCGATTATTCCATCATGCATTAAACTAAAAAACAGACACTGCTGGTACAGCCAGCGAAATGTACTTGTGACATCAAGCACTTCCAACCGTTAGGAATCGGTTCCATCGGCGTTTTCATCTTAGAATATCCCTTTCTCAACTCTTAATATTTTGTAATAATGAGCAGGGTGAATCATTCACCATGCTTAACTATTAAGCCAGGAAGAATTTGCTTCTCTGCAAGAATGAGCCGCATTGGTCTTAAAACAGGTGAATTTTTTGCGCCAATTTTTCATGTTGCTTTGGTTCATCATGTAAAAAATTAAAAAGCAAGACGATCCGTATTGATTGTCAAAACCTAATGTTTGCATTTTTTTGCCTTGCTTACCAAAACGTTTTGGACAGCCCGGGTATAACTCCTTTTTGTTACTGCGTTTTCAAAAGGTTATAAAGAAAAATTCGGAAAAATTTTAGCGGGCTGTTTTTTCCGGCTGCGTCGTATTGTAAAAAATTATGCGACCATAAGAAATCATGGAAAAACAGGAATAATTGGTTAAAATTAGAGCAATGCAGCGAAGAAATTGATTCCTTGCTTGACTGTGTCATCAAATTAATGTTTTCTGTATTTAAACGCTGTTCAACTTCACACATCTTAATGAATCTTGTCGCAATGCGTGGCATATTTGCTAAGGTGTTATGGAAGCGTTAACCAATACCACGCTGTTGCTCAAGACATTCTCCTAAGAATAGCAGCAGTGACCCTTTTCCCTGGTGTTGGCGCAGTATTCGCGCACCCCGGTTTCGACTGGGGTTATTTTTTTTCAGCTTCCCTTAAATCCTCAGCTTCGCTTACCCAGTCGCGTAATACGGCGACGTCGTGTTGCCACTCCTGCTTGAGTTCGTCTATCCATTCCTGAACATTGTCCCACCAGGCGGGCAGTTCCGGGCTTTGAATCTGTTTCGCCAGCTGTTGCAGATGCTGCAAGCCTACCGACCCGGCTGCGCCCTTGATTTTGTGTCCCTCTTCCGCAATGCCTTTCTGGTCGCGCGCCATCATGTTGGAGTCCAACACTTCAAGATAGCCTGGCATCATCTGCTCAAACATTGCGAGACTCTGATGAATCAGATCCGGTCCGACGAGATCGAGATACTGTTCCAGCATCGGCACATCCAGCAGCGCCAGCGTTTTATCGCTCAGCGGCGGCGTATCGCTCTCATCCGGCTGCGCCTGATAATCCCAATATTTTTTGATGATCGCCGTCAGCGCCGGGACGGCCAGCGGCTTGCTCAGCACATCGTCCATGCCCGCCTCCAGGTACTCTTTTTTGTCTTTCAGCACGTTAGCGGTCAGCGCAACCAGCGGCGGCAGCATGTGGTTTTGATAACGACGATGGATTTCGCGCGAGACGTCAAGCCCGGTCATATCCGGCAGCTGGATATCAAGCAGCACCAGATCGAACTCCTGCGGATCGAACATCGCCAGCGCGTCCGTGCCTGTCATCGCCACTTCGACGCTGCACCCGAGCTTCTCCAGCACCGAGCGCGCGACAATCACGTTCAGCTCGATATCTTCCACCAGCAGGACATGCAGCGCCGGCAGCGGCAGCGAATCCTCCGGGTTCTCGTCATCCGCCTCTTCCGCCACGCGCGGCGCGTGGATCGATACGGTAAAGCAGGAACCCTGCCCCGGCGCGCTGCGTACGCTGATATCGCCGCCCATCGCCTGCGCCAGCCGACGCGAAACCGCCAGACCGATGCCGGTGCCGGTCGCCGGCTTGCCGCCGTGCTGATCCTTCACCTGATAATACATGGCGAAGATTTTATCCTGCTCATCCTGCGGGATGCCCATGCCGGAATCTTCGACCTCGAAACGCAGCGTTTCATCCTGCCCATACTGCACGCGCACCACGATTTCGCCCTGCTGAGTGAACTTCACGGCGTTGCCGATCAGATTCCACAGGATCTGGCGCAGCCGCGTGCCGTCGGCGCAAATTTTATGCGGCAGCGGCAGCGTCGGCGCCATAATGAACTTCAGTCCCTTGGGCTGCGCCAGCAGGCCGGACAGGTTTTCGAGATCGGCAAGGAAGCCGGTAAAATCCAGCGGCTGGTTATCGAGCTGCACTTTGCGCCGCTCGATCTTATCCATCTCAATCACGTCGTTAAAAATGTTCCCCAGGGTAATGGCGGAGACGTGAATAGTCTTCAGGAATTTCAGCTGCTCCTGGTTCAAATCGGTATCCAGCAGGATGCGGCTAAGCCCGACGATGCCGTTAAGCGGCGTACGCAGCTCGTGGCTGATAGTGGAAATAAAGGTGGTCTTTTCCCTGCTGGCGTTCTCCAGCGCGTCCTGGTAGCGCTTACGCTCAGTAATATCGCGGCCGAAGCCCATCAGGCCGCTGCGTTTGCCCACGCGGTCGTAATAAGGCACCTTGCGAATTTCAAAGCAGGCTTTGCGCCCGTCGGGATATTGCAGCCACTGCTCGTAGGTCAGCGCCACGTTGTGCCGGAACACCTTCTCATCGGTTTCCAGCACCTTGGTTGCCGCTTCGTCGTCATAGATGTCGCGCGGAGTCAGCCCGATCAGCTGCTTCTCGCTTTTGCCGGTCAGCAATTCCATCGCGCGGTTGCAGCCAGAAAACTGCTTGTCGATATTGCGATAGAAAACCAGATCCGGCGACGCGTCGAGGAAAGAGCGCAGAAAAGAGGATTGCTGTTCCAGTTCGATCTGCGCCTGCTCGCGCCGCGCCATCTCCTCGCGCAGTTTGTCCATTACCTGCTCGCGCGCCTGCTCCGCCTTAATACGATCGGCGATCTCCTGGTTAAGCTGGCTGATGGTCTCCTGCATCTGTTGATTAAGCTCCAGATCGCGGGTGCGCATCTCCTCCAGTTTATCCACCAGGCGCGCCAGGCGCTGACGCGATTCCTCCAGCTGATCGACCACGACCGAGAGGAAATAGACGGCCCAGGGAGTAATCAGCAGGCCAAAGAAGATCGATCGCACCATGTCGATGCTCTCTACATGACCGCGCAGCACCATAGTAACGGCCATCTGTACGATCATGGCTAATACCACCAGCGCGGAGGCCAGCAGCAGCGAAAAGCGCACCAGCCCCAGCTTGACCATCAGATCAACGTAATACTGCGCTAACAGACGAATTTGCTTCATAACGTACTCCCTGGCTGAGAAACGGCACCATCATAACGTAAATCGCTTGCCTGCGGGCTTCATCGACCAGGGTAAATCCGGGCGCTTTTGCCCTGTTATGGTGCAGCTCGCCTTGTTTTCGCCGCCGTTCGACTATTTATGCGCAAACAGCTTGACTAATTTCACTAACTGAATAACCTTTAAGGCCGCCTGATCGCAGGCGAGCATCTCGCACCGGCATTTCTTCACGTTCCTCGCTCAGTTTTGGGCCGTTTTTCCTTTTTGCTTTTTGCATATTCATTCATTTTTAATGCTGAGCTAAGCATTGCCGTCGCGATTAATTTTTCTAATAAACTCGCCCTGTTTCATTCAAATAAGCCGATATAAGAAAAACAGATACATCCTGTGTCCCTCCGCAGGCAGGCAGCAGATAATGCTGCAAAAAGCATCGGCACCAGCATGGTGCAGCAATATGACGGCTGCACTACAGTGAGACAGTTCACATTTCCACCGCTACCAGAGGGGGAGCGATTGACTTATTTTTCCTTGTTTTATCTATGTAAAACAAAAAGATAAATCTATAAATCGCTGATTAATGTCGATCAGGTACGCTATTTGACCTGAGTACGCTTTCCCGATAAGTTGGAATTCCGCTGGAAGCTTTCCGGACGGGTGATCCATCCGTCATATTTATGCAGTAACAGAGATTCCCCCTGTAACAAGTCCAAGACGCTTGTGACACCGACGCCAACGGCTAAACAGATTAGGGGCGACAATGGAGTGATGCGCACGATGCGTAAACCCGTCGCTATGCCCTTTCTACGCCCGACCGCCGAAGATGACGGGAATCCACAGAGCCTGGGGAGGTTCACTGATATGTTGTATGATAAATCCCTTGAAAAGGATAACTGTGGCTTCGGCCTGATCGCCCATATTGAAGGCGAACCCAGCCATAAAGTCGTGCGTACCGCTATTCACGCGCTGGCCAGAATGCAGCACCGTGGCGCGATCCTTGCTGACGGCAAGACCGGCGACGGCTGCGGCCTGTTATTACAAAAACCTGATCGCTTTTTCAGCGTCGTGGCGGAAGAGAAAGGCTGGCGCTTAGCGAAAAATTACGCCGTCGGCATGATTTTCCTCAGCAACGATGAGGAAGAAGCGCAGGCGAGCCGCCGCGTGGTCGAAGAAGAAGTGATCCGCGAAACCCTCTCTGTGGTAGGCTGGCGCGATGTCCCCGTTAATCAAGACGTGCTGGGCGAAATCGCCCTGTCGTCGATGCCGCGCATTCAGCAGCTGTTTATCAACGCCCCTGCTGGCTGGCGTCCGCGCGATATGGAGCGCCGCCTGTATATGGCGCGCCGCCGTATTGAAAAGCGCATGGAGCTGACCGACGACAAAGCGTTTTACATCTGTAGCTTTTCCAATCAGGTCAATATCTATAAAGGTCTCTGTATGCCGGCCGACCTGCCGCGCTTCTACCTTGACCTGGCGGATTTGCGTCTGGAATCGGCCATCTGTCTGTTCCACCAGCGCTTCTCCACCAATACCGTGCCGCGCTGGCCGCTGGCGCAGCCGTTCCGCTATATGGCGCACAACGGCGAAATCAATACCATCGCCGGCAACCGCCAGTGGGCGCGCGCGCGCGCCTACAAGTTCAACACGCCGCTGATCCCCGATCTGCAGACCGCCGGCCCGTTCGTCAATGAAACCGGCTCGGACTCCAGCTCGATGGATAACATGCTGGAGCTGTTCCTGAACGGCGGCATGGATCTGATCCGCGCGATGCGTCTGCTGGTGCCGCCGGCATGGCAAAACAACCCGGATATGGATCCGGAGCTGCGCGCCTTCTTCGACTTCAACTCCATGCATATGGAGCCGTGGGACGGCCCGGCGGGCATCGTGATGTCCGATGGCCGCTACGCCGCCTGTAACCTTGACCGTAACGGTCTGCGTCCGGCGCGCTACGTCATCACCAAAGACAAGCTGATCACCTGCGCGTCCGAAATCGGCATCTGGGATTACCAGCCGGACGAAGTGGTGGAGAAAGGACGCGTCGGCCCGGGCGAGCTGATGGTGATCGACACCCGCATCGGCCGTATTCTGCATTCGACGGAGACCGACAACGATCTCAAAAGCCGCCATCCCTACAAAGAGTGGATGGAGAAAAACGTCAAGCGTCTGGTGCCATTCGAAGATCTGCCGGACGATCAGGTGGGCAGCCGCGAGCTGGACGATAACCTGCTGGCGACCTACCAGAAGCAGTTTGCTTACAGCAGCGAAGAGCTGGACGGCATTATCCGCGTGCTGGGCGAGAACGGTCAGGAAGCCGTGGGCTCCATGGGCGACGATACGCCTTTCGCCGTGCTCTCCAGCCGTCCGCGCATCATCTATGACTATTTCCGTCAGCAGTTCGCGCAGGTGACTAACCCGCCTATCGATCCGCTGCGTGAAAATCACGTGATGTCGCTGGCGACCAGCATCGGCCGCGAAATGAACGTTTTCTGCGAGGCGGAAGGCCAGGCGCATCGCGTCAGTTTTAAATCGCCGATCCTGCTGTGGTCCGATTTCAACCAGCTCACGACGCTGGACGGCGAACATTATCGCGCCGATACGCTGGATTGCACCTTCGATCCCGCGCAGCTGACGCTGGAGCAGACCCTTCACCGCCTGTGCGACGAAGCGGAAAACATGGTGCGCAACGGCACGGTGCTGCTGGTGCTCTCTGACCGCGCCATCAGCGAACTGCGCCTGCCGGTGCCGGCGCCGATGATCGTCGGCGCGGTGCAGACGCGTCTGGTGGAGAAAAACCTGCGCTGCGACGCCAACATCATTGTAGAAACTGCCAGTGCGCGCGACCCGCATCACTTCGCCGTGCTGCTGGGCTTCGGCGCCACCGCCGTCTATCCGTACCTGGCCTATGAGTCGCTGGCGAAGATGGCCGACAGCAACGTCATCGACAAAGATTACCGCGCCCTGATGCTGAACTACCGTAACGGCATCAACAAGGGTCTGTATAAGATCATGTCCAAAATGGGCATCTCGACCATCGCCTCTTACCGCTGCTCCAAGCTGTTCGAAGCCGTGGGCCTGCATGCGGACATCTCCGGCCTCTGCTTCCGCGGCGTGGTAAGCCGCATCAGCGGCGCCAATTTCGCCGACTTCCAGCAGGACCTGGTAAACCTGGCGAAACGCGCCTGGCTGCAGCGTAAACCGCTGGATCACGGCGGCCTGCTGAAATATGTCTACGGCGGCGAATACCACGCCTATAACCCGGACGTGGTCGGCACGCTGCAACGCGCGGTGCAGAGCGGCGAGTACAGCGACTATCAGGAATATGCGAAGCTGGTCAACGAACGTCCGGTGGCGACGCTGCGCGACCTGCTGGAACTGCAGCCGGGCAGCCAGTCGATCAACATCGACGACGTTGAACCGGCCAGCGAGCTGTTCAAACGTTTCGACACTGCGGCGATGTCTATCGGCGCTCTGAGCCCGGAAGCGCACGAGTCGCTGGCGGAGGCGATGAACAGCCTCGGCGGCTACTCCAACTCCGGCGAAGGCGGCGAAGATCCGGCGCGTTATGGTACCAATAAAGTGTCGCGCATTAAGCAGGTGGCGTCAGGACGCTTCGGCGTTACCCCCGCCTATCTGGTGAACGCCGACGTGATCCAGATTAAGGTCGCCCAGGGCGCCAAACCGGGCGAAGGCGGACAGCTGCCGGGCGACAAAGTCACGCCTTATATCGCCAAGCTGCGCTATTCGGTTCCCGGCGTGACGCTGATTTCACCGCCGCCGCATCACGATATCTACTCGATCGAAGATCTGGCGCAGCTGATTTTCGACCTGAAGCAGGTGAACCCGAAAGCGATGATTTCGGTGAAGCTGGTTTCAGAGCCGGGCGTGGGCACTATCGCCACCGGCGTGGCGAAAGCCTACGCCGACCTGATCACTATCGCCGGCTATGACGGCGGAACCGGCGCCAGCCCGCTCAGCTCGGTGAAATATGCCGGCTGTCCGTGGGAGCTGGGCCTGGTGGAAACCCAGCAGGCGCTGGTGGCCAACGGCCTGCGTCATAAAATCCGTCTGCAGGTGGACGGCGGCCTGAAAACCGGCCGTGACATCATCAAGGCAGCGATTCTCGGCGCGGAGAGCTTCGGCTTCGGCACCGGCCCGATGGTGGCGCTGGGTTGTAAATATCTGCGTATTTGTCACCTGAACAACTGTGCGACCGGCGTCGCGACTCAGGATGACAAACTGCGTAAGAATCACTATCACGGTCTGCCGTTCAAAGTGACTAACTACTTTGAATTCATCGCGCGCGAAACCCGCGAGATTATGGCGGAGCTGGGCGTGAAGCGTCTGACCGACCTGATCGGCCGCACCGAGCTGCTGAAAGAGCTGGAAGGATTCACCGCTAAACAGCAGAACCTGGATCTGTCGTCGCTGCTGAAGACCGCCAGTCCGATGCCGGGCAAAGCGGTGCACTGCACCGAAGATAACCCGCCGTTCGATAAAGGCGTGCTGAACAAGGCGCTGTACGATCAGGCGATGCCTTATGTGGAAGCGAAGCAGAGCAAAACGTTCTACTTCGATATCCGTAATACTGACCGCTCGGTCGGCGCGACGCTCTCCGGCGCCATCGCCGCCGTCCATGGCGATCAGGGTCTGGCCGCCGATCCGATCCGCGCCTTCTTCACCGGCACCGCGGGCCAAAGCTTCGGCGTCTGGAACGCGGGCGGCGTGGAGCTGACACTGACCGGCGATGCCAATGACTATGTCGGTAAAGGCATGGCGGGCGGTATGCTGGCGATTCGTCCGCCGATAGGCTCGGCTTTCCGCAGCCACGAAGCGACGATTGCCGGCAACACCTGTCTGTATGGCGCAACCGGCGGCAAGCTGTTCGCCGCAGGCCGCGCGGGTGAGCGTTTCGCCGTGCGTAACTCCGGCGCGATCACCGTCGTGGAAGGCATTGGCGATAACGGATGCGAATATATGACCGGCGGCATCGTCTGCGTGCTGGGCCGCACCGGCGTCAACTTCGGCGCGGGCATGACCGGCGGTTTCGCCTACGTGCTGGATGAAGATGGCGAGTTCCGTAAGCGCGTTAACCCGGAGCTGGTGGAAGTGCTTAACGTTGACGAGCTGGCGATCCATGAAGAGCACCTGCGTGGGCTGATCACTGAACACGTTCAGCATACCCGCTCATCGCGCGGTGAAGAGATTCTGGCAAACTGGCCGGCATGGTCGGCGAAATTCGCTCTGGTTAAACCGAAGTCTAGCGATGTCAAAGCATTGTTGGGTCACCGTAGTCGTTCCGCAGCCGAGCTGCGGGTGCAGGCGCAGTAAGAGGTCACGATGAGTCAAAACGTTTATCAATTTATCGACTTGCAGCGCGTTGATCCGCCAAAAAAACCGCTCAGCGTTCGTAAAATTGAGTTTGTAGAAATTTATGAGCCTTTCTCCGGCAGCCAGGTGAAAGCGCAGGCCGATCGCTGCCTGGATTGTGGCAACCCCTACTGCGAATGGAAGTGCCCGGTCCACAACTACATCCCGAACTGGCTGAAGCTGGCCAATGAAGGACGCATTATGGAAGCGGCGGATCTCTCTCACCAGACCAACAGTCTGCCGGAGGTCTGCGGGCGCGTCTGTCCGCAGGATCGCCTGTGTGAAGGTTCCTGTACGCTGAACGACGAGTTCGGCGCGGTCACCATCGGCAACATCGAGCGCTATATCAATGATAAAGCGATGGAGATGGGCTGGAAGCCGGATCTCTCGCACGTCAAGCCGACCGGCAAGCGCGTGGCGATTATCGGCGCCGGTCCGGCGGGCCTCGCCTGCGCCGACGTGCTGACGCGCAACGGCGTGAAAGCGGTCGTCTACGATCGTCACCCGGAGATCGGCGGTCTGCTGACCTTCGGCATCCCCTCTTTCAAACTAGAAAAAGAGGTGATGATTAAACGCCGCGTCCTGTTCACCGAGATGGGCATTGAGTTCAAGTTGAATACGGAAGTGGGTCGCGACGTGCAAATGAGCGATCTGCTGAACGACTACGACGCGGTTTTCCTCGGCGTGGGCACCTATCAGTCAATGCGCGGCGGTCTGGAAAATGAAGACGCGCCGGGCGTTTACGACGCTCTGCCATTTCTGATCGCCAATACCCGACACACCATGGGCTTTGCGCAGCAGGACGATCAGCCTTACATCACAATGGAAGGCAAACGCGTCGTGGTGCTGGGCGGCGGCGATACCGCGATGGACTGCGTACGCACCTCGATTCGCCAGGGCGCGACGCACGTAACCTGTGCTTACCGTCGCGATGAAGAGAACATGCCCGGCTCGAAACGCGAAGTGAAAAACGCGCGCGAAGAGGGCGTGGAGTTTCGCTTCAATCTGCAGCCGCTCGGCGTTGAGATCAATGCCAACGGTCGCGTCAGCGGCGTGAAGATGGCGCGTACCGAAATGGGTCAGCCGGATGCGGCAGGTCGTCGTCGCGCTGAGATCGTCGCAGGCTCCGAGCATGTGGTGCCGGCGGATGCGGTCGTGATGGCGTTTGGTTTCCGTCCGCACAAAATGGAATGGCTGGCCGACTTCAGCGTGGAGCTGGATAAGCAGGGTCGTATCATTGCGCCGGAGAACGCGGAAACCGCCTTCCAGACCAGCAACCCGAAAATTTTCGCCGGCGGCGACGCCGTACGCGGCTCGGATCTGGTGGTGACCGCCATTGCCGAAGGCCGTAAAGCAGCGGAAGGCATTATGGATTACCTGGAAGTGTAATTTTTCCGCCCGCCTGACGCTCAACGCCTCTTCGTTGTCGAAGAGGCGTTTTTTTATCTGCCGCCAGCCTGATCAGCCAACTCATCCGCCAGATTAATCACCCGATCGGCTGAAGCGATGGTAGAAGGACGATGCGCAATGATAATACGCGTCACTTTTTGCGTGGCGATAGCCTGATTAATATGGGCCTCGTTCTCCAGATCGAGGTGGCTGGTCGCCTCATCCATAAACAGGATCATCGGCTGACGGTAAAGCGCGCGGGCGATGAGCAGGCGCTGTTTTTGCCCGCCGGAGAGGCTGCCGCCCAGCTCCGAAATCAACGTCTCATACCCCATCGGCATCGCCATAATATCATTGTGAATGTTCGCCATTTCGGCGCACTGCCGCATCAGTTCGTCATCGTGCGGCGCGGTGAAGGCGCAAATATTATCCGCGATCGATCCAGAAAACAGCTTGTCGTCCTGCAGTACGCAGGCGATGCAGCGACGGTAGTTGTTCAACCCGATGGCGTGAATATCCATGCCGTTAAACATCACCTTACCGGCGTCAGGCTTCACCTGCCCGGTCATGACTTTCATCAGCGTGGTTTTGCCTAATCCTGACGGCCCGACGATCGCCACGCTTTCACCCGCGACGAAGCGCAGACTCAGATGGGAAAATATCGGCCTGGTGATGGCATCGTATTGATAGCCAATATCCTGAAGCTCAAGCGAAGCCGCCTCGTTAGAACGGTAGATATCAATAATTTTGCCGCTGTCTTCAGGCGGGGTTAACACAATATCAGCGACGCGCTCATTATGCAGACCTAACATACGCAGCTGTAAAAGCATATTCACCAGGCTGGCGGCGCGCTCGCCGAACTGTCCCCGATAAGCGTTAAACGCGACGAACATACCGATGGTTAAATTGCCGTCAATCACCATGGTCGCGCCAAGCCATAAAATAATGACCTGATCGAAAGCGGTAATAATGTTATTGACGCCGCCGAACAGCATATCCAGTTTCGAGAGCTTAATACCTGCGTTAGTGCTGTCTACGCTAAGATTCAGCCAGTACTGCGCGCGCGTTTGCGTCAAACCCAGCGAGCGAATGGTATTTATGCCATAAAGCGTCTCCATAAAATGGGAATCCGCTTTCGCATCCCGGACAAGTTTGTCTTCCGTTGCGTTACGGTAGCGCCGCCACGTCGTTAAGCGCAGCGCGACATAAATTAACGTCATCGCAATGACTACCCAGAGCAACCAGCCACCATAAAGATACATCATGACGATTAAGCCGACGGACATGATAGTATCAATAATGCTGTTTACGATATTGGTGGTAAAAATCTTATGCAGCGTTTCAAGCGAATTAAAGCGAGACTGAATATCCCCCAACTTTCGCTTTTCAAAATAATGGGAAGGCAAATCGAGAAGATGGCTAAAAAGACCGCCCTTCCACTGTACGTCAATCAATGCGCCGATAGTTAACGTTATCCAGGACCGGAAAAAAGAGACAAAGGTTCGAAAAAGAATAAAAGAAAAAAGCCCCAGACACACCAGCATCAGTAGCCCGGCATCTTCAGCAGGCAGCACATGGTCCATAACCAGCTGCGTACCCATCGGCAAAAGCAGATTAATACTCTCTATAATTAACGACAGGGAAAATATTTTTGTCAGCGCGCCGCGCAGTCCGATAATATTTTTCAGCAGGCTGGAAAAACGAAACTTTACCCGTTCTTCAACCGGCGTAAAGTCGTTGCCTGGCCAGAGCTCCAGCGCGATTCCGGTAAAATGCTGGCGACAGCGCGAAAAGGATATTTTGCGTTTCCCGCGTGCTGGATCCATGATGGTAATACTGCGCTGATTTACCGCTACCAGCACAACGAAATGATTGAGATCCCAATGCAGAATACAAGGGCATCGCAGTAATTTTAGCTCATCAATTTCCAGCGAAAGCGCCCGGGTCTGCATCCCCATATTTTTACTCATGGTGACGAGATCTTTTAAGGTCAGTCCGCGTGAAGAGACGCTAAATCTTTCTCTTATTGAAAAAAGATCGTGATTTATGCCGTAAAAGCCGGAGATCATGGCTAAACAGGCAAGGCCGCATTCTGACGCCTCAGTTTGCAAAATTTCAGGAATTTTCGATCGAAATGAAAAACTCAAACGGCGCGTTATCCATTGATAGAACTGTTCGTTCATTCATCTGCCCTGCAATGCTTTTTTAATTTTATAATAAGGCTGGAATACCCACTGATACAGAGGACGGTTTTCCAAAAAAAGCGTCGCCTCCGCCAGCAACCCCTCTGTGAGCGCAATACTTTTCGACTCATAGGTGATAACGCTACTGGCAGGTTCAACGAAGACTTTATAATAGTTTTCTCCGTTCGAAGCTTTTAAGAGATGTTCGGCGCTTCGATAATTTCCCATTTCCTGCAACGAAGCCGGCACGGCGGAAACGGAGACGATTTTCCCGGAGAACTGACCAAAGCGTTCATAAGGGTAAGCGCTGTAGCGTAAGTTAACCTTATCGTTGACGTTAATATAAGGCAGACCGGATCCCGGCACCCAAAGCACCACTAAGGCTTTTTTCTCCGCTTCCGGAATAATTTGCGCCATCGCATCATGGGCGGCAAGCATCTGTCCCACTGAGACGCTCATTGTCTCGATAAAGCCGTCAACGGGAGCGGTAATAGCTATGAAGCCATTCGTTTCTACTTCATTCAGGCTGCGCGAAACGTTGCTTTTGCTGTTTTCATATTCAGAAATTTTATTTTCGAACTCTATAGCTTTGGATTTAAGATCGTTCTCCAGACTTTTAATCAGCAACGTTTCCTGTTCTTTTTGGTTAAGAAGCGAGTCGTAAATGTTTTGTTGTTGATAGTACAGGCTGGCCTGGTAATTAAGCTGATCCTGCGTTATCCAACCCTTTTTTCGGTAGGCGTTGTAGCTTTCAAAGCTTTTTTTCGCTGCAGTTAACCCTTTCGTCGCGTTGCTCAATGAATCTTTGGTCTGTTTAAGTTTTATCTTTTTTTGTTCAAGCTGAGAACGTATGTGTTCAAGCTCCTGATCCTTATTCCGCTCGGTTTTCATGATAATCTGATCGAGGTTTTTACGCTGATCTTCTAATAACATCCGGGATTGCGTGCTCACAACGCCATGGTTTGTTACTTTATTGACGTCGATCAGATAGATAAGCTGGCCTTTTTTCACTTTTTGACCAGGTTCGACATAACGCTCAGCGACGTAACCTGGCTGTGTGCTGAGGATGTTAATAAATCGCGGATTAAAGGTGGCTTCGCCTGTTACGTTCGTCCGACGATCCATATGAGCGTAACGCAAAGCTAAAATAAGAATAAGTAGAAAAAATAACGAAATAATCAGAGTTATCCATGAGGGAACTCTGGCGATTAACAATGCCTGCCCTGCCCACCTTCCATGATGAAAAACAACGGCTTCAGCGCGAAAAAGCTTCCTGCTTTTATCGGGCATAATATCTTTCCCTGTCTATTTTGAGGCTATTTTCATAAGCACATGCCCAGGCTAAAAAAAATAACATGCCTGATAACTTTCCATCGTGATGGGAATCTGATGATTATAAATAAAATTTAATTAAAAACGACATCAGTAGACAATGATGTCGTTTTACATGTTTAATTAAACAGATATCAAGGCTTATTTCTTAAACCATTTGCTGATAGACTCAGCCAGCGAACCAATAATACCACCAATGCCAGCGCCCAGAGTTAACAGTGAGTCAGAGAATGAAGGCGCATTGTCTTCACGCAGTGCCCAGCTTGCCAAGCCATTAATACCTGATTGAATGGCACTCAGAGATTCACCAAAAGAAATGCCACCAGCAACTTCCATTGTTTCTACTTCATGTAATTCACGCATCATTTTCTCCTTGTTATGATACACGCTAAAAATTAAAAAGAAAATATCACTCTAATATTACAGCGTCAATATACAAAAACTAATTTTTAAGAGAAAATACGTATTATATTATTGGAAATATCTTAATTAATATCAATAGTATGATTATCATATAAATGATTATTTTAAATAATAAATTTTACTCAGCTAAATAGCTGCGCGGAA
>DENB01000083.1:0-18611 GCA_002359495.1 Enterobacteriaceae bacterium UBA2655
GCCTGCGCCAGCGCAGCGGGCAATCCCCCCTCTTCCACCAGCCACAGCGCCCCTTGCAGAGCGGGCGCTACGCCCGCCAGCCAGAAATGCATGCCGGGCGCGTCCATCATGCGCCGCAAATCGAGCGGCGAGGTACGATAGTGCGCGCTCGCCAGCAGGCGATACGCCGCCGCCAGCGATTCAGGTTGAGACAGCCACGCCTGCTGTTCGCAACGGGAGATCGGCGTCCCGCTGGCGGCGCCCGGCAAAGAGGCGTCCTCAAACAGCAGCGCCTGATTAAGCCAGGCCTCCAGCGGATCCCGGCGTGACCAGCGCAGCGGCTCGTCCAGAGTAAAATAGCGAACCTTCTCCAGACTGGCGCAGAATTTCAGCATAAAGCCGCGCCCGGTCCCCTCGTAGCCCTGCACCGTGGTGGTTAATAACAGACGCGGGAAACGCGCCGCCAGCTGATGCAGCAGCGGCGCCGGAATGGCGGCCGCTTCATCTACGATCAGCCAGTCGAACGGCGGGGGNNTCAGCGCAGGCCAGGATGGCGTCCGGCGCCATAAAGCGGAACGCGTCGCCGGCGAATTTAGCCAGCACCTCGGTGGAAACTTTCGCCGGCGCGGTCACCAGACAGCGCCCCTGCAGTTTCGCCAGCATGCCCGCCAGCGCCGATTTGCCGCGTCCGCGCGCGGCGGTGATCACCGCCACGCCCGGTTCCATGTTAATTAATTGTTGCAGGATAGCCTGCTGCTGCTGCGGCGCCCGACACTGCCATTCAGGCAACGCGGGCAAGGGAGAGGCGCGCAGCGGTTGATGCTGGCGCTGCAACACCACCTGCGTATCGGCCAGCAGAGCGGCCTGCAGATGACGCGCGAAATGCGGCGTGGCGATCGCCTGCGCCACGTCCGCCCAGCGCAGGCTGTCCCGATCAACGCGCTGCGGCCAGCTTTCCCACTCCGGCAACAGCAGCAGCAGCCAGCTGCCGGCACAGAGCGTGCCCGCCAGCGCGGCGAAGGCTTCGGCATGAAAAGCTGAGCGTGCATCGAAAATAGCGTGGCGAAATTCCCGTCCAAGCAGATTGCGCAGCGCGGAGGGCGCGCAATGCGGCGCGGGGAACTGCGAGACGTCGTCGCTTATTGTGATCCAGTCGCCGGAGAGCGCCGCGCGCCAGGCTGACGCCTGGGTCAGGCACCAGGCCGACTCGCCGCTAATGACGCAAAGACGGCGCACGCCCGCGTGCTGCATGGCACGGCTAACCTCCGGTAAATCCATCAGTTGCTGGCGAAGGTGTTGCACTGGCCGGGATCGCCGCCGTCGTAGCCGCGCTTGAACCAGCTATAACGCTGTTGCGAGGTGCCGTGGGTAAAGCTGTCGGGCACCACGCGGCCCTGACTCTGCTGTTGCAGCCTGTCGTCGCCGATCGCCTGAGCCGCATTCAGCGCCTCCTGCAGATCGCCCGCCTCCAGAATGTTTTGCTGCTGCATATAGTGCCCCCAGACGCCGGCGAAGCAGTCCGCCTGCAGCTCCATTTTCACTGACAGCTGATTAGCCTGCGTCCGGCTGGCGTTCTCCTGCATCTGACGAACCTTGGGTTCGATGCCGAGCAGCTTCTGCACATGGTGGCCAACTTCATGCGCCACCACATAGCCCTGCGCGAAATCGCCGTCCGCGCCGAGCTGGTTTTTCATTTCGTCATAGAATGAGAGATCGATATAGACGGTCTGATCGGCCGGGCAGTAAAACGGCCCCATTACCGACTGGCCAGTGCCGCATCCGGTGCGCGTGGCGCCGCGATACATCACCAGCTTCGGTGGCTGGTAGGTTTTATTCATCTGCTTGAACAGGGTGCCCCAGGTATCTTCCGTGGTGGCGAGGATCACCGAAGTAAACTTCGCCGCTTCGTCATCCCGCGGACTGATGCTGCGTTGCTGCGAGGAAGGCGCGGGCGAACCGCCTCCGGTCAGCAACGGCGTCAGGTCGTAGCCGTAATAGCCCGCGACAGCGACGACGATCAAAATAATAATGCCGCCTTTGCCGCGCGGCAGCGGAAAACGCATTCCTCCGCCGCCCATGCCGGAAGATTCGCCGCGGCGATCTTCCACGTTGTCGCTTTCGCGACGTCCTTGCCAACGCATCTGACGCTCCTTTGCTCTGTATCGGTAATCCGATGATTTTAGTTGCGCGGCAGGCTAAGCACCAGCATGAAAAAGGAGAGCCAAGGCTCTCCTTTCTATGCAATGCGTGGCGGACTGGCGATCAGTCGAGCTTGACGCCCAGGCGATGCGCGACCGCTTCATAGGCCTCGACGACGCCGCCCAGGCTTTGACGGAAGCGATCTTTGTCCATTTTGTCGAGCGTCTCTTTATCCCACAGGCGCGCGCCGTCCGGGGAAAACTCATCGCCGAGCACCACTTCGCCGTTAAACAGACCGAACTCCAGTTTAAAATCCACCAGAATCAGACCGGCGTCATCAAACAGCTTGCTCAGCACTTCGTTGGCTTTGTAGGTCAGTTCGCGCATGCGCGCCAGGTTCTCTCTGCTCACCCAACCGAAGGTTTCGCAATAGGATTCATTGACCATAGGATCATGTTTGGCGTCATCCTTCAGGAAGAGATCGAACAGCGGCGGATTCAGGACGATCCCCTCTTCCACGCCCAGACGTTTAACCAGCGAGCCGGCCGCACGGTTGCGCACCACGCACTCCACCGGCACCATCTCCAGCTTTTTCACCAGCGCTTCATTATCGGAGAGCAGTGCCTCCATCTGGGTCGGAATGCCCGCTTCCTGCAGTTTGGTCATGATAAAGTGGTTAAACTTATTATTTACCATGCCCTTACGGTCAAACTGCTCGATTCGTGCCCCGTCTCCTGCTGACGTATCATTGCGGAATTCGAGTATCAGCAGATCCGGATTGTCGGTGCTGTATACGGTTTTCGCTTTACCGCGATACAACTCAGCTCGCTTTTGCATCTTGTTAACTCCAAACATGAAAGAACTATTCAGCGGCCCCGCGCCGCTGCGGCAGCGGCAGCGGCGTGACGCAATCGTTTACCTCGCCGCGCGCCATTATGCCAAATTCTCAAAAAAAAGGCCGGAGAATCTCTGGCCTGAGGCAATTTATTTTACTTGCTTAGCGCGCCCTGCAGTACCGCCACCAGCGCGTCGTTCTGCGACTGGGTCAGCACGTGGCCTTTGGGATCGATAAACTGCAGGCTGCTGCGGTTATCGAGATCGCCGACCTGCAGTTTGTAATCGCCGTTCGGCAACTGCGGATCTTTGGCGCCGATTTCATCCCAGGTGCTGTCGCCCGGCGCTTTGTAAGTGACGTTGAGACTGCCCTGCGAACGGTTGCTGTCGGTCACGTCCATGCCTACGCGTTTCAGCGCGGCCGGCAGACGCTGCCAGGCTACGTTGAACGGCGTGCGCAGCACCAGCAGCGGCAGACCGGTATCGTCGGCACCGCTCTGCACGTCAATCTGCGCACTGGCGCGGCCTGTCGCCGCATCCCGGCTGGCGCTATCGATCTTATCCAGACCTGTGCTGAGATCGTTCAGCATCTGCGCGGTGTAGCGCTGAATCTGCGCCGGCGACGTCACCGTTTTGCCTTCCTGCTGCAGCTCCAGCAGACGCACTGTCAGCGCCTGCTGATAGTTTTGCGACTGCACGCCGATCTGATAGCGGCCGCGGTACTGGTTATCTTCATCCGCGCGGTTCCACTGCACCCAGTCGGTGGTCAGCTGTTGATTCGCGTCGTTACGCTGCGCAATCGGGAACTTGTAGGATTGAATGACGTTGGTCACCTGCGGCCAAATCGAGCCGCGGCTGCTGTCGAGCAACAGTACACCGCTATTGCCGGTAAACTGAGTGCGCGCGCCGTTCATCAACGCCAGCGGCTGGGCGGGCGGACGAATGTCCAGCTGCTTGCCGACCGGGCCGTTAAGGTTCGCGCGTGGCACATCGTAATCGCCGTTCTGCAGCGGCAGTATGCTGCCGGCCGGCGCTTTCAGATCCTGCAGTTCGCTGGCCTGCAGATAAGATTCGTCACCGCTAACCTGACGTTTGTAACGCTGATCGTTCGAACATGCCGCCAGCAGCATGATGGTGGATAACCCCACCATCTTGACTACCGTTGACTTCTTTACTGAGTA
Organism: Enterobacteriaceae bacterium UBA2655; assembly: GCA_002359495.1. Lineage (GTDB taxonomy): Bacteria > Pseudomonadota > Gammaproteobacteria > Enterobacterales > Enterobacteriaceae > Pantoea > Pantoea superficialis. The sequence goes on from DENB01000083.1 coordinate 4,134, forward strand.
AGTCATTAAATCTCCCTAAATTATCGCAGACCCGCTTTGATAAGCGCCTGCTCCATTTTCGGACGCGCCGCTTCGGTAAGGGGCGTCATCGGCAGACGCAGCGCGTCATTCGCGATTAATCCTAGCTGTTTCGCGGCCCATTTAACCGGGATAGGATTGGGTTCACAGAAAAGCGTCTGGTGCAGATGCATCAGACGCTGATTCAGGCGGCGCGCTTGTGCAAAGTCGCCCTGCCGCGCCAGCGCGCAGAGTTCGACCATTTCGCGCGCGGCGATGTTCGCCGTCACGGAAATCACGCCTTTGCCGCCCAGTTGCATGAAGTCCAGCGCGGTGCCGTCGTCGCCGCTCACCAGGATGAACTCATCATCAACCAGCTCTTGGATCTGGCTCACGCGCGATAAGTTCCCGGTCGCCTCTTTGATTCCGATAATATTTTTGATTTCGGCCAGGCGCGCCACGGTTTCCGGCAGCATGTCGCAGCCGGTGCGCGACGGGACATTATAAAGCATCTGCGGCAGCGCGGTGCTCTCCGCGATCGCTTTGAAGTGTTGATACAGCCCTTCCTGGGTCGGACGGTTGTAGTAAGGCGTCACCGTCAGACAGCCGACAACGCCAGAATTTTCAAAGCGTTGAGTGAGGGAAATTCCTTCCGCCGTCGCATTCGCGCCGGTTCCGGCGATCACCGGGATACGGCCGTCGGCCAGCTCCAGCGTCGTCATCACCACGTCGCCATGCTCTTCATGGCTCAGGGTGGCGGATTCTCCAGTCGTGCCCACAGAAACAATCGCCGCGGTGCCGCTGGCGATATGATACTCAATCAGTTTTTTCAGACTCGCGCGGTCGACATTACCTCTGTCATCCATTGGCGTAATGAGTGCAACAATACTTCCCGTGAACATTGGCGATCCCCTCAGCAGACAAGTGCTTCATGGTACGTTTTACGTCTGGTGAAAAGCAAGCGAGCCACGCCATTACCGCGCTTGTCAGCAGTTTTTTTTATGTTTACCTTATAGTTATTAGCGAATAGACAGGACACGCCACTTTGCCGCAATCACAGCCCCACCATTTGGTCATCACCGCGCTTGGCGTTGATCGTCCGGGTATCGTCAACACCATTACCCGCCACGTCAGCAGCTGCGGTTGCAATATCGAAGACAGTCGGCTGGCGATGCTGGGGGATGAGTTCACGTTTATTATGCTGCTTTCCGGCAGCTGGAACGCCATTAACCTGATCGAATCCACGCTGCCGTTGAAAGGGGCGGAGCTGGAGCTGCTGATCGTCATGAAGCGCACCAACGCCAAAGCGCGTCCGCCGATGCCCGCCACCGTATTCGTCCAGGTCGAAGTCGCCGACTCGCCGCATATTATCGAGCGCTTTACCGACCTGTTCGATAAGCATGAGATGAACATCGCAGAGCTGGTTTCCCGCATCAAACCGGCAAAAGCGCAGCTGCCGCCTACGCTCTATATTCAGATTACGGCGCACAGCCCGGCCAGCGCGGAAGGGTCGTCGATCGAGCAGGCGTTCAATACGCTCTGTACAGAACTGAACGCGCAGGGCACTATCAAACTTTACAGCGTGATGGACGCGGACGGCGCGGCCGCCGCCAGCCTCAGCCACGCCCCGTAACCCAGGCGGGCTCCCGACGCGCTGTCAGGCGTAGCGGCCGGAGCTATTTCTCCACATATCTCTGTTTATAAAGGGTGCGAACGCGCCGGGCTATGTGGTGAAATACCCCCCTGAAGGTGATTAACCGTCTGGCGCTTTTTCGCCTGATGATCTATTACCCAAAGCATGAAGAAAAAATGGAGAGTTGTGATGAATCCACTGAAAGCCGGTGACCTTGCACCGAAATTTAGCTTGCCCGATCAGGATGGCGAACAAGTAAATTTGACCGACTTCCAGGGACAGCGCGTTCTGGTTTACTTCTATCCGAAGGCCATGACGCCGGGTTGTACCGTTCAGGCCTGCGGCCTGCGCGACAACATGGATGAGCTGAAAAAGGCGGGCGTTGAAGTGCTGGGCATCAGCACCGATAAGCCGGAAAAACTTTCCCGCTTCGCGGAGAAAGAGCTTCTGAACTTCACGTTACTTTCCGATGAAGACCATCAGGTCAGCGAGCAGTTTGGCGTCTGGGGCGAAAAGTCCTTTATGGGTAAAACCTACGACGGCATTCACCGCATCAGCTTCCTGATCGACGCTGAGGGAAAAGTAGAAAAAGTATTCGACGATTTCAAAACGGCGAACCATCACGATATCGTGCTGGAGTATGTCACCTCAGCCTGACCCTTAAGCGGGCGCGGCGGCCGTCAAACCGCGCCCTCTTCTTCGCCTACGCTTCCTGCGTCTCGCCTGCCGCCACTACGCGGTTGCGGCCAGCGTGTTTCGCCCGGTAAAGCGCCGCGTCCGCCTGCTTCAGGCTCAGCTCCAGCGGAAGATCGTCATCGCGCCGCGCCGCCACGCCGACGGAAAGGGTAATCTGCCCCACCAGCGGAATGTGAACCTCTTCGATGCTCTGCCGGATACGTTCGGCGATCGCCTGCGCTTCCTCAAGCGAGGTATCGGGCAGCAGCATCAGAAATTCCTCGCCGCCGTTACGACACACCACGTCGCTCTGCCGCGCGCCGCTGTACAGCGTTCTCGCCACCTGTTTGATCACCGTATCGCCCACATCATGGCCCCAGCTGTCGTTGACCTTTTTGAAGTGATCGATGTCCAGCGCCAGCACGGCGAACGGCTGCCGCGTGGTCTGATAAAACGCCAGTATGGCGCTCAGCCCGCGCCGGTTCAGCAGCTGCGTTAAGGGATCGGTCTGCACCTCCGACTTCAGGCGGCCGATTTTATCCTGCATCAGTCCGATGCCGGTGAGCAGCGCCCGCTTCACCTGCGCCGCCTCGAAATACCAGGCGTGAATATTGTCGATCTCCTTCGACACCTTGTGGCTGTCCATCTCACTGGCCTTACGCGCCAGCTGCCACAGCGGCAGCGCGATCAGCCGCGCCAGGATCACCGCCACCAGCAGCGTCAGCAGCGCGAAGGGAACGGCATGGCGGATCACCTTCAGCAGCAGGCCGGTCAGCGGCTCCAGCGTGGTTTTGGTCGGCTTCAGCGCCACCACCATCCAGCCGGTGGTGGGTACGATGGCGTAGCCCGCCAGCTTCGAACTTTCGTCAGGCAGCTTCAGCTCAAGAGAGCCGTTGCCCGACGCCTGACGCTGACGGTCGCTGATGATGGCCGGCAGCGTCCGCCCTATCCACTGACCGTTCTGGTGATACAGCACCTGATTATTGCGATCCACGACATAGAGCGTGGTGTCGTCACGATAGAATTGTTGACCCAGCAGCGTGTTCAGGATGCTCTTCTTTTTCAAATAGATAGTGCCGCCGATATAACCGCGATAGCGTCCGTCCGCAGACCAGACCGGCCAGGAAACAAAGACCATCAGGTTATTCGCCGCCGAGAGGGTGGGCTCGCTCACCAGCGGCTGCCGCTCAGCCAGCGCCTGACGCGCCGCGTTGCTGGTAAGCTGCGTTCCCTGCAGCATCAGCGACTCCGGCGAAATCGCTTTGACGTAGCCGTTGGTATCGACAATCGCGACCGAGTTGAAGCTGGCGGTCTGCTCCCGCAGACGGCTCACTTCGCTCTGACGCAGCTCGGCGTTATCGAAATCGTTCGCCAGCCGCGCGGCGCTGTAGTGCAGCTGCGACTGGGCCAGCTTAAAAAACAGCTCCGTGGTGGCGGCAAGCTTGGTGGCGTAGGCGCGATTGGCTTCCAGCGTGTTGTCGATCAGCACCATGCGCTGAACGCGCCAGGTGGCGTAGATCGCATTGACCAGCGTAATCGCGATGCTGGTAATGGCCAGTAGGGCGATCAGCGTGCGCAGATCGCTTTTGGGGCGCAAGCGCCCTAGCATGGCGTAAACGCCACGGTGAAATTTTTCATCTTAAGTGTGCCTGACTCTGTTGTTTTTGTAGGTTGTCTTTTGCTGATGTAGCGGAAGTGATTCTACACGTGCTACAGAGTTTAGAAACGATCCTTCAGGTCGGCACACCTGTTTTTCAAAGATTACGCTGGCGCTAATCGATCAGGCCGTTTTTATCGTAAAACGGGTAAGGACCGCGATAATCGCCGATGGCGCAAAGGTGGGTAGAGATGCCCTGTTGCGGATGCCAGCGGTGCAGCAAAAAGCCCGGCGGCTCCATCACGAAATGCGCCGGCGCGTTTTCACTCAGGTCAAAGGCGACCTGATGGGAAAGGCCCGGCGCCGAGCAGGCCAGGGTGCCGGCGAAGCGCACCTGCACGCTGCGGTGCAAATGGCCGCAGAGCACGCGCTCCACCTGCGGATGGCGCGCCACGATCGCTTCCAGCGCCTCGGGGTTGCGCAGCCGCTGGCGGTCCATATGTCCGATGCCGCAGTGAAACGGCGGATGATGCAGCATCACCAGCGCAGGCTGCTGCGGCTGGCGCGACAGTTCCGTCTCCAGCCAGTTCAGCTGCGCCTCGTCGACATATCCCCAGGGCTGCTGCGGCACGCTGGAGTCGAGCGCCAGCAGCGTAACGCCGTTAACGCTTGCCCGCCAGTTCAGGGTTTCGCCCGTCTGCAGATAAACGTGATCGGGAAAGGCTTCGCGCAGCGCCTGGCGATCATCATGGTTGCCGGGCATCAGGCGGAACGGCGGTTTCAGCTGCTGCAGCGCGGCGCGCAGGGCTTGGTACTCTTGCGGATGGCCGAAGTCCACCAGGTCGCCCGACAGCACTACCAGATCGGGCTGCGGCTGCAGGGCGTTAAGCGTGTCGATAGCCTGACGCAGCGCCGCGCCGGTATCCACCTGGCGGTACGAAAGGCGGCCGTTGGCCTTAATATGTAAATCGCTGATTTGCACGATCAGCGTCAGCTTCTCAGACAAGGGATTCTCCTTTCGCCGGGGAAAATTGCAGCATGGCGGCGTCAGCCAGCGACCAGCTGACGCACTGTCCGGCATGCCAGAATTCACGCGCCGGACGGTCGACGTGGATGGGTTTGCTCAGGCCGATATCGATCAGCAAACGCTGCGAGGCGCCCAGAAAGGTCGTGCCGATCACAAAGCCCTGACGCGGGTAACGATTATCCGCCGCCAGCATCACATCTTCCGGGCGGCAGAAACGCAGGGGATTGCCGCGCTTATCCACGTCCACGCAGTTAATGGCGCCGACGAAATCGGCGACGAAACGCGATGCTGGCTGCTGGTAAACCTGCTTCGGCGTCGCGATCTGCACCAGCCTGCCCTGCTCCATAACGGCGATACGGTCGCCCAGCGCCATCGCCTCCTGCTGATCGTGCGTTACATAAACGGCGGTAATCGCCAGGGTTTTCAGCAGCGCGCCGATATCCTGACGCAGGCGTTCGCGCAGTTTGGCGTCCAGCGCGGCGAGCGGCTCGTCGAACAGCAGCACCTTCGGCTGCGCCGCCAGCGCCCGCGCCAGCGCCACGCGCTGCTTCTGTCCGCCGGAGAGCTTATTGATGGCGCGATCGGCCAGATGGCTCAGGTCCACCATCTCCAGCATCTCCGCTACCCGCGCCTCGCGTTCGACGCGCGCCACGCCCTGTACTTTCAGGCCATAGGCGACGTTCTCCGCCACGTTGAGATTGGGAAACAGCGCATAGTTCTGAAACACCATGCCGACGTTGCGTTTTTCAATCGGCAGATTGGTCACGTTGCGATCGTCAAACCAAACTTCGCCGCCGACATCGGTGGTTTCCAGCCCGCTGATAATGCGCAGCGTGGTGGTTTTGCCGCAGTCGGACGGGCCGAGCAGCACCAGGGTTTCGCCCGCCTGAACGGTCAGATCGAGCGGGTGAAGCGCGATATGCTGTTGAAAACGGCGCGAACAGCCGCGCAGCGTGACGGTTACGGCATCGTTCATTATGCCTTCTCCTCAGGTTGCTTCCGCGACGACTGCCGGTTGAGCCAGTGGTTACAGGCGTTCAGCATCAGCAGCAGCGGTAAAATCATCATGATAAAAATCAGGGTATAGGCCGAACCGACCTCCAGCCGCATCGAGGCGTAGCTGTCCGCCAGCCCGACCGGCAGCGTTTTAGTCAGCGGCGTATGCAGCATCCAGGTGATATTGAATTCGCCCACCGACAGCGTGATCACCATAAAAGCGCCGGCGAGAATGCCGTTGCGGCAGTTAGGCACCACCAGGGTAAAAAAGCGTCGCCAGAAGCCGGCGCCGAGGCTGGCCGCCGCCTCTTCCAGACGCGACATCTGCACGCCATGCATCACCGCCAATACCGGGCGGATCATAAACGGCAGGGTAAACAGCACGTGTCCGATCAGAATGAACAGCCAGCTGTCGCGCAGGCCGCTGAACTGACCATAAAGCAGGATAATGCCCAGCGCGGTCGCCAGCCCCGGCAGCGCCACCGGCAGCATCAGACACTCTTCAATGCGTCCGGCCCAGCGCGCCGGCGATTTCAGCAGCCCCCAAGCGGCGGGCACGCCCAGCGCCAGCGTGACAAGCAGGCAGGTCAGCGCGATGATCAACGAAAGCCAGAAGGTGTCGGCGTACATTTCCCAGACCTGAGCGACCCACTTCAGCGTCAGCCCGCTGCGCAGGCCGATAAAATAGTTCTCTGTTACGCCGGCCAGCATGGAGAGCACCACCGGCACGATCATAAACAGAGCGGTCACGGCGGTCAGGCCCGCCTGCAGGTAAAACAGTCCGCGACGTTTCATTTTTCACTCCCGGCGGAGGTCGCCGTCAGGCCGCGCGCCAGCATCAGCGCCAGCCAGGCGACCGCGCCCATCACCACCGACAGCGCGGCGGCGGTGGCAAAGTTGGCGTAATTGGTAAATTCGCCATAGATGGTGAGCGGCAGCACGTTGAGATCGGTGCCGAGCGTAAAGGCGGTGCCGAAGGCGCCCATGCTGGTGGCGAAACAGATGGCGCCGGTAGAGAAGAGCGCAGGCTTCAGGCTGGGCACGATAACGTCGCAAAGGATGCGCCACTGACTGGCTCCCAGCGAGCGCGCCGCCTCTTCCAGCGAGATATCGAGCTTTTCGCTGGCGGCGACCAGCGTAACGATGGCGCGCGGCAGCGAAAACCAGAGATAGCCGATAAACAGCCCGCTCAGCGAATAGGCCAGAATCCAGCGTTCATGAAACAGGCTCAGGGTAAGCTGCGCCAGCAGCCCTTGGCGCCCCACCAGCATCACCACCAAAAACCCGACCACCACGCCGGGAAACGCCAGCGGAAACGTCAGCAGCGCCAGCAGCGTGCCGCGGCCGGAAAAGCGCTGACGCGCCAGAAAACAGCCCACCACGCCGGCAATCGCCAGCGTCGCCAGCGTGACCGCCAGTGAAAGCGCCACGGTATTGAACAGGCTGACCAGATATTGCGGCTGGCTGAGCACCGTCCAGTAGCCGCTCTGCTGGCTGCTGCGGTCCGGCGTCATGCCCATCTGCAGCAGACGGGCGAAAGGCAGCAGCCAGAACGCGGCGAAAAAGAGCAGCGCGGGCATCAGCATCCAGAGCCCGCGTTCGCCGTTGCCGTGGGTCGATAACCGACGGCGTAACGCCGTCGGCAAGGCGCTGCGCGCGTCCAGCATCGACATTAATGGATCTCGCTCAGGTAACGGGCGGAAAAGGCTTTCTGCGCGTCGGCCATCTGTGAATAGTCGACAGTCTGCGCGCGGGCGTAATCGCTGTCCGGCAGGAAGTGCTGCTTCGCTTCCGCCGACATGGCGGAAGGACGCACCGGACGCAGATAAGCGTTCGCCCAGATAGCCTGCCCTTTATCGGAGAGCACATAGTCGATCACTTTCTTGCCGTTCGCCTCGTGCGGCGCGTTTTTCACCAGGCTGATGACGTAAGGCACGGTCACGGTGCCTTCTTGCGGGATCACGAAGGCGACGTTGGCATGATCTTTATACCTGGCGCGATAGGCGTTGAAGTCGTAGTCGAGCAGAATCGGGATTTCGCCGGAGAGCACACGCGCATAGGCGGTCTGTTTCGGCACCACCGGCTGGTTGGCCTGCAACTTTTTAAACCAGTTCAGCGCCGGGGTAAAATCGTGCATCGCTCCCCCTTTCGCCTGATTTACCGCCACCGCCGCCACGTAACCGACAAAGGCACTGGCGGGATCGAGATAGCCCACCATGCCTTTATATTCCGGCTTCAGCAGGTCGTTCCAGGATTTCGGCACCGGCGCGCCGCCGAGCGCGTCGACATTCACCATAAAGCCCAGGGTGCCGGAGTGCAGCGCGACCCATTTTCCGTCGGGATCTTTCATGCCGGGGGGATATCGTCCCAGTGGGCCGGTTTGTAATCGGCGATGACGCCCGCCCCGGCCGCCTGAATGCCGAAGCTGACGCCGTAATAGACCACGTCCGCCACCGGATTGTTTTTTTCCGCCACCAGCTGCGCCAGCGACTGCCCGGAGTTTTTATTGTCCTGCGGCACCTGAATGCCGGTATCTTTGGCTATCGCTTTCAGCTGCGTGCCCCAGTCGGCCCACTCCGGCGGACAGTTGTAGCAGATGGCGGCGTCCGCCGCCTGCGCCAGCTGGCTGGCCAGCGAGCAGGCGGCGAAAATGGCGGCTGTCGCCGCGTACTTTATTTTATTTTGCGTTGACATGATGGTTCCCTGATGTTGACGAAGAAAAAACGTGACCGGGCGCGGGGGCGATGCTTTCGCCCTCTCGCAGGCGGTGCGCCAGCACGTGCGTGCCGCGAGTCGCCTGTTGTAAAAGCAGATCGATGGCGCAGGCGCCCAGCAGATCGCTGGGCTGCGCCACGCTGGCCAGCGACGGCGCCAGCTGCTCGCCGAGATCGGTGCCGTCGAATCCCATAATGGAAAGCGCGCCGGGCACCTGCACGCCGGCGCGCAGGGCGGCGCCCATCAGGCTGATGGCCAGCAGATCGTTGGTGCAGATCACCGCGGTGAGCGGCTCCGCCGCATCAAGCAGCGGCCTGAGCAGATGAAAGTCGGAATGGGTATGGCTCGGCATCTCGATAACCGGCCGGGGCGCCAGATCCGCCTGCCGCATGGCGTCGCAGTAACCTTGATAGCGCAGGCGCGCACGGTCGGACTGCAGCATCGGCCCGGCGACCATGCCGCTATGCCGGTGTCCCAGCGCATGCAGATGGGCGGTGGCGTCGGCGACCGCCTGGCGGTTATCGACGCAGACCGCCGGATAGTCATGCTGCTGCGGGACGTTATGGGTCAGCACAAAAGGCATCTGCTCGTCGGCCAGGGTCGCCAGCACCCTGCTGTTGTCCGCGTCGGCGACCGTCAACACCAGTCCCGCCACGCGCTGACGCAGCATATGCTCGACGATGGCCGCTTCCCGCTGCGGCTGATAATCGCTGGTGGCGATCAGCAAGCCGTAGCCCGCATGCCGCGCCTGACGTTCCATCGCCTGCAATTGCCGGGCGAAAACCGGATTCAGCAGAGAAGGCAGCAGCACGCCGAACGTGCGCGAGGTTTGGGTGCGCAGCTGGCGCGCAATGTGATTAGGACGGAAGCCGAGCTGTTCCGACGCCTCCAGCACCCGTTGGCGCGTGCTCGCCTTAAGCAAATGGGGATCGGAAAAAGCGCGTGCCGCCGTAGCGCGAGAGACACCGGCCAGTTTGGCCACGCTGAGCAAATCCGTCATGACATCCTCGTTAAGTATCGATGAGATCGATCTCATGGGCGCTTAACGTACCGGTGCGGTATGACAAAACCATCGCGTTTTGATGACAAAGGCGTGACAGCGGCGTCGCAGCGACGCCGCCGGGGAGTTAAAGCATCAGAAAGGCGTAGCCTTCGTTTTGCAGCGTGGCGACGGTAGTGCCGCTGGAGAGCGTGTGGGTAATCATCGGGTCAATCCATTCCCGCTCCAGTTGATGAAAAGCCACCGACTGATCGCAAATAGAGACTTCCACCCCCGCTTTTTTTAGCTCGCCGATCAGCTTTAAGTTGGGATTATCGACGCCGTAGGTTTTTCGGAACTGTTCATTATTTAATGCCGCCGGCACCGCATCGCTGTTAATGGAGACGACGAATTTCAGCTGATTCAGCGGCACGCCCGCCGCATAATAGAGGTTGGTGACGCGCGCGACGCGCTCCAGCCCTAAATTCGGCTGACGAATATCGCCTTCGCTGCGGTTAATCTGGAAAACGATTTTATTGCTCAGCCCCGGCGTCGATCCGGGATTAAAGGCGGGCGTATTCACGAAATGTATTTTTCCGTAGCCTTCTATCGCAGGCGTACTCCAGAAATCCGCCGGCTCCGTTTTTTGTCCGACGACTTTTCCGCCGAGTTTATTTATCATTTCCGGTAATTGTAAAACGTTGCCGCCAATAAAACCGGCGACGGCTGCCACTACGATATACGCCGCTGGACGCATAGCCTGTTCTCCTGCTTGCCATTAAGAAAGTGCGTGATGAATTACATCTGTAGCCAGGCGTAGCCTTGATTTTGCAAGGTCGATACGGTGGTCGGGCTGGAGAGCGCATGGACGACCGATTTATCGATCCAGTCAGCGGGATAGTGATGGAACGCCACCGACTGATCGCAAACGGAAACTTTTACGCCAGCCTGATTCAGCGCCTGGATCAGTTTCAGATTAGGGTTGTCAAAACCGTAAATTTGCCGGAAGTGAGCATTATTCAGCATCGCCGGCGTGGCGTCGCCGGTTACGGACACCACGAAATTAAGGCGATCGGCGGGGATGCCGGAGGCGATGTAAAGATTAACCACGCGGGCGACGCGCTCCAGTCCCAGATTGGGATCTTTCATCGCCCCTTCGCTTTTGGCGATCTGAAAAACGATTTTATTGCTCAGTCCCGGCGCCGGCTTAAACGCGGCGTCTGATTCGTAATGGATCTTGCCATAGCCCGCAATCGCCGGAGTGCTCCAGAATCCGGCCGGATCGCTGGGCTTAGCTGAAAAATGATCGACGACGCGATGATAAATATCGCCGCTCTGACTGGCGCTGGCGCCGACAAAACCGCCGACTATCGCAATTAAGGCATAGGAAACCACAGAACGCATATCAACGATCCCCGCAAAGCAGTGCGCGCTTAATTAACCATCTGGTAAACCTGTGCTGTTATCTATATCACAGGGCAGCCTCGCCGCAGGATCGACTTTATTGCGCGCGGCGGCTAATTGATTGCATAATGAATTGTCATCATCATTTATTATCTGAAATTTTCGATAGTGGGTGAAAAGCGTATTTATTTTTTTGTGGCGCTGTTAATTTTCCCGCCTCGCTTAACTTTCATCTGCTTAGCCTCTTTATTCTTTCCGTCTTGTGCTGGAGCTTATTTCAGAAAGCGAGAAATTTGATAAAAAGTTTTATTTGTCGCTTACAACAGGTTTTAACAATCTGCGGCATTTTTTCAGAGAATGCCTCATCAAAAAACGTGCCACCTTCAGTTTTTTTGAGCAAATTTACCTGACTTTAAGTTTACCTGTAATAAATGCCGCTTTTTTATCAGCCCGGATCGGGGCATTTTTTATTTTCGAGCGATAAACAGGAAATAAAAACAGCATAAAATGTTTCAAACGCCGCTGCTGAAACCGAAAACGCTTCCCAGTCGGCGTCTGAAAAGCTGTTCAATTTTTTCCGGCAATTAAGAGAGTTGTTACACATTTCAGGCGGACGGATGAAAATCACAGCGTTCCTTTCTCACCTGGCAGTGGTTAAGATAAGCGTTGCGCCAATCCCCGAATGAAAAAAGCAGAACGTTTGCTGCGCTTTTCTGTCCAACTTCAGGCTTCTGTAACAGGATCAAGGCATGTACAACCGGATGAAAAAAACGCTGCTGGCCGGGCTTATCGCCACGCTGAGCCTCGCTGCCGTTCTGCCCGCCAGTGCTGACGTCAGCGATTCATTGCCCGATATGGGCACGACTGCCGGATCGACGCTCTCGATTAATCAGGAGCTGCAGATGGGCGACTTTTATGTGCGTCAGCTGCGCGCCAGCGCGCCGCTGGTCAACGATCCGCTGCTCAATCAATACATTAACCAGCTGGGCCAGCGTCTGGTCGCGCATGCCGATTCGGTGCGCACGCCGTTCCACTTTTTCCTGATTCAGAACGATGAGCTGAACGCCTTCGCCTTTTTTGGCGGCAACGTGGTGCTGCATGCGGCGCTGTTCCGCTATGCGGATAACGAGAGCCAGCTCGCGTCGGTAATGGCGCACGAAATTTCCCACGTGACCCAGCGCCATCTGGCGCGCGCCATGGAAGAGCAGAAGCGCAACGCCCCTCTCACCTGGGTCGGCGCGCTGGGCTCCATCCTGCTGGCGATGGCGAACCCGCAGGCGGGCATGGCGGCGCTGACCGGCACGCTGGCGGGCAGCCAGCAGGGGATCATCAGCTTTACCCAGGGCAACGAGCAGGAAGCGGACCGCATCGGCATTCAGGTGCTGCAACGCGCCGGCTTCGATCCCGAGGCGATGCCCAACTTTTTGCAGAAGCTGGCCGATCAGAGCCGCTTCTCCTCCAAACCGCCGGAAATTTTGCTGACCCACCCGCTGCCCGACAGCCGCCTGGCCGACGCCCGCAACCGCGCCAATCAGATGCGTCCGGTCGTGGCGCAGTCTTCGCAGGATTTCTATCTGGCCAAGGTGCGCGCGCTCGGCATGTACGCCACCGGGCAAAACCAGCTGACCGACGACCTGCTGGATCAATACGGCCGGGGCAACAGCCGCGAACAGCTGGCGGCGCAGTATGGCAAAGCGGTGCAGTTTCTACAGGCGAAAAGCTTCGCCAATGCGAAGAAGATTATCGCGCCGCTGCTGGCGAAACAGCCCGATAACGTCTGGTTCCTCGACATTATGACCGACATCGACATCGGCCTGAACCAGCCGCAACAGGCTATCGCGCGGCTGACCGGCGCGCGCGGCGCCAGCACTAACGCGGTGCTGCAATTAAACCTGGCCAATGCTTACGTCGAGGCCAAACAGCCCGCCGACGCGCTGCGCATCCTGAATCGCTACACCTGGTCGAACAGCGACGACGCCAACGGCTGGGATCTGCTGGCGCAGGCTGCGGCCGCGCAGGGGCTGCGCGATGAAGAGCTGTCGGCGCGCGCGGAAGGACTGGCGCTCAACGGGCAACTCGATCAGGCGATCACCACGCTCAGCAGCGCCAGCGCGCAGGTGCCGCTCGGCAGCCTGAAGCAGGCGCGCTACGATGCGCGTATCGATCAGCTGCGCCAGCTGCAGCAGCGTTTCCGCCAGTATCAGAAAGGTTAAGGTCGTCGCGCCGGGAAAGCCCGCCTCGTTGCGCTGCGGGCGCTAAAGTCCCAGCGTCTCTTTGACGAACGGAATGGTGAGCTTGCGCTGCGCGCTAATGGAGGCGCGGTCGAGCCGATCCAGCGTCTCGAACAGCGTGCGCATCTCCCGATCCAGCCGCTTAAGCAGAAAGCGGCCGACATCTTCCGGCAGTTCGAAGCCGCGCAGTCCGGCGCGCAGCTGCAGCGCCTGTAATTTATCTTCATCGGAAAGCGGCTGCAGCCGGTAGATCTGTCCCCAGTCGAGGCGCGAGGCGAGATCCGGCAGGCGCAGGTTAAGCTGGCGCGGAGGACGATCGCCGGTGATCAGCAGCCGGGTCTTGCCGGTTTCCAGGATGCGATTATAGAGATCGAAAATCGCCATCTCCCAGGCTTCTTCGCCGGCGATGCACTCGATATTATCGATGCAGACCAGCGCCAGTTGCTCCATGCCTTCCAGCACTTCCGGCACAAACCAGGTGCGCTTATCCAGCGGCACATAGCCTACCGCCTCGTCGCGCGCCGACATCTCCGCGCAGGCCGCATGCAGCAAGTGGCTGCGTCCGCCGCCCGCCCGCGACCAGAAATAGAGATAGCCGCCGTGCTGCTGAGCGAGCGCGCCTTTGATCGCGGCTAACAGGGACGGATTTTCCCCAGGCCAGAAGCTGGCGAAGGTTTCATCATCGGGCAAATAGAGTGGCAGTGAAAGTTGTGCCGGCGTGTTCAGAAGCACCTCAGCGTGTGAACGGGCAGAAAACCGGGCAAGTCTACCACAGTTTTCTGCCGGAACTGAAACGGGCCGTCCCGCCTGTTAGCGTTGCGTTTCTTCTTCTGCGTCCAGCACCACTTCTTCCGGGCGCAGCAGGGTGATAACGCGGAAAATCAGGCTGAGCCCAACGCCGACGATGGTCGCCAGCGCCATGCCTTTCAGCTCCGCCGCGCCGATATGCACCTTCGCGCCGCTGACGCCGATGATCAGGATCACCGAGGTGAGGATCAGGTTTTGCGCTTTGCTGTAATCCACTTTGGATTCGATCAGCACACGGATGCCCGATGCGCCGATCACGCCGTACAGCAGCAGCGACACGCCGCCCATTACCGGCACCGGAATCGCCTGGATCGCCGCCGCCAGCTTGCCGACGCAGGAGAGCAGAATGGCGATGATCGCCGCGCCGCCGATCACCCAGGTGCTGTAGACGCGGGTAATCGCCATCACGCCGATGTT
>DENB01000083.1:18658-25027 GCA_002359495.1 Enterobacteriaceae bacterium UBA2655
CCGTCACCACCAGGTGGCCGATATGCTCGGCGATCACCACCAGCGCCGCCGGCAGGATGGTCAGCATCGCGGCCCATTCGAAACGTGGCGTATAGAAGGTCGGCAGCGCGAACCAGGGCGCGTTGTAGACCGGCGTCCAGTCGACGATGCCCATGGCGAAAGAGAGCGCGTAGCCCGCCACCACGCCGATCAGAATCGGGATAATCGCGAGGAAGCCGCGGAACAGCACCGAGCCGAACACCGTGACCGCCAGCGTGACCAGCGAGATCAGTACGGTGGTGCCGTCGGCGCTGGCACCTTCCGCCGGCAGCAGGCCAGCCATATTCGCCGCCACGCCCGCCAGCTCCAGGCCGNNAACATCACGTCCAGCCAGCCGGTGCCCGCTTTCTTCACAATCAGCGCCACGATGCAGAACAGCAGGCCGCAGAGAATGAAGCCGCCCAGCGCCACCTCGTACCCCAGCGGCAGCAACAGCAGCACCGGTGAAATAAAGGCAAAGCTCGAACCGAGATAGGCCGGAATTTTTCCCTTACAGATAAACAGGTAGATTAAGGTGCCCACGCCGTTAAACAGCAATACCGTGGCCGGGTTGATGTGAAACAGAATCGGCACCAGCACGGTGGCGCCGAACATGGCGAACAGATGCTGGAGGCTGAGCGGAATGGTTTGCAGCAGCGGCGGACGTTCGCTGACGCCTATGGCGCGACGAGTCATGATATATCCCCTTGAGATGTTAATTTGCCAAAAAAAAGCCGACTCTCTGGTCGGCTATATTGTTATTTCGTTCCAAAAATCTTATCCCCGGCGTCACCCAGGCCAGGAATAATATAGCCTTTCTCGTTCAGGCCGCGATCCACCGAGGCGGTATAAAGCTCGACGTCCGGGTGCGCCTTCTCCAGCGCGGCGACGCCTTCCGGCGCGGCGACCAGCACCAGCACTTTAATCGAGTTGCAGCCCGCCTTTTTCAGCAGATCGATGGTGGCGATCATCGAGCCGCCGGTCGCCAGCATCGGGTCCACCACCAGCGCCATGCGCTCTTCGATGTTGGACACCAGCTTCTGAAAATAGGGCACCGGTTCCAGCGTCTCTTCATCGCGGTAAATGCCCACCACGCTGATGCGCGCGCTCGGCACATGCTCCAGCACACCTTCCATCATCCCCAGGCCAGCACGCAGAATCGGCACCACGGTGATCTTCTTCCCTTTGATCTGGTCCACTTCCACCGGGCCGTTCCAGCCCTCGATCGTCACCTTTTCGGTTTCCAGGTCGGCGGTGGCTTCATAGGTCAGCAAACTGCCGACTTCCGACGCCAGCTCACGGAAACGCTTCGTGCTGATATCATGCTCACGCATCAGTCCCAGTTTATGTTTGACCAGCGGGTGTTTGACTTCCACGATCTTCATTGGTGTTCTCCCGGAGTGAGTTGAGCTGAAAAAAAATCGCGGGATTATACCGCCTTTTCTGAGGTTCGCCATATCTCCGTCGTCAAAACAGGCTGATGATGGCGCTCTGATTAAGAATTGGTGAAAAAACCGGGAGGCGCAATGACGCGATGAGATGGGACTCGCAAACGTTTGCCTGCGCTGTTAGAATTGGCGCGCTTTATTTTAACCACCAACCGCAACTCGCGTGGGGATTCCGCAGTGACCGACAAGACCTCTCTCAGCTACAAAGACGCCGGCGTTGATATCGATGCCGGTAACGCTCTGGTTGACCGTATCAAAGGCGTAGTGAAAAAGACCCGCCGCCCGGAAGTGATGGGTGGACTGGGCGGTTTCGGCGCTCTTTGCGCGCTGCCGCAAAAATACCGTGAGCCGGTGCTGGTTTCCGGTACCGACGGCGTCGGCACCAAGCTGCGTCTGGCGATGGATCTTAAACGCCATGACAGCATCGGCATCGATCTGGTGGCGATGTGCGTGAACGATCTGGTGGTGCAGGGAGCGGAGCCGCTGTTCTTCCTCGATTATTACGCGACCGGCAAGCTGGATGTGGAAACCGCCTCCGCCGTCATTAGCGGCATCGCCGAAGGCTGTCTGCAGTCAGGCTGCGCGTTGGTGGGCGGCGAAACCGCCGAAATGCCGGGCATGTATCATGGCGAAGATTACGACGTGGCCGGTTTTTGCGTCGGCGTGGTGGAGAAGTCGGAGATCATCGACGGCAGCAAGGTGCAGGACGGCGACGTATTGATCGCGCTCGGTTCCAGCGGCCCGCACTCCAACGGCTACTCGCTGGTGCGCAAGATTCTTGAAGTCAGCCAGACCGATCCGCTGACCAAACAGCTGGACGGCAAGCCGCTGGCGGATCATCTGTTGGCCCCGACCCGCATCTACGTGAAAAACATCCTCAGCCTGATTGAGCAAATCGACGTCCATGCCGTGGCCCACCTGACCGGCGGCGGCTTCTGGGAAAATATTCCGCGCGTGCTGCCGGACAATACCCAGGCGGTAATCGATGAGACGAGCTGGCAGTGGCCGTCGGTGTTTACCTGGATGCAGCAGGCCGGCAACGTCAGCCGCCATGAAATGTATCGCACCTTTAACTGCGGCGTCGGCATGATCATCGCCCTCAGCCCGGAAGAGGCGGACAAAGCGGTGCAGCTGATGCAGGACGCCGGTGAGCAGGCGTGGAAAATCGGCGTGATCAAAGCCTCTGACGCTGAAGAGCGCGTGGTCATCAACGCATGAAAAAGCTGGTTGTACTGATTTCCGGCAACGGAAGCAATCTTCAGTCCATCCTCGACGCCTGCGCAAGCGGGCGTATCAACGGCAGCGTCGCTGCCGTTTTCAGTAATAAAGCGTCCGCTTACGGCCTGACGCGCGCCCGCGAGGCGCAGCTTCCCGCCCATTCGCTGGCCGCCGCCGACTTTGCCGATCGCGAAGCCTTCGATCGTCAGCTGATGCGGGAGATCGACGCCTACGCGCCGGATCTGGTGGTGCTGGCGGGCTATATGCGCATCCTGAGTCCGGCGTTCGTCGCCCATTATCAGGGGCGCCTGCTGAATATCCACCCTTCCCTGCTGCCGAAATACCCCGGCCTGCATACCCATCGCCAGGCGCTGGAAAACGGCGACCCCGAACATGGCACTTCTGTGCATTTCGTCACTGACGAACTGGATGGCGGGCCGATCGTTCTGCAGGCCAAAGTGCCGGTTTTCACCGGCGACAGCGAAGCGGAGATCCACGCCCGCGTGCAGCATCAGGAACATGCCATTTATCCGCTGGCGATCGACTGGTTTCTGTCGGGTCGTCTGGCGACGCGCGACGGCCGCGCCTGGCTCGACGGCGAGCCGCTTCCGCCGCAGGGCTACGCGCCGGATTAACCGTAGCGTCCGGTAATATAATCTTCGGTGCGCCGCTCCCGGGGCGCAGTGAAGATATCGTCCGTCTCGCCAAACTCAATCAGCGTGCCATTATGCATAAAGGCGGTGTAGTCGGAAACGCGCGCCGCCTGCTGCATGTTATGCGTCACCAGCACCAGGGTGAAGTGCTGCTTCAGGGTGGTCATCAACTCCTCGATGACCAGCGTTGAAATCGGATCGAGGGCCGACGTCGGCTCGTCCAGCAGCAGTATCTCCGGCTCGATGGCGATGGCGCGGGCGATCACCAGACGCTGCTGCTGTCCGCTGGAGAGTTGCAACGCGTTCTGCCCCAGCTGGTCTTTCACCTCGCTCCAGAGCGCCGCCGCGCGTAGCGCGCGCTCGCAGGCTTCGTTAAGAACGCGGCGGTCCCGCACGCCCTGCAGGCGCAGGCCGTAAATCACGTTCTCGTAGATCGATTTCGGAAACGGATTCGGACGCTGGAACACCATGCCGACCCGCCGCCGCAGCGCGGAGAGATCCTGATCCGGCTGTAAAATCGCGCGCTGCTCCAGCAGAATCTCGCCTTCGATGCGGCAATTATCGATGACGTCATTCATGCGGTTAACGCAGCGCAGCAGCGTCGATTTTCCGCAGCCGGAGGGACCAATCAACGCCGTAATGCGATTTCTCGGGATCTGCAGCGAAACCTTATGTAACGCCTGCCGCTCGCCGTACCAGAGCGAGAGCTGATTTATCGTGAGCGCATGTTCAGAATCGGAAGTCATAATTTCTCGGTTATTGAGTCAAAAGCCGGTAGCGTTCGCGCAGACGGTGGCGCAATCCCATCGCGACCAGATTAAGGGAGAGAATGATCAGCACCAGCAGCAGCGCGGTAGCATACACCAGCGGCCGATCCGCCTCGACGTTCGGGCTCTGAAACGCCAGGTCGTAGATCTGAAAACCCAGATGCATAAATTTTCGGTCGAGATGCAGCCAGGGATATACCGCGTCTACCGGCAGTTCCGGCGCCATTTTCACCACGCCGACCAGCATCAGCGGCGCGGTTTCGCCGGCGGCGCGCGCCACCGCGAGGATCAGGCCGGTGAGCATTGCCGGCAGCGCCATCGGCAACACGACATGCCACAGCGTCTCCGCTCGGGTCGCTCCCAGCGCCAGCGAGCCCTGACGCAGACTGTCGGGAATGCGCGACAGCCCCTCTTCCGTCGCCACAATCACCACCGGCAGGGTCAGCAGCGCCAGGGTTAGCGCCGCCCAGAGCAGGCCCGGCGTGCCGAAGGTGGGCGCGGGCAGCGCGCGCGCGAAAAAGAGCTGATCGAGGGTGCCGCCGACCAGCCAGACAAAAAAGCCGAGGCCGAACACGCCGTAGACGATAGAGGGCACGCCCGCCAGGTTGACCACCGCGATGCGCACCAGCCGGGTCAGGGCGTTGCGCCCGGCATACTCATGCAGCCAGACGGCGGCGATCACCCCAAGCGGCATCACCACGATCGACATCAGCAATACCATCAGTACGGTGCCGAAAATAGCCGGAAAAGCGCCCCTTTCGCTCTGGCCGGTGGCAGGGTTATCGCTAACGAAATGCCAGATCTGACGCATAAAATGGCGCCATTTTTCACCCAGCGACATGGCGTTGGGATACCAGGCTTCTACAATCTGCGCGAGTGGAATAACCCGGTCGCGCCCCTGCGCGTCGCGCAGGATCAGCGCGTCGCGATCGATCTCCTGTTGCAGCGTCGCCAGCTGTGCGCCTGACTCGTTGAAACGGCGCTGCAACGCCGCGCGGTTCGCCTGGTACTGCGACTGCGCCTGCAGGCTAAACGCGCCTGCGCTGCGCTGCGTGTCGGCCTGAACCTCCAGCGCGCGTATCTGGCTGTTGATGCGCACCATATCCGCGCCGCGGATTCGGCTGGCCTGGCGCAACAGCGCATGCACCTGCTCCAGCCGCTGGCGCAACAGCGCGTCGCCGTCGCGGGCGGTCAGCACTTCGCCATTTTCGCGCAGTTCGACGAACCAGCCCAGCGCGTCGCCGCCGCTGCGGCGTTGCAGCACCATTACCCCTTTGGGGCGGGTGGTGTTGAGCGGTTCGCGGCTTAAAATCACGCGAAAATCGGGCGCGGCGACGTCGCGGTTGCCGGTTTTAATCAGGTAGCGCGTCATCGCGCCGCGCTGGCGTTCTTCCATCCCGTCCGCCTGCTGCGACAGGCACGTTTTCTCCACCGTCTCCCCCAGCAACGTAACCAGCGCGCCGTCGGGCTGGCGCAGCTGATAACGATCCACCGGCTGCGGCCAGAAAGCGCGCATCCCCTGCCACGCCAGCAGTCCGGTCAGCAGCGCGAAGGCCAGCAGGCAAACCGCTACCGCGCCGGCGGTAAGCCAGCGCCAGCGGTCGTTTTGTCTCATCGCCTTCATCCCTGAGCCTCATTCTGACTGTAACGTCGCCGCAGCCGCTGGCGGAACAGCTCCGCCAGCGTATTGATCGCAAAAGTAAAGATCAGCAGCAGCAGCGCGCTTAAAAACAAAATACGGTAGTGCGCGCTGCCCGCCGCCGCCTCCGGCATTTCAATCGCGATATTGGCGGAGAGCGCGCGCAGCCCGGCGAAAAGTCCCCCTTCGCTGACCGGCGTGTTGCCGGTCGCCATCAGAACGATCATGGTTTCGCCTACCGCCCGGCCAAAGCCGATCATCAGCGCGGCGAAGATGCCCGCCGATGCGCCCGGCAACACCACCCGCGTCAGGGTCTGCCACGGCGTGGCGCCCAGCGCCAGCGACCCCTGCCCCAGTTCTGCCGGCACGCTGAACAGGGCGTCTTCCGCCAGGGTGAAAATCAGCGGCACCAGCGCAAAGCCCATCGCCAGCCCCGCCACCAGCAAGTTGCGCTGTTCATAATGATGCAGGCGCTCGCCGAGGCCGAGACCCAGCAAAGACGGCAGCCAGAGGCAGAGCAGCGTCACGACAAGCAGCAGCGGCAACAGCAGCAGCACCTCGCGGCCGGGCTGACGCCAGCGCGCCGGCAGACGCCCGCTGAGCGCGCCGCAGGCCAGCAATGTCGC
>DENB01000077.1 GCA_002359495.1 Enterobacteriaceae bacterium UBA2655
ACCAGCGTGGATGCCAGCGCGGTGCCGGTGTTCGACCGGCTGGTGGATTTTAAGACCGGCACTACGGAGCTGGCGCCGGGTCTGGCGGAGCGCTGGGAGATCAGCGCTGACGGCACGGTTTACACTTTCCATCTGCGTAAAGGGGTAAAATTTCACAGTAACAAATTTTTCAAACCCAGCCGCGATCTCAACGCGGATGATGTGATCTTCTCGTTTATGCGTCAGATGGATGCGAAAAATCCGTACCACACCGTCTCCGGCGGCAGCTACACCAACTTCGACAGTCTGGAGCTGGGCACGCTGATCAAAAACATCGAGAAGGTGGACGAGCATACCCTGCGTTTTACCCTGGCCCATGCGGAAGCGCCGTTTTTGGCCGATCTCGCCTGGTATTTCGCCTCGATCCACTCCGCAGAATATGCCGATAAGATGCTGAAGGCGGGTACGCCGGAAAAAGTCGATATGAATCCGATCGGCACCGGGCCGTTTGAGCTGGTGCAGTATCAGAAGGACTCGCGCATTCTCTATAAAGCTTTTCCTGACTACTGGCGGGGCAAAGCGAAGCTGGATCGTCTGGTGTTCTCCATCACGCCTGACGCCTCGGTACGCTATGCCAAGCTGGAAAAAAACGAGTGTCAGGTGATGCCGTTCCCTAATCCGGCGGATCTGGCGCAGATGCGCGCCAATCAGAATATTACCCTGATGCAGAAAGCGGGGCTGAATACCGGCTTTTTAGCCTTCAACACCACCAAAGCGCCGCTGGATAAGGTGAAGGTGCGTCAGGCACTGGCGATGGCGATCAACAAGCCGGCGATCATCGAAGCGATTTTCAGAGGCACCGGGACGGCGGCGAAAAATATTCTGCCGCCGGGCGTCTGGAGCGCGGATAAGGATCTGAAAGATTACGATTACGATCCGACTAAAGCAAAAGCCTTATTGCAGGAGGCGGGGATCAAGCCCGGCACGCACATTTCGCTATGGGCGATGCCGGTACAGCGGCCTTACAATCCCAACGCGCGTCGTATGGCGGAGATGATTCAGGCGGACTGGGAGAAGGTCGGCATTAAGGCCGACATCGTCAGCTATGAGTGGGGCGAATACCTGAAGCGGGTGAAGGGCGGCGAACACCAGGCGGCGCTGATGGGCTGGACGACCGCGACCGGCGACCCGGATAACTTCTTTGGACCGCTCTTTAGCTGTACCTCCGCCAACGGCGGATCGAACTCGTCGAAATGGTGCTATCAGCCTTTTGAGAAAATCATTACGGAAGCGCGCGCCGAACAGGATCATGCGAAGCGCGTCGCGCTCTACCTGCAGGCGCAGCAGATCATGCACGATCAGATTCCTGCGGTAATGATCGCCCACTCCACGATCTTCGAGCCGGTGCGTAAAACGGTCAGCGACTATCAGGTCGATCCTTTCGGCAAACATATCTTTTATCAGGTCGATATTCAGAACTAACGGCCGGCCAGCCGGGTGAGGGTCTCCGGCTGGCGGAAGCCTGCGCGCTAGTCGCGCAGGCTTCCGTGCTGCGCATCCATCTGCCCGTTGATAAATTCCAGAAACAGATCCAGCGCCGCGCTGCGTTTGCGGCCTGACACCGTCTGCAGTTGCAGGGTTCGCTGGCTAAGCTGATCGACGCCCATCGATTTGACGATCAGGCCCTGCGCCTGTGCCTCATAGCGCACGGTAAATTCGCTGCAAATGGTCACCGCGTGCGGCGTGTGCAGCAGAAAATGATAGAGCGTGGAAAAATTATCGCAGGTCAGCACCGGTTCGATCACGCTGCCGCTCATATGGCAAGAGAGATCGAACAGTTGCCGCACGGTGGTGTCCTGCTCCGGCAGCGCCACCGGATACGGGCTGAGTTCCGTCAGCGCAACCTGCTGCTTATGGGCCAGCGGATGGTTCTCGCGCATCATCAGCAACACGGGCGCAGGCCAGGAGGCGATAACCTCGACGCCGCGCTCAGGATGCAGGCTGAACTGCAGCGCGACGTCGCAATCTCCCGCCCGGATCAATTCCGCCACGCCCTGACTGCTGCTGACCTTGACGGAAAAATGGACCCCGGGGTTCTGTTCGCGAAACGCCGCCAGCAGGCGCGGCAGCAGAGTAAACGCCATGCCGTCGGTGCAGGCCACGCGTATTTGCGCACGGCGTACCGCCTTTAACCCTTTGATCTCCGCGATAGCATGTTCCATATCAAGCAGGCTTTTGCGCACATGATGGGCGAAAATCTCGCCCGCTTCCGTTAATACCATGCCTCGCGCGTGGCGCTCAAACAGCGGCGCGCCGACCTGCGCCTCCAGACGCTGTATCTGACGACTGATGGCGGAGACCGCGACAAAGGTCTGTTCGCTGGCGGCGCTGAGAGAGCCGGCGCTGGCCACGGCCAGAAAATAACGCATTTCGCTGCTAAGCATGGTGTTGCCTCTTTATGGTGCATGCCTCGTTTTCGGGCAGGCTGGCTTTGCTTTAAAAGCAAATCTTACTCGAAAAAACGATAATTGTGGCAAAGCAGCATTTCAGCAAAGATAACCGGACAAAACCTATAACGAAGACAGGGCAAACATGACGGTAGATCACGCGGTAACAAGAGCGACAGACTATTTTGACAGCGGCGAGTTCCTGCAGCTGCTGGCCCGGCGGGTCGCGCTGGCGACTGAAAGCCAGCGCGACGATCGCGACGCGCTGCTGCAACGCTATTTACAGGATGAGATCGGGCCGCAATTAAGCGCGCTGGGTTTTACCCTGCATTTTATCGACAATCCGCGTGCAGAGAACCGTCCGTTTTTAATCGCCACGCGGATTGAAGACGAACGGCTGCCGACGTTGCTCAGCTACGGCCACGGCGACGTGGTGTTCGGCGACGATGAAAACTGGCGCGACGGTCTGTCGCCGTGGCAGTTGAAAGAAGAGGGCGACCGCTGGTACGCCCGCGGCAGCGCGGACAATAAAGGACAGCACTGCGTCAATCTGGCGGCGCTGGAGCAGGTCTATCATGCGCGCGGCGGCAAGCTGGGCTTCAACTGCAAAATCCTGTTTGAGATGGGCGAAGAGATCAGCTCGCCGGGGCTGGCGGAAATTTGTCGCGAGCAGCAGGCGCTGCTGCGCGCCGATCTCTTTATCGCCTCCGATGGTCCGCGCCTGAACGCCGAACGGCCGACACTGTTCCTCGGCTCGCGCGGCTGCGTTAACTTTCGTCTGACGATCAACGCGCGCGACAACGCCTACCATTCCGGCAACTGGGGCGGACTGCTGACCAATCCTGCCACCCGTCTGGCCGGTGCCGTCGCCTCGCTGGTGAATGCGCGCGGCGAGCTGCAGGTGGCGGCGCTGAAACCCGACTCGCTGACCGGGGCGGTGCGCGCGATCCTCAGCGACATCGAGGTCGGCGGCATGCCGGGCGATCCGGCGATCGATCCCGCGTGGGGCGAGGCGGGCCTGACGCCGACCGAGCGTCTCTACGGCTGGAATACGCTGGAGGTGTTATCCTTTCTCGCCGGAAATCCGGCCTGTCCGATGAACGCCATTCCGGGCCAGGCTACCGCCGTTTGCCAGCTGCGCTTCGTGGTCGGCACCGACTGGGAAAACCTGGCCGATCATATTCGCAGCCATTTGCAGCAACAGGGCTTCCATGACGTCGAAGTAGAGTTTATGCGCGGATCGCCGGCGACGCGTCTCGATCCTTGCGATCCGCTGGTCGGCTGGGCGCTAGAGAGCATGGCGATCAGCAGCGGCAAAAAGCCGGCGCTGCTGCCCAACCTGGGCGGCTCGCTGCCGAATGAGGTATTTTCAGAAATTTTAGGGCTGCCGACGCTCTGGGTGCCGCACTCCTATCCCGCCTGCGGCCAGCACGGCGTTAACGAACATATGCTGAAATCCATCGCCCGCGAAGGGCTGCAAATCATGACGCGTCTGTTCTGGCAGCTGGGCGAGCAGGGCGCCGCGCTGACGGCGAGCCATCGCGCCCATACGGAGGGGAAAGCATGAGCAGCTTAAGTCAGAGCCAGCCGATTGCTGCGCCCAAGCCCAGTCTGCATAAAACGCTATTTGCGACCTGTATCGGCAATGCGCTGGAGTGGTTCGATATCGCGGTTTATGGTTTTTTCGCCAGCTATATCGCCCATGCGTTTTTTCCGGTCGACGATCCGTCGGTGTCATTGTTGCTGACCTTCGGCAGCTTCGGCGTTTCGTTTCTGATCCGGCCGCTGGGCGCCGTCGTGCTCGGCAACTATGCTGACCGTCACGGACGTAAAAAAGCGTTGCTGCTTTCGATTAACCTGATGATGCTGGGCGGGGCGATCATCACCTTTATGCCCGGCTACGCCGCGATCGGCATGGCCGCGCCGATCCTGATCCTGCTGGCTCGCCTGATTCAGGGCTTTTCGGCGGGCGGCGAATTCGGCAGCTCGACGGCGTTTCTGGTGGAGCATTTTCCTGAACGCAAAGCGTTTATCGCCAGCTGGCAGTTCGCTACCCAGGGCGCCAGCACCCTGATGGCCTCCGCCTTCGGCCTCGGGCTGACGCAGCTGCTGAGCGAAAGCCAGATTCAGTCCTGGGGCTGGCGCATTCCCTTCGCCTTTGGGCTGTTGATTGGGCCGCTGGGGGCCTACATTCGTCGTCATGTTCATGAACCTGCAAGCTTCAGACAGCAGGAGCGCGCGCCGTCGCCGTTAAAAAACCTGATGAGCCGTCAGAAGGAGCTGATTCTGTTAGCGATTGGCCTGATGGTTATCTCGACCGCCGTTAACTATATGCTGAACTACGTGCCGACCTATGCGACTAAAAACCTGCATCTTTCCGGTTCCGTCGCATTCAGCGCCACGCTGCTGGCCGGCGTGATCCTGACGGTCGTTACACCGCTGATGGGATTATGGGCGGAGCGCATCGGCCGCGTGCCGTTAATGTGGGGTTCGCTGCTTTTGCTGGTCATCACCATCTGGCCAGCGTTTCAGCTGGTGGTCAGCCACACCACGGCGCTGAATCTGATGCTGCTGGTGGGCTGGATGGCGTTCCTGAAATCGATCTACTTCTCCACCGTGCCGTCCGTGATGGCGGATCTGTTTCCCGTCTCCACGCGCGCCAGCGGTATGGCAATTAGTTACAACATATCAGTAATGGTATTTGGCGGGTTCGCCCCATTAATCTGTACACTGTTGATAAGCAACACCGGGACAAGCCTCGCACCCAGCTATTATCTGGTCGTTATGGCGTGTTTGAGCGCCGCCGCATTGATGCGTAGCAGAAAACACATGTCCTGAAAAAAGCGGGCCGCATGATGCGGCCCGCTTTGCAAAAATCACTGAAACTGCAAATAGGCGACGTGCGTTTGCAGATACTCCTCCAGACCGTGACGGCCATCGGCGCCGCCGATGCCCGATTTGCGCCAACCAGCGTGGAATCCCTGCATCGCCTCGAAATTCTCGCGGTTGATATAGGTTTCGCCGAACTTCAGCTTGCGCAGCGCAATCATCGCGTTATTGATATTTTGCGTATAGATCGAAGAGGTGAGGCCATATTCGCAGTCGTTAGCCAGCTCCATCGCTTCGTCCAGGGTGGAAAAACGCATCACCGGCAGTACCGGGCCGAAAATTTCTTCGCGCATGATCTCCATCTCCTGACGAACGTTGCTGATGATGGTCGGCTCGAAAAAATAGCCTTTCGCGCCGGCGCGCTTGCCGCCCAGCTCAATCACGCCGCCTTGCTCGACCGCCTTCGCGACTTTGGCTTTGACGCGTTGCAGCGCGGCCGCGTTGATTAGGGGTCCCATATCGATCTCTTTTTTTATTGCCGGATCGCCGAAAGTCACCTGACGGAACGCCTCAATGAGGGCACGCATAAAGCGGTCATAAATGCCTTCCTGTACGTAAACGCGTTCGGCGCAGTTGCAAACCTGTCCGGTATTGTTCACGCGTGAGCTGACGATAGCTTTCACCGCAAGCGCCAGGTCCGCATCGTCCATAACGATGGCTGGCGCTTTGCCGCCCAGCTCAAGCGACACTTTCGTCACGTTTTTTGCCGCCGCCGTCATCGTGGCGATACCGGCATTGAGGCTGCCGGTCAGGCTCACCAGCCCGACTTTCGGATCTGCCGCCAGTGCCTGGCCCACCTCCGGGCCATAGCCGTAGACAATGTTAATGACGCCCGCAGGCAGTCCGATATGATGCGCGATCTCCGCAAAAAGCGCCGCATTGTTGGGCGTCAGTTCGCTCGGCTTGATGACAATGGTATTGCCGGTAATTAACGCTGGCGCCGCCTTACGCGCAATCAGGAAGAAAGGAAAGTTCCAGGGCAAAATGCCGCTCGTCACGCCGATCGCTTTTTTAAACACGAAGATATTTTCGCCGGGACGATCGCTGTTGATAATCTCACCCTCATAGCGTCGCGCCCATTCGGCCATATAATCGAAGTAATCCGCCGTAAATAGCACTTCCGTTTGCGCCAGCCCCTGCGTTTTGCCGCCTTCAGCGACGATAGCGGCGGAAAGCTCCGCCTCCCGCTGGCGAATTTGCGCGGCCAGCTCACGTAGCCATACGCCGCGTTCTACCGCCGGCAGCGCTTCCCATGCTGGCTGCGCGGCTTCGGCTGCAGCGATAGCACGTCTGGCTTCCCCAGCTGTTCCTTCCGGCACGCGAGATAGCAGGGCTTCCGTGGCCGGGTTGATGACTTCTATCCATTTATCGCTCTGGTTCGCCACAAAGGCGCCATTGATGTAATGCTGATGATGGGTTGTCATCTTGGTTTTTCTCCGCTGCATTTTTGTTATCGAGGTGTAAGTTTTGCAGCGTGAAGCAGATTGAAAGGGCGTACCTTTCTCTGCTTGCCAGCAGAGTTAAGGTTGCGGCAAACATATCCATGTCGACCCGATCGATACGGCAAAGTCATCAATAATCTCAAATTCAAACAGTTAAATCTTTGGCGGCAGGATTAAAGCGAAGCCCGAAAAAGGTTGCCAAATATTAATATTGTTTTTAACGAAGCGGTTATTTAAACTTTCTTCAAAACAGATTTTCTTTATTTACAGCAGTCTAGGTAAGTCGATGTGGTAAATAAGGTTTTTGTTCTGCTCAAACATTTGCGCTTTATTTATTCCCGGCTATTCTTATTAGCGCAACACGAAAAATGTCCGGTATAATTAGCATTATGCTGGTTGCCATTAAACAAATGACAAATATGTTCAGGAGGAAACTATGGCCGAACATCGTGGTGGTTCCGGTAACTTTGCAGAAGACCGTGAAAAAGCATCAGAAGCAGGTAAAAAAGGCGGTAAAAACAGCGGCGGTAATTTCGCCAACGATCGCGAAAAAGCCTCTGAAGCAGGTAAAAAAGGTGGTCAACATAGCCATGGTGGCGGACGTAAGTCCGAATAAAAAGGTTTATCACACCTTTTTTAAACACCGGCCCCGGCATTTTACGATGCCGGGGCTAATTTTTTTAGACAGCCAGAAAAATGTGGCGAGTTTATCTTTATGTTTTCGCTTATCAAGTCAGTTAATTAATTTTTTCAAATGAAAGGCGTCAGCATGCGTTCCGTAACGCCTTGCCGCGCTTTCCTACGCTTGCGATGAGAAGGTGATATGCGATGCCGTTTCGTTTATCAAAAGCATCTCTTCGGTGGCTCCATCGGGTGAGACGAAATAGACTGGTTCACCTTCCGCTATTTTTTTAAACGCCTCTACAGGCTGTCGCTCTTTTAAAATCTCGAACCAGATTCTGTCAGGTTCTCCCTTATCGGGATGCGTTGTGAAGTAATTACCGGTAAAGGCGTACTCAGGGTGATCTTTAATGTACATCTGGACAGAGGGCATAAAACCTCCTGTTAGCTATTGATAAATAAGCGTTGCGCATCTTTAGCGTAGTCATCCGCACAGCGCGTTGCCATTGAGACTAATTATAAAGCCTATAAAGAGTTTAAGGCGAAGGGAAGGGGAGCGCCTGACCAGCACACCATTCCGCCAGGCGGCAAAATATTCAAGCAGGCTCAGGCCGCCATATTACGGCAGGCTTCAGCGCAGCGGTGACAGGCTTTCGCGCACTCCTGACAGTGGTCATGTTTATGCTTGCCGCATTCGTCACCGCACTGCTGGCAAAGTGTCGCGCACAGTTTACAGAGTTCTGCGGCGTGGTCGCTGCCCAGCGCCATAAATTGTGCGGCAAGGCGACAGAGATTGGCGCACTGCATATCAAGGCGGATACAGTCACGCATCATATCGATATCTTTTTCTTTCAGGCAGGATGCGGCGCAGTTGTCGCAATAGGCGGCGCAAACATAACAGGCTTCAATACACTCTTTATAATTCCCGGACATGTTTCCTCCTCGTATTTTCAAACTGGACCTGTCAAGTGTGGTCGTCAGCGTAACCTTATGCAAATTTCGGAAGAGTAAATAAATTTTTCTGAAGCTTAGGTTTATGAAAGCACAATCCACTATAGTTACAACACTTATAAAATTTAAATATTTAATAAGTTTCAGAAAGTTACTAAACCTAAATTTTCAGCAGCACAAATTTTTTGTCTGGTTTAATGAAAGGTTCCGGTTAGCTGTATCGCCGTTCAGGCAGGCAATCAAAAATGCAGCTCAAACCCGCTACGGCAGCTGTTTACAGGGGAAATTTAGCAGTAGACCATTTTGCTAAAAAGTAAACACTGGCATAGCATGAAATGCTAAAAGAGGATTATTCTTATTTGCGATACTTTTTTTGCCCCTTCAAGAGCTAAGCCATAAAAATGAGTGCCGGAGATAAGCGCCGGGTGGGGCACATCTTACAGAAGGCCGCCTCAGGGCGGCCTTTGTTTTTGAGAGATGCGAGGCTTTACGCTGCGAATCTATACATCTGTAGAGCCGAGCGTAGCGGAGCGGATATCTTTAGCCTCGCTGGTCCGGGCGCCTGGCACCAGGATGACCTTACGGCAATCCTGCTCTCTTTTCTCAAAAATCTTATAGGCTTCCGCCGCCTCGTCGAGAGGGAGGTGATGAGTTACAATCTCTTCCGGCGTGAGCAGCCCTTGTTCGATCAGTTTCAACAGCTCAGGGAGATAGGCGTGAACGTGCGTCTGCCCCATCTTAAAGGTCAATCCTTTATCAAACGCATCGCCGAATAAGAAACCATGAATAAAGCCGGTGTATACCCCTGGTACGCTGACGATGCCTCCACGGCGAACAGCGGCGATACACTGCCGCAACGCTTTTCCGCTGCTGCCTTCCAGTTTAAGGTTGGTAAGAATCGTCTCGGTGGTGCTGCCTTTGGCTTCAAAACCGACCGCATCGATTACCGCATCTACGCCCCGATTGCCCGGCGTATTTTCAATAATGACCTCAGCAGGATCGTCAATTTTATCGAAATTAATCGGAATCGCGCCATAACGCTGCTGCGCGAATTCGAGGCGGTAAGGATGGTGGTCAACGATAAAAATCTGTTCCGCGCCGGCCAGCCGGGCGCAGGCGGCAGACAGCAGGCCGACCGGTCCCGCGCCGAAAATAGCGACGCGCGATCCTTTTTCAACCTGCGCGTTTTTCACCGCCTGCCAGGCGGTTGGCAGAATATCGGAAAGGAAAAGCACTTTATCATCGGCGAGCAGGGGCGGCACTTTGAAAGGACCGGTATTCGCTTTGGGCACCCGAACATATTCCGCCTGGCCGCCGGGCACGCCGCCGTACAGATGACTAAAACCAAACAGCGCGGCCGGCGGCGGGATCTGCTTTTTATTAATAATGGCGCCGCGGCCGGTATTGGTGGTTTCGCAGGCGGCATACTGGTGCATATGGCAAAAGAAGCAGTCGCCGCAGGCGATGACAAAAGGGATTACCACCCGATCGCCTTTCTGCACGGCAGTGACGTCGCGTCCGGTTTCAACCACTTCGCCCATAAACTCATGGCCGAAAATATCGCCATGCTTGGTTTGCGGAATTTTGCCACGGTAGAGATGCAGGTCAGAGCCGCAGATAGCGGTAGCCGTTACGCGCAGAATAATATCATCCTGCGCCTCGATGGCGGGATCGGCGACGTTATCGACGCTGACATGGTGGGGACCATGATAAGTTAAGGCTTTCACAAGACGTCCTCTTTTTAGCGAAGGTTCGTTAACTTTAGTGTCCAATTCACTTTTTTGCTTATACGCCGCCGCGCGGCGGCAGTTAGTTTTCGCCTATTCCAAAAAGAAGCGTTAACGACTGGTCACCGTTGCGATTAAGCAAAATAATCAACGCATGACTACATATCGCATACGCGTTGGGTTTCATAACCCATCGGCATTAACCTTCTTACAATTGGATGAACTGCTGGAACCCCGTCGTTTTTGCCGGCTCAGTTCATATGTGAAAAATTCAGGTGCTTTATCGACTATGAATACAAAACTGAAACGAAAGATCTGTGCGCAGTCTGCGCCATAGCCCGGCAGGCCGCCTGTAAAGTCAAAAATAATGCGCTGGTTTTGGTCGAGATAACAGAGTAAGCGCTCGTCTCAATTTATTAGCGAAGCGGCAATGAATAAAAGCAAGGCAAATTAGCGCCTTGCTTACCGTTAAAAAAATTTCCTGTTCCGTAATAAAAAACGGAGCGGGGCGCGTCATTTACGCTGCGAGCCAAAACCAAAAATATAAAATTTATAATAAGGCTTGCTACTCTGACCTAATCATGCGTTAATAGCGACCTCGGTTTGATACGCAGACCTTATCAAAAGCAGTTTAGTAAAGCAGTTCTCATCATAAGTGTTATCCTTCGATACCCCTTCTTCGTGAGTCTTCTCGTTAAGCGCTAAGTAAATTCTGTACCCAGACCACGTTTGCCGAAAGGCTATCAAATTAAGGTAATAGTTATGTCTAAGAAAATGACTGGTTTAGTAAAATGGTTTAACGCTGAGAAAGGTTTCGGCTTTATCTCTCCTGAAGATGGCAGCAAAGATGTATTCGTGCATTTCTCTGCTATCCAGAACGACGGTTTTAAATCTCTTGATGAAGGCCAGCGCGTTGAGTTTGAAGTTCAGACCAACTCTGCTAAAGGTCCTTCTGCAATCAACGTGGTTGCAAAATAAGATCGCTTCCTGAATGAGAATGAGAAAAACGATGACGGCCTGAGCCTGAGTAGCTGATTCTCTTCATATAAAAACCCGCCTTTGAGCGGGTTTTTTTATTGGCGCTAAAAAATTTTATTGCACAGCGTCCGGCCATTCGCACCCCTTGAAATTTGTTATTTCTTCTCCATATTCTTTTTATCGTCTTTTTTATTTTGGAGGTTATCATGGCAAGCGGTTGGGCAGCTGACGGTGCGGTGCAAGAGCAGATCGATACAACCGTCAATGACGAAGTTGCGCGCGTGCGTCAGTCAATCGGACAAGGCGACAGCGCGCGCTTTTGCGAGGAGTGTGGCGAAGAGATCCCGCTCGCCCGACGTAATGCGTTGAAAGGCGTGAAATATTGTTTTGCCTGCCAGCAGGAAATCGATAAAAAGCTTAACGGGCATGCGCTTTTTAATCGCAGAGGCAGTAAAGACAGCCAGCTGCGTTAATTTCACTCTTGCGTTTGGGTAATCTCAGGAGCCGGGAACGGCCGCTCCGCTAAGAATAAACCAGCCAAGAAACGAAACGCCGGCGATGATAATCGCAATGGGAAAGAGATATCGATCTTCATTATTATCCCTGATTAAAAATGTATCTGGCGGCGTCAGGCGATTTGCAGCACCGCGCGCGTGGTCTTCATCATGCTAAAAAGTTGAAACTGACTGGCTTCATCCGCCCGGCGCGCCATCTCTCCCGCCTGAAACAGAATGGTATCGATACGGCCTAACTGTCGCCAGACAATAATCGCCGAAGCGATGAGCGCGCAATATTGTTCGCTCTGCACGCACTCCACCGTGGCGTAACGGGTTTCGTCCAGTCCGTTGATGAAAATTTTCACCGCATCGCCGGGCAGTATCGCCTTTAAATCGTCCAGCATCACCTGGCTGACTGACCGGGAGAGGTAAAGCGTTAACCATTTCATCGTCATTCCAGTCCTTCGTTCTGATGAATGCTCAGGTGTTATAAGGGTTTGTCGGCCATATTGGAAGAAAACCTTTATCGCGTCGACGACTTCATCTCGCTGCCATTTCTCTGAAAAGAGTGGCAGCCAGACGCAAAATGCGCGGTCCGACACAGCACTTCTGAAAAATCCCTCAGATATTTAACAGGTTATACGCAGGACCCGTCTGATGCGCCATAAAACCGATTTTGTGATCGCCATAAGGAATAACCGTCAGATATTGCCATGCGTTTGATCGGGTCGGCAGTGATTCAAAGGCTGAACCTTGCCTACGCGCCGTAGACTCCTCCGTAATCGGGAGACCCTCGGTTTCCCGCCGGCCTCTCAACCTTACGAAGGAATAACAATGAACAGTGCCATCGTCGCAGGTATTTTCTGGCATCTGGTCGGTGCCGCCAGTGCCGCATGTTTTTATGCGCCATTTAAACAGGTGAAAAAGTGGTCGTGGGAAACCATGTGGTCCGTAGGAGGGATAATGTCATGGCTGATTTTGCCATGGGCGGTCAGCGCGGCATTGCTTCCTGACTTCTGGTCCTACTACGGCTCTTTCAGCGCGTCGCAGTTGCTGCCGGTGTTTCTGTTCGGCGCCATGTGGGGCGTCGGCAACATCAATTACGGGCTGACAATGCGCTACCTGGGCATGTCGATGGGCATCGGTATCGCCATTGGCATTACGCTAGTGGTCGGCACGCTGATGACGCCGCTGCTGCAGGGGCGCTTTATTGCACTGTTCAGCTCGGCCGGCGGACGCCTGACGCTGCTTGGCGTGCTCGTCGCGCTGATCGGCATCGCGATCGTGACGCGTGCCGGGCTGCTAAAAGAGCGGGCGCTGGGAATCAATGCGGAAGATTTTAATCTGAAGAAAGGATTGGCGCTGGCGGTGGCCTGCGGCATTTTTTCCGCCGGGATGTCTTTTGCGATGGACGCAGCCAAACCGATGCACGACGCGGCGACGCAGCTCGGCATCGATCCGCTCTACGTGGCGCTCCTCAGCTATGTGATCATCATGGGCGGCGGCGCGCTGGTCAATCTGGCCTACTGCTTTATCCGTCTGGCGATCAAGCCTGAACTCTCGGTCAAAAGCGATTTCTCCGTAGCGAAACCGATGCTGCTGGCCAACATCGCCTTCGCGGTTCTGGGCGGCACCATGTGGTATTTGCAATTCTTCTTTTATGCCTGGGGCCACGCCAAAATACCGCCGCAGTACGACTTCGTCAGTTGGATGCTGCATATGAGTCTGTACGTGCTGTGCGGAGGGTTGGTGGATCTGCTGCTGAAAGAGTGGAAGTCGGCTGGCCGTCATCCGGTCAGCGTGCTCTCTTTGGGATGCGTGGTAATCATCATTGCTGCGAATATAGTCGGCCTTGGCCTGGCGGTTTGACTCCGCGCCGACGCCTGCCTGACGGGCGTCGGCTAAGAATCGTTTTCCGCCGCAGGCATTTTATTCTGCTGAATGTGCTGCAGGAAACGTTGCCGCCAGGCGCTGGGCGTCAGGCCGGTTTCACGGGTAAACACCACCGAAAAATAGTTGCTGTCGTCGAATCCGCAGCGCGCCGCCACTTCGCTGATCAGGCAGTCGCGCGTACGCAGCAGATACTTCGCCTGGCAAAGCTGCAACTGACGTAAATAATGGCCGACGGTCATACCGGTTTGCTGGCGAAAAAGCTGTTTCAGCGCGCGTTCGTTGACAAAAAGCGGAGAAGTCGAAAGGGCGCGTCAGCGCGCTTTGAAGGGCCGACATCAGCAAATCAAGCTGTTCGCCTTCTGGCAGCGCCCAGGGACGATCGGCGGCGTAACTGTGACGGCGTAAAATCAATGTCAGCTGCAAAAACAGCGCTTCTGAAAGCTGGATAGAGAGCGGATCGGTTTTACGGCTTTCCCGCTCCAGTTGAACAATGACGCTGCGCGCCAGCGACATCCCGCGGGTCGTCAGGCGCCAGCAGACCGGCGCGTCATGGGACTGTGGCGGCAACAGCTGTGACCAATCCAGCTCAAGCCGAAAACGATCGCGACAGTAAAGAATATT
Organism: Enterobacteriaceae bacterium UBA2655; assembly: GCA_002359495.1. Taxonomy (GTDB): domain Bacteria; phylum Pseudomonadota; class Gammaproteobacteria; order Enterobacterales; family Enterobacteriaceae; genus Pantoea; species Pantoea superficialis. The sequence continues at coordinate 14,046 of DENB01000077.1, forward strand.
ATCCAGCACCAAATCGTTGACGGTATCGTAGCTGTGACGATCCTGATCATGGATATAAAAAAGATCGCCGCAGGTCACCAGCCAGGGGCGGTCATTCAGAACATGCAGACCATTGCCGCGCCAGACGATGACAATCTCGCTGAATTCATGACGATGCGGCGGAAACGAGGGTTGCGGCATACGTTCAGCGACCGCAATCGGCAGATTGGCGGCGGGAAAATAGTCCTCGCGGCTCAGTATCAACAACATGATCGTTCTCCCTGTTTACAGCATATTCTGTCGCTCCGCGCGGGGCGCGTAGCCAAACTCACGTCGGAACAGCGTGGAAAAATGGTTGCTGTCGCCGAAACCGCACTGAAAGGCGATATCCGTGATGCGCATATCGCTGTGACGCAGCAGATGACGCGCCTGCAGCAGGCGCAAACGATTTAAATAGCGCTGCGGCGTACTGCCGGTTTGCTGCTTCATCTGCCGATGAAGCGTACGCAACGACAGCGAAAATCGATCCGCCAGCGCTTCCCATGCCACTTCTTCACTGTAGTGATCATTCAGCCAGTCCAGCAGGCGATGCAGACGCGCCTCCTGATCTTGCGCCGCCTTGTCGCGGCAGGCCTGACGTAATAACACCAGCAGCTGCAAAAAAAGCTGCTCCTGGCGCGCCTGTTTTTCCAGCGACCAGATTTCGTCCTGTTTGAGCTGCGTCGCGATACTTAACGCCTGGCCCATCAGCTTGTGGTTAATCCGCCAGTGCGACGGGTAGCAACCATTATCTTCACGCGGCAGCAGATCTTTCAGGCCCGACAGAAAGCGAAACGCGGTTGGGCTGCGGTAAAGCACATTCGTCAGGCAAAGGTTGTCGGTTTGTTCGTAAAGGTGTCGATCGTGATCGCGCACGAAACAGACGCAGCCGCTGCCAAGGGTTTGCGGCTCGCCATTGAAAATATGAACGCCTGAGCCGTGCTCCACTAGCACAATTTCATAGAAATCATGGTGATGCTCCGGAAACGCGAGTTGAGGCGCTCGCGGCTCGATAGCAACCGGAAAATCGCCTGCCGGGAAAAAATCAGCGCTGTGCAGAACGGTCATCATCGACTCTCCTTTATTAACATAATTGCAACCGATACTAATCATCCTTTCTGCTACCGACCTTGAATTTCGCACCGTCTGAACCAAGAAAATTGCTTTTTATTCAAGAAAGCAGCGGAAGATTTTGGAAATGCGGCGGATATCACAGATGCCGCTTCTGCCACATCTGTGAGCTGCCTCACGAACATCTTTGCAAGCCTGCCAGCGGGTTCTCTCTGCTGGCAGCGAGGGGAAGGTGATGAAAAGGCAAGAATTCTACCCTGTGGACATCTGATCACAGGAAGAACAAGCCATGAATAAACGAAATATTGTTGCCGTGGATTTAGGCGCTTCCAGCGGGCGCGTGATGTTGGCGCAATGGTGCGCCGCTTCGCAGCAGCTGAGCCTGCGCGAAGTGCGCCGCTTCGCCAACCAACGTCGGCGCAGTCAGGGGTACGACTGCTGGGATATGGATCGGCTGGAGCAGGAGATCCGCGCGGGTCTGGCGCAGCTGGATGCGGAAGGAATTTTGCCGGACAGCATCGGCATCGATACTTGGGGCGTAGATCTGGTCCTGCTCGATGCGCAGGGGCGGCGCGTCGGCGAAGCGGTGAGCTACCGCGATAAACGCACCCAGGGCCTGATGGAGCAGGCCCTGCGCGAACCGGGTCGTGAGTTTATTTTTCAACGCACCGGCATACAGTTTTTGCCGTTCAACACGCTCTATCAGCTGCGCGCACTGCATCAACAGCAGCCTGACTGGCAGGAGAGCGTCGCCTGCGCGCTGATGATCCCGGACTATCTGCATTACCGGCTGACCGGCGAGCTGAACTGGGAGTACACCAACGCCACCACGACGCAGCTGCTGAATATTGAGAGCGGTGAATGGGATCGCGAGCTGCTTGCCTGGGCGGGCGTGCCGGCTGGCTGGTTCGGCAAACCGCAGCCGCCCGGCAACCGGGTCGGCTACTGGACCAACGCGGCGGGCGACAAGGTTCCGGTGATCGCCGTCGCCACTCATGACACCGCCAGCGCGGTGTTTGCCGCTCCGCTGACGCATGAGGATGCGGCATACCTCAGTTCCGGCACCTGGTCGCTGATGGGGTTTGAGAGCCTGCAGCCTTATACCGGCGCGGCGGCGCTGAACGCCAACGTCACGAACGAAGGCGGCGCGGAAGGCTACCGCGTGCTGAAAAACATTATGGGGCTCTGGCTGTTGCAGCGCATCTGCGAAGAACTGCAAATCGTCGATCTCTGTCAGCTAATTGAAGAAACCGCGCGGCAGCCCGCCTGCCTGGCGCTCATCAACCCCAACGACGCCCGCTTTATCAACCCGGACAGCATGGTGCGGGAGATTCAAAACGCCTGCGCCGCGCAGGGCATGTCGATACCGCACTCCCCAGCGGCGCTGGCGCGCTGTATTTTCGACAGCCTGGCGTTGCTCTATCGCCAAGTGATTCAGGAGCTGGCGTCGTTGCGCGGCGCCCGCTTCAGCCAGCTGCATGTGGTGGGAGGGGGCTGCCAAAATCGCTTCCTCAACCAGCTCTGCGCCGACGCCTGCGAACTGCCGGTTTTCGCCGGTCCGGTCGAAGCCTCGACGCTGGGAAACGTCGGCTGCCAGCTGGTGGCGCTGGGAGAACTCCCGGACGTCGCCGCCTTTCACCGCTGCGTAGCGCGCAATTTTCCGCTGGATAAATTTGAACCGATGAACAACAGCGCCTTTCGCGCCACTCAGGCGCGCTTCGCGGCGCTGAGTCAACCTGCTAAGGAACTTGCTTATGACAAAGTTGATTGAACAGGCCTTCGATCTGGCCAAACAACGTTTCGCTGCGATTGGCGTGGATGTCGAACATACCATGCGGCAGCTGGAAGCCATTCCGGTCTCGATGCACTGCTGGCAGGGCGATGATGTGCGCGGCTTTGAAAATCCGCAGGGCGCGCTAACCGGCGGCATTCAGGCTACCGGAAACTATCCGGGCCGGGCGCGCAACGCTGAGGAGCTGCGTGCCGATCTGGATAAGGCGATGTCGCTGATCCCCGGCGCGAAACGGCTCAATATGCACGCGATCTACCTGGAAAGCGACGCGCCGGTGGAGCGCGACGCCATTGAGCCGGCGCATTTTAAAAACTGGGTGGAGTGGGCGAAGCAAAACAAGCTGGGGCTCGACTTCAACCCGACCTGTTTCTCGCACCCGTTGAGCGCCGACGGCTTTACGCTCTCTCACGCGGACAGCGGGATTCGCCAGTTCTGGATCGATCACTGCAAGGCGAGCCGCGCCGTTTCAGCCTGGTTCGGCGAGCAGCTGGGCACGCCGTCGGTCATGAACATATGGGTGCCGGACGGCATGAAAGATCTGACGGTGGATCGGCTGGCGCCGCGTCAGCGTTTGCTGAACGCGCTTGATGAGATCATCAGCGAGAAAAAAAATCCCGCGCACCATATCGACGCCGTGGAAAGCAAGCTGTTCGGCATCGGCGCGGAGAGTTACACCGTCGGTTCCAACGAGTTTTTCCTCGGCTATGCCTGCAGCCGTCAAACCGCGCTGACCCTCGACGCCGGCCACTTCCATCCCACCGAAGTGATTTCCGACAAAATTTCTACGGCGATGCTGTATGTGCCCCGGCTGCTGCTGCATGTCAGCCGCCCGGTTCGCTGGGACAGCGATCATGTGGTGCTGCTCGATGATGAAACCCAGGCCATCGCCAGCGAAATCGTGCGCCATCAGCTGTTTGACAAGGTTCATATCGGGCTGGATTTCTTCGACGCCTCTATCAACCGCATCGCCGCCTGGGTCATCGGCACACGCAACGCGAAAAAAGCACTGCTGCGCGCGCTGCTGGAGCCCACCGACCGTCTGCGCAAACTGGAAGCGGAGGGGGATTACACCGCGCGCCTGGCGCTGCTGGAAGAGCAAAAATCGCTGCCGTGGCAGGCGGTCTGGGAAGCCTGGTGCCTGCATCATGACGTGCCGGCCGACGCTGGCTGGCTGAGCGACGTGCGCCGCTACGAACAACTGATTCTGACTCAACGTTAAGGATTCACTATGCAAAGCATTCTTTCGTCCTGGTTTGTGCAGGGAATGGTTAAGGCGACCAGCGATATGTGGCTGAAAGGCTGGGATGAGCGCAACGGCGGCAATGTCACTCTGCGGCTGCTCGAGGAGGAGGTGAAGCCTTTCGCTGCGGATTTCTGTGCCGAACCGCGCTGTATCGAGCTCTCGCAGCCAGCACCGGCGCTGGCGAACTGCTGGTTTATCGTCACCGGCTCCGGCAAATTTTTCCGCAATGTGCAGCTGGATCCGGCGGACAGCCTGGCGCTGCTGCAGGTGGATGTTCACTGGGGCCTGAGCAATGGCGGCCTGCCGACCTCTGAGCTGGCCTCTCATTTTCAGTCGCACAGCGAGCGCAAGCGACTGACGCACGGTCAGGATCGCGTCATCATGCACTGCCATGCCACCAACTTTATGGCATTAAGCTACGTGGTCGAGCTGGATGCAGCGCGCTTCACCCGTTTGCTTTGGGAAGGCAGCACCGAATGCCTGGTGGTATTCCCGGACGGCGTCGGCATCCTGCCCTGGATGGTGCCGGGCACCGACGGCATCGGCGCCGCGACGGCGGAGCAGATGAGATCGCATAGCTTGGTGATGTGGCCGTTCCACGGTATTTTCGCCGCCAGCCCCTCGCTTGACGAGGCCTTTGGCCTGATCGATACCGCGGAAAAATCGTCGGAGGTGATCGTGAAGGTGCTTTCAATGGGCGGTATTCGCCAGAGCATCACTACGGAACAGCTGATTGCCCTTGGCGAACGTTTCGGCGTTAAGCCCTGGCAGGCGGCGCTGGAGGCAGGGCCGGCTCATGCTGCGTAAAGCTTTTGTCATGCAGGTGCATCCCGATTGCCATGCGGAATATGAGCGGCGTCATTCGCCCATCTGGCAGGAACTGGCGGAAACGCTGAAGGCGCACGGCGCGCATAACTACGCGATCTGGCTGGATGCCGAACGAAATTTGCTGTATGCCTGCGTGGAGATTGAGTCGGAAGCGCGCTGGGCAGCAGTGGCGGAAACGGAAGTTTGTCAGCGCTGGTGGGCATCAATGAAAGCGCTGATGCCGTCTCATGCGGATAATAGCCCGGTCAGCAGCGAACTGAAGCAGGTTTTCTTTCTGGAATAGGTGCGGATAACGAAAGGGCGGGAATTCCCGCCTTTGGCCCGTTTTACTTCTTGTCCTGACAAACGCCCGCCAGCTTCGGCCAGAGCGCCATCATGGTATCGATAATGCCGTTAGGCTCTTCGCAGCTCGCCCCTTCACGCGCCCGCACCGACATTCCCTGCAACATGCAGGAAAGGTAGCGGGACAGCGCTTCCGGTTAGCGCAAAAGGCGGAAGCGGCGGGAGCAAAGTCTTTCCGCATCACTTCGACCTCTGGCGACAACAACCTGCATGGCACCGCGATAATCTATAACTAAATCCGCGCGTACGGCAGAAAAAAGGGCTTCAGACAATCTCTGAAGCCCTTTTTTATTAATGAAGATGTTTAACCGTTAGAGCGCAGTTGCGGATAGCGGCGGAATATGTAGCTGCACCAGAAGAGTCCGGCCAGTCCAACCAGGGCGCCGACATTGCCCACATCGGCCATGTTAAGATGTTCGCTCACCTGATTTCCCAGTAGCGCGCCTGCGCCGATGCCGATGTTATAAATTCCCGACATCAGCGACATCGCTACATCGGTGGCGTCCGGCGCCAGCGACAGCACGCGCACCTGCACCGCCAGGCCAATCATCATCATCGCCATGCCCCAGAAGACGCAGAGCGTAATAATGGCGGTCGGACGAACGGCGGCGAAAATCAGCAGGCCCATGCAGAGCGTAATTAAGCCGATAGCGACTATCAGCAGCGACGAAGGAAATTTATTCCCCAGCGTGCTGAACAGCACGCTGCCGAGAATCCCGGCCGATCCGAACAGTAGCAGCAGCAGCGTGGTGAAGTTCTGACCGGCATGCGCCACCCTCTCCATAAAGGGTTCGATGTAACTGTAAGCAGTGTAATGCGCGGTAACCACCAGGGTGATCAGCAGATACATGCTGACCAGCGCCGGACGGCGAAACAGCATCGGCACGCTGCTGAGCGAACCCGAATGCTCGCTCGGCAGCTTCGGCAGCACGCGAGCGAGCAGAACCAGCAGCACCAGCGCCGACGCGCCAATCACACCGAAGGTGGTGCGCCAGCCTAAATATTGGCCCACTACGCGGCCAATCGGCACCCCCAGCACCATGGGCAGCGCCGTCCCGGTCGCCAGCATACTCAGCGCCTGCGTTTTTTTCCCGGCCGGCGCAACGCGGATCGCCAGAGAAGCGGTAATCGACCAAAAGACCGCATGAGACAAAGCAATACCAATACGGGAGGCAACCAGCGAGACAAAATCCCAGGCGACGGTCGAGAGCACATGGCTGGCAATAAAAACGATAAACAGCAGCGACAGCAGCAGACGCCGCTCGACTTGCCGCGTCAGCAGCATCAGAGGCAGCGAGAGCAGGGCGACGACCCAGGCATAAATGGTGAGCATGATCCCCACATCCGCCGTTTTCATGGAAAAACTGGCGGCGATGTCGGAGAGCAGACCGACCGGAACAAACTCGGTGGTATTGAAAACAAAGGCGGCGATAGCCAGCAGCACGACGCGCAGCCAGGCCGTTTTACGCGAAACAGTAGTTGATTGCATGGAATGTCAAATCAGTCAAAACAGCACAAAAGAACGCCAGAAGCGCTCAGCGAAGGTGACCTGCGTCACAAATTAATCCCTATTGTGGATGAAGAGCGTCAGAAGAGAAACCTCAGATCCCGCATTTATCGCTGAATATTTCTTATCGCCTTCATCGCACGCTACGGTCGGCGTTAAATCATGTGCTTTAACGCCACGCTATGTCGGTCGGCTGGATTGCGCGTGACTTTCACGGAACAGCACACGCTGCAGCCCGTCGCGTCGGGATAATATTTCCGCGCCTGCAGGATCGCCGCATTTGCATTATAAAAGGTGCCGAGAAACCGGCGAGAAGGCGTTTCAGGCAATGATTCGCAGTGCGCGGCATGAACCACATGTTTGCTGCTTAAGCCCGAAACTTTATCAACGTAATACCAGATGCCCATAACAGATCCTTTGTGCTGAGTGAAAAAAAAAGAGGGATATTATTGGAATGGAAGGAATTATAGCGGGGAATGAGAATTTTGGCGGTTCCGCGCGCAATCGCAAAGCGTTAGAGGCAGCAATCAGGTCAACAGGCGCCGCGGCGCCTGTTGGAATGCGCGATGAGTTAAAGTTTCCGCCCCAGCAATCGCCAGCCCACCAGCAGCGCGATAATCAGCAGCAGAGCGATAAACAGGGTGATGCCGGTCCAGCCGAAGTTATGCCAGAAAACGCCGCCCAACGTCCCGGCGACGCTGGAGCCGGCATAATAGCTGAACAGGTAGAGCGAAGAGGCCTGGCCTTTGGCGCGTCGGGCGCGAGGGCCGATCCAGCCGCTGGCGACCGAATGGGCGGCGAAAAAACCGGCGGTAAACAGCATCATCCCCGCCAGAATAACCCAGATCGAGCCTGCGAGCGTAATCAGCAGACCGGTCAGCATAATCGCCGTTGCGCCAAGCATCACCGGACTGCGGCCATAGCGCGCGGTCATCGCCCCCGCTTTAGGCGAACTCCAGGACCCGGTGAGATAAACCACTGACAGCAGGCCGACCACCGCCTGGCTGAGGAACCAGGGCGCGCTGAGCAGGCGATAGCCAATGTAATTAAACAGGGTAACGAAAGCGCCCATCAGCAGGAATCCTTCCGCGAACAGCAGCGGCAGCCCCTGATCGCGCCAGTGCAGCCGGAAATTGATCACCAGGCTGCGCGGCTTCAGCGAAGCGGGCCGAAAATGGCGCGAGGCGGGCAAAATTTTCCAGAACATCAGCGCCGAGGCGAGTGCAAAGCAGCCGATCGCGGCAATTGCGATGCGCCAGGAAAAAAGATCGGTGAGCACGCCGCTCAATAAACGTCCGCTCATGCCACCAATCGAGTTGCCGCTGATATAAAGCCCCATAGAAAAGGCGATAAAGCCGGGATGGATCTCTTCGCTCAGGTAAGTCATGCCGACCGCCGCCACGCCGCTCAGCGAAAGGCCGATCAGGGCGCGCATGATCAGGATGCCGTGCCAGCTGGTCATGGCGGCGGAGAGCAGCGTAAAGATCGCCGCCAGCATCAGGCCGGTCACCATCACCGGTTTTCGGCCGATGGCGTCCGAGAGCGGGCCGGTAATCAGCAGCCCCAGCGCCATCAGCGCGGTGGAAACGGAAAGAGAGATGCTGCTCGCCGCCGGCGATACGCCAAACTGCTGAGAAAGCACCGGCAAAATCGGCTGTACGCAGTAAAGCAGCGCAAAAGTCGCCAGCCCGGCGGAGAAGAGCGCCAGCGTCACGCGCATAAACTGCGGGGTGCCGCGGGTAGTAAAGTGGCCAGGACTGACAGGGGCGACGGAGGGACGTACTGTCTCGCTATCGGTAAGCGTCGCAGCATGGGAAGAGCGGTTCACGAATCATCCTCGGTTCATTCAACACGCTGTTAACTGTAAGAAAGCCGTGATAAGTTGTCTAATATATTAATAATCTTGAATGATATTTTTATAATATGAATGTCGAGCTGCGCCATCTACGTTATTTCATCGCCGTGGCGGAAGAACTTCATTTCGGCCGCGCCGCTCAGCGCCTGAACATCTCACAACCGCCGCTCAGTCAGCAGATCCAGCAGCTGGAGCAGGCGATCGGCGCGCAGCTTTTTCTGCGTACTAATCGCAGCGTGCAGCTCACTGCGGCCGGCGCGCAATTCCTGCCTGACGCCCGTGCGATTTTACAGCAGCTTGAGCAGGCGGCCGAACGCGCGGCGCGTCTGCATCGCGGCGAGGAAGGGGAATTGCGCATCGGCTTTACCTCTTCCGCCCCTTTTATCGGGCTGGTTTCAGACGCGCTCTACCATTTTCGTCAGCGCTGGCCCGCCGTGCATATCAAAATGCAGGAGATCAATACCCGCCAACAGTTGGCGCCGCTGCATGAAGGACGGCTCGATCTCGGCATCATGCGCAACACACCATTGCCTGCCGATTTGCGCCATCAGCTTCTGCTGCGCGAGCCGCTCTGCGCCGTGGTGCACTGGGCGCATCCGCTGGCTGATGCCGAGCAGATTTCCATCCGCGCGCTGGCCAGCGAGCCTTTTGTTTTTTTCGATCCTCAGGGCGGCACCGCGCTCTATAGCGAAATTCTGGCGCTGCTGCACCGTTATCAGGTTCAGCCTTATGTTACGCAGGAAGTCGGCGAAGCGATGACGATCCTAGGGCTGGTCGCCACCGGACTTGGCGTCTCTATTTTGCCCGCCTCTTTTCGCCACGCCCGGCTGAGCGATGTGGTCTGGCTGCCGTTTCAGGAAGAAGACGCGCTGTCGGAAGTGTGGATGGTTTGGTCGGTTGCGCGCGAACCTGACGCGCAGATGGCGAATATGATGCGATTATTGCGGCGCGACGCTGAGGAAAATCAGGAATAAACCGGTAAAATCATCTGTTTATGTGCCGCAAATCACATTTTTCGGCAAATTATTTACTGCGCCGGGAAAACTGTTCCAACATAGCCGGTATTTATTTTGTAGCCCGAAAATATCATGGAGCTGGTCGTGAATCTGGAGAGTCAGCCTGGTCATATCGACCAGATTAAACAGAACAATGCAGGCGCGATCTACCGGTTGATCGATCAACACGGCCCCATCTCGCGCATTGAGCTTTCCAGGCTTGCCCAGCTGGCGCCAGCCAGCATCACGAAAATTGTGCGTGAAATGCTGGACGCCCACCTGGTGCAGGAGACCACCTTCCAGGAGCCCGGCAGCCGCGGGCGTCCCGCTATCGGCCTGACGCTGGATACTCTCGCCTGGCACTATCTGGCGATCCGCATTCGTCACGGCACCATTACGCTGACGCTGCGCGATCTGAGCAGCCGGGCGCTGGCAGAAGAGGCGCTGCCGCTGCCGCCCGAATCGGACACGCCGCTGCTGAACCGGCTGCTGGAGCATGTCGACGCCTTCTTTATCCGTCACCAGCAAAAGCTGGAAAGGCTGACCGCGATTGCGATCACCTTGCCCGGCTTGATCAACGCGGCGTCGGGCGTGGTGCATCGCATGCCCGGCTATGCGGTGCAGGAGATGCCGCTGGGCAGCACGCTGGAGCAGCGCACCGGCCTGCCGGTATTCGTTCAGCACGACATCTCCGCCTGGACGCTGGCCGAGTCGCTGTTCGGCGCCTCGCGCGGCGCGCAGGACGTCATTCAGATCGTGATCGACGATACGGTGGGCGCAGGGATTATTAGCGCGGGCCAGCTGCTGCATAAAAGCGGGCGGGCGCTGGTAGAGGTGGGCCATACGCAAATCGATCCCTACGGCCAACAGTGTTACTGCGGCAATCACGGCTGTCTTGAAACGGTCGCCAGCACCGGCAGCTTGCTGAGCCTGACGGCGCAGCGCCTGCCGACGCAGCCGGGCAGCATGCTCCATCAACAGCCGGTCAGCATCGACGGGCTTTGTCGCGCCGCGCTCGCCGGCGATCGGCTGGCACGCGACGTCATCGCCGGCGTCGGCCATCATGTCGGACGCATCCTCTCGATGATGGTGAATATCTTTAATCCGCAACATATTCTTATCGGTTCGCCGCTGAACCAGGCGGCGGACGTGCTGTTTCCGGCGGTCAGCGCCACCATTCGTCAGCAGGCGTTGCCGGCTTACAGCAAAGAGATAACGCTGGAGCCGACGGGCTTCAGCAATCCCGGCACGCTCTGCGCCGCCGCGCTGGTCAAGGATGCGCTCTACAGCGGCGCGCTGCTGATCAAGCTTCTTCAGGGATAAGTGCGCCTGAACTTTGCGCTAACGCAAGCTCCGGCGCATTCCCTTCACTTAGAATCCTTCATTCAACAACAGGACTTACTGATATAGCAGCCTGAATGGCATCTAAAGGAGGAGAAGGGTGAATACACTATTTGTTACCGGCACCGATACCGCCGTAGGAAAAACCGTGGTCTCCCGTGCGTTGCTGCAAAGTTTTGCCCGGGCCAATTTTACTGCCGTGGGCTATAAGCCGGTGGCGAAAGGCGCAGTCCCTACGGATGCGGGGTTACGCAATAAAGACGCGCTGCTGTTGCAGTCCGCCTCAACCCTGGCGTTGCCTTACGAAGCCATCAATCCCGTCGCGCTGGCGGATGACGAGATCAGCACCAGCAAAGCGGTGCCGGTCGACTATCAGCGTTTGAGCGCCGGGTTAGAGCAGTTGCGCGCCCAAGCTGAAAAGGTGATTGTCGAGGGGACAGGCGGCTGGCGCTGCCTGATGAATGACCTCAGCCCGCTGTCAGAGTGGGTTGTCAAAGCGCAGCTTCCGGTCGTGATGGTGGTGGGGATCAAGCTGGGATGCGTCAGCCATGCGCTGCTGACCGCGCAGGCGATCGCCAACGACGGATTGCCGCTGGTCGGCTGGGTGGCGAACCGCATTAATCCCGGCCTGTCGCACTACGCTGAGATTATCGAAGTGCTACGCGAAAAGATCGACGCGCCGCTGCTGGGCGAACTGCCTTATCTGCCCCGCGCCGAACAGCGGGATCTGTGCCGCTATATCGATCTCTCTTTGCTGACCGGCAACGAATTGCACTCAGACAGTGCCTGAACGCGCCAGACTGAAACAAAATTTGGCAAAACTCTTCTCGCTGAACCCTTCGTTGCATAATGCCCGGCGCGACCGGGCCTGTTAACTCCTTTAAATTCAGTAAATTAAATTTTTCAGTCAATTATTTCCGGTGTCTGGCGCGGAATATGCATTAGCTCTGCTGATGACTATCCTGCCGGAGCACCGCAATGTCGCAATCGCATGAAAAAGGTTTGCTGTATGGACTGGAAGCGCGTATCGCCCCTGTGCCCGCGTTTATCGCCGCGCTTCAACATGTGCTGGCCAGCGTGGTGGGCATTATCACGCCGCCGCTGATCATCGGTTCAGTGCTGGGCCTGCAAGCCTGGATCCCCTATCTGATAAGCATGTCTTTACTGGTTTCTGGCCTCGGCACCTTTATTCAGGCGCGCCGCTTCGCCGGCGTCGGCGCCGGCATGATCTGCCTGCAGGGCACCAGCTTTGCTTTTCTCGGCGTTATTCTTTCCGGCGGCCTGATTGTGAAAAGTCGCGGCGGTTCGCCGGAGGCGATCATGGCGATGATTTTCGGCTGCAATCTGGTCGCCGCCCTGGTGCCCATTCTTATCAGCCGCTGCGTCCGACAGCTGCGCAAAATCCTGACGCAGGTCGTCACCGGCACGGTGATTACCCTGATCGGCATCAGTCTGATTAAAGTCAGCTTTACCGACTGGGCGGGCGGCCATAACGCCAGCGATTTCGGCGCGCCGCGCCATCTGGCGCTGGGCGCGCTGACGCTGCTGATCATCCTGGCGCTGAACCGATCGCGCAACCGCTGGGTGCGGCTGGTGGCGGTCATGACGGGCATCGTGGCGGGGTGTCTCGCCGCCGCGCTGACCGGCAATCTCCATCTGAAGCCCGCCGCAAGCGCCGACTGGATCGTGCTGCCCGGCTTTTTTCATTTCGGATTTGATTTTGACTGGGCGATTTTCGTCCCCATCGCGCTGGTGTCGGTTATCAGCGTGATTGAAGCGGTCGGGGATCTCACCGCCAACTGCCTGCTGTCGCAGCAGCCGATAGTGGGCCAAAAATTTCAGCAACGCTTGCAGGGCGGCATCCTGGCTGACGGCGTCAGCTGCATCCTGGCCGCCGTCTTTTCAGCTTTTCCCAATACTACCTTTGCGCAGAACAACGGCGTCATTCAGATGACCGGCGTCGCCAGCCGTTACGTCGGCATGGTGATCGGCGTAATGCTGGCGCTGCTTGGTCTGTTTCCGGGCGTGGGCGCCGTGCTGCAACAGATCCCGTCGCCGGTGCTGGGCGGCGCCACGCTGGTGATGTTCGGCAGCGTCGTCGCGGCGGGGATTCGCGTCATGACGCAAACCCCGCTGGGCCGCCGTGAAATGCTGATTATCGCCGTCGCCTTTGGCCTGGGACTGGGCGTCGAGGCGGTGCCGGAAGCGCTGAAATATTTTCCGTCGATCCTGTCGAATCTGTTTGGCCATACGGTCACCACCGGCGGCATTGCGGCGATTGTGCTGAACAGCGTATTGCCGGGAGAAGAGGCGCCGACGGCGCTGCCGGACGGCGAAAGGGCGGGAAACTGATCGGAAAACAGGCTCTCCCGATGGGAGAGCCTGATCCGTCAGGGATTCAATCGGCGGCGGGTGCGCCCGGAGCTGAGGTAGTTAGCGATATAGTCCTGTGAAATCTCGCCGCTGTAGCGGCCTTCTTCGTCGACTATCGGCATCCAGACAAGGTTATGCTCATACAACTTTGAAAGCACCACGCGCAAATTCTCTTCCGCTTTGCCGGTGACGGTAAAGGTATTCAGCAGGGTTTCGCAGCGGCCGACGGCGTTGCGCGCCTCGCGGCGCTTTACGAAGCCCAGCGGTTTGCCGTCATTATCCACCACGGTAATGGTGCGCATATCGTTATCGTCCATCATGGCGAAGGCTTCCGCCAGCGGGGTGTCGCGCTTTACGGTAATGGTCGGCTGCTGATCGGTCACGTCTCCCGCCTGTACCAACAGCAGGCGTTTCAGCGTGCGATCCTGGCCGAGAAAAGAGCCGACGAACGCATTGGCCGGTTTAGCCAGCAGCTCGTCCGGGCTGGCGCACTGCACGATTTTTCCCTGACCGAATACGGCGATGCGATCGCCCAGCTTCAGCGCCTCGTCAATATCATGGCTGACCAGCATCACGGTTTTTTTCAGCTGGCGCTGCATATCGAGAAATTCATTTTGAATCGCTTCGCGGTTGATGGGATCGACCGCGCCGAAAGGTTCATCCATCAGCAGCACCGGCGGATCGGCCGCCAGCGCGCGGATCACGCCGATGCGCTGTTGCTGTCCACCCGACATTTCGCGCGGGTAGCGCGGCAAAAACTTTTTCGCATCCAGCGCCACCATGCTCATCAGTTCGGCGGCGCGCTGGTGACAGCGCTTTTTATCCCAGCCCAGCATACGCGGCACCACGGTAATGTTCTCTTCGATGGTCATATTAGGGAACAGGCCGATCTGCTGGATAACATAGCCGATGTTACGGCGTAACGTTACCGTATCCTGCGTGCTGGTATCCTCGCCATTGATATAAATTTTGCCCGCCGAGGGAGCGATCAGCCGGTTGATCATCTTGAGCGTAGTCGTTTTGCCGCAGCCGGAAGGGCCGAGCAACACGCACATTTCACCTTCCGGCACGTTAAGCGAGACGTTATCTACGGCGTTAACCGTGCCACCGCTTTTCTGCGTGAAGGTTTTCGTCAGGTTTTCCAGTTTAATCATTATCGAATCCCTCGGGGAGTCAGTGCCGACTGCAGGCGGTGCAGCAGCCAGTCAAGAATAATCGCCAGCAGACAGATCATCAGCGCGCCAGCCACCAGCCTGCGCACATCGCTGCCGCTGATGCCGTCCAGCAGCAGCAGGCCAAGCCCGCCCGCGCCGATAACCGCGGCGATGGCCATCACGCCGACATTCATCACCACCGCCGTGCGAATACCACCGAAAATCACCGGCAGCGCCATCGGAATTTCCACCCAGCGCAGGCGCTGCCAGAACGTCATGCCGATGCCGAGTCCCGCTTCGCGCAGACCGGACGGCAGATTCTCCAGCGCGGTATGGGTATTGCGCACGATCGGCAGCAGCGAATAGAGAAAGACGGCGACAATCGCGGGCAAGGCGCCGATGCCCTGGCCAATCAACGAAAACAGCGGGATCATCAGGCCAAACAGGGCGATGGTCGGAATGGTCAGCACCACGGTGGCGATACCCAATACCGGCGTCGCCAGCCATTTCACGCGGACAATCAGAATGCCGAGCGGCACGCCGATGACGATAGCGCAGCCGACCGCCACCAGCACCAGCCAGGTGTGTTGCCAGGTCAGCGTCAGCAGATAGGGCCAGTTATCGAGCATATAATGAAGCGTATCCATAGCCTCTCCTTACAGCATGTTTTTCGACCGGAGGAAATCGCGCGCCACCTGTTGCGGCGACTGGTGATCGATATCGACGCGCTTGTTCAGCTCGCTGATGGTGTCGTTATCGAGCAGCGGGGTAAGCTGATTCAGCGCCTCGGCCAAGCCGGGGTTGGCATCCAGCACATCCTGACGCACTACCGGCGTCGCGTTATAGCTGGGGAAAAAGTGCTTGTCATCTTCCAGCACCTGCAAATCGAAGCCCTTTACCCGGCCGTCAGTGGTGTAGATCAGCCCGGCGTCGACGAAGCCGTCGCGCACCGCGTTATAGACCAGGCCCGGATCCATCTGGCGGATCTGCGGCCGGTCGAGCGCCATGTTGTACGCTTTTTGCAGCGGCTTCATACCGTCCGAACGCCCGGAGAATTCCAGATCCAGCCCCAGCTTCCAGTTATGATCGGGATCGGTCTGGCGAATATGCTCGATTTTCGCCACCAGCTGCGACAGGGTGCTGATGCCTTCGCGCTGCGCGCGGCTGCGCTGCATGGCGAAGGCGTAGGTGTTGTTCATGGCGGCGGGTTTGAGCCAGACCAGCCCCAGCTTCGCATCCAGCTTCTTCACCGTCTCGTAAGCCTGCTGCGCCGACATTGGCTCAGTGATGTGGTTGTAAATAATCAGCGAGGTGCCGGTATATTCCCAGGTCAGGTCGATCTGCTTATTGAGCATTGCGTTGCGGCCAATAATCGCCGCGATGTTGGTTTTCGGGATGACCTGAAAGCCTTTTTTGTTCAGCCACATCACGGTCATCGCCGAGAGGATATGCTGCTCGGTAAAGCTTTTGGTCGCCAGCACCAGCGGCGCGGCGCTGGCGACGTGGCTGAGCCACAGCGAGGCGATAAGGGCCGTCAGGCTGCGTTTCAGCCAGCGAGTAAATAGGTCAGGCATACGGGCTCCTGCAGGTTATGCCGCAGCATGCGGGCTGAGGAAACGTCCCAATGCTGCCAGCAGCATATCCAGAATCAGGGCGAACAGCGCAGTGGCCGCCGCGCCCAGAATCAGGGTCGGGAAATCGTTCAGATAGATACCGGGGAAGATCAGTTCGCCGTAACTGCTGGCGCCGATAAGGAACGCCAGCGGCGCGGTGCCGACGTTAATCGCCGTAGCGATGCGCACGCCCGCCAGCATCACCGGCAGCGCGTTGGGCAACTCAACCTGGCGTAGCCGCTGAAACTTCGTCATGCCGATGCCGTTAGCAGCCTCGATCAGCGAGGCGGGCACGGCGCTTAAGCCGGAATAAGTATTACGTACGATGGGCAGCAGGGAGGCGAGAAACAGGGCGATCAGCGCCGGCCGGTCGCCGATGCCGATCACCACCATCGCCAGCGCCAGCACCGCCAACGGCGGCAACGTATTGCCGACGTTAAAGATCTGCATGACATATTCAGCCCAGCGACGGGCGAAGGGGCGGCTGAGCAGGATGCCGCTGGGAATGCCGACCAGCAGGGCAAAAAACATTGACCAGAAAACCAAAAAAAGGTGCTGTTGGCCGAGGTAAAGCAGATCGACTTTGCGGGCCGCGACGGTATCCCATCCGATGCCCCAGATGAGCAGGCTAAGAACGATAACGATGGTCAAAGCGGCCAGCCCGGCACGCTTAGCCAGCGCAAAATGATGCATAAGGCGAATCTCCCTGAGGCTGAATAGAGACCGGTAAACGTTGTCTCTTGTGATCTTATCCAGATGACAGTCCGCCAGAAGCCGCTAAACTTTGTGCTGCTTCCCGGGGCGATTCTGCCGTGGTTTGCAGATTAATTAGCTGCTTTTTAATGCTTTTCCAGCCGGAACCGGAAAAGTTGCTCAAAACCTATAGCAGCGTCGTCCGGAAAATGCCAGTTTTCGGCCATGAATTCAGAGGTTTTAACTACGCTGTTTGGCCGCGTAGCCCGCATCAGCGTGGGAATCATGCGAAAATGAGAAAACCCGTCGCCTTGTAGTGACAACGTCACATTTTTACGCGCCACCGGGCGAGCAGCGGCGCAACGATATATCGCCCGGTGCGAATAACAACAGGATAACTATGACAGAGAGCGCGCAACTCCAATCCGGTCACCGTCACTGGATCCTTATCGCCTGTATGCTGGCGATGTTTATGGCGGCCATCGAGGTCACGATTGTCGCGACGGCGATGCCGACCATCGTCGCCGAACTGGGCGGATTCGCGCATTTCGGCTGGGTTTTTTCGATTTATCTGCTGACCCAGGCGGTGAGCGTGCCGCTCTATGGCCGACTGGCGGATATGTGGGGGCGTAAAAAGATGTTTTTCATCGGCGCTTCGCTGTTTCTTACCGGCTCGCTGCTGTGCGGTTTCGCTCAGAGCATGGCCTGGCTGATTCTGTTTCGCGCGTTTCAGGGGCTGGGCGCCGGCGCCATTATGCCGATTACCTCGACCATCGTCGCCGATATCTATTCGGCGCGCGAGCGCGCCAGCGTGCAGGGCTGGCTCTCCAGCGTCTGGGGCGTCGCCGCCGTGGTGGGGCCGCTGACCGGCGCCTGGCTGGTGCAGCACTTCAGCTGGTCGGTGGTGTTCTGGGTCAACCTGCCGATCGGGCTGGTCGCTATGCTGATGCTGGCGCGCTGGCTGCCGGACCGCCAGCAGCAGGAGGAGACCTCGTTGAATCTGGCAGGCAGCGCCTGGCTGATGCTCTGCGTCAGCGCGCTGCTGATTGCGTTGTTGCAGGCTGAAATGCTGGGCTACTGGCTGCTGCTGTTTCTGCTTTTCGCCGTGCTGGCGGGCCTGCTACTGAAGCGCAACGAGCAGCGCGCCGAAGCGCCGCTGTTTCCGCTGGCGATCTGGCGCAGCCGCATTATCGTCGCCGGCAATGCGGGAAATTTAATTATCGGCGCCGCGATGATGGGCATCAGCGCCTTTTTACCAACCTGGATTCAGGGCATTACCGGCGGCACGCCGCTTCAGGCGGGCAGCGCGCTGGCGATGATGTCGATTGGCTGGCCGCTGGCCAGCACCCTTAGCGGCAGGCTGATGCTGCGCACTTCTTACCGCTTTACCGCCCAGCTCGGAGCACTGCTGCTGATTGCCGGCAGCGCGTTGCTGCTGCTGTTGCGCGCGGACAGCTCGATCGTTCAGGCGGGCTTTACCGCTTTCGTCATCGGCACCGGCATGGGGATGTCCAGCACCACCTTTCTGGTTTCGGTGCAGAACCACGCTCATTATGAAATCCGCGGCATCTGTACGGCCTCGATCATGTTCAGCCGGATGCTGGGTTCAGCCATCGGCACGGCGTTGATGGGCGCGGTGCTCAACCTCAACCTGGCTCGCCGTCTGCCGCAGGCGGACGATCCGGTGCAGCAAATTATGTCGGCGGAAACCCGGCAGTCGTTATCGGAAGGGGCGCTGCACCAGCTGGTGCAGCAGATTGCGATCTCGCTGCACTGGGTATTTATCGTCGCGCTGGGGATTGCGGTAATGACGCTGTGGGTCGCCTGGGCGATGCCGCACAGTCACAAACCGGATGAGGAATGAAGAGAGGAAAAAGAGCAGGGCGAACGGATTCGCCCTGCGGCATTATTGCTGTGCGGGCGCGTCCTGAGAACTGCCTGCACTGGCGGGAACGTTAACGTCGCTGTCGCGCGTCAGGCGCTTGTAGACAATTTTCTGCGTATCGTTTTCGCAGTGGCCCACCACCTGGCCGCCAGCCTGGTCAACCTGATCGTTCGGCACGATATCCAGCGTAAAGCCCGATTCCGGTACGCCGTTATTGATAATTTTCTGGCTGATATCCGCTTTGACGGTCTCGCAGGAGGCCTGCGCCAGCAGCGGAGCGGCCAGAAAGGCTGCCAGTAACATCCCGGTGCGTCGTTTCATCAGGGTATCCTTTTGTTATTAGCCCGCCTTAACTATAGCAGGCGGAACGCCTCAGGGCGCAACGGGACGGCCGCTGCGGCGATCCAGGCAGCGCAGGGTGTTCGACTCCCAGTAAGCGTTAACGTTATAGCTTTTTTCGCAGGCGTCGCGAGTATCGTAGGCGCGATCGGTTTTATCGAACTCTTTCGCCACGCGGCTGTTTACCTTGTTACGCAGCATGCGCGTGTCGTTCCACTGCTCCTGGCTCTGGCGCGCCTCTTCGTTGCTCATGGCGTTATTGCCGTTATCAATAATCAGACGATCGGTTTTCGCCTGGGTCAGCGGCGACGTCAGCAGCGCGCTGCCGCAAAGCAGCAGAGCCAGCAGGGTCTTCACGTTGATCTTTTTCATCATTTTTCCTCGGGTTGGGGCTGGCGCAGCCAGCTCGACAGGCTGTCGCATCCGTTTCCGTTAGTATACCATCGCCGTTTATTTGCTCACCACGCCGGCGAGCGCTTTGTTCAGGTTTCAGTGAGAATTCAGATGTTGATAAAAACCGCGCTGCTTTTCTTTATTACGGCTCTGGCCGAAATCATCGGCTGTTTCCTGCCGTGGCTGTGGCTGAAAAAGGGCGCGTCCGTCTGGCTGCTGCTGCCTGCGGCGCTGAGCCTGGCGCTGTTCGTCTGGCTGTTGACTCTGCACCCGGCGGCGAGCGGGCGGGTCTATGCCGCTTACGGCGGCGTCTATGTGCTGACGGCGCTGCTGTGGCTGCGCGTGGTCGAGGGGATTAAGCTCAGCGCCTGGGACTGGACCGGCGCGCTGATCGCCTTCAGCGGCATGTTGATTATCGTGGCGGGCTGGGGAAAGGCGTAAAAAAAGCCGGCGCGTTGCCGGCTTTTTCGTTGCGCGGATTAATCCGCTTTGTGCACCTTCAGACCCGCCGTGGTCTGGCTCACCGGCATCATCTCCAGGGTATTGATATTGACATGCTTCGGTAGCGTCGCAACCCACCAGACCGCCTCGGTGACATCTTCTGCGGTCAGGGCGGTAGTGCCCTCGTAAACTTTATCCGCCTTGTCGTCATCACCCTTGAAGCGCACGTTGGAAAACTCGGTGCCGCCTACCAGGCCCGGCTCGATGTCGGTAACGCGCAGGGCCGTGCCGTGCAGATCGGTACGTAAATTCAGGCTGAACTGACGCACAAAGGCCTTGGTGGCGCCGTAAACGTTGCCGCCGGCATAAGGCCAGCTGCCGGCGATGGAGCCGATGTTGATGATGTGGCCGACGTTGCGCTCCACCATGTGCGGCAGCGCCGCGCGCGTCATATAGACCAGACCTTTGTTATTGGTGTCGATCATCGCTTCCCAGTCTTCAAGATTGGCTTTATGCGCCGGCTCGATACCAAGCGCCAGACCGGCGTTGTTCACCAGCACGTCGATATCGCGCCACGCCGCCGGCAGGCTGGCGAACGCCTCGTCGATGGCCGCGCGGTCGCGCACGTCGAGTTGCAGGGTGTAGAGATTGTCGCCCAGTTCCTCTTTCAGCTCCTGCAAACGCGCCTGGCGTCGCCCGGTGGCGATCACTTTGTGGCCGTTAGCGATGAAGCGGCGGGTGATACTTTGACCAAAACCGGCAGTGGCGCCGGTAACAAAAATTATCATCTCACTGTTCCTTAAACGTTTTCAGGTTCGACCGTCTCACCATAGCACTATCATTTCCTTCCTGCCTGACAAAAGCGTTATCAGGCTGTTTCGGAATTTTTCCGCCGCCTTTTGTGCGTCGTTATGGTGCGCAACGCACCCGTTCAGTGCAGCCAGTTCGCACATTGATCCGGTATCAACTGCTAAAAACCGCTTTTTCTACCGTTCAGTTAATAAGCAATCGGTTGCCTTGCAACGCAACCGATTGCGCGGCGAAATAATCGCACATCCAGCAGAGAGATTGAGAATACTCATTAAAATCAATCGATTAACTATAAAAACTCGCCGAGTAGAAACTGGCATAGCTCTTGCAAATTATCCTTCAGGTATCCGCAACAACAGAGTAGGCGCATCCCTGCTCGCTAAAGGAAGCTTAATGTCGGCAACAACTGTAAAAGCCATTCGCGCCTCGTTCTTTGACTTCAGCGCCACCGCACAAGAGGCGGAAGCGATAGCTGACGCTGCCCGCTATATTGAAGATGGCCTGCTGACGATTGAAGCGGGCCGGGTGGTCAGCCTGAAAGCCTGGGAAGCGGGGTCCAGCCCCGCAGAGGTTATCGATCTGCGCGGCAAGCTGATCGTGCCGGGGTTTATCGATACCCATATTCACTATCCGCAGACGGAGATGATCGGCGCGTTCGGCGAACAGCTGCTGGAGTGGCTGAATCAATATACCTTTCCGGTTGAAAGCCAATACCACTGCCCGCAGCACGCGGCGCAGATGTCCGCTTTCTTCCTGCAACAGCTGTTAAGCAACGGCACCACCACCGCACTGGTATTCGGCACCGTGCATCCGCAGTCGGTGGACGCGTTGTTCAGCGCGGCGGAAGCGCTGAATATGCGGCTTATCGCCGGCAAGGTGATGATGGATCGCCACGCGCCCGATTATTTGACGGAGACGCCCGAAGCCAGCTATCAGCAAACGCGCGCGCTGATTGAACGCTGGCATAACCGCGGCCGTCTGAGCTACGCCCTGACGCCGCGCTTCGCGCCGACCTCCTCGCCGGCGCTGCTCGAGAAAGTGCGACAGCTGCGCGCCGCGTTTCCCGATACCTGGCTGCATACCCATCTGAGCGAAAGTCCGCAGGAGGTCGCCTGGGTTAAATCGCTGTTTCCGCAGCAGGAGGGCTATCTGGATGTTTATCACTACTATCAGCTGACCGGCCGCCGCAGCGTTTTTGCCCACTGTATTCATCTGGAGGAGAAAGAGTGGGATTGCCTGCATGAGACGCAATCCTCTATCGCGTTTTGCCCGACCTCTAATCTCTTTCTCGGCAGCGGGCTGTTTAACCTGAAGCGCTGCTGGCAAAAGGGGGTGCGGATGGGGATCGGCACCGACGTCGGCGCCGGCACGACCTTTAACCTGCTGCAAACCCTGGGCGAAGCTTACAAAGTGTGCCAGCTGCAACAGTATAAGCTGAGCGCCTGCGAAGCCTTTTATCACGCCACGCTCGGCGGCGCGCAAACGCTCGATCTCGACGCCGTCATCGGCAACTTTAATCCGGGAAAAGAGGCGGATTTCGTGGTGCTCGATCCGGCGGTTTCCGCGCTGCAACGGCTGCGCATCGGCAACAGCAAAGATATCTGGGAAAAACTGTTCGTATTAATGACCTTAGGCGACGATCGCAACATCGCGCAGACCTGGGTTAACGGTCAGCCGGTCTGGCGGCGGGAAGAGAAAGAGAGGGCGGCATGATCCAGTTTCTGCTTAACGACACGCTGGTTACCGAACAGGCGATCGATCCTAACCTGACGGTGTTGAACTATCTGCGCGGCAAACAACGGCGCAGCGGCGTTAAAGAGGGATGCGCCTCGGGCGACTGCGGCACCTGTACCGTCACCCTGGGCAGCGTAGTGGATGGCAAGCTGATGTATGAAACGGCGAACAGCTGCCTGACATTGGTCAGCACGCTGCAGGGCAAGCAGCTGATCACTGTTGAAGATCTGCGTCAGGGCGAGCAGCTGCACAGCGTGCAGCAGGCGATGGTGGAACACCATGGCTCCCAGTGCGGATACTGTACGCCGGGCTTTGTGATGTCGCTGTTTACGCTGCAAAAGAACAGCGGCGGCTGGGATCGCCGCCAAGCGGAGCTGGCGCTGGCGGGTAACCTCTGCCGCTGTACCGGCTACCGGCCGATCATGGACGCCGCGCGCCAGGCCTGCGAACAGCCCGCCTGCGACAGCTTCAGCCAGCGCCAGGAGACTATCCTGCAACGCTTGCAGGCGCTGAAAAACGCGGAGATGCAGGTTATCGCGCTGGGCGACAACCGGTGTTTTATTCCCAAAACCCTCGCTCAGCTGGCCGAGGTTTACCAGGCCCATCCGCAGGCGAAGCTGCTGGCGGGCGGCACCGATCTCAGTCTACAGATCACCCAGCATTACCGGACCTTGCCGACGCTGATCGCGCTGGAGCAGGTCGAGGCGCTGAAAAGCTGTCAGCTGGACGGCAAGGTCATAGAGTTGGGCGCGGGCGCCTCGCTGACCCGCTGCTATCAGTTTCTCGCGCAGCATATTCCCGCCTTCAGCGAGATGCTGCAGCGTTTCGCCTCTTTGCAGATTCGCAACCAGGGCACACTGGGCGGCAACATCGGCAACGCTTCGCCGATAGGCGACGCGCCGCCGATGCTGCTGGCGCTGAATGCCTCGCTGGTATTGCAGCGGGGCGACCGGCTGCGCACGCTGCCGCTGGAGGATTTTTTCCTCGGCTACCGGCAAACCGCGCTGGAAGCGGGCGAGTTTATTCAGGCGGTGCGCATTCCACTTGTGACAACGTCACCGGAGTTCGCCGCCTGGAAGGTCTCTAAACGGCTGGATGACGATATCTCCGCCGTTTTCGGTGCCTTTAACCTGCAGATTGAACAGGGCCGCGTGGTCCAAGCGCGCATCGCCTTCGGCGGCATGGCGGCGATACCGCAGCGCGCCCATGCCTGCGAAGCGGCGCTGCAGGGCGAACCCTTTACGCCGCATACCCTGGAGCGCGCCTGCGCTGCCCTGGCGGAAGATTTCCAGCCGCTGAGCGACTTTCGCGCCAGCGCCGCTTACCGGTTGCAGGTAGCGAAAAACCTGTTGCGTCGTTTTTACTATCGCCATACCGGCGAGCTGACCATCATGGAGGTTTCCCGTTATGTCTCATAATCGTCCTGCGGTCGCTGAGGAAGTAATACAAGCGCAGTACGCCGCCGGCATTCAGTCCGGCGTCGGGCGCAGCAACAAACATGAGAGCGCGGAGAAGCATGTTACCGGCGAAGCGATCTTTATCGACGACAAGCCGACGCTGCCGGGGCTGCTGCATCTGGTTCCGCGCCTGAGCGAACATGCGCATGCGCGAATCCTGCGCCTCGATGTCCAGCCCTGTTACGCCATTCCCGGCGTGGTCAGCGTATTGACCTGGCAGGATGTGCCCGGCGAAAACGACATCGGCCCGCTGGAGCCGGGCGATCCGCTGCTGGCCTGCGATCGGATCGACTATCTCGGCCAGGTGGTTCTCGTCGTGGCGGCTGAAACGCCGGAAGCGGCGCGCAGGGCGGCGGAGGCGGCCATTATTGAATATGAGGTGCTGGAGCCGCTGCTGGATGTAAAAACGGCGCTTGAACGCAGAAGCTTCGTGCAGGAACCCCACGTTCACCGTCGTGGCGACGCCGACGCGGCGCTGGCGCGCGCGCCGCACCGCATTCAGGGCGAATTTCATATCGGTGGCCAGGAGCATTTCTATCTGGAAACGCAAACGGCGCTGGTGATCCCCGGCGAAGATCGTTCTTTGCAGGTTTTCTCCTCCACACAAAACCCAACGGAAGTGCAGAAGCTGGTGGCCTCGGTGATGGGCATCACCATGAACAAAGTGACGATCGATATGCGCCGCATGGGGGGAGGCTTCGGCGGCAAGGAGACGCAGGCGGCGGCCGTCGCCTGCCTGTGCGCCGTGGCGGCGCGGCGCACCGGGCGACCGGCGAAAATGCGTCTCGCCCGCCGCGACGATATGCGCATCACCGGCAAGCGTCATCCGTTCTACGTGCGCTACGATGTCGGCTTCGATGATGAGGGGCGTTTCTGCGGTGTAAAAATCGATCTGGCGGGCGACTGCGGCTACTCGCTGGATCTCAGCGGCTCGATCGTCGACCGCGCGATGTTTCACGCCGATAACGCCTACTATCTGGGCGATGCGCTGATCACCGGCTACCGCTGCCGCACCAATATCGCCTCCAATACCGCCTATCGCGGCTTTGGCGGTCCGCAGGGGATGGTGGCGATTGAACAGATCATGGATCGTATCGCCCGGGAAGCGCGGCTCGATCCGCTGGAACTGCGCAAACGCAACTATTACGGCAAAACCGAGCGCAACCTGACGCATTATCATCAGCAGGTGGAAGATAACCTGTTGCAGGAGATGACGGAGCAGCTGGAGACCAGCAGCGACTATCAGGCGCGCCGCAGGGAGATCACTGCCTTTAATGCGCAAAGCCCGTTTCTGAAACGCGGCCTGGCGCTGACGCCGGTAAAATTTGGCATCTCTTTCACCTCCAGCTTTTTGAACCAGGCCGGCGCGCTGATCCTGATCTATACCGACGGCACGGTTCAGCTGAACCACGGCGGCACGGAGATGGGACAAGGGCTGAATACCAAGGTGGCGCAGATCGTGGCGGAAGTGCTGCAAATCGACGTGGATCAGATCCAGATCACCGCCACCGATACCGGCAAGGTGCCGAATACCTCGCCGACCGCCGCCTCCAGCGGCGCCGACCTGAACGGCAAGGCGGCGCAAAACGCCGCTGAGATCCTGCGCGACCGGCTGACGGCGATGCTCAGCGCCCTGCATCAGTGCGACGTCGACGCGGTCAGCTTTCGCAACGGCATCGTGCGCGTCGGCGAAAAGCACTATACCTTTCCCGACGTGGCGCAGATGGCCTGGCTGAATCAGGTGCCGCTGTCGGCGACCGGCTACTATCGCGTGCCAGGCATTCATTACGATCGCGAAGCGGGGCGCGGCAAACCGTTTTATTACTTCGCTTACGGCGCCGCCTGCTGCGAAGTGGCGATCGATACCCTGACCGGCGAGTATCGTCTGCTGCGCGCCGATATCCTGCATGATGTTGGCGCCTCGCTCAATCCGGCCATCGATATCGGTCAGGTGGAGGGCGGATTTGTGCAGGGGATGGGCTGGCTGACCTGCGAAGAGCTGGTCTGGAACGAAAAGGGACAATTGCTGACCGACGGGCCCGCCAGCTATAAAATTCCGGCTATTAGCGACGTGCCGCCCGATCTGCGCGTCACCCTGGTGGAGAACCGAAAGAACCCGCAGGACACGGTGTTTCATTCCAAAGCGGTCGGCGAACCGCCGTTTATGCTGGGCATCAACGTCTGGTGCGCCTTGCAGGATGCGGTCGCCAGCGTGGCGAACTATCAGCGTCATCCGCAGCTCGATGCGCCGGCCACGCCGGAGCGGGTCTATTGGGGCATACAGAAGCTTGCCGGGGCCGCCGATGATTTACCATGACTGGATCGGCGTGCTGCACCGGCTGCGGGAAAAGCGCGAAAGCTGCGTGCTGGTTACGGTACTGAGCGAACGCGGGTCGGTGCCGCGCGACAGCGGTAGTAAGATGGTGGTCACCGCGCAGGAGAGCTTTCTTACCATTGGCGGCGGACATCTGGAGTTTCAGTGCATCGCCCTGGCGCGCGACATGATAGCCCGGGGGCGTCAGTCGCCCCATAGCGAGGACTTTTCCCTCGGCGCGCGCTTAGGGCAGTGTTGCGGCGGAATGACCTCCATTCTGTTCGAACCGCTGTTGCAGGCGCAGCCGCAAATTCAGGTATTCGGCGCCGGGCATGTCGGCCAGGCGCTGGTCAGCCTGCTGGCGACGTTACCCTGTCACATCGACTGGATTGATAGTCGGCCCGGCCTGTTTACCCCGGTGCCGCCAGGAGTAAGGACGCATCAGCCTGACGATCCGCTCGACGCGGTGACGGATGCCGCGCCCGGCAGCTATTTCGTGGTGATGACCCACCATCATCCGCTTGACCTGGCGCTGTGCGAAGCGATTCTGCGGCGCGGCGACTATCGCTACTTCGGCGTGATTGGATCGCAAACCAAAAGGCAACGTTTTGACTACCGACTGGCGGGGAAAGGTTTCAGCGCGCAGCAGCTCGCCACTATGCGTTGTCCCGTTGGTCTGCCGGACGTGAAGGGCAAGCTGCCGGCGGAGATCGCGGTGTCTGTTGCGGGCGAAATCATCAGTATCTATCAGCAGGAGGCAACAAAAGAGGGCTAAGCTGTTAGCATAGCATTTTGCAGGCTAGCAGGAGTTTTGATCATGAACACCACACAAGCCCCTTTTTCAAGCCCCAGCACCTTGCCGTATCAGGCGCCGCCGTTTGAACATATTACCGAAGAAGATTACCTGCCGGCGTTGCAGGCCGGCATCGCCGCCAAACGTCAGGAGATCGCCCGTATCGCGGAGAACCCGGACGCGCCGACCTTCGCCAATACCTTCGAAGCGCTGGAGCGCAGCGGCGAACTGCTGAACCGCGTGAATCTGGTCTTCGGCGCCATGACCTCCGCCAATACCAGCGACTATCTGCAAAAGGTCGATGAAGAGATCGCGCCTCAGCTCACCGCGCTGGACGATGATATCAAGCTGAACAGCGCACTTTTCTCGCGTCTCGACGCCGTTTATCAGCAGCGCGACCGTTTACAGCTGGATGCGGAATCGCTGCGTCTGACCGAGGTGATCTGGCAGCAGTTCCAGCTGGCGGGCGCCTGGCTGAGCGAAACCAGTAAAACCGCGCTGAAAGCGCTGAACCAGGAAGCGGCGACGCTCAGCACCCGCTTTACCCATAAACTGCTGGCGGCGACCAAAGCGGGCGCGTTGACGCTGACCGACGGCGCGGCGCTGGCAGGCCTGAGCGAAGCCGATCTGCTGGTGGCGCAGGAAGCGGCGAAAGCACGCGGTTTAGAGCACGCCTGGCTGCTGGTGCTGCAAAACACCACCCAGCAACCGGCGCTGCAGGCATTGCAGTCGCGCGAGACGCGCGAGACGCTCTATAACGCCTCAGTAACGCGGGCGGAGAAGGGCGACGATAACGATACCCGTCAGCTGGTGCTGCGTCTGGCGCAGGTCAGGGCGGAGCAGGCGCGGCTGCTCGGCTTCAACAGCTATGCGCAATGGAAGCTGCAGGATCAGATGGCGAAAAACCCCGACGCCGCCTTCGGCTTTATGCGCAATATCGTCCCGGCGGCAACGGCGCGCGCGCAGAACGAAGCCGCTGCGATTCAACAGACGATCGACGACCAGCAAGGCGGCTTCCGGCTCGCCCCCTGGGACTGGACCTTTTACGCCGAGCAGGTGCGTCGCGCCCGCTACGAGCTGGATGAAAATGAAATCCGCCCTTACTTCGAACTCAACAGCGTGCTGGAGAAAGGGGTATTCTGGGCGGCTTCACAGCTCTACGGCATCCATCTTACCGAACGCTACGATCTGCCGGTCTATCATCCCGACGTGCGCGTCTTCGAGATCTTCGATGCCGACAACACGCCGATGGCGCTGTTCTATACCGATTTCTTTAAGCGCGACAATAAAGGCGGCGGCGCCTGGATGGGCAACTTCGTGCAGCAGTCCCGGCTACTGGACAGCAAGCCGGTTATCTATAACGTCTGTAATTACACCAAGCCGCCCGCTGGCGAACCTGTGCTGTTAAGCTGGGACGACGTCATTACCCTGTTTCATGAGTTCGGCCATACGCTGCACGGCCTGTTTGCCGAACAGCGTTACCCGAGCCTCTCCGGCACCGAAACCCCGCGCGATTTCGTCGAGTTCCCGTCGCAGTTCAACGAACACTGGGCCAGCGAGCCGCAGGTGTTTAAACATTTCGCCCATCATTACGAAACCGGCGAGCCGATGCCCGACGCGCTGCATGAAAAAATCATTCGCGCGGAGAAATTCAACAAAGGCTATGACATGACCGAACTGCTGGCGGCGGCGTTGCTCGATCTGCACTGGCACAGCCTCAGCGCGGAGAAATTGCCGGCGGAGCCGGAGAGTTTTGAGCGCCAGGCGCTGGCGGAAGATAAAATCCATCTGCCCGCCGTGCCGCCGCGCTATCGCTCCAGCTACTTCCAGCATATCTGGGGCGGGGGCTACGCCGCAGGCTACTACGCCTATATCTGGACGCAGATGCTGGCCGACGACGGCTACATGTGGTTTGTGGAAAACGGCGGCCTGACGCGGGAAAACGGCCAGCGCTTCCGCGAGATGATCCTGTCGCGCGGCAACAGCAGCGATCTGCAACAGCTCTATCTCGCCTGGCGCGGCCATGAACCGCAAATTGGGCCGATGCTGAAAAATCGCGGCCTGACGGAATAAAACCCGACGCCTGTTCAGCCTTATCGGAACAGGCGTCTATCCCTTAGCCGAGCGGTCCGCCCTCGATGGTTTCGCACATACCGGCCAGCACCCGCTCGCCGGTTTCGCTCTTCAGCGCCTGATACCAGGCGGCGGTCATCTCAGGATCTTTCGCATGGGTCACGTCGCAACGCTTGCGCGCCTTCAGCACTAAATCCTTCACCCGCTCGACGCGACGCGCCTGATAGCGCAGCAGCGCGTCTTCAATGCCCAGCGAGTGCGACGCCAGGGTGGCGGCCAGCACTACCGCATCCTCCATCGCCGCGCAGCCGCCCTGGCCGATATCGGGCGTCGTGCTGTGCGCCGCATCGCCCAGCAAGGCGACCCGGCCTTTGACAAACTGACTGAACGGCTCGATATCGTGGATCTCGACGCGATTGGTGGTATTGGGATTGATGGCGGCGATCAGCTGCTGCACCGGTTCGGCCCAGTCGCTGAAATAGCGACGCAAATCGCTTTTCAGCGTGGCGCGATCTTCCGCCAGGCCTTTCGGCAGCGGCACGTCAAAAAAGAAATAGAAGCGGTTGTCGCTGACCGGCATCAGCGAGACGCGTTTTCCCTCGCCGACAAAGGTGGTCCACTGATCGGCGGGCGCGATGGCCTCATCCATGGCAACCAGCCCGTTCCAGTTCACGTAGCCGGCGTAGCGGCGCTCCAGGGTTTCACCCAGCACATAGCAGCGCACCGCCGAATGGGTGCCGTCCGCCGCGATCAGAAGATCGCCGCTGGCCTGCGTGCCGTCTTCAAACCAGGCGGTTACGCCGTCGCAGCTCTGCTCAACCCTGATAACGCGTCGGCCGAAACTGACGCGTTCCCGTCCGTAATGGTCGATTAACATCGCCTGAAGTTCGGCGCGAGCGACAGGATAGGGGAATTCGCCGACCCGCTGCACCAAAGGCGACATGCTGAAGCGCGTCAGGGTCGCGCCGCTGTGGCCGTCGTTATACGCCATGCTGGCCATATTGCCACCCAGCGCGCGCAGTTTCTCCTGCATGCCAAGCAGGTTGAGGCACTTAACGCCGTTCGGCCAGATCGATATCGCCGCGCCCACCGGCTTTATCTCTTTTACCGCTTCAAATACCGCCGTTTCGAATCCGGCGCGCTCCAGCGCGATGGCCGCGCTCATGCCGCCAATGCCTCCACCAATCACGATCGCTTTCATTCATTTCTCCTTCTCAGATAAAGAAGGCTTTGCAACTTTTGTACCAAATAGCCCGTAAAAGCGCAGCGTCGCTAATCTTTGATAAATCAGTAATCTAAAAGGCTATATCAGGTTTAAAACGCGCTGACGCACCCTGTAACAAGGCACAGCGCACGTGATTTGCACTTTTTCAGTGCATTTTCCCGCAGATTATCGGGCGCCACGTCGCCATTAATGAATCAAAGGTTTCACAAAGGGTGATGAAAGCCGGGCTTTGCTGCGAAAAACAACGACAGCGCTTAACTTTTTTTGAGAATAAATAGCAGCAGGCTTTAACAGTTTAAAAATAGTAATCCTGCCGCAATAACCCTGTGCAATTAATCCTGGAATAGCTAGAAAAAAAATAGAAAACGACGCGCTCTTTTATTATGGACTTTCGACCTTTTTGATTAACAGCTGATGTTTTTCAACGAATTAAAGGCGGTTCTCTATTTATTTTTGGCCTTCTCAGAAAAAATAAGTCATCAGGCGACATAAAATAGTCAACGTCTTATAGGCAAAACGTTTTAATTGCTGATAAATGCTTTGTTAAGCGTAGTAAAAGCCTGAACCTTTTAAGAATTTTCGCATAAGGCTTTCCCAAAAGTCATATGTTATAGATTTGCATGGCTTACTTTGCCACACCAGGAGAAAAACATGAATGTGGGCATCACGAATACGCTTTATCCCGAGCGGAGAAATATTTTAATCAACCCGGAAAATAACTATATCAATCTTAAAACCCGCAACCTTTTTTATTACGTTAACCCATTGCGTCAGCGGTTATTGCATAAGAATAAATGTTTCGCCTTTTTGCCGCTGCCCTTAATTACGTCGGGAACGCCCGAAATATTTCATCTTTTTAATGAGGTGGCGATTACCCGAAGAAAATGGGTCGCGACTTTCGAAACCGAATTGCCCCGCGTGTTGCCCGTTGCGGGCGTGGCGAAACAGGATAACCCGGAGCTGCATCAGCTTACGTCTCATGTACTGAAGGATAACTGCCTGGGCCTGATCGCGATTTCCGATTCCGCGCTGCATATGCAGAAGAAACTCTTCAGCAAAACCCCGGCTATCGCTGAGCGCATCGCGGCGAAAACCCTGGTGATGCATCCGCCGCAGACGCTGTTCCGCCAGCAGAAACCGGCCAAAAAAGATGACATTCTGCGCCTGGTTTTTGTCGGCAATGAGTTTTATCGCAAGGGCGGGGCGGAGGTGGTTCTGGCTATCAGTCAGCTGCTGCTGGAAGGGGCGCTGAGCGAAGACCGCCTTGAGGTGCATCTTATCGGCGATATGAGTAAACATCACAACGTCGCGCATCGGCAATTTCAGGACGCCGCATCATTTTACCGCAACATCGAGCTGGCAATAACGCGACATCGCTGCTTCCGGCATCAGCAGAGCATGGCGAATGACGCGCTGCTGGCGCTGTTTGCGCGCAGCGATGTCGGTTTATTGCCGACATGGCAGGAAACCTACGGTTTCTCCGTGCTTGAAATGCAGGCAAGCGGCTGCCCGGTGATTACCAGCAACGTCCGCGCGCTACCGGAGATCAATCCCGCTTCGGCAGGCTGGCTGCTGGAGCAGCCGCTGGATGACGACCGGGAGTTCGCGGTAAACAGCCCGGAGCAGCGAGAGCGAGTTCGCCATGGACTGATCGAACAGTTGAAAAGCACGCTGCTGGCCATTGTCGCTCACCCCGGGCAGCTACAGGAAAAAGGCGAGGGCGCCATCAGACGCATCCGCGAACATCACGATCCGTTAAGTTACCGGCTGCGTCTCAATGAGATTTATCAGCGCGGCGTTACTGGCGTGAAGGCAACGGTCAGCCAGGCGGTGGCCCCGTAAGGCCAGCGCCTGGCGATTTAACATAAAGTTGATGCGGGCAGGGTTTGCCTCGCGCATCAGGCGGGGATCAGCTTTTCCTGCTTCAGCTTGTCAAACAGGGCGAAAAAATCGTCCCGCGTGGAGTGATAGCAGGTAAAGCCCGCTTTACGGCTCTTACTCATATCGGTAAAGACCTCCATCGGGCGGCCGAGGTCCGCATCGGTGTGCCACCAGGAGGCCAGCTTATTAACGTCAGCCTCTTTCAACTGATATTGCTGTGCCAGTTCCCGCCACAGACGCTGCGCATCTTCGGTCTGCATCCGCGCTTCCAGCGGCTGCGGCGCGCCGGGGAAGGGCACGGCGTCGATGCCGAAGTAACCGGCGATCTCCGACCACATCCATTTCCAGCGGAACAGATCGCCGTTTACGGTGTTAAAGTCCTGATTTTTCGCATTGGGCGAGGTGGCGGCCCATTCGAGCTGCTCGGCGATCAGGCTGGCGCTGCTCATATCGGTCACGCCGTGCCACTGCGCTTCCGAACCAGGGAAGACGAAAGGGAGTCCCTGGTATTTGCACAGCGAGGCATAAACCGCCAGCGTTTGTCCCATGTTCATCGCGTTACCCAGCGCATAGCCGATAACGGTATGAGGGCGATGCACGCTCCAGCTGTAACCGTACTTTTCCGCGCCGGCGAAAACTTCATCTTCCTGCGCGTAATAGAAATTATCCACCGGCTGGCGGCCTTGCTCTTCACGAAACGGCGTGATCGGCACGGCGCCTTTGCCGTAAGCATCAAACGGACCGAGATAGTGCTTCAGGCCGGTGACCAGCGCCACGTGCGCGCCCCGTAAATGTTGATTCAGTGCCTCGATAACGTTGCGCACCATCGCGCCGTTGACGCGGATGTTCTCTTTTTCGTTTTCCTGTCGCGCCCAGACAGAGAAGAAAAGGGCGTCGATATCCAGGTCGCCAACGGCCTGTTTCACCGATTCGGCTGAGGTTAAGTCGGCCGTCAGGGCCTGACATCCATCCGGCACCGGGGTTCGTCCGCGCGACAGGCCGTAGACGGTCCAGCCTTGCTGTATCAGACGCTCAGCCAGCGACGACCCGATGACGCCGCTGACGCCGGCAATAAGGGCGCGTTTTTGCATGTTGTCCTCCGTTAGGTGTGTTAAAAAAGCTTACCAGGGGATCACGGTTTTCTCCTGGCGAAATCGTCACAATGCATCTCATTGGCCATACTGATAGCTGACAACGCAATCATTGATGGAGAGCGGCAAGATGAAAAGTATAGGCAAGCTGATGCTGGTTATGGGCTGTCTGGTCAGCGGCGGCCTGTTTGCCCAGCAGGCGCAGCCGACGCTGTTTACGCCGAAAGCGCCTGCGGTTATGTTTACGCCTGCTGCGGCGAAGTGCGATTTAGCGGCCTGTCAGGCGAATTGTTATGTCGATCGCACCAGCTGCAACAATAAAGATGGCGGCGCCTGCAGCTCGCAAGCGCAAATGTGCGTGCAGGCCTGCGCGGAGCAGTGCCGGTAGGTTATGACGAAATAGAAAGAGCCGCTGCGGAAGAGTAATTCGCAGCGGTTTTTTCATTGTGATGAAAGCTGATTGCGATCAAAAGATTTCGCCGATTCTTCCTTATAGTGTGAGAGGCTGGCTGCGGGTTGTATGATTAAGGCACGGCTGACGAAAATTTATATGAATTAAATATTCATAATAACAGGAAAGTTTTTTAATCAGGAGATTAGGGTATGGATACCGTTGAAGAACTCGATAATACCTATTTTTATGCTGGGCGTTCAAACCTGACTGCCAGCCAATTGCTGTTTATGATTTTCTGCGAAAATACAGCCAATCAACTGGGAGTGCAGGACTTTGGGGCGATTGTTGCTATTGTGGCGGGACTGAATATTTTACCGACCCGAACCAAGCCTCAGGGTGCAATTGACGGTACATCTTATGCCTCCCGAGGTGCTCGTCAGATATTTGGTAATGCTAAATTTCCACGGGGCATAAAATTACCGACTATTATTGGCGGCTATCCGCCTTCAAAGCTAAAAATTCGTATGGTTGCTAAAATAGGCACTTTTGCTGGCCGGGCAGTGCCGGTTGTCGGCTGGGTTATTCTGGCATCCGATGTGTCGCAGATAACTTATCGTACAGTAAAAGAGTACAACGATATAGCCAAAGGGGACGACAAGCTATGGTAGTTGATAGTGTTGAGCAGCAAGTTTATGAACTTGTCAGGCGCTATGATGGGATTTACCTTTTTAAAAAAAATATTCTGACCGCTGAAACAGATTTGACTACCGATTTATGCTTTGAATCTGATGAAGCCGTAGAACTCATGGAGGCGTTTTTTACCAAATTTAGCGTTGCGCAAGGCAATTTTTCTATCACAACATATTATCCGCCAGAACCTCCGCTGCGCGAGTTACTTAATCCATTCCGTAAAAGAGAGCTTACACAAGTGCCGGATTTTACAATTGGTATGCTGATCGCGTCCGCCAGAGCGGGCCGCTGGCTCTATGACTGATATTGCCCGGAGGGAGAATTTCAGCCCTCCGTTATCATGGTGCGCATAATGTATATTATGTTAAATGAGCTATCCAGGCGCGAACTTTCAATGCTTCACCGTTCTCTCTTCACTCCCTTTATCTTCTGCACCCTGATACCGCCTGCGATAAGCGTAATAAGGTAAATCCCGCCTGCGGAATCTACCTTACCGCATAACGCTCCCAGCCTGGCGCAGTACGCTTCCCGTTCTCGCGCGCTCTCCTGAAGCCGCTGAAACGTCGCATAACGACGCTGATGACGTTCGCGATACTGCGTGGCCGGCGGATACTCGCCAGCTACCGCGGTATAGCGCGCCATCCCTTCGCTGACGGATGAAACCAGCCCGCCGGCGCAGGCGCCGAGGATCGCGGCGCCCAACAACACCGGTTCGCTGGCTTTCGTCGCCAGCACCGTGCGTCCGGTCGCATCCGCCAACAACTGCCGAATTAACGGATGCTGACCCGCGCCGCCGCTGATAACGATATTTTCCACGGTTGCACCAGCCCGATCCTGCGTCTCGATAATTTGCCGCAGTCCGTAGCCGATGCCGCATATCCCTGCGATATAGAGCGCCAGCAGATTTTCAAAATCGCTCTCCATCCCTAATCCGGCGACTATCGCCCTGGCATGCGGATCGGCAAATGGCGCGCGGTTGCCGAGAAATTCCGGCACCACATGAATGCCATGCGTATGCTCAACCGCCTCAGACGCCGCGCTGACGCCTTGCAGCACAAAATTGGCCAGCAAAACCGGCAGCGGCACGCCGCGCTGCCGGGCAAGTTCCGCCGCCTCGCGCGCCGCCGGATGGAACGCCAACAGCTGATCGATGGCCGCCCCGGCAGCGCTCTGCCCGCCTTCGTTAAGCCACATGCCTGGCACCATCGCGGAATAGTAAGGTCCCCATACGCCGGGAACAAACACCGGCTCCGTTGTCGTGGTCATGGTGCAGGAAGATGTGCCGAATACATAGGCCAGGTTTTGGGTTGCGCTTCCTCTGGCGCCTGCGGTGCCAATGCCGCCGGCGTGCGCGTCAATCATGCCGGCCGCAACCGGCGTGCCGATCGGCAGCCCCAACTCCGCCGCCGCTTCGCGAGTCAGCCCGTTGCCGCAGCGCGCGCCCGGCTCGACGATATGCTGACCGATACGGTAAAACCCTTCGCTGACCAGCTCCTCCAGACCAATCTGCCGGAAATAATCCTCGTCCCAGCGCTTTTCATGCGCCAGATAGGTCCATTTGCAGGTTAGCGTACAGGTGGATCGCGCCAAATCGCCGGTGCAGCGCCAGGTAAGAAAATCGGCCAAATCAAAGAACTGCCATGCCCGGTCGAAAATTTCGCGACGATTTTCCTTCAGCCAGAGCAGCTTCGGCGTCTCCATTTCCGGCGAAATTTTACCGCCTACGTAGTGCAAAACCGGATGATGAAGCGCATTGATGCGCTCAGCCTGGGGGGTGGCGCGGTGATCCATCCAGACGATAATGTTGCGATCGGCCTCGTTAGTGTCGCCGACCGCCAGCGGCTCCCCCGCCTCGCCCAGCACCACCAATGAACAGGTGGCGTCAAAACCGATGCCGGCGACACGTTCCGCCGCCGCGCCGGAGGCGCTAACCGCCTCTTTCACCGCCTCGCAAACCGCCTGCCAGATTTCGCGGCTCGACTGCTCGACGGCATGGCCCGCCCCGCGAAAAACGGTAATCTCCCGTTTCGCCGTCGCCAGCATAGTGCCTGAGCCATCGAACACCCCTGCGCGCGCGCTCGCCGTACCTACATCCACCCCAATCATAACGCTGTCGTCCGTTATCGCTTTCTGCTGCGGTTCGCCGCTCATGCACCTCTCCTTTATTAAAGATCCACACTGTTTGGCAGGATGACCAGATCGCGCACCGTGACATTGCGCGGTCGGGTCACCATAAAGATTATTGCGTCCGCCACCTCTTTCGGCTGCATCAGACTGCCGTTCGCCAGCGCCTCCTCCATCTTCGCCTTCGGCCAGTCGTCCAGCAGCGCGGTCACTACCGGACCCGGCAGAACCGCGCCGACGCGCACGCCATGTTTCGCCACCTGACGACGGGTAGTATGCACAAACGCCTGAACGGCAAACTTAGAGGCGGTATAGATCGGCTCCCAGATAACCGGCACCACGCCGGCAATGGAGCTGGTAAAGAGAATATCCCCGCGCCGTTGCGCGATCATATACGGCAATACCGCATGCACGCTGCGAAACGCCGCATTGATATTCAGATTCAGCATTCGGTCCCACTCGTCGGGATTGCCCTCCTCGATCGGTCCGCCGACATAGGCGCCGGCGTTGGCATGAAAGATATCCAGCCCGCCCGCCGCATCCAGAATGCCCGACAACATGGCGGACACCTCCTGCGGCTTCAGCAGATCGACAACCAGCGGAAACGCCCGATCGCCCAGCTCGTTGGTCAACTGTTCCAGCCGTTCGCGCGCCCTGTCGATCAGCACCACTTTCGCCCCGGCGGCCAGAAAGGTCCGGGCGCACTCCAGGCCGATGCCCGACGCCGCGCCGGTAATAGCGACAACGTTATTTTCCAGTGAATCAACCATAGCGGTTTCTCCTGTATCAGTATGCCCGTTCAGGCGCGGCCGTGCGAAACAC
Source organism: Enterobacteriaceae bacterium UBA2655 (assembly GCA_002359495.1). Taxonomy (GTDB): domain Bacteria; phylum Pseudomonadota; class Gammaproteobacteria; order Enterobacterales; family Enterobacteriaceae; genus Pantoea; species Pantoea superficialis. Next base: position 51,337 of record DENB01000077.1, read on the forward strand.
GGGAACGCCGGGCGAACGAGTCGACGATAACGGCGATGGCCAGCACGCCGCCGGTGATCATGTAGCGCAGCGAGGACGGCAGATTCAGCAGCGTCAGACCATTGGAAATTGACTGGATAACGATAATGCCCAGCAGCGCGGACCAGGCGCTTCCCCGCCCGCCGAACAGGCTGGTGCCGCCGATCACCGCGGCGGCGATGGCGTTCAGATTGACGTCGCCGGTTCCGGCCTGCTGACTGGCGGAGGCGAGACGGGAAGCCGCCAGGATGCCACCCAGCGTCGCCAAGGTTGAACAGAGCATAAAAGCGCTGACGTAGATGGCGCGCACATTAATGCCCGAACGGCGCGCCGCCTCGCGGTTGCCGCCTACCGCGAACATCGAACGTCCCCATTTGGTCCGTTTCAATCCATAATTAAGCAGCGCGGCGAAAACCACAAACAGCCCGAAGATCCAGGGCACGCCGCGCCCCAGGTTAAGGTATAAAACCGCGAACTCAAACAGCGCCGTCAGCAGGATAACGCGCGTCAGCAGCGCGCTCATCGGCTCGGAAGAGAGATTAACCTGCTCGCGACGGGTACGGGTTCGTAAGCCCTGAACCACCATCACCGCGCCGGGGATCAGCGCCATCAGATAAGCAAACCCGTCAGGCATTACCATCACCTGACCGAAGCGCACCAGCGGCGAGATGTAAGGCAGGTTAATACTGCCCGACGGGCCGAGGATATAGAGCTGCATCCCCAGCAGCGCCAGCAGGCCGGCCAGCGTGGCGACAAAGCTGGGCATGCCGAGGCGGTTATAACAGAGGGCGTAAACCAGCCCCACCAGCGCCCCGACAACCAGCGCGACGCCGATCGCCCCGGCGATCGGCCAGCCAAGATTAACCCAGAGCACGCCGATAATCGCCGAGGCCAGTCCGCTCATCGAACCAACAGAGAGATCGATTTCCCCTAGCATCAGCACGCAAACAATACCCAGCGAGATAAAGCCGACGGTGGCGCAGTCAAACAGCATATTCACCAGGTTATTCGGCGCCAGATAGACCGGGTTAAGCAAAGTGAAGACCGTCGAAATCAATATCAGGCCGAGCACTACCGGCAGCATACCCAAGTCGCCAGTTTTGATGCGGCTGACAAAAGAGCGAAACACGGCGGAGAGGCTTTCATTGTGATGCACGCGTTCATCGCTGCGGTCGAGCGCCGCGCGCGCTTTTTTGTTGGCGGTGTTCATGGACTTACCCCCCGCTGGTTTTGCTGCGATTTTCGCTCGACGCGGCGCGATACGGCGTTCTCCGTGGCGCCGGTAATGGCCGCCACCAGCTCCTGATTAGAGGCGTCGGGCGTAAAGATCCCGGTGTTGCGCCCCAGACGAAGCACCACGATCCGATCGGCAACGGCCCGCACATCCTCCATGTTATGGCTGATAATGATCACGCCCAGCCCGCGCGCGCGAATGCGCTCTATCAGGTTAAGCACTTCGGCGGTCTGAGCGACGCCGAGCGCGGCGGTGGGTTCGTCCAGCATGACGATTTTTGGATTCAGCAGCAGCGAACGGGCAATGGCCACCGTCTGACGCTGGCCGCCCGACAGCGAGGCGACGGGTTCGCGCACCGAGGGGATGCGCGCCGCCAGCTCCTGCAACAGCGTCCAGGCGCGCACCTCCATGGCGATCTCATCCAGTTGCCAGGCGGAAATCTCATGGCCTAAAAACAGATTGGCGACCACGTCGAGATTCTCGCACAGCGCCAGATCCTGAAACACGGTAGCGATACCGTATTCCAGCGCTTTGCCCGGGCTGTCGAGATTGACTTCCCTGCCCTCGAACGCCACCGTGCCGGAGGTAGGCAGATGCACGCTGGCAAGGATTTTCACCAGCGTCGATTTTCCGGCGCCGTTGTCGCCCACCAGCGCAACCACCTCGCCTGCATAGATCTCCAGATCGATATCCGTCAGAGCCGAAACGGCGCCGAAACTTTTCGAGATCTTGCTGAGCTGCAGTATTGGCTGCGCCTTATCGATCGCGGCGCCCTGTTCGTTCACCATGACTCCCTCCTGCGCGGAGCTGTCGTTGTCAGCCTTATTGAATACCCAGCTTTTTACAGTCCGCCGCGTATTCGCCGGTACAGACCTGCGCAGGCGTCTGAATTTTCTTATCGAAAATTTCCGCTTTGATATTTTTCACGGTAATCACCGAAGGCGAAAAGAGTTGCGACGGCGTGTTATACAGCCGGGTGGGCGCCCTGGGCGTTTTCCCCTGAATAAGTTCAACGGCGACGTGCGCTGCGGCTGCCGCCACAATTTCCGAAGGCTTGGAAATGGTGTTGTACTGGTCGCCGGCAATAATCAGCTGTAATGCGGCAATGGTGGCGTCATTGCCCGTTACCGGCGGGATCGGCGTCACTCCTGCCGCCTTAAACGCCGCGATGGCGCCGCCGCCCGTCCCGTCGTTAGCTGCGACCACGCCTTTAATTTGATCGCTGAAACGGGTGATCTGCCCGGCGGTCCACTCCTGGGCTTTGGGCGGCGCCCATTCCGGGGTATCGAACTCGGCCAGCGTCCTGAAGCCCGACTCCTTCAGGCCGCGATGAACGCCGTTGCGAATCAGTCCGGCCGCTGCGTCCGTGGGAGACCCGTTGATCTGCAACACGCCGGCGCCCGGCGCAACGCCGGTAGATTTCAGATGATCGACCAGCGATTTGGAGATCGCATAACCGATACCTTCGTTATCAAAGGAGACGTAGAAATCGGCCGGTTTATCCGGGATCGGACGATCGTAGGCGATGACTTTGACATCCTGCGAGTGGGCGATTTCCATCAGCCCGGCGGCGGCGGACGAATCCACCGGGTCCAGCACCACTACTTTCGCCCCCTGCGCGATCACTGAGTTAAACTGCTGCTGTTGCAGCGAGGCGCTGGCATTGGCGTTCTGATAAATCACCTTGCAGTCGGCGCAGATCTTCGCCATTTCCGCTTTAAATCCCGGATAGTCATGCTGCTCATAACGGGTGGAAGCCTGATCGGGCATCAGAAACGCGACGGTCGCGGAGTCCGCCGCCTGAGCAGGCGCCGCAGCGCAAACCAGTACGGCAGCCGACGCCATCAGAATTTTGCGATAACTCATTCTCTTCTCCTCGTAGAGGCGGGAAAGACTTTCAGCGCGCGCCGGACGGGATGCGATGCGTCGCTGAAAGACGGGACGGAGAAAGATGCGGCGGGACATCAGGGGATCTGCGCGTAACAACAGGCTCCTCCCGGGCTGGCTTTTTCCTGAACTGTTTGCCAATTTATTCACATTATATTTTCATCGGCATGACAATTCCGGTTGCTGGATCATGATTGTCGCTATTGTAATGGGACGTCAGGCCGCGCGGAAAATCAGGCATAAATCTGTGATTTTGCCCGATGAAACAGCGATTTCGGTCCCGCGCGCACCTCGGAAAAGTTAGAATGCCACTACTCAGTCATCACCTTCATGGATTAACATGCGCATCACTATCGAGCCAGGCGATAAAGGCTTTATCGACACCTTTTTCGCCGAACCCACCGGGCATATAGATCAGAATTCGCCGCAGGCGGAGCGCCTGCGCGAGTCGCTTCAGGACGCTTATCGTGAAAGAAGCGTGGAAACGGACGCCGAATGGAAGCGAACGCTCTGTTTCCTGCTGCTGTTTGTCTTTCTTTATATCGTGCTGGGCATTTCGCTGACGCTTGATCTGTCGGTCAGCGATACCGCACCGAAAAGCATCGCCTGGGCCTTGCACGCCGTGCCGGTGCTGATCGCCTTCTCCGGCTACTTTATTTCGCTGCTTTTTCTGTTTTTCAACCGCAGCAGCGCCTTTCGCAAAAAGCAGTGGGATCGCGCCATCGCCATTCTGGAACGCTACTGCGGCAGAAACATGCACAGTCAGCTGCTGGCTGACAACCCGGTTCCTGGCAACTACTCCCTTTCCGCGATCAATATCGCCCTGGCGCTTTTTATCTGCGTGACCTGGGTAGTGATGTACAACTACTTTACCTTTACCACCAGCGGCGTGATCGGCAGCGTGATCTCTCTGTTTATCACCACCATGACCTATGTGATTCTGGATATTCAGCTGCTGAAGTCAGTGCGTCAGCAAACCCAACCCGGCGCGGATCGCCAAGTTGACGAGCCCAGGGACGACTAACGCCACCGGCCCGTAACGGTGGTGGCGTCCGCAGGCGCCATCGCCGCTATATATGGGCCTCCCTGCATAACAAAACAGCAATTCCCGCGATCAGGTTTATAACTTAATATAATAAGCATTATATCAACTCATTTTGCAGTCAGGGGCTGCGGATCTGAAAAAGGATCCTGTCGGCGTGAATAAAAAACCGCCATAAATTGACGTCGCTACGTGAATTCTGACGGGTAACCCCTCTGCTTTTTCTACAGAATTCGCGTAGCGCAATTTGCGGCGCAATTGTACGATAAATCGTCAATTTCCACGCAGATCCGCAGCGACGATCTTCCGCCTTTGCAGGAAAACGCTACATTGGTCGCAATTTTCCATTTTTCCCGCCCTTTCGTTTTATGCCGCTGATAACAATAACCGCGCAGCCGGAAAAATTTTTGCCACACTGAAAAGACTTTTCCTTTGGCTCGATGATTAATCTGTCCTTGTTCCTTTCCTGATCGGATCCGCAGAGTGATCTCCCTGCGGCGTTGTTCCGCATTTTACGACGTGAAGTGGTACGGCATTCGCCTTGCGCCACCCAGCGCAAGCCGTTCAACATCGCGGCCAGGTTGTCTGGCTGAATATCCGGAGCAGATAATGAAGAACAACTCCCGCGCGCAACCCATCTTCTCACTCGCTGCACTCACTACGCTGGGCGCGTTGCTGGCCCCTGTCCCGGTTTCGGCCTGGGACAGCCTCACCGTATTCGGCGACAGCCTGAGCGATACCGGCAACGTAGGCCGTTACACCTGGGATAACACTACTAATTCGCTTTACGATGAGATCGTCGCCCGGCGGCAAGGGCTAACGCTGCTGCCCTCGTCGCAGGGCGGCAGCAACTACGCGGCCGCCAGCGCGATGGCCGTGCCGACATTGAACCCGGAATACAACACGCAGGATCAGGTCGCCGCCTGGCTGACCGCCGTTAACGGACAGGCTGACCCTAACGGACTCTATATTCACTGGGTTGGCGGCAACGATCTTGCGGTGGCTATCGCGGCGGCGCTCGCCAGTTCCAATCTGGCGAACACCGTGGTGGAAAACAGCGCGACGGCGGCGGCATCGCAGGTGAGGACGGTAGTCAGCGCCGGCGCCGGCACGGTGATCGTGCCTACCGCGCCCGACGTGGGCGAGACGCCGGCCATCACCCAGGCGATTCTGTCGCTGCTGGGTCCCGAAGCGGAGGAGGCGCAGGAAGCGGCGTTTCAGTTGCTCAGCAGCGCCGCGACGCCTGACAGAGCGTCGCGCCAGCAGGCGATTGAAACCGCGCTGACGCAGGCGGCGGCCGAGGTCTCCTCTATTCCCGCCGTGCGCGACGCGCTGGCGCAGCAGCTGATCGATCTCTGGCAAACCCTGAGCGATCAGGGCACGGCGCTGACCGAACGCTATAACCAGCAGGAAGAGGCGGGCCTGTTGGCGACGCAGGGAAATATCGTGCGGGTCGACATCAACGCGCTGTTTAACGAGCTGCTCGACCAGCCCGGATTTTTCGGCCTCAGCAACACGGCGGGCATGGCCTGCCCGCCTGGCGTCACCGCTAACGGCTGTACCTCCTCAACCCCCGGATTTTCCCGCGCGCAGAGCTACCTGTTTGCCGATATCCTGCATCCCTCGCCTGCCGTTCACGCCATTATCGCCGATTATATTCAGTCGGTGCTCGACGCCCCCGCGCAGGTGGCCGCGCTGACGTAGGCGCCGCTGATGATGGCGCGCGACATGCATAACACCCTGGACGGGCATTTACAGCAGCAGCGCCACCGACCCGCCGACGCAGGCGAGTTCGCTTTCTTCGGCGGCTATTCCGGTCAGCACCGGGAAAACGATGGTGATAGCGGCGCGTATAACGACGGCGACGCCACCGCGCACAGCCTGACGCTGGGGATCGGCTACCAGCTTACCGGCAACTGGCAGACCGGCGTGCTGTTTTCCGCCGCCAACGATCGTCAGCAGCCGTCGTCCCATTACGACTACCGTCTGCGCGGCAATATGGTCGCGCTCTGGAGTCAGCTGACGCTGTTTAATCAGGGGTGGATCAATGCCGATGTTCACTATGCCGATCTCGATTTCGACGACATCGAGCGTCGCGTAACGCTCGGCCCGGCCACCCGCACCGAACAGGGCAACACCGGCGGGAAACTACTGGGCCTGCGAGTGCAAACCGGCTGGGATATTCCGCTGGGCAGCTATGTAACCACCGGACCGATGGTCAGCTACGCGCTGGATTACGGCCACGTCGGCGGCTATCGCGAACAGGGCGACAGCAGCACCGCCATGCGTTTTTACCAGCAGGATAACCATTCGCAAATCGGCTCGGTGGGCTGGCGCATCGATACCCGGCGTTGGCCGGTCAATCCCTGGGCGCAGGTCAGTTATAACCATCAGTTTGGCGACAGCGATCTGCCGGTCACGGCGGGGCTGAATTCTACCCGTACCGCCTTCAGCCGCACGGTGGCGGGACCGGACAAAAACTGGCTGGACGTCGCCGTGGGCGCCAACGTGCCGCTGGGCCAGAGCATCAGCGCCTTTGCGGCGGCATCGACGGTCGGCGGCGCCAGCGATTACCATGAAGTCACCTGGAACGTCGGGATAAACGCCACCTTCTGACGCAGGGATTCGCTGGGTTCTTATTTCGCTCCGCCGGGTTTGCCGCCGAAAGGCACAAATCCGGCACGCTGCGCTGTAAAGCTGATTCTCTTTTCCGCTTTGCTTTATCCCTTCAAAGGGATAATCCTCATATTATCCTTTTAAAGGGATAAAAGAGGGTTTATCCTTACCTGAGGATATTTCAATAGCGGCGCTTCCGCTCAGGTTATCAGAATGATTTATAGTCCCGTACAGCTCGCAAACTACCTGAAACTTATACGTCAACAGCACGGCTGGACGCAAAGTGAACTGGCGAACCGGGTGGGATTAAAACAAGCCACAATCTCTCACTTTGAAAATAGTCCGCACAAAACAACGCTCGCCACGTTGTTTAAAATTCTGCACTCTCTCGACCAACTGATGGTTATTCAGGCGAAGAATTCCGCTGACGCTAATCCGACGAATGAGCATACTGATAAGGAGCTTGACTGGTGATGCAGCAGCTTGTCGCCTGGATGAACGGAGAAAAAGTCGGGGTGCTGACAAAATATCAGAACGGCGCGCACGTTTTTAAATATGACGTTGACTGGATCGCCAACAAATTAGCCAGACCCTTATCGTTGTCCCTGCCTTTACAACTTCCTGCGATCGCTTCCGCCAGGGTGATTAACTACTTTGATAATCTTCTGCCCGACATCCCTGACGTTCGGGATCGTATCGTCGCGCGCTATCAGGCTAAATCTTCCCAACCTTTCGACCTGCTGTGGCAAGTCGGCAGAGACAGCGTGGGCGCGGTCATGCTGCTGCCGCCGGACGAGCAACTTCCCCATCTGGAAATAGCGTTCGAACAACTGGATGAAAGTCGGCTGGAAAAAGTGCTTTCCGCTTATCAAAGCGATCTCCCGCTTGGCATGATCAGAGAGGAAGCTGATTTTCGCATCTCTGTCGCGGGTGCGCAGGAAAAAACAGCGCTGTTAAAAACTCGCTCAGGCTGGGCCATTCCTAAAGGCGCGACACCGACCTCGCATATCATCAAGCTGCCGATTGGGGAAATCAGACAACCCTTCGCCACGCTGGATATGAGCGAAAGCGTAGAAAATGAGTATGTTTGTCTGGCGCTTGCCAGGGAGGCGGGTTTTCAGGTGCCGCACGCCAGCATTATTCATGCGGGCAATATTCGCGCCCTGGCGGTGGAACGTTTTGACCGGCGATGGGCGGCGAACAGCAGCATCCTGATACGATTGCCGCAGGAAGATATGTGCCAGACTTTCGGCCTCCCTTCCTCGGTTAAATATGAATCTGATGGCGGCCCGGGCATCAATGAAATTATGCAGCTACTGATGGGGTCCAGCAATGCGCTGGAGGATCGCTATAATTTTATGAAATTTCAGGTTTTCCAGTGGCTGATTGGCGCAACGGACGGCCATGCGAAAAATTTTTCTGTTTTTATTGAAAAAGGCGGAAGCTACAGGCTGACGCCCTTTTACGACATTATTTCCGCTTATCCGGTGCTCGGCGGAACCGGATTGAACATTCGCGAACTGAAGCTGGCGATGGGGCTGAAGGCGACGAAAGGGAAAAAATATGAAATTGATAAAATTTTCCCGCGCCATTTTATTGAAACGGCCAAAAGCGCCCGCTTCGCACCGGAGCAAATGCAACAGATCTTTGCGTTTTTCGCCGCTGAATTCCCGGGCGCCATTGAGCGCGTGCGGCAAACGCTGCCGGTGGGTTTTCCGCAGCGGATTGCTGACGCCATTTTCACTCATGCCCTGAAAATGCTCGGCCGTTTACAAAAAGATTAACTCCTGCCTGACGCATCCACTTCGATTGCTAATGGCTATCTGGCGCCACTACGATTTCCGGCGCGCCGCCGACGTGCAGCAAAATTTGCCGGCGGTAGGCTTCATCCATCGGCGAACTGTTTTCGCTCAGCAGCACGCCCACTTCATTCACGTTTTTGCCTTCAACCTTCATTTTGTCTTTCGCGGCGGAACGCATCCACTCATATTCAATATCGATATGGCCGGTATCGATGCAGCGTACGCCCTGCTGGCTAAGATCCCAGGCGAGCAAGGTTGCGGTGGGGCCTAATGAGATCAGCACCAGCTCGTAATCTTTCGCCGCGCCCAGCACCGCGCTGTACAAATTCTCATAAACGGAGAAGGCGTTGCGGTTTAAGGTGGTAATCCGGCTTATCTGCCGGGCGCTGTCGAGCAGATCGTTTCCGATTCCCAGCCGGGTTCCGCTGCCTTCCACAATCAATATGCGCTTATCGGTGATAAGACGTTTGAATTTGGCGAAAATACGCGGCGCCAGGCTCTTATCTTTATAGTCGTGATAAGGTCGGGTCACTGAAGTATTGCCGTAACGATAGGTTTTACTCAGCAAGGGTTCGTAATTACGAAAGAAAAACGATTTATGAAAGAACCAGAACAGCGCGGAGCCGGAACGCATATTTTTGGTGCTGCGATACGCGTCCGGCATACAAATCAGGCAATTACCTGTACGGGTGACGCCGCGTTGCAGGATCTCTTTCAGACGGGACGAGAGACGTTCGTCAAACGGCTGAAAGCCGATGTTCTTATATAAGGTCATCTCCAGTTCGCCATCGCCATAACGACAGATGGAGAGGTTGGGATCGTTCAGCAGCAGGTCGATGGTCTCTTCCGGCGACATCACCTGGTACTGTTTTACTCTGGCATTCGCTGCGGGATATTTTATAGCGGCGCGCAAAAACTTAAACGGAAAACGTAATTTCCGATAAATAGCGTTGGGGATAAACATAATTAACCTTTAATAGCAACGAATGTCATAAGACTTACCAAATTAAGATGAGGTATATCACACTACCGCTGAAAATTGAGGATGGCAAATATCTCAAAGCGTTAAATGGCAGGGTTTCCTTTATCTTTCTTAACCTGAAAATCTCCTGTTAAATTTCCATCTGTTATTTGAAAAGTTAGGATTACCCTTTTCCTGAATATAGAAAATAAATTGAAAAATACGACGTAAGCCATTAAATGAAAAGGGATAATTAAAAGCAGCCTTGGCGATAGGATTAGAAGAATCATTTAAAGGTATTTTTTTAAAGCTGCGTGATATTAAGAATAGTTGCAGAGCTCTGACGCGCTGCCTTTAAAATAATTAACCGCTTATCGCCAGATGCGTAATATTATCAATAAACAACCCGGTATTAACCGGTTTTGCTTAACTATAGCGACCCCGGCGGCATGATGTAACGCACGTTGCGCGGCGGCAAAAAAAAGCGCCCCCCAGGGCGCTTTTCCGTTAGCAGGGTAAAGGCGCGGCTTATTTCAGTCGGAAAGCGACGACGCTGTCGCCCTCTTTGGTGCCCATTGAGCCATGACCGCCTGCGGCGATCACTACATACTGCTTGCCATCTTTACCCATAAAGGTCGACGGCGTGGCCTGTGCGCCCGCGCTCAGCTCGGTCTGCCACAGCAGTTTGCCGGTGCTGCTGTCATAGGCGCGGAAGAAGTTATCCGCCGTTGCGCCGTGGAATACCACGTCGCCAGCCGTCACCAGCGGTCCGCCATGCGCTACCATGCCCATCGGGAAGCCGATCGGGAAGCGGCCCGGCATAAAGGAGGTGCTGAGGTTTTTGGTCGTGCCGACGCGGCGCAGCCATTCGGTTTTACCAGTTTTCAGATCCACGCCCACCATACGTCCCCACGGCGGCGCGATGCAGGGAATGCCCAGCCCGGACGCCAGCTGTTGGATCTGAATCGCATAGTCGCCGTGGAAGTTTTCATTCCAGTAAGGCGTACCGTCTTTGGTAAACATGCGCTTCATCGCGGTTTCCGGGGTACGTTTGATCAGCGTGTATTTATAGGCCAGACGCACCGGCGCGGCGATCAGCAGCTGACGCTGCGGGTCTACTGCCACTGAGCCCCAGTTAAAGACGCCGATGTTACCCGGGAAGACAATCGAGCCCGTCTCGGTGGAAGGCGTCCAGGGGTTGCCGTCATAACGCAGCTTTTTAAAGTCCATACGGCAGGAGATCTGATCGAACGGCGTAATGCCCCACATCGATTTCTCCGTCAGCGGCTGCGGAATAAAGTTCAGGCTGGAAACCGGCTGCGTGGCGGCGAATTTCTCGCCGGGCACGCCGCCCTCGGTGGAAACCTTCACCTGATTCACCGGATAGACAGGTTCGCCGGTCAGACGGTTCAGCACGAACAGGTTGCCGGTTTTGGTCGGCAGGATCACCACCGGCTGCTTTTTGCCCTGATAATCGATATCCAGCAGCGACGGCTGCGCCGGGTTATCGCGGTCCCAGAGATCGTGGTTCGCGCTCTGGTAACGCCATTTAAAGGCGCCGGTTTTCAGATCCAGCGCCACCAGCGCATCGCGGAACTTCTCCGTGTTGCTGTTGGGATCGCGCTCAATGCCCAGCTCATCCGGCGAGGCATTGCCGAACGGCACGTAGACCAGACCGTTTTTCTGGTCGGCGCTTAGCGTAGCCCAGGCGATCGGCGTGTCGTAAGGGTAAGTCTGATCCTGCGCAATCGGCTGGGTAGTCTCCGGGTTGGCCGGATCGAAATTCCACACCAGACGGCCGCTCATCGCGTCGTAAGCGCGGATCACGCCGGAGGGATTGCCGCTATGGAAGCCGTTATCCATCACGGAGTCGCCGAGGATCACCAGGTTGCCGGCCACCAGCGGCGCGGAGGTTTCCATCATGGCGTGCGGACGCAGCTTGCCCATATTGGCATGCAGATCGACTACGCCGTTATTGCCGAAATCGGCGCAGAGCTTGCCGGTATCCGCGTCCAGCGCAATTAACCGCGCATCGGTGGTGGCGTTGAAGATACGCTTGCGGCAGAGCGCAGGCGCGGCGGCGTCCGTCTGAGACGCCGCGCCGCTGTCATAGTAGCTGACGCCGCGACAGGTTTGATGCTGCTGCAGGTAAGAGCGATCCGCCGCAGGGGTATATTTCCATTTCACCGCCCCGGTTTCCGGGTCGAGAGCATGCACCTCGTTATGCGGCGTACAGAAATAGAGCATCCCGTTGACCTTCAGCGGCGTGGCCTCAAAGGTATATTCGCTGGCGTCGTTGCTGTTGCGCAGATCCCCGGTATGGTAAGTCCAGGCGACCTCCAGATTGTTCACGTTCTCTTTATTGATCTGGTTCAGCGCGGAAAAACGCAGGCCGTTGGTGGTGCCGCCATAGGCGCTCCAGTCGTTCTGCGCCACCTCGGCGTCCGCCGGCGCGCGTTCATTGGCAATAGTGCCCGCCTGCGGCAAGGGATCGTAAAAGCACAGGCCAATCACCAGCGCGATCATGACGATCACCGTAGTGCCCAAAAACGGATGGAAGGCGCGCTGCGCGCGATAGAGCGGACGTACTACCCAGGGCAGCGCCAGCCACAATCCAATCACGCCGAACAAGTCGCCGCGCGGGATCCACTGCCATTTATCAAACCCGACTTCCCGGATAATCCAGAACAGCGTAATCCACATCAGCACGGCGTAAAACGTCAGCGCGCTGCGCTTCTGCAAAAACAGCATAATGGCGGTGATCAGCAGCCCTGCGCCCATCAGCGCGTAAAAGACGCTGCCGCCCATCAGCAGAAGCTTCCCTCCCATATAGAGCATCGCGATGCCGACGATCGCGATAATGACGCTGGTTATCTTGTTAACCATTTCCCATCCTCAAAAGTTTACTAACAACCTAAAATAAAATTACATGCAATCAACATTATTTTAACCTAGGCGAAGGGGTTGAAAAAACTGAGGAAAGTACGAGTGGTAAGCAAGACTTATCATTAATCTGACAACAATACCCCCAACAAAAGCGGTACGGCGAAAAGTGATGAAGATCACAGGTTGATTCAATATATTTTTCTAATGTTTCTCCGATTTGCACCGCATCTTTTGCTCATTAAAAGCCTGAGGACAGCGCATTGACCTGAGCGTCAGCGGCGTTTTTCGATCCACTCCTGTAATTTTCGTACCGAGATGGGCGCCTGATAGACATAGCCTTTGCCCTCTTTTAGGGGTCTGAGCAGGCCGCGCTCGGTCAGGTTTTTCAGGCGCGAACGCGAGGTGTTATCGGAAATGCCAAGACGCGTCTTAACGCTGGCGGCGCTGAGCAGCGAGCCAGGCGCGTTCAGGGCGATCGCCATAATATCCAGCTCGCCTTTCGCCAGCGACAGATGGGCCTCGACATAATCGGTCAACAGCCGACGCTCCCGGTGCAGCACCTCAATTTGCGCGGTGAAGGCGTTGACGGCGCGCATCACGGTCTCGCACTGAAACTGAACGAAGTAGGTCAGATCCATCTCATCCGTCTCGGTATAGAGATAAGCCATACCATATTTAATCGCCGCCGCCTTAAGCAGCTTGCTGATGGAGATATAACGAAACGCCGTATAGCCCCGGCGGATCAGATGATGATAAAACAGCCCGCGCGCGGTGCGGCCATTGCCGTCGTTAAACGGATGTATGAAGCCGATAGCGAAATGCAAAATGCAGGCGACCAGCAGCGGGTGCATACCCTGCTCTTCAAGGCGTTCCGTCTCGCGGCACAACGCGTCCAGCATCTCTTCAATACGCTGATAATCAGGCGGCCGGTGAACAATCTCACCGTCGCGCCCTGCGACAAAGACCTCATTATTCTGCCGCGTTTCGCCCGGCCGGTATTTTTCATTATTGATATCGGCGCAGGCGATGCGGTGGATGGCTAAAATATCTGCGCGGGTTAACGGGGCGTCGCCCATGGTGACGATGTGCTGCATCAGCCGCCAGTTGCCCATGATCATGCTTTCATCTTCATTGCGCGGCGCGCGTCCCACCGCCAGCAGCTCCATCGCCACGCGCGACGTGGTGGCGGCGCCCTCCAGCTGGCTGGATGAGATCGCTTCTTCCATTACCAGCTGAGAGATCAGATAGGTCGCCGCATCTTCCTCAGAGGGCTGGCCGTTTTGCGCCCAGGTCAGGCGATCCACCATCGAAAGCGTCGCGCTCATCTTTGCCGTCACGTTGAGCATCACCGGCTGCCCGGCCAGATTAAACAGGGTTGCCGTGCTGCGCCGCTTAAGTTTTAGCGCCGTCCAGAGCTCATTCCGCATTGCGCGTTCGCTGACGCGCCGGCTTAACTCATCGAAATGCAGATAGCGTTCATCCCATGCGGCATGGGTTTTCAGCAGGCTAAGCATCTGTTCAGCGCTCAGCGTCGCGGGCAAAACGTCAGGGGGGCGGCGCAGTCTCATCGCAAGCAATCTCAAAAAAGGGTATTTTTGAGTTTACTTGAGATGTTAACCGACGGCAACCGCGCACCGGGCAGACGATCTTAGCTTTTTGGCGTCACGTCGACCTTGAAATAGCGCTGGCTCAGCTGGCTGAAGGTGCCGTCGGCGCGGAGATCGGCAATCGCCTTGTTCACCTGCGCCTGCAGCGCCCGATCTTCCTCCTTGCGGAACCCCATGCCGGTGCCCTGTCCGAACAGCGATTTCTGATATATCTCTTTGCCGTTCAGCGCAAACCCGGCGCCCTGCGGCTTGCTGAGAAACAGAATATTGGCGACGATCGCATCGTCCAGCGTGGCGTCCAGCCGCCCGGCCGCGAGATCGGCGTAAATCTGGTCGTCATTTTGATAGGCTACCACCTCGACGCCATGCCCGCGCCAGTGCTGATTGGCGTAGCTTTCAAAAATCGTGCCCTGCTGTACGCCGATCCGCTTTCCGGCCAGCTTCGCGAGATCGTCGCTCAGTCCCGCCTTCGCCGGCGCCACCAGCCAGACCGGCGAAGTATAGAGCGGCACGGAGAAATCGATCGACTTGCGCCGCTCGTCGTTGATGGAGAGCGAGGAGAGAATCACGTCGAACTTGCGCGCCTTTAACGCCGGGATCAGCGCGTCGAAAGGCAGCTCCAGAAACTGGCAATCCCGCTGAATGCGGGTACAGATCGCCTTGCCTAAATCAATATCAAACCCTACCAGCTTGCCCTGCGCGTCTTTCGATTCAAACGGCGGAAAAGTCGGATCGATGCCCATGACCAGCGGCGATGCGGCGACCGCGTGCAGCGTGGTAAAACCGGCAAGCAGACTCAGCGTCAACAACAGCTTTTTCATCGTATTCTCCTCGGGACGTCAGGCCTGGAAACGTTCGGGACGGAAAGCGGCCAGCATCGGATGGCGCGCGCCGCTCAGCACTTCAAGGCTTAACAGCTCGCCGATAATCAGCCCCAGCGTGGCGCCTGAATGGGTATAGGCAACCCAGGCGCCGGGCGCGCCGGGCAGCTCGCCCAGCACCGGAAAGCCGTCGGCGGGAACCGGCTTCCAGCCCGCTTTGTAGCCGGCGACCTGGAGCGGCGCATCGGGATGCAGCAAATGGTCCGCTTCGGCGAACAGACTGGTCAGCACCGATTCCGGCACCGTCCAGCGGCCCGCCTCATCCTGCGTAATCTGGTCAGCGTACCAGCTGTGATCGATCGCCAGCGCTTGCCCGGGGTGCGGCCGCAGCGCGACGCGCGGCGTGTTGAAGACCTTGCGCGGCAGTCGCGCCTGCGGCTGGCTCCAGGCGACCATCGACAGCACGTTGCCGTCGGGCAGAGGAAAGCCCAGCTCAGCCGCGATCGCCGGGGTTTCAGCGCCGCAGGCGATAATCACCTTGTCGAACGCCGCCTCGCCGTAGCGCGCCGAGCGTATGCCGCGAACGGCGCCCTGTTCGTCGGTCAGCGGCAGGGTTTTGCCCGCGTCGCAGCACAGCTCGCCGCCCTCGGTCTTGAAGCCGGCGATCAGCCAGTCGATCAGCGCGGGCAAACTGACCCAACCTTCGCCCGGATTGACCATCACCTTGCTGCTCAGCGCCTGCGGATTGACGCACGGCTCCAGCGCGGCGATCTGCCCGGCGTCGTAAATGTGGGAGTCGTAGCCGTGCGCGCGCTCCGCCTGATGCCACTGGCGGATCTCCTGCTCATCGGAACAGAAAATGCCGCCGTCGAAGCGGATCCAGTCAATATCGGGGTGCTGGCTGAGTAGAGTGCGATAGCGGTCGATGCCCGCCATGCGCAGATGAAAATAGTGATCGGGCCAGGGGCCGGCGGCGTTAAGCCATGAGAGAGAGCGCCCGGACGCTTCGGAAGCTAATTCTGATTCAGTGTACAAGGTGACGCTGGCGCCCGACCGCGCCAGAAAATGAGCGCAGGACGCGCCGATAACCCCACCACCCACAACGGCAATTCGCATAACCCGCTCCTGTCATTATCCGCTTGTTTATAGCCGGCGCATCGCCGCGCTGCCCCTGATTTTCCTTTGCAGTATCAAACAGAAATCCGCGTCCCGGATAATCGTTTTTGCTTATAGACCAACCGTAAACCGCGGCGCTCCCGCTTCGCTCGCAGTTTCGCTGCCCTGTGCTTTACTCAACGTGTTCCGATTCAATCTGAATCTATTCGCTCCCCGTCGCGGGAAAAAGGAGGCGACTTGGCCAAATCAACTGTAAAAAAAGCCGTAGTGGTTAAGGAAAAGCAAAGTGATTTAATCTTGCGCCGCTGGATCACTATCGGCCGCCCGGCGGCGGAGCTCAGCGCGCTCTGGCTGCAGCCCGACACCCTACCGCGCATCATGGCGCACTTCGCGCGCGTCGAGGTCATCAATCACAGCGATGCGCACTGGGAAGTGGAAGGCCCGATGGGCAAAACCTGGCAATGGGAGAGCCGTATTACCGAAGTCGAGCCGGGACGGCTGATCGCCTGGCGCGCGCTGGAGGGCGCGGATGTGCCGAATGAGGGCCAGCTGGAGCTGAGCGCCGCGCCCGGCGAATGGGGCACGGAGATCGCGCTGACGCTGCGCTTTGCTCCCCCGGGCGGCAAGCTGGGGAAAAAGGTGACCTCGATACTGGATATATTTCCGAAAGAGATCGCCAGCAAGGCGCTGCATCGCTTCAAAAGCCTTGCCGAAACCGGCGAAATCCCGACGCTTTACAGCCAGCCTGCGGGACGCCACGCGCAGCACAAAGACGATAAGGAGGTATAATGCGAGCGCTTTGCTGGAATGGGGTCAATGACCTGAAAGTAGAAACCGTGGCCGATCCGGGCATTCTGAATCCGCACGATGCGATCGTCAGGGTGCGGCTGACCACCACCTGCGGCTCCGATCTGCACGTCATCGACGGCCTGATCCCGACCATGCGCGAGGGCGACATCCTCGGGCATGAGTTTATGGGCGAGGTGGTGGAAGTGGGCAGCGCGGTGCGCAACATCAAACGCGGCGATCGCGTGGTGGTGCCCTCCTTTATCTCCTGCGGCTCCTGCTGGTACTGCCAGCATCAATTGCCCTCCTGCTGCGATAATACCAATCCGCACTGGGAACAGGGCGAATCGGTGCTCGGCCACGCCACCGCCGGCATCTATGCCTACAGCCACGCCTTCGGCGGCTACGCCGGTTCGCACGCGGAGTATGTGCGCGTGCCCTTCGCCGACAATGACTGTTTCGTGGTGCCGGAGAGCGTCACCGACGAGCAGGCGCTGTTTCTCTCCGACGCCGTGCCGACCGGCTATATGGGCGCCGACTTCTGTAATATTCATGCGGGCGATACCGTGGCGGTCTGGGGCTGCGGCGGGGTCGGACTGATGGCGCAGCAGTCCGCCTGGCTGATGGGCGCGCATCAGGTGATCGCCATCGATCGCTACCCGGAAAGGCTGGCGATGGCGCGCCAGCAGCACGGCGACACCATCACCCTCGACTACAGCAAAGAGGATGTGCATGAAGCGCTGCTGGAGCTGACCGGCGGACGCGGACCGGACAGCTGCATCGATGCGGTCGGCATGGAGGCGCGCGGCGAAGGGCTGAGTCAGGTCTACGATCGCACCAAACAGTTCCTGCATCTGGAAACCGACGTCGGCGCGGCGCTGCGCCAGATGCTCTACAGCTGCCGCAAGGGCGGCAATATCTCGATTCTCGGCGTGTACGGCGTGATGGATAAGTTCCCGCTCGGGCTGATGATTAACAAAAGCCTCACCGTTCGCACCGCGCAGCAGCACGGCCAGCGCTATATGCCGCGTCTGCTGGAGCACGTGGCGAAAGGCGAGCTGAATCCGGCGATCATGGCGACGCACCGCTTCACGCTGGAGGAGTCGCCGCGCGGCTACGAGATGTTCAAGCAGAAAGAGGACGGCTGCGTGCGCGCGGTATTCGTTCCCTGACGCCCTGCCTCGTCGACGAAAAAAGGCGGAGTGGTTAGCTCCGCCTTGTTTCAAGTTCCGGCTAACAGGCGTGGCCGGTCAGTTGCATGAGGGCAACGATGATCTGCAAGATGATTCTGACTAACTCCAGAACGATCTTAATCAGTTCCATCACTTTCCTTCTCCTCTTCAGGAGCGCGCCTTTCAGCGTCCAGAGCCTTTACTTAACCCGCCGGGCGCCTGAGCACTTGGTGAGGAATGCTGAGCGGCACTCGTTGCGAAAGCTACAGGCCAGCACCACCTGTTACCTGCCGGGATTTGAAACCGTGCCCTGGGAGGACCACTGAGCAACGATCTTCTGCCCGCAACTCCAACACCTGTATAAGCATACAGTAAATTGGCGAAACTTGAAAACCTCTCGCCCACTCTTTAGAATTAAAAGGTGAGGAATGCTGAGCATCCCTGTTCTGTCAACGGTTACCACCCGCTGACCGGACGCAAAATAAAAGGATTTGGCCGCGGCCAAATCCTTTTTTTATGCTTAACCGCGTGAATAAAAACGCTATTGCGCGCTGATGCGCCAGACGATATTGCCGGCATCATCGGCGAGGATCACGCCGCCCTGGCGATCCATCTCCAGCCCGACCGGCAGGCCGCGCACCTGCTTCTGATCGTCGCTGAGGAAGCCGGTCACCACCGGTTGCGGCAGGCCCGTCGGCTGACCGTTCTCAAATTTCACCCAAACCACCTGATAGCCGTTAAGCGGCGTGCGGTTCCAGCTGCCGTGTTCGCTGATAAAGGCGCCGCCGCGATATTGCGGCATATTATCGCCGGTATAGAACAGCAGACCGAGCGGCGCGACGTGCGAGCTGAGGGCGTAATCGGGCTTGATCGCCTTCTGCACCAGATCGGGGCGCTGCGGCTGGGCGCGCTCATCCACATGCTGGCCGAAATAGCTGTAAGGCCAGCCGTAGAAGCCGTTTTCCTGCACCGAGGTGAGGTAGTCCGGCACCAGATCGGCGCCGATTTCGTCGCGCTCGTTCACGATCGCCCAGAGCTTGCCGCTCTGCGGCTCCCATTGCAGTCCGGTCGGATTGCGCAGTCCGCTGGCGTAGATGCGGCTCGCCCCGCTGGCGACATCCACTTCCAGAACCGCCGCGCGCCGGTATTCGGCGCCGATGCCGTTTTCCGTAATGTTGCTGTTGGAGCCGACGCCGACGTAAAGCTTGCTGCCATCAGGGCTGGCGAGCAGCGATTTGGTCCAGTGGTGGTTGATCGGGCCGCCCGGCAGTTCGGTCAGCATCACGCCCGGATCGGCGATCTCGGTTTCGCCTTCCTGATAAGGAAACTTCATGATGCTGTCGGCGTTCGCCACGTAAAGGGTGTTGCCGATCAGCTGCATGCCGAACGGCGCCGTGAGGTTTTTAATAAACAGATGCTTTTCCCACTTGCCGTTGACGTTGCGCAGTAGCGTGATGCGGTTGCCGCCCTCGCCGCCTTTGCCCGAGCTGTTTTTGATCATGCCGGTGATCAATTGCTTGGTTTGCGTGGTCGGCTTCGGCGTGCCGTTTGATTCGGCGACCAGCACATCGTTGTTAGGCAGCACATAAATCTGGCGCGGATGCATCAGACCTTCGGCAATTTTTTCGATTTTCAGCCCTTGCGCCACCTTCGGCATTTCGCCGGCTTTCCACGGCACGCCTTCCGGCACCTGCATCGGCGGAATAAAAAAGTTTTTCGCCTGCGGCAGTTCAGGATTCGGTCCCATTTGCTTTTGCGGATCGAGCTGTCCGCTGTTGTCACAACCAGCCAGCAAGGCGGCCAGCGCGACGGCGAGCAACGCACGGTTAGGATTTTTCATTTGGCTTCTCCATAAGCGGTGCGTTGGCGTAACGCGAGTTGAACATTGGCCAGCAGCAGCAGAACCACCACCAGCGTGGAGAGGATCACGCCCATCGGCACCACCGCGTAGGCATCGCGGCTATGGACGAAAGCGTTAAGAATCGCCAGCAGAATCGCCAGCAGGTTCAGCCAGAAATGAACTTTGATCGCTGAGCCTTGCGGATACGCGTGACCGACCCACACCTGCACCAGATTGATCAGGCGCGGGATGATGGCGATCACCAGCCCGATGGCGATCAGCCAGCTGGCGGTGTGCGTCCACATGACAACGAAGCTCTTGAGGTAGATGATGTCGAAAATCCAGGCGGCGACAAAAAAGCCGAGAGGTACGGGATTGAATAATTCATACAGCGCCACGGCAATCGCCGAGTTTCCTGAACGAGAGTCTGTTTTCATTTCCGTCTCCTGAGGTCATCCAAAGAACGGAGGCGGCGAATTGATGCCGCGCCCGTTCTGCAAGGTGCCTGTAAAGATTAGTTAAAATGTCAAAAGGTGACGGAATAATTCTGGAAAGTGCCTGTCAGGCGTCAGGAACGCAGGCGAAGCTGCTCCAGTTCGCGCGCGTCGTGGCTGCAAAACATCGTCAGGTTGGCTGGGCCGTTCAGAGAGAGTTCGCGCAGGCGCTGCTGGTTGTGCCGCCAGGCGTCGGCGTCGCTGCGCATCAGCCACTGATAAAAACGCAGCCCGGGCGTGCAGTGGCGCTGCGCCTGATGCATTTCGCCCCGGTAGAACCAGGCGTCGCCGCCGTGCAGCAACCAGCCGTCGCCCTGACGGATCGCCACGCCCGCATGGCCGAGCGTGTGGCCCGGCAGAGGGACCAGCAGAATCTCGTCGCTGAGATCGTCGACGGCGCGCACCGCGTCGAAGCCCAGCCAGCTTTCGCCTTCCGAGGGGTAGCCGCGCCAGCCGTTGTCGCTGTTCCACTGCTGCGGACGGTAGCGCTGACGGCGCAGCCAGCCCTGCTGAGCGGTGGCGCTGTCCAGCTCCTTTTGCAGCAGATGCACGCGGGCATGGGGAAAATCGCTAATGCCGCCCGCATGGTCAAAATCGAGATGGGTTAAGACGATATGGCGCACATCTTCGGGACGGAAGCCCAGCGCCTGAATCTGTTGGATCGCGGTCAGCGCGTTATCGTGCCGAATGTTGTTCATAAAACGAAAGAAGCCGGAGAGCCGATCCGCCGGGCGCCGCATATCGTTCAGGCCGAAGCCGGTATCGACCAGCACCAGACCGTTGCGATCCGTTTCAACCAGCAGGCAGTGGCAGACCAGATGCGCCAGCGCCCCCTTGCTGAAGCCGTCATACAGCGCTCCGCCGACGGGACACATACAGCCGCAGTTAAGATGATGAATACGCAATCGTCCTCCTTTCATCAGCATCCGCAACGGAAGACGCGCCTGCGGGAAACAGGCGCATCAGGAACTCAGGCTTTCGGTACCGGTTTGCTGTCTCCTGCGCCGAGGTCCGCGCCGGTCACCGGATTAATGGTGGGATCGGACTGCGTGCGGATAGCCAGGTTCTCTACATTGGTGTTCTGGCTCTCCGGCAGCGTGACTTTCGCCATGCCGTCGCCGCCATCTACCGCCGGCTGCGGATCGGAAACGTAATTGAAGTTCTCATCCGAGTTCCAGCTGCCGCGGATTTCGCCGCCTTCCGACATGTTGTAGTAGTTGTTGGCATACTGCTCGATTGGCGGCAGTTTGCCCGGCGGGAAGTTATTGCGGATAGAGTAAAGCGCTTTTTCGAAGGAGATCTGGTGAGCCACTTCGCGCGTCATCAGGAAGCCCAGCGCATCTTTGACGCCCGGATCGTCGGTCAGGTTAATCAGACGTTCGTAAATGATTTTCGCGCGCGCCTCGGCGGCGATATTGGAGCGCAGATCGGCGGTGACTTCGCCAATGGTGTCGACATAGGCAGCCGTCCAGGGCACGCCAGCCGAGTTAGTCAGCGCCGGGCCGCCGCCGTAGAGCAGCGCCGTGGTGTGGCTGCCGTTGCCGCCGTTGGTGAGCGAGCGATAGAGGTCAGCTTCTTTCTCTACCCCTTCCGCCAGGTCGCCTTTCGCGCCTTTGTTCAGCATGCCGACCAGCGTGCCGATGATCTCCAGATGGCTCAGCTCTTCAGTCGCGATGTCGAGCAGCATATCTTTACGGCCCGGATCTTCATCGCTTAAACCCTGAGTAAAGTAACGGCAGGCGGCGGCCAATTCGCCCTGCGGCCCGCCGAACTGTTCCAGTAATAAATTGGCTAAACCCGGATTCGGCGCATCGACGCGCACGGTGTACTGCATTTGTTTGACGTGACGAAACATATTGCTCTCCAGTATCAAAAATAAAAAAGCTGATAGCCTTCATGCTGATGAAAGCCATTAATTCAGCGAAAAGATCTTTAATTAAGAACATATTAATTTATTGGAAAGGATCGCCCGTTTTGCAACATTCGGGACCTGAGCTTAATCACCCCGCTCCCGGCTTTCCGCTTAATTTATTGAATAGCATAATTTTTTTATTTAATGAAATTTTGTAAAAAATGGACCGTATAACTGACTCAGGAAAGAAATAATAAGCGAAGCGGCAACAGGAATCGCAGTCGATTATTCCATAGCAGCAGCAGGAAATTAACGCAGCGGTAAAAATCCTTACCTAAGGTTATTGTTGATAGCCTTAACAGAAATAGCGCCGGATAAAGACATCGCCCTGTTTAATGCTCGCTGACGGCCCAAAATGCCTTTTTTATGATCCTCTCCTCACAAATAAATGAAATAGCGTTTCATTTATGAAAAAAGCCGTTACATTGCCTGCAACCTGGCGCGACGGGCGGTGAATCTCCTTAGGTTCACGCGCTATCGCTACACTTTTTTGCGAGGCGGCAGCATGTTTGTTTACAGAGATCAGACCCGGCAGGAAAAGGCAGGCAACGGCGTGACGCGACGCATTCTGGCGCACGGCGGCGGCATGATGGCGGTTGAGGTGAGCTTTGAGCAAGGCGCGGAGGGGCCGCTGCATCATCATCCGCATGAGCAGTTGACCTATGTGCTTTCCGGCCGTTTCGCCTTTACCATCGACGGCGTGACGCAGGAGGTCGGCGCCGGGGATACGCTCTATAAAGCACCCGACGTGGTGCATGGCTGCGTCTGTCTGCAAGCCGGCACGCTACTGGATACCTTCACGCCGCAGCGCGAAGATTTCCTGCCGGCTAAATGACGCGGTCGCGCTTCAGGATCGATCCTCATCCTCAAGGAAACGGCCGGGATAGTCGGGCTTGATGTGCTGCTGGCTGTCGTAGCGGCCAAACAGGCGGTAGCGATTCAGCGCGATGCGGTCGTAACAGAAATTGCTGACCGCATAGGGGAAAAAGCGCAGCACGCTGAGCGCGCGCCACGGCGGCGGCACCTGGCGCATGACGCGAAAAATCGCCTGCGCCCGCTTCCAGACCTTGCCGTCGGCGATCAGCACGATAGTGCTGACGTTATCCACCGGCATATCGGCCCAGCGCAGCAGCGCTTTGCCCTTTTCGCTCTGCACGGCGGCAAAGCGTACGTGACGCGCCACCTGGTGGCGCAGTAAAAAGTGAACCCAGCCGTTGCAGAGACGGCAGGTGCCGTCATACAGCACTGCTGCCTCGCCGGGTTGCAGATAAGGCGGTTGACTCATCGCTCGTCTCGTCCCTGCGCAGAGATAAAGCACAAGTGTAGTCGTCCTCGTCCAGATGGCGCAGCAGCCAACGGTAAAGCGCCTCCTTGTCCGCGTCGCCGCTGGGCGCAACCTGCCGCAGCGGCCCGATCGCCATCGGCGCGGCCTGCTCCGCCAGCCGCCGCAGCTCCGGCAAATATTCCGCGCCGGGATGGCCGGGAAGACGCTGCGCCAGCCGCGCCTGGTAGCGGCTGACCGCCTCATCCGGCGTAATCGCCAGCCACAGTTCCAGCGCCCGATCCACACCGGCGTCGCGCAGCCCTTGCTCCAGCACTGGCTTAGGTTGAAAGCCGAACCAGGCGTCAATGATAAATACGCTGCCCTGCGGCGCCTGGCCGACGATGCGCCAGATCGCCTGATAGGCGGCGCAGCCAAGCTGACGATTCAGCTGGCGATCCACCGGCGCAAACGCGGCCATAAAAGGCTCTTTCAGGCTATCCAGCGTCAGCACCGGAAAGCCGAAGCGGTCGGCGATGGCGCGCGTCAGGGTGCTTTTCCCGGAGGCCGGGATGCCGTTTACCAGGATGACGCTTTTTCCCTGGCGCGGCGGAGTGAGCCTGTTCATAAGATTGCCATGACCTCCGCCGGATTGCTGGCCTGCCGCAGACGGGCCAGCGTCTCGTCGCTCTCCAGCAGCGTCACGATGGCGCGAATGCCCTCTTCGATATGCGCATTGCTGTCGCGCGCGCCGAACAGGATCACGATATCCGCCTTGTCGCTGCCCTGAAATGAAATCGGTTCGGCCAGCAGGATCAGGCTGAAGCAATCCTTCAGCACGCCGCTCTCCGGGCGCGCATGGGGAATGGCGATCCCCTCCTCGAAAACATAATAGGCGCCATGCTCCAGCGTATTGGCGATCACCGCGTCGGCATAAGCGGGCCGCAGGTAGCCGCCCTGAACCAACGGTTTTGCCGCCAGCGTAATCACCTGCCGCCAGTCGGTCGCCTGAATGCCTACCTGAATAGCATCAGCTTCCATCAATAACTGTTTTATCGACATCAGAGCTCCTCAGATATTTTTACGAATGCTGTTACGCAGTTCGTCGATTTTCACAAACAGCGGATCGATCTCATTGCGCCAGCTGCGGCTTTTGGCGAACAAACTTAATGCCCGGTTATATTCCAGCATTAATTGTTTTTGTATTTCGCCGTCGCGCGGATTGTTATTCAGCGCCGCTTCCATTTCGCCGATTTTCACAGAAATCGCCTGCGCCTGAAGATCGTATTCATTTTCCGCCTGGGGTTTATTTTCCGCGTTCTTTTTCAGGAATCCAAACATAGCCACTCCTGCCCCGAACGGGGTCGGGGCTTTTCCGGTAGAGAATTAACGGGCGCGCCGCTTAACGAAACAGCTGAATTTTTTCCACTAACACATCGGTGACCGCGTCGTTGGCCGGCACGAGAAAATTGCGCACGCTGTCGTTGACTTTGCCTTTTTCAAAGGTCTGCTTGCATTGGTTGACCCACTGCACGTTCATCTCCGTGCCGACGTTGACCTTATCGATGCCGCTGCGCACCGCCAGCCGCATATCTTCGTCGCTGACGCCGGTGCCGCCGTGCAGCACCAGCGGGATCTTCGTCGCCTCGGTGATCTCCGCCAGGCGCTGGTGCTGGATCTGCGCTTTGCCGGTATAGAGGCCGTGAACGGTGCCGATAGAGATCGCCAGCATATCCACGCCGGTCGCGTCGACGAAACGCTTCGCATCTTCCACCGTCGTGAAGGAGATATCCTCCTGCGCCACCGCTTTGCCATCCTCCGATCCGCCGATCGCCCCCAGCTCCGCCTCGACCGAGACATTTAGCGGCCGCGCCATATCGATCACTCGCCGGGTGTTGGCGATGTTCTCCTCTATATCGAGGTGGGAGCCGTCATACATCACCGAGCTGAAGCCCGCTTCGATGGCGATCTGAATGGCGGCCAGGTCGGAACAGTGGTCGAGATGCAGGCAGGTCGGCACGTTTTTGCTCTCCGCCAGCGACCGAATCGCGTCTACCAACAGCTTATGCCCGAGATATTTTGCCGTGCCGGTGGAAATCTGAATCATTAACGGGCTGTTGGTTTTCTCCGCCGCTTTAAAATAGGCGGGCAGCATCTCCAGGCAGTGCAAATTAAAGGATCCCAACGCTTTAAAATCCCGTTGTTTCGCCACCTGCAACAGCTCGGTGAAGTTATAAAGTTTCATGGACTTTTTCCTCATGGGGCCGGGTCGATTTACCATTAACAAACCAGGCGATTAGCGTGATAAAGGCGATAAAGAGCGCGACGAACAGCCAGTTATTCTGGAAGGCGTGCCCCAGAACCAGACCGGTGCTGATGACGTCGGAGTCGCTGAAGGTGACGCCGGTAAAACCGTAGCTTTCGAGCATCGGCACCAGCACGGCAGGCAGCAGCGTAATAAACAGGCCATGCACGATGCCGCCGATAATCGCGCCGCGTCGTCCGCCGAGCGCGTTGCCGAACACCCCCGCTGTGCCGCCGGCGAAGAAGTTGGTCAGCAGCCCCGGCAGAATCATCGCCAGGCCGAACATCGGGAAGACGATCATGCCGATCACCGAGCCGAGCGTGGTGGCGAGAAAGCCGACAATCACGGCGTTAGGGGCATAGGGAAAGAGCACCGGGCAATCGAGCGCCGGTTTGGCGTCCGGCACGATGCGCATGGCGATGCCGCGAAAGGCGGGCACCAGCTCGTTCAGCAGCAGACGAACGCCGCTATAGAGCACAAAGACCCCGGCGACGAACTGAATCGCCTGCATAAAGGCGTACATCAGGTAGTTCATGCCGTTGCTGTACTGCGCGATAAAGGCGGGACCGGCCGCCAGCGCCGGGATCAGGTACATCGGCACCATCACCACCGCCATCGCCAGATAGGTATCTTGCAAAAACTTGAAGTTGTCCGGCAGCTTGAGATCTTCCGTCGAGCGCGAACCTTTCCCTACCACCTTCGCCACGGCGGCCTGCACCAGGTAGCCGATGGTGCAGAAATGGCCGAGCGCCACATCGTCGGAGTCGGTGATGCGACGCACCACCGGCTGCGCCAGCGCCGGCATCACCACCGCCATAATGCCGCCGAAGATGCCGCCGGTGAGGATCAGCGGCAGCCCGGTCAGCCCCGCTTTATAGCCGATCACCGCACCGATGGTCGCCATCCACAACAGCGCCTGGCCGGTGAGGAAGATATATTTGAACGGCGTAATGCGGGCGATAATAATATTGACGATAAAAATCACCAGCAGCGTTAAGGCGACTTCCGAGCCTAATTCGCGGTTGGCGAGTCCGGCAATGGCGGCGACGTCGGTAATATAACCCTCCATGCCGAAGCCGTGGGTAAATATGGTGTTCAGGAAGGTTAAGGTGCCGACGATAATATTAATCCCGGCCATCATGATTAAAAATCCCAGCAGGGTTTTAAAGGTGCCTTCAATCACCTTTCCCGTGGATTTTTTTTGCAGCAGCAGACCGACCAGGGCGATAAAAGCGATCAGAATCGACGCCTGCCCGAGTAAGTCTTTTACCAGAAAATTGATCACACTATTCATAATCGGCAACCTTCAGATTACGCTCTTTCATAAACGCCACGATTTTTTGCTCAATTTCCGCTTTGTCGGTCAGCTTGTTGAGAATAATCACCCGCTTCATCTGTTCGGGGCTGGCGTCGGCATTCAACACGTCGGCAAAGGCCTTTTGCGTCAGGATCATGTCCGATTTAAACGCGTTAGCTTCGGAAATGGTGGTGTGATCGATATCCGCTTCGATCTCCAGTTTTTTTAATACCGCTTTCGCGCTCATCTCAATGGCGAAACTGGAACCCAGACCACAACCGCAGACACAAAGTATTTTCAGCATGATGTTCTCCTCACAGAATATTAAGTTGCCTGGCGAGTTTGTAATGCGCGCCTTCGGTATCGACCAGACGTTTTTTTATGCTCATCAAATCAATAGGGATAGGTTTATTACTGCCGTTAATAATCACGGCTTTATTCCGCATGCCGGACTGAATGCAACGTACAACTTCACTGGCCATAATGGTGCCCTGAAAAATTTCCTCGCAGGTGGGCTCGCCATTACGCAAACCGTAGCCGATGATGGTTTTGCGAATACGCACGCCAATCAGCGGCTCCAGCTGTTTGATTAAGGTGTCGATAGCGCCCTGAAAACCCGGCGAATATTCACGCGTGTACCCCTCCGAGCAGAGGATAACTACGCTGTTCTGTTCGCTCAGGCGCTGTGTAATGCGCGTCGCCAGCTCCTGCGTCGGGATCTGATATTCCGGGATCAGGGCGAAGTCGGCGTTGGATTTGATCGCCGACTGCAACGTCAGCTCGCCGCAATAGCCGCCCAGCAGCTCCACCATAAAAACGCGACCGGCCAGCGCCCGGCCGGTATTACGCAATTTCGCCACCTCTTTTAATACCTGCTCACAGGCGGTGGAAAAGCCGATGGTGTAATCGCTACCGTTCACGTCGTTGTCAATCGTCATGCCGACGCCGAAACAGTTCACGCCGAATTCGCTCAGGATGTGCAGAAATTGCAGCGAGCCGTCGCCGCCGGCCAGAATTAATACCTCGATGCGCAGCGTTTTTAATTGTCTGGCGATGGTTTCATATTCGCCACGCACCAATTTTCGCTGGGTTCTTCCTGACTGAATAACCGGAATAGCGGCGATGGCATAATCGACTAAATCGCGTCGACTGACTTCCTGGTGACGATTCGCCAGCAGCCCCGGAATACCGCCGTTAAATAACACCATCTCCGCCTGCGCCAGGCGCGAAATCTGAAAAATAAAGTTATTGATGCCGGTGACGTCGCCACCGCTAATTACCATACCGATTCTCATCACGAAATATCCTCAGGCCCGGGCTGCTGAGGTTCATTGTTGCGTTAGCGAGGCGTTATATTTGCAAGGGAGATCACAAAATGCAGAGAGATTCGTCGGGATGAAAGGTTGACAGAGAGGCCAGGAGTGGGAAATCTGTGATTTTAATCACATAAATAAGCGCAAAGCATTTCAGGTTTTTACCTTTTATTATCAATCAGTTAAAAACTGTTTTCTCTTTTGCAAAACGGCACGACTTTTTCACCGACCGCGCGCTTTTCCTGTTAATACAGAAATGTGACTATCACCTCGTTTTTATTGGTCGCGTCGTCAGTTCGTGAGGAAAATAAGCGCGAATTTATCCACAAAACAAAAAAGGGAATAACCAAATCGCGGTCTTTCTTTTAATTGCGCACCCAGAGCGATTGACTTTATCAGTGGGAAACCTGTCCAATATTGCGGCACTAAAACCACTTCAGAAGAGAACCGATGACGACCCCGCAGGATATTATTAGCCAGCTGAAAAATGTGGTTGGCGCTAAACAGCTTTTGACCCATCAGGATGATAAAGCCTGGTACACCAAAGGATTTCGCGTCGGACGCGGCGACGCGCTCGCCGTCGCGCTGCCGCAGACTCTGCTGCAGCTCTGGCAGATCATGCAGGTTTGTGTGGCCTGCGACGCCATCATTTTAATGCAGGCTTCTAATACCGGAGTGACCGGCGGCTCTACCCCCGACGGCAACGATTACGACCGCGACGTGGTGATTGTCAGCACCCGCCAGCTCAAAGGGGTTCAGATTATTGACGACGCGCGCCAGGTTATCGCCTTTCCCGGCACGACCCTGACCGAACTGGAACAGACACTGCAACCGCTGGGGCGCGAGCCGCACTCCGTTATCGGCTCCTCCTGCATCGGCGCCTCGGTGGTGGGCGGAATTTGCAATAATTCCGGCGGCTCGCTGATTCGACGCGGCCCCGCCTTTACGGAAAAATCGCTGTTTGCCCGCATTCATCCTGACGGCACGCTGGAGATGGTAAATCATTTGGGGATTGCGCTGGGCGACTCGCCGGAAGAGATGTTGCACCGGCTGGAGCAGCACGATTACGTCACTGGCGATCGGGAAGACTGGGCGGGAAAAATTTGGGCAGAGGATTATGCGAGTCAGCTGCGCGACGTGACGGCGGACAGCCCGTCGCGCTACAACGGCGACCCGCGTTACCTGCACGACAGCGCAGGCTGCGCCGGCAAGGTGGTAGTATTCGCCGTGCGCCTGCCAACTTTCGAGGCGAGCAAAAAAACCGACACCTTCTACATCGGCGCCGATGACGAGCATGAGCTGGTGGCGCTACGCCGCTTTTTACTGGAAAGGATGCAGGCGTTGCCGCTGCAGGCAGAGTACATTCACCGTAACGCTTTCGATCTCACCGTGCGCTACGCCAAACATATGTATCTGGCGATCCGCAAGCTGGGACCTCAGGCGCTGCCTGCACTGATGGCCAACAAGGCGAAATGGGACGTGCGCGTCAGCCACCTGAAACTTCTGCCGCGCAATTTCGTCGACAGGCTGCTGCAGTTTTTTAACCAGATCACGCCGCGCTTTATCGCCGCGCGCATTCTGGACTACCGCAAACGTTTCGAGCACCATCTGATGATTAAGGTGGAAGCCGATCAAACTGATGAGCTGCATCAGCTGCTGCGCGAGTTTTTCATTGATAAGCACGGCGACTTTTTCCTGTGCGACGCGCGCGAAGCGGCGGACGCCTTTCTGGTGCGTTTCGGCGTGGGCGGCTGCACCATCTCCTACTGTGATTATTTGGGTTACTCGCCGGATGAACGGCTGGTGGCCTTTGACGTCGCGCTGCGCCGCAATGACGACGCGTGGCGTCTGACGCTGCCGCCGCACCTGGCGCAGCAGGTGCAGATCGACTACTGCTGCGGCCACTTCTTCTGTTTCGTGAACCATCAGGATTACGTGCTGAAGCCGGGCGTGGATGCGAAGCGGTTTAAAGAGGAAGTGATTGCGTATCTGGAGCAGCGCGGCGCGAAGTATCCGGCGGAACACAATGTCGGCCACCTCTATCACGCCTCCTGCGAGCATGAACAGCACTGGCGTCAGCTTGATCCCACCAACAGCTGTAATCCCGGCATCGGTAAAACCAGCAAAAAGAAATTCTGGGCCTAATTTCAGGGGGCGATAATATTGCCCCCTTTCGCTTATTTTATTTTTAATTAAGCGCAGCGTTAAAAAAAATTCACGCCGGGCTTTTTTTATTCTTTTTCTCATCGCAATGAAATAAAACTGTATTTCCCGTCACGATTCACTTTAGGAAAGTTGCGCTTTAGCAGACGCGCTTCTACGCTTTTCAGGGACAGATAACCAGAGTGAATTAATTTTATTCGTTACCGAAATTTCAACAGACAATTTATGGCCTGAACCTGCAAATACCCATGTTCCTGACAGGAGAACTTTATGAAAACTCTTGATGTGGTTGCACTTGTTCTGCTGATTGTCGGTGGTCTGAACTGGCTGCTGGTAGGATTGTTTCAGTTTGATCTGGTGGCGGCCATTTTTGGCGGTCAGGCGGCAATTCTTTCGCGAATTATCTATGTTGTCGTCGGCCTCTGCGCGCTTTATTGCATTACCTTCTTTGCTAAACTGCGCGTGCAGCGCTGAGTGCGTTTCCCTGATAAAATCCGCGCCCTTCGCGACGCGGATTTTTTTATCAGGCTGTTGCTTATTTGGCGTACGCTTCGGTAGAAATAGTCAGCGTCACCTCGTCGCTGACCGCCGGAACATATTTATCCAGCTTAAAGTCAGAACGTTTAATGGTGCCGGTGGCGTCAAAACCGATCGCCTGCTTTTTCACCATCGGGTGCTCACCCTGCTGGTTCAGCGTGGCATGCAGCGTAACCGGTTTGGTGATCCCCTTCAGCGTCAGGTTCCCTTCAACGTCAAACTTGTTGTCGCCTTTGCTGACTACGCGAGTGCTGTGAAAGGTAGCGGAAGGATATTTCGCAACGTCAAAATAATCTGCGCCTTTGAACTCTTTGGTCAGCGCTGCGACGTGGCTGTCGATCTCAGTGATCGGCAGCTTTACGTCGACTTTTGACTGCTCAGGATGATCTTTATCAAACACCAGCGTGCCGGTGGTATTGGCAATGTCCGCAGTGGGATGAGAAAAACCAAAATGGGTCCAGGTGACAATCACGGAAGTGTGCTCCGGGTTGAGCTGGTATTGCATCGCAGCCGCCTGGGACAACGGTGCATAAAGAGCAGCGGCAGCCAACAGCGGCAGTGCCAGGCGTTTCATTTGTTTCACAGTACTTTCCTCATCACGATGTAATAACCCATTGAGTTTGCGTGAAGAAAGCAGGCGCGCATAGTGAAGAGTTTTGGCGAAAACGGTCAAATTAATTCAGCAATATCGTACCGTGACTATTTACGCGCCCCGCCGCCCGGCGCGATGTTGCTGCCGCAGAACAGCGCAACCCAGCGGCGGCGCTCGCGCGTCAGCCGCCGATGCAGCCGTTGCAGATCGCCGGGCGTCAGCGTCTCAATCGCCGCGGCGGACAACTCCGGCAATCCGGCCTGCTGGCGCAGCGCGCG